>CAKQHH010000014.1 GCA_934234035.1 uncultured Clostridia bacterium | reverse complement strand
CCGAGTTGGCGCCTCACTCCCGGCAAAGCCTTGTGCCACCGTTCCGAGGCGCCAACATTTTGCCCCGGAGCCCTCGGGCCGGTCGTCCGAGTTGGCGCCTCACCCCCGGCAAAGTCTTGAACCACCGTTCCGAGGCGCCAACTTTTCACTCCGGAGCCTGCCGGCCGGGCGCGCATCCGGCGGCTCGCCGATTGGGAAGCTAAAAAAGATAGATGTACAAATAAAGTGTACTATGCTATGATGCTTATACAACCAGAGAGGAGGCTCGTATGAAAGATAAGATGTTTTTATTTCCGGCACTTATTTTGGTGCTAACCCCCTGTGTTTGGTACAGCAATCAGCCGGGAGTGGATGGAATTCAGGGAATCGACTTCCTGCTCAGCCCGGGATGCTTTTTGGCAACGGCAATAGCGGTGATCGGATGGCTTCTGCGGAAGGAAGCGGTTTGCTTGATTGGAAATCTGCTGTTCATTCCGGCGATGCTGTTGTTTGTGTATCGTCAGGGACAGATTTTTGAAGGAAACAGTTATTCCGCAATGACGCTGGTGTCCGGCCTGAGTGCATGGGGAATTGCGGTAATCGGGATCGCTGTGGCTGGATGCATTATTTCCGCTGCCCGAATGGCAAAAAAAGCGTGAAAAAAGAACGACAAGGCGGCGGAGTGAGTTCCGTTGCCGTTTTTTTGTCGAGGTCCCATCAAATTCCTACCTCATTCCTATCAATTCAATCTATACTTCCCACCCCATCTATTGAAAAAACCTTCCAAAACCACAGTCCCGATAGTTGAAATTCTTTTATTCACCACAATAATATAGTATAATTCAATGATGCGTAAGCATATTTGTAATTAGGGACAGGAGGAAATTTTTGACAGCCTATATTTTCAGTATTTTATGTCTGTTATTGTTATCCGCTTTCTTTTCTGCAACGGAGACGGCGTTTACATCCCTCAATCGCATTAAGATGAAGAATATGGCCAATGATGACGTGAAGAACGCGAAGCTGGTGTTGAAGCTGGAGGACCGGTACGACAAGCTGCTGTCCACGATTCTCATTGGAAACAATATTGCCAATATCGGCATGACCGCCATTGCGACGGTGATGTTCGTTGCGCTGCTGGGCGGCTCGTTGGGCCCGACCGCATCGACGGTGGTGATGACCGTGGCGGTGCTTATTTTTGGGGAAATCTCTCCGAAGAATATTGCAAAAGAACACCCGGAAGGGTTCGCGCTTTTTGCGGCACCGATTATGCGGGGGCTGATGTGGCTGTTCACGCCGCTGAACGTGCTCTTTTCCTTGTGGAAAAAGCTGTTGGGAAAGCTGTTCGGGACGCAGGAGAACGGATCCTACACCGAGGATGAGCTGATTACCATCGTGGAAGAGGCCCAGATCGGCGGAAGCATCGGCAAGGAGCAGCAGGAGCTGATTACCAACGCCATCGAGTTCGACGACCTGGAGGCCATCGACGTGATCACCCCGCGAGTGGATATCGTGGCGGTGGAGCTGGGAACCTCGGTGGAGGAAATCGGGCGGACCTTTAAGGAGAGCGGGCTTTCCCGACTTCCGGTGTACGAGGACGACCTGGATAACATTATCGGAATCATCAATCAGAAGGACTTCCACAATTACGTGGTAGGCGAGAACCGAGAGCTGGAGCAGTACATCAAGCCGGTGGCCTATGTGGCGGAATCCATCAAGGCGGCGGTGCTGCTGAAGAAGATGCAGACCAAGAAGACCCACATCGCCATCATCGTGGATGAGTACGGCGGAACCACCGGACTGGTCACCATGGAAGACATCATCGAGGAGCTGGTGGGAAAGATTTACGACGAACACGATGCCATCGAGATGCGGGAGGTGACCCGGCTGTACGACGGATCCTATTCCGTTGCCGGCGGCGCCAACGTGGAGAAGTTCTTCGAGATGGTGGGCGAGGACATCGATATCAATGCCACCACCATCAACGGTTGGGTGATGATTGAGCTGGACCGGCTGGCAAAGGTGGGAGACACCTTCACCTATCGGTCGAGACATAAGATTTTTCACGTGCGGGTAACCCGGGCGGATGAAAGAAGGGCGTTAATGGTTCAGATCCGGATTGAGGACATTCCGGAGGAAGATGAATAGTTTTAATTAAAGGAGAAGTTGAATGGGATTTTTGGAAAAAATATTCGGAGATCTTAATGCAAAGGAAGTCCGGAAGGTAGAGAAGATTGTCGACCGTATCGAGGCTTACGATGAGGATATGCAGAAGCTGACGGATGACGAGCTGCGGGGAAAAACCCAGGAGTTCAAGGACAGACTGGCCGAGGGGGAGACCCTGGATGACCTTCTGCCGGAAGCCTTTGCGGTATGCCGGGAAGGTGCGTGGCGTTCGGTAGGCATGAAGCACTTCCGGGTGCAGCTCATCGGCGGTGTGGTTCTTCATCAGGGACGAATTGCCGAGATGAAAACCGGTGAAGGTAAGACTCTGGTGGCGACTTTGGCAGCGTACCTGAATGCACTCACCGGCAAGGGCGTGCACGTGGTTACCGTCAACGATTACCTGGCAAGCCGTGACGCGGAATGGATGGGAAAGATCTACAACTTCCTGGGACTCACCGTGGGCTGTGTGACCCACGCCATTGAAGGCGAGGACCGGAAGGCGGCGTATCGCTGCGACATCACATACGGAACCAACAACGAGTTCGGTTTCGACTACCTGCGGGACAACATGGTGACCTATGAGGAAGAGCTGATTCAGAGAGAGCTGAACTTCGCCATCGTGGACGAGGTGGACTCCATCCTCATCGATGAAGCCAGAACGCCGCTGATCATTTCCGGACAGGGCGTGGATTCCAGCGGTATGTACGTATCCGCCAACAGCTTTGTAAAGACGCTGCTGAAGGATACGGATTACAAGATCGACGAGAAGGACAACCAGATTTCCCTGACGGATGAAGGTGTGGCGCAGTGCGAGCAGTATTTTGACATTCAGAACTTCTCGGATCCGGACAACATGGAGCTGAACCACTATGTGAATCAGGCGCTCCGTGCCAACTACCTGATGAAGCGGGATGTGGACTACATCGTGCAGGACGGCGAGATCCTGATTGTCGACGAATTTACCGGTCGCCTCATGTACGGACGCCGCTTCAGCAACGGCCTGCATCAGGCCATCGAAGCCAAAGAAGGGGTGAACATTCGGGCGGAGTCCAAGACCCTGGCCACCATCACCCTGCAGAACTACTTCCGTATGTATCAGAAGCTGTCCGGAATGACCGGTACGGCGAAGACCGAGGAAGACGAGTTCCGGGATATCTATAACATGGACGTTGTGGTCATTCCGACCAACCTGCCGATTGCCCGTGTGGACAAGCAGGATGCGGTATACGCGCACGAGTCCGGAAAATATGCGGCCATCGTGAACCGAGTAGCGGAGGTCCACGAGACAGGACAACCGGTACTGGTGGGTACCATTTCCGTTGAAATTTCCGAGCTCATCAGCCAGCAGCTGAAGAAGAGAGGCATCAAGCACAACGTGCTGAACGCGAAGCACCACGAGCGAGAAGCGGAAATCGTTGCCGAGGCGGGACGCCTGGGCGCGGTAACCATCGCCACCAATATGGCGGGCCGTGGTACGGATATCATCCTGGGCGGAAATCCGGAGTTCGAAGCGCGGAAAGAGATGAAGCGCCGGGAGTATACGCCGGAGCAGCTTGCTTTTATGACCGGAATCACCAAGTCGGAGGATCCGGAGCTGAACGAAGCCAGAGACACCTACAAGAAGCTGTGCAAGGAGTACGAGGCGGAGAGAAAGCCGGAGCAGGAGCAGGTAAAAGAATTGGGCGGACTGTGCATCATCGGTACGGAACGTCACGAATCCCGTCGTATCGATAACCAGCTGCGAGGCCGTGCGGGACGTCAGGGAGACCCGGGTGAATCCCAGTTCTTCATTTCCCTGGAAGACGATCTGATGAGACTCTTCGGCGGCGAGAAGATGCAGCGCCTGGTAGAGCGCGTGGGGCTGGAGGATGATGAGGCCATTGAAGCCGGCATGCTGTCCAAGTCCATCGAGAACGCGCAGAAGAAGGTGGAAGGCAAGAACTTCGGCATCCGTAAATACGTGCTCCAGTACGACAACGTAATGAATAAGCAAAGAGAAATCATTTACGGCCAGCGCCGGATGGTTCTGGACGGCGTGGACCTGAAGGAGTACATCCTGGGCATGATGGGCGAACTGGTGGACGGAATTGTGGATCCGGTGACCATGGAATCCAAGTATCCGGAGGAATGGGACTTCGATCGGATTTACGATGCGCTGGACAACATCACCCCGAGATACCGGGAGGAGTTTGCCGGATATACGGAGGAAGAGAAGCTGAACCTGGATGGGGACAGCTTCAAGGACGATCTGAAGCAGGCCTTCGAGAAGGTATACGATGCCAAGGAAGCGGAGATTGGCAGCGAGCAGATGCGTGAAGTGGAGCGGATGATCATGCTCCGAGTGGTAGATAATCGCTGGATGGATCACATCGACGCCATGGATCAGCTGAAGACCGGTATCGGACTTCGGGGTCTGGGTCAGCAGGACCCGGCAATGGCATACGCTTCGGAAGGTTTCTCCATGTTCGAAGAAATGATTTCCGATATCCGGGAGGAAGTGGTAAAATACTGCTATAACGTAACGGTTACCACCCGCACGGAGCGGACCAGCCGAATTCTCAGCCAGGAATCTTCCAAGGCGGAATACCGGGATGAAGATACCGCAAACGGACCGGATGCGGCTCCGGAAGAGGAGAAGCATCAGGAGACGGTACATCGGAAAGCGCCGAAGGTGGGACGGAACGATCCATGCCCTTGCGGAAGCGGAAAGAAATATAAGAACTGCTGCGGAAGAAACGCATAGGAATAACAGGGTGCCCGGATAAGATTTTTATCCGGGTGCTTTTGGATAGACGAAAGATCAGGAGGAACGAAACATGGTTTTATTGGAAGAGATTAAATCCGCAATCCCTCAGGAGAAGGCGAAGCTGCTGGAAATCGGAGAGTATCTTTGACCTGCCGGCGCTGAAGAAAACCCTGGAGGGATATGAGAAGGAAATGAGCAAGGACGGCTTCTGGGACGACCCGGCGGCGGCGCAGAAGCTCATGAAGAAAAAGAAATCTTTGGAAAATGAAATCGATGGATACGAGCGCATCCGGCAGGGTCTGGACGATACGGCGGATCTGATCGATCTGGCGGAAGAGCTGAACGACGAGGAAGAAGCCAAGGAGATTCGCCGGAATTTCAGCGCGCTGCAGGAGGACATGGAAGAGCTGAAGCTCCGCATGCTGCTGGGCGGCCGCTACGATTCCAACGACGCCATCCTTTCCGTCTATGCGGGCACCGGCGGTGTGGACGCCATGGACTGGGCGGAAATGCTGGAGCGGATGTACCTTCGGTACTGCGAAAAGAAGGGCTTCAAGGCGGAAGTGGTGGACCTGCAGAACGATACCGTGGCGGGCATCAAGAGCGCCACGATTATGGTGTCCGGGGAGAATGCCTACGGATATCTGAAGAGCGAGAACGGCGTCCACCGGCTGGTTCGAATCTCGCCGTTTAACTCGGCAGGCAAGCGGCAGACGTCTTTTGCCGGCGTGGAAGTGGTGCCGGACCTGGGAGACGACCTGGATGTGGTCATCAACCCGGGGGATTTGAAGATCGATACCTATCGGGCCAGCGGAGCCGGCGGTCAGCACGTCAACACCACGGACTCCGCCATTCGAATCACCCATTTGCCGACGAACATCGTGGTGACCTGTCAGAACGA
Organism: uncultured Clostridia bacterium; assembly: GCA_934234035.1. Classification (GTDB taxonomy): domain Bacteria; phylum Bacillota; class Clostridia; order Peptostreptococcales; family Anaerovoracaceae; genus Mogibacterium_A. The sequence goes on along the minus strand of CAKQHH010000014.1, from coordinate 37,843 downwards.
GCGGTCCCAGCTGCGAAACAAGGAAGTGGCGCTGAAAATCCTCACCTCCAAGCTCACCAAGCTGGCGGAGGAGGAACACAAGGAGAACCTGAACGAGCTGAAGGGGGACATGAGTCAGGCCTCCTGGGGCGCTCAGATTCGAAACTACGTGTTCCAGCCATATACCATGGTGAAGGATACCCGTACCGGTGCGGAAACCGGAAACATCGGCGCGGTGATGGACGGGGATCTGGATCTTTTTGTGCGTGCGAAACTGTCTCAGGATGCGAAAGAGAGGAATCTGTAGGTGAAGAAAAAGCATATTATTTTTGATTTCGACGGAACAATTTTCGACTCCAACCGGGTCATCGTGGCTTCCTGGCAGGAGGTGTTCCGCCACTACACCGGCAAAGAAGGCCGGGTGGAAGATATTTACCACACCTTCGGGGAGACCATTCGGTACACCGTAAAGAAGTTTTTCCCCCAGGCGGATGTGGACGAAGCGGTGCAGATCTACCGGAACTATCAGCAGGCCCATTACGACGGAATGGTGGGACTCTTCGACGGAACCCTGGAAATGATGGACCGCATGGTGGAAGGGGGCCACACCCTGTCGGTGGTGACCTCCCGCACCAAAGTTACCACGCTGGACTACATGAAGGAACTGGGCATCCGAGACTACTTCGACGTGCTTATCACCTGCGATGACACGGACAAGCACAAGCCGGATCCCACCCCGCTGCGCATGGCCCTGGAGGAGCTTTCCGCGAAACCGGAGGACGCCATCATGCTGGGGGACACAAAGTTCGATATCGGCTGCTGCAACAACGCCGGCGTGGACAGCATTCTGGTGGGCTGGAGCCACGATATCGACGAGAATGAGCTAAAAGAATTGGGCTTCCGGCCGACGTACCGGGTGGATACACCGGCGGACGTGCTGAAGCTGATCTAAAGAACGCGCACGCGCAGAAACGGATATAGGAGAAGGACATGCTGAAGATCTATCAGGGCCGAGAGAACATCGACAAGGAAAAATTCATCTACGAGCATACCGAAGGGGAGACCCTGGTGATCGTGCCCAATCAGTACACCCTGGTGGCGGAGGAGCAGGCGTTGAAATACCTGAACACCTCCTGCCTGCTGAACGTGGAGATTCTCAGCATGAACCGGCTGGGCCTGCGCATGCTGCAGGAGCAGGGTACGGATAACGTGCGGATGTTGGACCGGTATGAGCGGTACATGCTTCTGGCACGGATTATTCGCAATCGGGAAAAACAACTGGATATTTTCCGCACCTCCGCCGGCAAGCGGAACTTCGTGGAGATGGTTCACGATTTCATCGCGGATTTCCGCCAGCAGGAATGCACCCGGGAGGAACTGGAGGAAATCCTGGCGGATCCGGAAACAGACGAACTCCTGCGGAAGAAAATCCGGGAGCTTTCCGGCATTCTGGAGGAGTACGAATCCCTGGTGCAGGGAAAGTACAAGGACGTGGAGGATTACGTGGACCTGTACACGGAGGCCATCGGGAAATCCCGGGAACTGGCGGGAAAAACGGTGTGGGTCTACGGGTTCGACAGCATGACGGCGAAGTTCGTCCGCTCCCTGACGGAGATTGCCGGGGTGGCCAGGAACGTGTACGTCATGGTGAATCAAACGGATTTCGGCCTGGAGGACGTGCTGATCCGGAGCATCCGCCGTTCCGCCGAAGAGAAGGGCCTGACGGTTTCCGTGGAAACCCTGACCGGCGACGTGCTGGAGAAGTCGGAAACCCTAAAGCGCATCGAACAGGGTCTTTTTACCCCATCGGATAAAACAAAAATCGCCTCGGCGGATTTCCGTCCGGCGGATCTTCAGGTGGTGGAATGCGCCAACCTGTACAACGAGGCGGAAAATGCGGCGATTCAGGTGTACAACCTGCTGCACCGTGGATACCGCATGAAGGATATCGTTATCATTTGCAACGACACGGAGAAGATGCAGCCCATCGTGGAACGCACCTTCCGGGAGTACGGGCTGCCGCTGTTCCGGGACGCCCGGCGGAGCATTCGGGATTCCCAGGTGGTGGGTTTCGTGATGAACCTTCTGGAAATCTGCAGCGGCGGCTACCGGACTCCGGCGGTGATGGCGCTGCTGAAAAGCGGACTCACCGGACTGGAGCGGGAGGCCATCTGGAACCTGGAGAACTATGCCCGGGACTTCGGAATCAAGGGTTCCATGTGGACGAAGCCGTTTAAATACGGGGATTTCGAGTATGCCCCGGAGGAATTCGCCAAGCTGGAGGAGAGCCGGGTGGAAATCACCGGGCGGATCGAACAGCTGAAGGTGCTGGCAGAAGAATCGGAGCGGATGGCGGATTTTATCGAGAAATTCTACCGCTACCTGAATGAGGTGTGGGATCTCCGGAATAAAATCCGGGAGATCGAAGACGGCCAGTACAACCGGGATCGGTTCGAAGAGGCTCAGTGGACCGCTCAGAGCTACAACGAAGTGGTTCGGATTCTGGGATGCGTGGGGAATATCATGGGGGACGAAGCCATGGACCTGAAGGAGTTCGTGGACCTGTATTCCGTGGGAATTCTCAACGCGGAAGTGGGACTGATTCCGCCGACCCAGGACGGGCTGACCATGGGCGTGATGATTCGAACCCGGCCGGCACCGCCGAAGGTGGTGATGGTGCTGTCCGCCAATGAGGGAATCCTTCCTCAGACCCCGTCGCCGGAAGGGCTGTTTTCCGTGGACGAAAAGCAGCAGTTCGCCCGGCACGAATTCGTTCTGGGAAGCCTGGACGACCTGAAGATGATGGAAGAGAACGGTGCCATGTACCGCACCGTGTCCCAGGCATCGGAAAAGCTGTACGTAAGCTATTCCCTGGCGGGAAGCGACGGCAGCGACATGAAGCCGTCCGTTCTGGTGGATTACCTGAAGGACCTGTTCCCTCTGCTGAAAATCCGAAAGGATGTGGTGAGCCGGGGCTTTAACGCGGACCTGATCCAGAACGGACCGGAGTCCCTGCGGCATATGATGAACCACTTCAAGGAGCGGCCGATGGATCAGATGATCGGGGCGCTTCAAGAGGAGGACGCTTCGGAGGGAGAAGAGGCGGAGGCAAGTTCGGCGCCGACACCGGTACCGACACCGGAAACCCAGGAAGAGGAAGAAAAATATCTGGCCGAGGGCATCCTCCGCTGGTACGAGAAGCATCGGCCGGAGCAGCTGAAGGAGCTGAGCCGGGCGGGACTGGATGAGAACAGCGCCCGGGATCTGGATATCGACACCGCCGGCCGGCTGTACCGCCGAGGGGAGGACTTCGTCTTCAGCGCCTCTAAGCTGGAGAAATACAATCACTGTCCGTTTGAGTTCTTTGTGATGCACGGACTTCGGGCGGAAGAGCCGCGGGAGTTCCGGAGCAGCGGCCGGGAAATCGGCGACGTGTACCACGAGTGCATCATGCGGGTCTCCAAACGTCTTCTGGCAGAGGGCATCCTGGAGGATAAAAACAAAACGGAAGAGGCGGACGCTTCCGGCACCGGTATCGGTGAGGGCGCGGAAGGAGGTATCTCCATGGAGCACCTGTCGGAAATGGTGGACGAAGAGCTCCTGCAGCTGTCCGAGTCCTACCGCGGCGGACTCTTCGTTTCCGGCGACCGAGAGAAATACCGCATGAGCCGAATCCGCCGAATTTGCGAAGATGCGGTGCGGGTGCTGGCAGAACAGCTGCGCCTTGGAAATGTGGAAATGTCCTTCTTCGAGGAGCAGTTCGGCCGGGGCTGCCGGTTCCGGCCCATTGAATACACCCTCCACGGGCAGAAGGTCTACATCGAGGGAAAAATCGACCGGGCGGATCTGATGAGAGGCGGCAACATCCGAATCATCGATTACAAGACCGGAAAGGATAAGCTGGACATCGAGCAGATGCGCATGGGCTACAAAATGCAGCTGATGGTGTACCTGGAAGGGGCCAGCGGCGACAAATACAATCCGGTGGGCATGTTCTACTTCAACATCAGCGACAGCGAGCTCAACGCCAACAAGCTGGATGAAGTCAAGCAGCAGGAACAGCTGGCCAAGGAAGAGGGCGAGCGATTCAGCCTCCGGGGCGCCGTGCTGGATGACCCGGCGGTGCTCAGCAGCATGCCGGTGGAGATGCTGGAGAAGAAGCCGAAGAAGCTGAGCGCGGAAGAATTCCGCACCCTGCGGGAGGACGTGCACAAAACCATCGAGGTGCTCAGCGACGGCATCGTCCAAGGCAAAATCGACATCTCCCCGACTCGTTTGAAGAGGGACAAACGGGCAGAATGCACGTACTGCCAGTACCGTGCCATCTGCAAATTCGACTTAACTTACAGAAACAACAAGTACAGACAGATATAGAACATAGGCAGGAATCCATGAATTTAGCAATACAGTCAATCGGGAGCAGCAGCTCCGGCAATTCCTATTTAATCACCGACGGCACCACCCACCTGCTTCTGGACGTGGGCCTCAGCGGCAAAAACATCCGCGCGGCTTTGGCGGACGCTAACATTTCCGAGGACGCTGTCTCCGGAATTCTGGTGACCCACGAGCACGTGGACCACGTGAAGAGCATCCGCATGATGTCCCGCATCTGCGAGAACGCGGATGTCATCGCCTCCCGGGGCACCGCCCACAACTGCGACAAGTTCCAGTACGTGCCGGAGGACCGGCTGCGGTATTTTTCCGCTCAGGATGAGACCCGAATCGGAGACATTCAGATCAAGGGTTTTGCCCTTTCCCACGATGCTTGCGAGCCGCTGGGCTTCTCCTTCCGGAAGGACAACACAAAAATCACGGTGGTGACGGACACGGGCACCGTCACCGATGAGATCTACGAGGAAATCCGCACCTCCGACGTGCTGGTGATGGAAGCCAACCACGAGGTGTCCATGCTGGAAATGGGTCCCTACCCGTATCCGGTAAAAAGAAGAATTCTCAGCGACCAAGGCCATCTTTCCAACGTGGCTTGCGGCGAAGCCCTGACCCGCATGCTGGAAGACCGGCCGTCCCTGAGCCTTACCGGACACCCTTGTGAGGACGGGAAGCTGGCGCTGCCGAAAATTCTTTTAGCCCATCTCAGTACCACCAACAACACGCCTTTCAACGCGGCGCTGACGGTGCGGGATGTGCTGGATCAGAACGATTACCACAAGAACGTGAATTTCCGCATGGAGGTGGCGGCCAAGAGCGCAGCCGGACCGCTGATCGGATTCTAGGATAGGAAGAAAATGAACATCAACATTATTTGCATCGGAAAGTTAAAGGAAAAATATTGGCAGGCGGCGGTGGCGGAGTACACCAAGCGAATCGGCGGGTACGCTCGGATTCAGATTGTGGAGCTGAAGGAATCGAAGCTCCCAAAGAACGCATCGCCGGCGGACGAGATCCAGGTGATGGAGAAGGAAGGGGAGACCATCCTGTCCAAAATCGGGGAGTCGGATTACGTGATTGCCATGGAAGTAGAGGGGAAGATGCTGGACTCCGTGGAACTGTCCCGGCACCTCACAAAAACCTTCGACAGCGGCCGGTCCACCGTGGATTTCATCATCGGCGGCAGTCTGGGACTGTCCCCGGCGGTTAAGAAGCGGGCGGACTTCGGACTTTCCTTCAGCCGCATGACATTCCCCCACCAGATGGCCCGGGTGCTGCTGCTGGAGCAGATCTACCGCAGCTTCAAAATCGCCAATAACGAGACCTATCATAAGTAGGGACATTCCCGCGGATGCAGGCGCGCCGCAAACCAATACGTAAGAGGGGTGAAGAGAGATGACACTAGTACCGATATATAATCGAATCATAATTCCAAACGGAAAAGTATACATTATCAGCGACCGGTACCGGATGGTGACCGGCCAATTGCCGCAAGTGGGAGAACGGGTAATTCTCCTGCTTTCCCGGGAAGAGGACAGCTGGAAGGAGCTGACGGAAGAGGGGTTCTACCCCGTGGGCGTGGGCGGCACCGTCACCGACGTGAGCAAGAACGGCTACTGCATCGTGGAGACCACGGACCGGGTGAGCCTGGATGCCATTAACGGAAAGGGCGCCTTCCATGCGGAGCTCAGCATCAGCCGGATTCCGGACGAGGAGGAGATGAATCCCGAAATTGAGCAGCCTAGGGTGAACCGCATGAAGCAGAAGCTTTACGAGTTTCTGAGCACTGTGCCGTGGGGTGTCATGGCCAAAAGCTACTTGAAGAACATGGAGAGCGTGGGAGAAATCGCTTCCGCCCTGTCCATCTGGATGAGCAATACGCCGGAGGAGAAGTACCGGGTGCTGCTGGAGAGCAGTCCGGTAAAAAGAATGGAAATCATGGAGTCCATGGTTTACGAATACCTGGAGATGGCGAAGCTCACCGGGGAAGCCGAAAGCGCTCAGGAAAATGAGAATGAGAAGGCGTACCGAAAACAGGCCATTCAGCGGCAGATGGAATTTCTGCAGCGGGAGTTGGATGAAATGGATCCGGAAAGCGTTTCCGACGTTCGCAAATTCGAGAAGAAAATCGAAGAGGCGGGCATGAATCCGGAGGCGGAGAAGGAAGCGAAGAAGGTGCTGAACCGACTGAAACAGGAGGGCCAGAACAGCCCGGAATCCGGCATGCTTTATGACTATCTGGATTTTGTCACCACACTGAAATGGGGCAAGGCAGAGCCGGAGCACATCGACCTGGACGAGGCGGAGAGCGTGCTGGAAGAAGACCACTTCGGACTGGATAAGGTGAAACACCGGATTATTCAGCAGATCGCGGTGATGGAGCTCCAGAAAAAGCAGACCGGCTCCATCCTTCTTTTTGTAGGCGCACCGGGCACGGGCAAAACCAGTATCGGCCGCAGCATTGCGCGCGCGCTGAAGCGGGAATACGTGCGGGTCAGCCTGGGCGGCGTTCGGGATGAGGCGGATATTCGGGGCCACCGGCGGACCTATATCGGCGCCATGGCCGGCCGGATTATGAACGGCATTCACAAGAGCGGCGTGTCCAATCCGGTGATGGTGCTGGACGAAGTGGACAAGCTGTCCGCGTCCTATAACGGCGACCCGGCCAGCGCTTTGTTGGAAGTTCTGGATCCGGAGCAGAACAGCACGTTTACCGATCACTACATGAACGTGCCGTACGACCTGTCGGACGTGTTCTTCATCTGCACGGCCAATTCCACGGATACCATTCCGGAACCGCTGCTGAACCGGATGGAAGTGATTCAGTTTTCCGGTTACACGGCCACGGAGAAATTCCAGATTGCTCGGCGGCACCTTTTGCCGAAAGCCATGGAATCCATGGGAATCCGGGAGGAGAATCTGGAGATTTCAGATGACGTGCTGGAGACCATCATTTCGGATTACACGGCGGAGGCCGGCGTTCGGGGCCTGAAGAAGCGACTGGATACCCTGTGCCGAGTGGCGGCAGTGAAAATGGTGAAGGAAGCAGGGGACGAACCGGCGAAGGTGAAGGTCCGGAAGGAGGATCTCCGAGAATATCTGGATATGCGTCCGATCAGTCACGACCGGATTTTGGAGAAAAAACAGCCGGGCATCGTGACCGGACTGGCGTGGACCCGGGCCGGAGGCGAAATTCTTTTTGTGGAAACCCTGTTCACAAAGGGCAGCGGCAAGCTGATCCTCACCGGACAGCTGGGAGATGTGATGAAGGAGTCCGCTCAGATTGCGGTGAGCCTGGTGAAATCCATGCACCCGGACAAGGTGGCGGTTTTCGAAGAGAACGACATTCACATCCACGTGCCGGAAGGCGCAGTGCCGAAGGACGGTCCGTCCGCGGGAATTACCCTGACCACAGCGTTGACCTCCCTGGTGGAGAACCGGCCGGTATCTCCGGAAATCGCCATGACCGGCGAGGTGTCCCTGCGGGGTGCGGTGACGCCGATCGGCGGGCTGCCGGAAAAGCTCATGGCGGCGCAGCGGGCCGGCATCCGCAAGGTACTCATTCCAAAGGAGAACGAAGAGGATCTGAAGGATGTGGCAGAGGAAGTTCGGGAGAAGCTGGAAATCCTGCCGGTAAGCCGGGTGGAGGAAGTGTTGGAACTCACCGGACTGAAGTAGAAGTCATTATGCAAAAAAGTCTTTTTCCGCAACAGGCTTGCGGAAAAAGACTTTTTTGTTGTAAGATGAAGGGGCATGAAATGCAATTCTTTAAGAAGATCATTAGCAGAGGGAAGAACGATGAATAATTTTGAGTTTGAAAATCGGACGAAGGTATATTTTGGAAAAGGCGTGGTGGCAGAGAAGCTGCCGGCGCTGGCCGCTGGCTACGGCGGTAAGGTGCTGCTGGGATACGGCGGCGGCTCTGTCAAAAAGAACGGCGTGTACGATGAGGTCACCGGAATCCTGAAGGATGCCGGTGTGGAAATCGTGGAGTTCAGCGGCATCATGTCCAACCCGACCCTGGAGAAAATGCAGGAGGGCGCCCGCCTGGCAAAAGAACAGGGCGTTACCTGGATTCTGGCCGTGGGCGGCGGCAGCGTAATGGACTGCTGCAAATCCATTTCCATCGCCGTTCCGTACGACGGCGACGTATGGGAAGAGTTCTGGGAAAAGCCGGGGAATCTGAATTTCGATCCGCTGCCGCTGGGCATGATCGTAACTATGCCGGCTACCGGCAGCGAGGTAAACGGCTCCGCCGTGCTGACCAACACGGAAAAACACATCAAGACCGACCGGGACTATCCGCGGATGAATGCGGATTTCGCCCTGATGGATCCGACATACACCTACTCCATGCCGCTGCGGCAGCTGCGGGCAGGTACCTTCGACATCCTGTCCCATATCATGGAAACCTATTTCAGTTTCCCGATTGAGGACAACGTATCTGATGATATTTCCGAGGCCCTGATGAAGGGCGTCATCCGGGATCTCCGCAAAGCCCTTCAGAATCCGGAGGACTACGATGCGCGAAGCAACATCATGTGGGCGGCTTCCATGGCGGAAAACCGGATTATCAAGATGGGCAAAACCAAGGACTTCGAGGTGCACAACATGGAGCACCAGCTGAGTGCCTACACGGACTGCAACCATGGCGAAGGACTCGCGGTGCTGCACCCGACCTACTACCGCCATATTTTCCGGAACGGCCTGGGCAAGTTCATCCGTTTTGCGACGAACGTATGGGGTCTGAATCCGGCAGACTATGTCGATGAAGAGAAACTGGCGCTGGCAGGCATTCAGGCGCTGGAGGATTTCATCCGGGAGTGCGGACTTCCGGGAACCCTGCGGGAGCTGGGCGTGGACGAAAGCACAGATCTTCGGGAAATCGCCGATTCCTGCTACACCGCCGGCGGCGCCTTCCGGGAAATCAAGCAGGATGAGATCTATGAGATTTATAAGGAATGTTTCTAAAAAGGAAAAGAGAAGAGAGAGGAGTGATTCGCGGGGCGAATCACTCTCTTTGTATAAGGAAAACCCCGCGAACTCCGCGTTAGATGCGGGGTTCCGTTGATGCGTGGCGAAGGGGTCGGCGATGCGGAATGTGAAGTTGGTGTGAAGTGTTATGCATATGTGGGGTAAAAGAGCCATTTTGCACAACATCGCCGGCTTTGGGAATGGAATCCGGGAAAAATCCGAGAGGGATGTTGCGCAAAATGGCTTCCGCACCGGGAAAATGCATAACTTTTCATAAGATGATCACAGTGGGAGAGCCGGACGTGCGTGCCGAGGCGAACTTGTTTTTACCGTGAGTTGAATTTTTGGGAGATTGTTGTCGCAATTTGGCTGGAAAAGGACGGAAATGCATAACGTTTCACCTCAACTTCACATTCGCACTTTAGAAGGCATGGGAGGGCTTACTGCCATAGCCGGAAAATGTGTACTGAAGGGGAATTTTTTTTGTGAGATAATGGGGGCAAAGGAGGTGAGCGAGTGGAATTTATTACGAAGTGGCTTATCGAGCGAGAACTGGAGCGACAAAAGCAGATGCGGACCGTGTACAGCCGACGGCGGGAGCGGGTGAAGGATATGTCGGAGTACCGTTTGAAGATTAGCCATAGCCGAGGGCGGAAGTATTTTTCGTGTTGGAAAAAGGGGGAGCCGAAGCGGTATCTGGGGAAGCGGGATTTCCCTTTGGTGCGGAAAATTCAGGAGCTGCATCTGTGTGAGAAGATGCTGGAGTTGATTGATGAGAATATCAGTTTGCTGGATAATCTGAAGGCGACGTTTCATGTGCTGAATGCGGAAAACGTGCGGCGGGCGATGCCGAGCACTTATGTACCGGAGGATTTGGAGGCGCAATTCCGGGACCGATCGTTTCCGGCTCGGTGGAAAAGGCAAATGGAGAAAATAAAGAAGGCACATTCCCCGTACAAACCGGAGGAACTGACGGTGGAAACTCGGGACGGTACGAAGGTTCGAAGCCGGGCAGAGGCGATGCTGTACGATTTGTTTACGGCAATGGGGTTGGTGGTTGTTTACGAGTTCCCAATTAAGATAGGAAATCGGATCCTCGTTCCGGATTTCTTGATTCTGCATCCGAAGACGATGCGGGTGTACGTCTGGGAGCATTTGGGAATGTGGTTCCATCGGGATTATTCTCGGAGATATCGGGAACGCTTCTGCGAGAAAACCGAAGAATATGCAAAGATTGGATTTGTGATAGGGTCTAATTTGATTGCGTCGTATGAGAAGCCGGATGGAGGTATCGATATGGGCGTTATGCAGGAACTTTGTCGGTGCTATTTCTATGCGGATTGTGTGACGGATGGGATCGGGGTCGACGCAAGGGAATTTCTTCTTTCCCAGAGGAAGTTGTGGCAGAAGGCAGCCTGAAGGTTTAGAAAAGCGGAATGTGAAGTTGGTGTGAAGTGTTATGCATATGTGGGGTAAAAGAGCCATTTTGCACAACATCGCCGGCTTTGGGAATGGGAGCCGGGAAAAATCCGGGGAGCGATGTTGTGCAAACTGGCTTTTGCATCGGGAAAATGCACAACTTTTCACAAGATGATCACATTGAGAAGGCCGGACGTGTGGACCGGGGCGAACTTATTTTTACCGTGAGTTGAATTTTTGAGAGATTGTTGTCGCAATTTGACAGGAAAAGGACGGAAATGCATAACGTTTCACCTCAACTTCACATTCGCGACGAATTGGTAAAGAAAGCTCTCATTGCGGCCGTGGAACAGAAGATGTGCTTCCCAGCGACGGGGAAAGGGGGTAGAATACCTGTAAAGACGGAGATTTTGGACCGTGAAAGTCTTGGGTCGTGAAAGGAGTGAGAACATGCTGCTTGCAATATTGATTGTGTGTTTCGTCTGCTGGGCCTCGAATATTGAGTGCATCGACGGGAAATGGGTCAACGTGAAGAAGCTGGAGGAACGGAACCGGAAGCCGGAGCCGTACAATGCCTTCGAGTATTATTGCAAAATCGATCCGATGTACGCGCAGCGATATGACGAATGTTATCGGACAAATTTTTTTGGTGAGGAATTAAAGGACGATGAATTTGATGACTTATAAGGAGCAAATTCCGGCGGCGGCCCGGTTCATTATGGAGCGGCTTCAGGCGTCGGGATACGAAGCGTACCTGGTGGGGGGCGCGGTGCGGGACCTGATTCTGGGGCGGCAGCCGGGGGATTACGACATTACCACCAATGCGCTGCCGGAAGAGACGGAAGCGGTGTTCCGGGATTTTGGGACGCTGGAAATCGGGAAGGCGCACGGAACCATCGGGGTGATTGTAGACCACAAAGCCTACGAGGTCACCACCTACCGGGTGGATGGGGAATATACGGATCATCGGCGGCCGGATGCGGTCACCTTCACCCGCTCTCTGGAACAGGATTTGGAGCGCCGGGATTTTCGGATCAATGCGGTGGCCATGGACCTGGATGGAAACCTGCGGGGCGTGCCGGGGTACGAAGAAGATTTTGCCCGGCGGCAGATTTGCGCCGTGGGCGATCCGGTGCAGCGCTTCGAAGAGGATGCCCTTCGGATTCTCCGAGGCGTGCGTTTTGCGGCGCAGCTGGGATACGAGATTGAGTCGAATACCGGCCGGGCCATTCACGAGAAAAAACACCTGCTTCGACAGATTTCGCCGGAGCGCATTCGAGTGGAAATAGAGAAAACGATGATCGCGCGGAATCCCCTTCCGGTGCTTCGGGAATACCGGGATGTTTTCGCCGAGGTGATTCCGGAGCTTCGGGAGACCTTCGATTTCAACCAGCAAAACCCGTTCCACTGCTACGATGTATATGAGCACATCCTCCATGTGGTGGGCAATGTGCCGCCGGAACCGGTGATGCGCTTGGCGGCGCTGTTCCACGATATCGGGAAGCCGAGGTGTTTTGTGGTAAAAGAAAATAGGGGCCATTTCTACGGTCACGAGCAGGTGTCCGCGGAGATGGCGGAGGCGATTCTAAAGCGGCTTCGCTACGATCGGAAAACGGTAAAGGACGTGACGGAACTGGTGGCATCTCATGGATATGTTTTTAACCGCACGGAAAAGTACGTTCGTCGGCGGCTGAATCAGCTGGGGGAAGAGCAGCTGATGCGGCTGATTGATCTGGAGCGCGGGGATGTGCTGTCCCAGGCAGAGCACGTGCGAGAAGAGCGGGCGGCGGCCATCGATGCGTTCCGGGAGCTGGTGCAGATTGTGGTGGAAAAAGAAGGGGTGCTGAAGCGGAAGGACCTGGCCATCGACGGCCGGGATGTGTTGGAACTGGGGGTGCCCCGGGGACCGGAGGTGGGCCGGGTACTGGATGAAATCCTGGACCGGGTGCTGGAAGGGGACCTGGAGAATCGCCGGGAGGTGTTGTTGTCGGCGGCAGAAGAATGGAAGAAAAGCGGAAGAATCGGTTAGGATTCTTCCGCTTTTTTCAAATCTTTCAAATTCTGACGGAGAATGCGGCGGCAGGCGATACCGGAAAGTATGCCGCCCAGAACCCAGGAAACCAGTTCTGCTGCAGGAAGGACATTTGCGCCCATCATGCCGGCGAAGGAATAGGCGAATACGATTCGGCCGGCCAACGCCAGAATAGAGATTCCGGACGAGAGTTTCGTGTTCTTCGTGCCTTGCAGAAATCCGTTGAAAACGAATTGTAATCCAAAGAGGAAGTATCCCGGAAGGCAGATGAGGATGTAGTAATGCCCCATGGTCAGAGAGGCTTTGGAGAGCCCGAACAGGGACAATAGGGGGATGTTGAAGCAGAGCAGCACAACGGTCATCACTGCAGAAATTGCAAGAGACGAGCGGATGGCGATGCGGAAAGACTCCCGAACCCGCTGGACTTTTCCGGCGCCCATGTTTTGACCGGTAAAAACAGAAATCGACATGGAGATACCAATCATAGGGATGATTAGGATTGAATCGATTTTGTAGGATGCTGCTACGCCAATTACGGCAAAAGCACCGAATGAGTTAGTCAAGCTCTGAAGAATGATTTTGCCAATGGATGTAAAAGATGACTGAAGCATCTGCGGAATTCCAAGGTTAACAATCTCATGAATGTCGGAGGTTTTCTCCGAACCGGAAAAAGAATGCAGCAATATGTCGATTCGACTGCGGAGGGAGAAGGAGCCGGAAAAGTATTCCGAGCCTTCCGCCTGCAGTCTTTTTTTGAGCTTGAAATAGAGATAGACGCAGGAGAATATCTGAGAAGCTACGGTGGCAACTGCGGCACCGATGATGCCGAGGGTAAAGAAGCCTACCAAAAGCAAATCCAATCCGATGTTGGTAAAAGTAGAAATAGTAATCGCCCCCAGCGGTCGTTTGCTGTCTCCCATGCCGCGCATAATGCCGGACTGAAGCTGATAGATGGAGGAAAAAGGAATTCCGATGCACACCAGCTGAAGGTACGCCTTGGCCCCATCGTAGATTTCCGGTGGCGTATGCGTCAGTGACAGAACGACATCCGCACCCAGCAGTCCCAGCAGCAGGGCCAGCAAGGAGATTCCCACAACCACTGTTCTCATCTGGAGAATTACTTGGTGCATTCGGCGGTGTTCCCCGGAGCCGGCCAGATGGGAGATGCAGATCGAGCAGCCGCCGGAAAGACCGATTTGGATGAGCCCCAGCAAATCGATAATGGGGGAAATGGAATTCACCGCTCCGAGGGCACGTTCGTTTACCAGATTTCCGAGAATTAAGCCGTCGGCAATGGTGTAGGACTGCATCATCAGGCTGGTGAGCATTAACGGGAATGCGAAATTAATAAAGGACGGAAGTACCGGCCCTTCTGTGATGGGATTCAATTTTCTCTTTTTGTCATTCGTGTTCGTCATATCCATAATGAAGAAATTATAATCAACAATCCGTTAAAAAGAAACCCCTTCCGGCAAGGCGGATGACGACTTATTGAAAATAATAATAACAAAGCAAATCGATATATAAATACTCTATGTAAAAATAAGGCAGATAGTGCCAAAAAACTGTAGCAAAGCATAAAAAAGCGGTTTTAGGGCAGAAATTCCCGAAAACATTGTAAAAAAAGGAATACAGGAGGTTTGCGGTATAGAAATATTAAATAGTATTTTGCAATTATAGAAAAAGTGAATAATTATATACTTCCGTATAGATATAGCCGATGAGTAAACAAGCGTGTTTTGAGATATGATAATTGGGTATTTAATGACGAGCAGAAAAGACAGATTGAAATATGCAGAGCAAAAACGAAGTAGTATTAATCATTAATCTCACCGATGGAAGTGTGGAGAAGAAACCGTATCCGATGGAAAATACCATGACCTACGGTCGGCTGTTGGCATTGGAGCTCCTTCGGGAATACGGAGAACCATGGGCGAATCGGCTGGATGAGGGAAATGCCATCGTCTTAGTGCCGGGCCTTTTTACCGGGAATCCGGCCCCAAGTGCAGGAAGAATGCTTTTTGTGACCCAGAAAGACGGGAACGCCGGGGTGCAGATTTGCAACATTACCGGGAATTTGCCGGAGGCCTTGGGAGGAAATGGCATCGCCGCGGTAGTGATTTGCGGGAGATGTGGAAAAGAAAACGGAATCATCCGAATCAGTAATCAGGAGGTGCAGTTAGAGACATTGCCGGGAGCCACCGGAAAGGATACCGGGCGAATCGTCCGTGCTCTTCGCGCCGTGTACGGCAAGAATTGTGCAGCTGTCGGGATTGGACCTGCGGGAGAACGGAAGCTGTCTGCCGCTGCGGTGTTCAGTACCTATGCAGAGGGATATCCGGAATACTATGTTCCGCGAACCTGCGTAGGAGATGTGTTCGGCGCAAAAGGATTGAGAGCGGTGGTGGTGGAAGAAGATTCACAAGCGAGGGCACACACCATGCGGAACACAGCGAATCCGGAACGCTTTGAAATTCTCGCTACGGAATTGGCCAATCGGATTCGGCGGAATGAAATCTGCGGAAATGCGCTTCCTTCGTACGGTGCGGCGGTTCTCCAGACCGGACTGAATGACCGGACTGTATTTGACCAGTTCAGCGATGCGTCGGTTCCTGAAATTCAACGGATGACAGAATTCGATAACATCCATCATGGCTGTACTCCCCTGTGCGTCATCGGTTGTCTGAACCGGCACGCGAGAAGACAACGGAAAATATTCACGAGTCCGCTGGCGATTGAAACCGGCGCCTTGATTCGAAAATATTTTGGAATCGATGACGATGAGCTGACCTTTCGAATTGTGAAGCAATCGGAGGATCTGGGAATCTCATCGGCCGAATACATCGAGAATTTCCGATTGTACGCGGAATGCATCGGTGAAACGGTAACGGAGGAAAGCCTTGTTGGCGGACTGGATGAAATCGAGAAGGATTCTTCGGTGGGACGAATTCTGGGAAGCGGCGAAGCGGGCCTTCGAATGCTGTATCCGGATCGAATGAATAAGGCTGCACGGGAAGTGCGGCGAGAACCCTCCGAAAGAGAGAAATCCCTGCGGGAGCAAATTGTGGCATTGGATAGCCTGGGCTTCTGCATTTTTACCGCATTTGCCATTATTGACAATTCAGAATCCTGGAAGCTTCTGGCGGAAATGGCCGAGGCGCGTCTGGGCGGTGACTGGACGGAACAGAAGCTGATGGAGCAGAGCCGGAAAAGTCTGCAGATGGAAGCTGATTTTAGCCGTGTACAGGCGGAAGCGAAAGCGGGCACGGAAATTCCGGGATTTGCAAGCGTTTTGGAACAATACAGAGAAATGAAGAAGTAATATGACGGAACGAAACAGTAGAAAATACATTTTAATAGTGGGCGTTCTGTTGGTGGCGGGAGTGTTCTTATCCTTCTTTCTGGGAAAATTCTCGCTGGGACCGAAAGAAGTAATGGGCATTCTCACATCCCCGATTACCGGGGGCGAGACGTTCTGGACGTCCCAGCAAGAGCAGGTGTTCTGGGCAATCCGGCTGCCGAGAATTCTGTTGGCGTGTCTGGTGGGGTGCGCATTGGCGTCTGCCGGCTGCGTGTATCAAGCGGTATTCGAGAACCCCATGGCGGCACCGGATTTTCTGGGGGCATCCTCCGGCGCGGCGTTTGGTGCGGCACTGGCAATTATCCTGGGTGGAAACGGTGTGAAGATTACCGCAATGGCTTTTGCATTCAGCATGGCAACCATCCTGCTGGTGTATGCGGTGGGAAGCCGAGCTCCGGGAAACAAAACGGTAGGTTTGGTGCTGGCCGGGCTGATGATTAGTTCCATTGCACAGGCAGGAACCAGTTTCATTAAACTGGTGGCGGACCAGACGAACGAACTGCCGGCCATCACCTATTGGCTGATGGGCTCCTTGTCATCCACGAAGACGGAGGACCTGCTGTTCGCCGCTGTTGTGGTGCTCCTTGGAATCCTTCCGATTTTCGGAATGCGTTGGCATATCAATGTGCTGACGATTGGGGAGCAGGAGGCGGAGACCATGGGTGTATCCGTCGGCCGCACCCGGCTAATCGCATTGGTGGCGGCCACGCTCATTACTGCGGCGGTGGTATCCGTCAGCGGAATGATCGGATGGGTGGGACTGGTAATCCCTCATTTTTGCCGAAAGTTCACGGGAAGCAATTTTCGGTGGCTTCTTCCGGCATCGATGCTCACCGGTGCGCTGTTCTTGCTGCTGGTAGATGATGTATCGAGAAACCTGTTTGCGGTTGAAATCCCCATCGGCATTTTGACGGCAATGATTGGCGCGCCCTTCTTCTTGTATCTCATATTTAAAGGAGGGCGGAAATAATGCTGGAAGTAAATCACTTGCGTTTTTCATACGGGAAAAATCCGGTTCTTCGGGACATTCATTTCCGGGCAATGCCGGGGGAGATGGTCTGCATACTGGGTCCAAACGGTACGGGCAAAAGCACTTTATTCAAGTGCATGCTGGGACTTCTTCGCGGATGGGACGGGGAAATCACGCTGGATGGAGAGGATATTCGGCAGATGAAACCGGGCGAAAGAGCGAAGAAGATGGCCTATATTCCCCAGGCGGCGAATCCGGCCTTTGCCTATTCGGTGCTGGATATGGTGACGATGGGAACCACCGCCGGCCTGCATGGCTTCCGGGTTCCCGGAAAGAAAGAACGGACGATTGCCGTATCCGCCTTGGAGAAATTAGGTATTGGACATTTACTGGAGCGGGAGTACACCAGCCTTTCCGGCGGAGAGCAGCAGCTGGTGCTCATTGCCCGGGCGCTGGCGCAGGGCAGCAACACATTGATTATGGACGAACCGACATCCAGCCTGGATTACGGCAATCAGGTGCGGGTGGAACTGCAGCTTCGAAAATTGACGGAAGAAGGATATTCCATCGTTCAGTCCATGCACAATCCGGAACAGGCGTATCTCTTTGCGGACCGAGTGGTGGGTCTGAGAGAAGGATACGTGATTGCAGACGGTCCTCCAAAGGATATCATGAATGAAGAATTGATAGAGAAACTGTACCGAATTTCGGTTCGAAAAATTGATACCGAAGACGGGAAGGGAAGGTTTTTTGAGGTGATTTATTAGAGATGAAGAGAATTAGATTAATCGCCGCAATCATCGCGGTGCTCGTATCCGGCACCTTGCTGACGGGATGCAAGAGCACGGACGTGAAATATCCAAAGGG
Organism: uncultured Clostridia bacterium; assembly: GCA_934234035.1. Taxonomy (GTDB): domain Bacteria; phylum Bacillota; class Clostridia; order Peptostreptococcales; family Anaerovoracaceae; genus Mogibacterium_A. The sequence continues at coordinate 19,852 of CAKQHH010000014.1, read as the reverse complement.
AACGAAAACCTATACGTTCACAGATGATTACGGTCGGGAAGTGGAAGTGAAAAAGAATATCAAAACCATTGTCGGCAGCGGACCGAATACGCAGATGATTCTCTGCACCGTGGCAACGGACATGCTGGTGGGACTGAATGCGGCACCTACCACGGAGCAGGAGAAATATTATCCGGCGGATTTCGTGGACATGCCGACGCTGGGTCAATTCTACGGTTCCAAGGCCAGCCTGAACATCGAGAATCTGATAAAAGCATCTCCGGACATTATCATCGATATCGGAGAGAAGAAGGAAGACGGTGCATCGGACATGGACGAGATTCAGTCCAAAACCGGAATTGCCACGGTATTTCTGGAGACTTCGCTGGACTCCTACGATTCCATGTATAAGAAACTGGGAAAGCTCCTGGGACGGAGCGAACAGGCGGACAAGTTGGCGGCGTACTGCAAGGAAACTTCTGATATGGCAGACAAAGCCGCAGCTAAGATATCAAAAAAGAATCGGAAGTCCGTATACTTCGGTGTTTCCACCACAGGATTGAATGCCAACGTGGCGGGAAGCATTCAGGCAGACGTTATCGAAAAAATCGGTGCTTGCAATGCGATTCACACGGACGAAGAGGTCAACGGGATGGATGGCGGAAATCCGGTGGACGGCGAAGCGGTGAACAAAGCAAATCCGGATGTGATTGTCTTCGGACCGGACAGTCCATATGATACCGTTCATAAAGACGGTCAATGGAAAGAGATTCCGGCAATCAAGAAAAACCATTACTACGAGGCGCCGGGAGAGCCGTACAGTTGGATGTCCTCCCCACCGTCGGTGAATCAGATTCTGGGAATTCGCTGGCTGGGAAAGCTGGTATACCCGGATCTGTATCATAACGATATTCGAAAGGATGCCAAAGAATTCTACAAACTCTTCTATCACTATAATTTGACGGACGGCGAGTTGAACAAAATGCTGGCGAAATCATACGGGAAATAATGGAGAACAGAATCAATCGAATGAAAAAAACAGGAGCGCGGCTCCTCATCATATGCCTCGTTCTTCTGCTGCTGATTCCGGCGGCGACAACGGAATCCTATGGGAATGCCACCGATACTCTTACCTTTAAAATCGGGTATTACGGATGGAGCCCGGAAGATTATGTGGAGAAGAAAACTTTTAAGGTTAGTGAGATTCAAAGTCTTTCTTCCGGAAATATGCTGGCATACACCTATTACGACCGGAGCGGAAAGAGAGTTGGCATTGACTCTGCCTATGGCGCCAAGCTGAACACGCTTTTGGACAAAGCGGGAATCGATAAGGGGTCCATCAATGCGCTGGCCTTCTACACAACGGACAGCGGGAACGGGGCGTTCGCTACTTTTACCTGGCAGGAACTTGTGCTGACGGATCGGTACTATTTCGACAACCTGGCGGCAGCCATCAACAAAGACGGAAAATATGTGGATAGTCAGGCAAAGCAGGAGCTTTGGAACAATGCGGAGAAGGTGGATGTGGTTCTGGCATATCAGGACAGCTGGAAATGGTATTCTGCCGGATCGGAAGGAGCTAAACCCAGCAACAGCGGGATGCAGACGGCAAACCGTTTTCGGCTCTGCTTCGGCCAGTCCAATCCGTTGGATTATCGGACATTCCAATCGGCCAAAATGGTGGAGACCATCTACGTGACGTTTTCCGGCACACCGAAATTGACGGCGGATCGGAGCAACCTGGAGGGGAAAGTCGGATCCAAGCACAAGCTGAAGGTAACGGCAGCTGCAGCAGACGACGCGCTGCAGCAGAAGGTGCAGGAGAAAATGACCTATTCTTCCAGCGATGAATCGGTGGCGAAGGTGAATTCCTCCGGAGAAATCGAGTACGTAGGCGAAGGGGATGCCACCATTACGGTTCGCAGTGGCGACGCCACCACTACCGTTCAGGTTCACGTCGGCAAAAAAGATGTGAAGAAGGAGGAACCACAGAAGGGGGATACCGGCGGTTCCGGAAAGGGCGGCAATGGAAAGGGGGCATCCGGAAGCGGAAAAGGAATCGCTGCCGGAAAATCTAAAGTGCCAAGTTCCAGCCGGAACGTTCAAAAACCGAAGGAAAGTTACATGTTCGTTCTCTCCAAAGATGCGGGGAACAATCTGAAGCAAGCACTGAAAAAACAGGCACCGGCAGAACAGGCGTCCATGAGCACCCATCAGGAGAAGATGGATAATAAGGCGGAACAGCTGGAGATAAAGAAGAAAAGCAATGCCCTCAAAGGGGCCACCGGTGCGATTGCCGGAATCATTGCCATCGAGGGTTCGCTCTTCGGCTTTATCCGATTTCGAAAAATGTTGTAGTTCATAGAAAGGAAAAACTGAAAAATGGAGTTATCAAGACTGAACCAGGCGATGCGAGCTATCGCATCGGCAATGGAAAATCCAGTAATTATACTGCTTCTGTTGCTGTTGGTGGTTACCATATTTCTAATCGGATGGTTGATTTCGGAGATTTTCACGGAGCATCGCCATCTCAAGGAGAAACTTCCGCATCTGGTGGATGTGTTGAATGAAACGAAGACCGGCGAAGAGACAAAGGAAGCGATTCGAAAGAGCCGACTGCTGAAGCGGCAGAGGAATGCGCTTCTGGAGCTGCTGTCCCATCCGGACATTACTCCGCTGATGAGAGAATCCCTGGCTGCCCGGATTGTGGAAGAAGAACAGAATGTGTATAGCCGGCGGATTCGGATTTCCGATATCATCGCAAAGATCGGACCGATTCTGGGACTTTTAGGAACGTTGATTCCACTGGGGCCGGGAATCATTGCACTGGGACAGGGCGATACCATTACGTTGTCATCGTCTCTGCTGACGGCGTTCGACACCACAATCTTAGGATTGCTTTCCGCAGGCACGGCGATGGTGATTTCTACCATTCGCAAGAGCTGGTACAACAACTACATGTCCGTATTGGAAACATTAGCGGAATGCATTTTGGAGGTGGAAAAGCGAAATGTTAAGGCGTAGCGGAAGCGGCTCCATTCGTCGGCAGAGCAGCCGAATGGAGGAAGAAGAAGTAAATCCAATGGCATCGGTTGCTAATCTGGTGGATGCCATGTTGGTGCTGGCTGTGGGAATTATGCTGGCGCTAATTAACAGCTGGAACTTGAATATTTCTCAGAACGGTCAAGTGACCGAGAAGGTGGACAAGAAGGATGCCGTCAGTTCATTCTCCGATAAGGATCTGGACAAGACGAAGGAATCGGACTCTTCCAGTCTGGAGAAGCAGGGAACGGTCTACTACGATAAGGCCACCGATCGGTATTACATCATCGCTTCCGACGGAAGCAAGGTGGATATCGACAAGTAAGTGATATTGCGGTTCATCCAAGGGGTGGTTGAGCTAGTAATATAGATTATTTCATATCATGTAAAAGGAGGAACACATGATGAATCTCAAAAAACGGCTGAGCAGCCTGCTGCTCGCACTCGTCGTTGCGGCGACAATGATGGGTGGCATGACCGGAAGCGCATTTGCGGATGCAGAAGCAGATGCTCCTTCCACGGATAACGTGGAGGTCGTCCTGAACGGAGGAACCGACCACGCAAGGGTAATCGGACACTTGAGCAAGGAGTGGTTCCAGAAGAATACAGAATCCAAAGTACAGGTATTCCCGTTTGCTTCCAAGAAAAAAGCGGGCAAGATTGCCTATGTTGTTGGAAAGGGCGTTCCGATGGAGAAATTCTTCGATGAAATCGGAATTTCCGAGAACGAACTGGAAGGTGCGGAGCTGGCATTCTGTCAGGCACCGAAATATGAACAGCCGAACAAGTTCATGCTGCCGATGAGCCAGCTGGCGAAAGCCACAAAGGTGATGAAGGGATCCTGGGATGTGGCTGCCGGAAAGGATGCGAGAACTGTCATCGAAGGAAAGACCGTAACACCGATTCTGGCAACGGCAGTATCCAATTCGAAATACAAGACATATGAAGAGGCAGAGGCTGCAGCGGCAGATACCTCGGCAGAGGGTTTCTGGTCGGCAGCGAAGAATTCCTGCCTGATTGGACTTACCGGTGCGGAATATACCGGCGTGACACAGCAGAAGGATGGCGATTACTGGATCGATAATCCGGCAACGGACTGCAACGGAAAGAATGCAATCAACGATTTCGACCGCATCAACATCATTACCGCTGCTCCGGAAGCAATGGAACTGAGTGCAAAATCTCTCTCGTTCACAACCACAAAATCAAAGACCGTAAAGGCTGTCGTTGCTCCGGCATCGGCAAAGTTCACGGAAGATCTGAAATGGACTACCTCCAACAGCAAGGTGGCAGCCGTAAAGAACGGAACCGTCACACCGACCGGAATCGGAAGCTGTACCGTAACCGCAACGCTGGGCAAAGTGAGTGCATCCGTACAGGTAAAGGTATCCGGCAGTGCGTTCAAACCGGGCAAGGTGGCATCCTTTAAGGCAAAGAACGTTAAAAAGAAGAGCGTAAAGCTGACATGGAAGAAGGTCAGCAAGGCTACCGGCTATGAAGTATACCGGAAATCGTCCAAGAAGGGTTCCTACAAGAAGATTGCTACAATCAAGAAGGGAACTACCGTTAAATACACCAATAAGAAGCTGAAGAAGCATAAGAAATACACCTACAAAGTCAGAGCATACAGAACTGTGAACAAGAAGACCGTGAAGGGCTCCTTCACTTCTGCGAAGACTGTAAAAATTAAGAAGTAGTATCAATCAATACGTATACATGTAACGGAGAACAAAATGAATCGGGGAACTATTCAGAAAGCGGCAGCAGCTGCACTTTCCTTAATCATGATTGCAGGAGGACTGCCGTGGAATACCATGGTGTCCTATGCGGATTCTTCCGTGCAGAATCAGGCAGAGGATTCGGCATCGTCCGAATCCTCTGTTTCGAATGATGCGGGAGAGGAGAACCGTGGGCCTGAACAACAGCAGGAAGAACAGACTGAATCCGAAGAAAAGAATCTGCCTGCCGAAAACAGCGAGAATACGGAAGAAAAAGCGGTACCGGGAGATGAAGATGTCTGCGCCGTATCCGATTCCATTCGACACGGCCGGGTAGAATTGGAAGAAGCCGACAGAACGATTCGAGGCCGGGCAATCCCGGATGCGAACTATCAATTGGCCACAATCCGGATTCTCTATCGGCAGAATGGAAAAGAAAAAGAACATTACATTGAATACAACGAGAATGACGGAACATTCTCTTACGATATAAGCAATCTGGTAAAAACAGATTCGGACGCTTCAGACATCCGCGTGACAGCTACTTTTACCAATACAAAGGTGTGGGATGGCGGCGTGGATTTGAGCTGGTACAATCCGGAAAAAAAGACGTTTCAGATTTCCACCCCGGCGCAGCTGGCGGGATTGGCGGCCATCGTGAACGGAATGGTGGACGAGAAGGAAACACGAGAGGATCAGATCATCGATCCCAACCGAACTCAAGAGGAAGACGGCACGGTAAAGCACAAATATATGACCGCCGTGAAGGAATACACTCGCCTGCTGGAACAGCAGGGCGGCGGCGTAGAAGATGAGGTGTACCGCCTGCCAAAGGCGCGAGAGACCGGAATTTTCGCATCGGATGATTTGTACAACGACATGCGGTATCGCACGGTGGAAATCACGGCGGATATCAATATGATGGGAAAAGATGAGGACACCGGTGCACTGAAGAATTTCACCTGCATCGGCGGCAAGCACGCCATCGATCTCCGGGGAGATGCGGAGGATCCAAAAGTCATCGATACCCGTTTCCAGGGTGTTTTGGACGGCCGGGGGCATACCGTCTCGATTCACTGCAATCGGTACAGCAGAAAAGGTTTCGGCTATTCCTGGAATATCGGCTTGGTGGGATATCTGGGGGGCGGCGTAGACCGCGTGACGAAGAATGCCAAGGATTGCAAGATTGATTTTGCCAAGGAAAATCATCCCACCGTGCGGAACGTAGTGCTGAAAGGCGATGTTCTGGGTCGCCGCTGTGTGGGCGGTATTGTGGGCCGAATCGGGGAAACCAATTACTCCTGCATCGTGGAGAACTGCGCCAATTACGCGACGGTTCGTTCCACGGATATGCGCGGATGTGCCGGTATTGTCGGCGCACCGTGGGGAAATTCCATCATTCGAAATTGTTATAACGCCGGCCACATCGCCGCTGCCTATGAAGAAGTGGGCGGAATCGTGGGAAGCAACGGATACAACTACGCCGCAGCGGATATCATCAACTGCTTCAATGTGGGAACCGTTGAAAATGCCGGTGTGACTTCCGGCGGCGAGGAATCCAACAATGCGTATGCCGGACAGGAAATCGGCAAAGACGGAGAGTCCGGTGCGGGTTACACCGTAGAAAACTGTCTGTATCTGAATCCGGAAAAAGCAGATGAGAAGAAAACCGGTTTCAATACCGGAGATGAGAGCAAGGCCATCGTGAAAGAGGTAGACGGAATTTCCAAGGCGGAGATGAAGAGTGCTTCCACGGTGGAGCGATTGAATCGAAACGGTGCGGTATTCGTGGAAGGGACAGAGCACCCGGTGCTGTATTTTGAGAAGAGCGGAATTCCGGCAGACCAATGCAGCGTTACGATAAAGAATCCGGAGCAGGGAACCGTAACGGCTTCCGGAGCATCTTCCTCCGTGTCGGTTCCGTACGGAAGCACGCTGGAATTGAAAGCATCGCCGACCTCCGGCTATCGCTTGGGTTCTTTTACCGCAAACGGAAAAGTAATATCTCGAGATTTCTATACGGTGACCGGGGATACGGAAATCTCCGCGAAATTCGTTTCGGTAAAGACCGCGAAGTTAATCATTCCGACCCACAACTCCTTCGTTATCCATGTGGCCCGGGTGTACAGCGGGAAAGATCATCAGGAAGTTCAGGAAACGCTGGAGAACGGCGCGCAGATTTATCAGGGAGATCGGTTGAAGGTGACCGGAACCCTGAACAAGAATGCGGTGCCGAACGATGTGAATTACGAATACAGCGGAAAATTCGGAAAGCCGGCTTCCCAGGAAAAGAATTCCGCACAGCTGGCCGATGGAAGCAGCGATACGCTGGAAGTGACCGGAAAAGGCGATGTGACCGTTATTATGGAGCCGAAAATCCAAAAGAAGGATTGGATGACTCAGGCGGATGTTTCCTGGTATCGCGGACATGAGAAGGATAAAACCTACACCATTCATAATGCCCGGGAATTGGCGGGAATGGCGCTGCTGATTTCCGACGGTGTGGATATGGATGGCACGGATTTCAAAGGAAAGACGATTCGCCTGGCGGCGGACATCGATCTTCGGAACGATGATGGTACGGAAGGGGCGCGTTTGTGGAGAACGGTCGGAAATCCGGGGGATTCGTTCCGCGGAACCTTCGATGGTCAAGGCCATACCGTGAAGAATATCAACGTGAATTTCTCCAATCCGGTATACGGTAAAATCAGCGGGACCTTTGGCGGATTAATCGGCGTTGCGGAAAATGCGGTTATCAAAAATGTAAAGGTGGAAGGAAACTTCCTTGCGGCTGCCGGGTACAGCGGCGGTATCGTGGGAAGAGCCATCAACACCACTGTGGAGAATTGCACCACCGATATTCAGGTGAAGAATTCCAAAGAGACCGGCGGTATCGTGGGCCGCGGGGAAGGGACTACCGTGATTCGAAACTGCACCGCCATGGGCAATATGACGGGAATGAGCGAGCTGGGCGGCATTGTGGGAAGCGTAATGGGAACCACATCCTTCCTGGGCACCGACGATGTGAAAATCGAGAATTGCCGGATGCAGGGGAACATCACCGGCACCCATCAATACGTCGGCGGAATCCTGGGGTATTGCGTGGCTCCGGTGACCCTTGTAAATTGCAGAAATGAAGGGAACGTGTCCGCTTCCCAGAACACCCGGTCCGGTGCTTCGGATACCGGTGCCTGCGGTGGCATTGTGGGAACGGCGGAAGGCGTTCTGACCATGAAGCGCTGCTCGAACCGGGGCAAGGTGTCCGGCACGGGTTATTTAAAGTACGCTGCAGGTCTGGTGGGCTTCATCAATAAGCGAACTTCAGAAATTACGGATTGCTTCAGCAGTGGAGACGTGACGGCAGGAAGCAGAACCACTGCCGCCGGGTTCATGAACATGACGGAAAAAATGGCGCTGGCGAAGGCAGCGGTATCGAACTGCTATGCGGCCGGGGCGGTTGCGGCGGACGCACCGGAATCTTCTGCGGTAAAAAGAGATGCTTTTATTGCAGAGGGGTCCGATGACAATTTCAAGAACAATTACGTGCTGGAAAATCGGGTGACCGGAACGAAAAATGCTTCGCATCAAGGAGTGACCGACTTGACCGATGCGGCACTGAAAGCCGGCGTGTCAAAGCTGGGAAGTGCATATATCCCGGATGGAGAGCAGTGCAACAGCGGATACCCGATTCTGGCATGGGAGAATCCGTCCTTTAAAGCGGATATCCCTGCCGGAACGCTTACCGGAATCAAGAAATCCGGAACCACAGCGGTGTTGCTGCAGTGGAAAGGCGTTGACGGAGCGAAGGGATACGAGGTGTACCGCAGCACATCGAAGACCGGAAAGTATTACAAGATATGCACGGCTTCCGGGTCCTCCACAAAGTATACCGATACAAAACGGACGCCGGGCGGCTGGTACTATTACAAAATCCGGGTACAGAAGGACCTGGGCTTTGGCAATATCTATTCCGGTTCCGATTCCAATATTCTGAATGTCCGGATGGGCTTGAACAAACCATCCATTTCAAGCGTGAAGAATACGAAGAAGAAAAAAGCGGTGCTGAAATGGAAGAAGCAGTCCGGGGCGACGGGCATACAGGTGTACCGGTCGACGAAGAAAAAGTCCGGTTTTAAGAAGGTAACAACCACCAAGGGTTCCGCAGTTTCCTATACCAATTCGAAGCTAAAGAAAAAGAAAACCTATTATTACAAAATCCGGAGCCTCAGCAAGGTGAACGGGAAGACCGTCTACAGCGCATATTCTGCGGTGAAGTCGGTAAAAATCAAGAAATAACAGGAGTGTTGTATGAGTGAATTTATTCTGCATATCGATCTGACCACAGAAAAGTGCCGGAAGGAGCCCTATGAGTTCAAGAAGGGCGTTCCCTACGGCAGAGGCCTTGCAGCAAAATTGATTGAGGATTATACCGGTCTGGAGACGGACCGGTATGATTCGGAAAACGTAATCGTACTGACGCCGGGATTGCTGGTAGGCTGCAAGACCCCCAGCGGAAACCGGATGTTTATAGGCACGGCGGAAGGCAAAGGAAGGGGATTGCAGCTGTGCAATACCACCGGAAATATGCCTCAAAAGCTGGGAAGCCTGGGACTTGCCGGAATCGTGATTACGGGAAAAGCAATGTCGCCGGATACGGTAATCCATCTGGACGAGACGGGCGTTGCGTTTGAAAGATGCCCGGAATTGGCGAAATCCCATGCCGGTGAAATCGTTCATGCACTGCGGAATAAGTATTCTCACGGTAGTGCGGTGCTTGGAATCTGCGAGACCGGTGTGCGGCGAATGTCTTTGGCAAGTTTCTTTTGCACATATCCGGAAGGCTCGCCGGAATATCACAGCCCGCGAAGCGGTTTCGGCGATGTGTTCGGGGCAAAGAATCTGAAGGCGTTGGTGGTGGATGCAAAGGGCTCCTTCCTTCGGGAATGCGCGCATCCGGATGCTTATTGGGAATACAGCAAGCAGCTGACCCGCTTGATTACACAGGATGAAATCTGTGGGGATGCCCTTCCGGGCTATGGCTCCATTACGCTGCTGAAAATTCTGAAAAGCGGTCGGACACTGGACGGCATGGAACCGCGGAAGGAACAGAAGCACGGAGTGAGGAAGGCGATGACACCGATTGAGAAGAAACGTCAGAGAATCAATTATACCTGTGCGCCTATGTGTGCCATCGGCTGCCTGAACCGTCATTCGGATTATGAAGGGAGACAGTATTCGTCTCCGGCGGAGAGTGAAGTGAACGCCGCTTTGGTGAATTGTTTCGGACTTAGCGATTACGACTTGGCGACGGCAATTCAGAAAAAGGCGACGGATATCTGCATCGTGGGGACGGAGTTCGTCACCGCCGCTAAGGTTTTTGCGGAAGCCAACGGCATCGAACACGGAGAGAAACATTTGCTGGAATGGCTGGATGAAATCGAAAAGGGAACCTTGGTGGGCCGGGTCATTGCGTCACGAACATTTGGCGTGGCGTCCTTGTACGGAGAAAAGGATCTCCGCAAATGGCTGGATAAGGAAGCCATCGATGATGAACACCTTTTCCAAATTCAGATGAATAATGCGTATCCGGCATTGGCAAATCTCAGCGGACTGGAGTTGCTGTACGCACAGATCTTTGTGCTGGAAAATCTGGGACTTTGCATCTTCACTTCTTTTGCGTTGCTGGATAATCCGGAAAGTTTCGAGCTCCTGGCTAAGATGACGGAAGAGCGCACCGGAGTGAAGGTGACGCCGGAAGAACTGATTCTGGATGCACGGGAATGTATCGAGAAAGAGCGGGAGCTGAAGGAGCGACGTTGGAAAGCGGCACAGAAAACGGATATTCCGCCGTTCACAAAAGTGTTGTACCGGTATTTCGATCGGCAGAAGGAGAATTAGATGAAGGATTTTTTCAAAGGGATTCAAGCAGTGCTTCAGAATGGAGGCCGCGGGCTGGTGCTCAGCTCGTTGGACGAGGAAAGAGGCGATAAAGTCATTCTTTCCGGGAAAGAAATCGTATGGCGGAATGAGGATTGTCAACTGAAGAAGGAGGATCTGGAGAATCCGGAAATTCGGAATTGGATGCGGTGTGAGCAGAGCCGAGTCGTGGACCTGGCCGGCATGCGATGGCTGGCAGAAGTGTTGAAACCGGAATCACGTCTGATTATTTGCGGCGCCGGACACGTAGCACTGGCATGTCTTCAGATGGCAAAGCTGCTGGGCATGGACGTGACGGTTCTGGAAGACCGGGAGGAATACGCGAAGCAGGCAGAAAAGACCGGAGCGGATCGGGTGGTGTGCAAACCATTCCGGGAAGCCATCCGGGAATTGAAAAATACGGACAACTGCAAATATTTGGTGATGACGCGGGCGCATAAAATGGATCAAGACTGTCTGGAGGAAATTTTCCGGAAACCCTACTCTTATGTGGGGATGCTAGGCAGTCCGAAGAAAATCGCAGCGCTTCGGAGTAATCTGGTACAGGCAGGGATTGAGGAAGTACATTTTGAAAAGCTCCACTCGCCGATAGGCCTGGACATCGGGGCGAAAACCCCGGCGGAGATTGGTGTGTCGGTGATGGCGGAACTGATTCAGCTGCAGAATTCCGGAGCGGAAGAGGTATGTTCCTACAGCCGGGAGATGCTGGGCCACCAGGCCCTGCATCCCGCCACCGGAATTTTGTGTACGTTGGTGGATAACGGCGGCGGTTCGCCCCGGAATCCGGGAACCAAGATGCTGGTCTATTCTTCGGATAATCGAATTGGCACCATCGGCGGTGGAGTCCTGGAAGGAACGGCAATTCGGGAAGCCGTTCAAATGATGGAAAAAGGCGAGAAACGAAAAATCATCCACAGCGGAGTGGATGGAAATGATTCCGGCATGGCTTGCTGCCGGAATGCGGAAGTTCTGTTGGAACGCGTGGAATAGAATGAAATAGAATTGAATCGAGTTAACGCTGTTGCGGGCCTTTGCTGCAGCAGCGTTTTTTTATTGACAGAATCGATAACCCCTGCGAGGTGAAATTCTTTTTATCGATGGATTAACGGTTGAGGAAGCGGGCGAAAAGGCATATAATTTGGCACATAGGATAAATATTCCTGTAAAATATTGATTTTTTGGACAGAAAAGCGTATAGTGAGTATCAATAAGCAACCAAGGAGGTAGGCAAATGCTGAGAATCGAAAATCAAGCAATCGTGTTCGCGCTGCTTTGTAAATATACGGTGGAGACCGAGGGCGAGAAGGGCCGGGAGGTCATTCAGAAAGGCATGATTCGGTACGGCCGGGAGCGGGGCGCGCGGATGGTGGCTCGGGCGAAGGCCAACGGGGACCCGATTGCCCTGTGGACCAATCAGGCCTACGGCGAGTGGAAACCGGATTACGAGGGACAGATGGAGTTCGGATACGACGAGACGGAGCCGACCCTGAAGAGCTACATCAGCAAATGCGCGTGGTGCGATGCCTGGAACAAGTATGACCTGCTGGAGTACGGCCGGGAGTACTGCGTGAACGTGGACAAGGCGGTGTACGAGGGATTCTGTGAGGATTTCGTCTGTACGCCGAATGTGCCGACCATGAGCTGGGGCGGCAAGCGCTGCGAGTTCGACTGGGGGCAGCCGCTGACGGAGGAAGACCTGGAGAAGATGAACCGGAAGAAACAGGAACTGGGCACTTCGGCCATACGGGATTTCGACTACCACACGGCGCACATTTACTACACCATCACCGACGAAATTCGGAAGGCGTTCCCGGAGAAGGCCGATGAAATCATCCGGAAGGCGGTGCAGGATTACGTGAAGCTCTTTGGGCAGGCGGAATACGATCGGATTTTGGAATTTGAGGGAGAACGGTTCTAAGAAATTGAACGAAACAGAAAGAAGGTACTTGAGATGAAATTTGGCGTAATTGGATTCGGAAACATGGGCGGTGCCATCGTGAAAGGCGCGGTGGCCAGCGGCGTTTTGGCAAAAGAAGACGTGCTGGTCTACGATATCAAGGAGTCGGCGCGGAAAGCGGCGGAGGAGTTCGGCCTGAAGGTGGCGAAGGACGATGAAGATGTCGCTGCGAACACGGACGTGACCCTGCTGGCGGTAAAACCACAGCAGATGCTGGACGCCATGGCGCAGACCGGCAAGGGGCTGCAGGGCAAGGCAATGCTGTCCATCCTTCCGGGGGTGTCCGTAGAGCGTCTTCGGGATGCCTGCGCGGTAAAAGAATTCCGCATTCTGCGGCTGCTTCCGAATACCCCGGCGCTTGTTTTTGAAGGGGCGTTCGCCTGCAGCAAGGAAAACGACCTGACGGATGCGGAGCGGGATTTTGCCACGAAGCTCTTCGAGTCCATCGGCACCATTACCTGGGTAAAAACCTACGACCTGGATGCGGCCTGCGGTCTTTCCGGTGGCGGCCCGGCATACGTGGCAATGTTCGTGGAGGCGTTGGCCGATGGCGGCGTAAAAGAAGGTTTGACTCGTGATGTGGCTTACGAGCTGGCCATTCAGACGGTGCTGGGGTCTGCGAAACTCCTGAAGGATACCGGCATGCACCCGGGCCAGCTGAAGGACATGGTCACTTCTCCGGCCGGAACCACCATTGAAGGTTGTGAAGTGCTGGAAGACAACGGCTTCCGTGCGGCGACCATCAAGTGCGTGTCCGCCGCCACCCGGAAATCCAGAAGCATGTAATTGAGTAGGGGTAGTTAATTGGAATTTTAAGATGTGGGGAGCTTGCGCCGGGCGCAAGCTCCCTTCTAATTTGTGCCCTGCCGGCCCGGCTGCCGGCAGGGTTCGCGCTCGCCTGCCCGCAAAACCAATGAACTCGGTTTTCGAGCGCGAACCGCGGGCCTGAAAAAAGGAAGATAGCGGCCCGGGAGCCGGCAGGGTTTGCGCTCGCCTGCCCGCAAAACCAATAAACTCGGTTTTCGAGCGCGAACCACGGGCCTGAAAAAAGGAAGGTGGCGGCCCGGCCGCCGGCAGGGTTCGCGCTCGCCGGTCCGTAAAGTCAATGAACTCGGTTTCGGAGCGCGAACCGCGGGCCTGAAAAAAGGAAGATAGCGGCCCGGGAGCCGGCAGGGTTTGCGCTCGCCTGCCCGCAAAACCAATAAACTCGGTTTTGGAGCGCGAACCGCGGGCCTGAAAAAAGGAAGATAGCGGCCCGGCTGCCGGCAGGGTTTGCGCTCGCCTGCCCGCAAAGTCAATGAACTCGGTTTCGGAGCGCGAACCGCGGGCCTGAAAAAAAGAAGATGGCAGCCCGGCAGAGCCGCGGATTGTATTTTTCACATTTATATCAATTTTCTTGTGTTCAAAGTGGTAAAATGAATTGTTATGTAGGGGAGGAGATTATCAAGGTACACAGATGTTTAATATAAGAAAGAAACGGAAGAAAAAGAAAAAGAAGAATGCAGCCCCGCAGGTGCAGCTGACGCCGGAAGAGCTGCGCGCCCTGGAAAGCGGCGACGACGAAGTGATGCGCCGCTATGCGGAGCGGCGGATTCGGGCCGCCCGCAAGGCACAGCGGAAAAGAAAACAGCAGCGAATCCGAAGACGTTCCCTGACAGTCATCATCCTGTGCCTCCTGGGAATGAACCTGATTCTGGGCGGCCGGTACGTAACCAACCTGCTGAAAGCCGGCGGAACAGTGCTGGACGGAGATGCCCCTATAGTGGAAACCGCCCGCACCCAGCTGGGAAACTACGGCGGGAAGAAGTTTTGGCAGTGGTACGGGTTTGATTCTCATGTGGATTGGTGCGCCTGCTTCATTTCCTGGTGCGCCGATCAGAACGGTTTGATCGATGACGGCAAGGTACCCATGTCCTGCTATGTGCCGCAGCAGGTGAACTGGTTCCGGGATCGGGATCGGTACCATGAGCAGGGAGACGGGTACACGCCGAAAGCCGGAGATATCATCTTCTTCGACTGGGAGCACGACGGCTCCGTGGATCACGTGGGACTGGTGGCCTCGGTGTTCCGAGGAAAAGTCTACACCATTGAGGGAAATTCCGGTTTTACCGGCAAGGACGAAAAGAAGTGGAAGGGCGAGTGCAAGCGAAACGGGTATCCGATTAAGAGCAAGGATATTTTTGGCTACGGTCTGGTAGAGAAATAGGTGCGAATATGAACATCAAACAGATGAAAGGTTTCCTGGAATTATCCAAAACCCTGAATTTTTCCAAGACGGCAAAGCAGCTGTACATGTCCCAGCCCGCCTTCAGTCGAATGATTGAGAGCATGGAAAAAGAAATCGGCGTCAAGCTGATTCAGCGGGACAAGGTGAATCCGAAACTGACGCCTGCCGGGCAGAACGTGCTCCGGCACTGCGAACGGATACTGAGCGAATACAACGAGCTGATGCAGGATGCCAAGCGCTTCAGTGCGGAGCGGAAAAAGCTCACCATCGGAATTCTGGAGGACGGCATTCGGGCGGGGAACACCGGCCGAATAATCCGGCAGTTCGCGGAGGAAAACCCGGATGTGGAAATCGATTTCAGAAACACCAGTGAATCCGCCGCCTTCAATCAGATTCAGGAAGGAGAACTGGACTGTGGAATTCTGGTGCATTTTCCGGAGGTGTACAAGGAGCAGCTGACCGGGACCGTTATTTCCTGGGACCACGACTGCGTTTTCATGAACCGGAACAATCCGCTGGCGTCGAAGGAAAAGGTTTCCGTGAAGGACTTGCGGTCCGAAGGTTTCATCGTGGTGGATGCGTCCCAGTCTCGCTTTGGGTTCAATCGGACCATGGGGCTGTGCCTGCAATACGGATTCGCCCCCCACATTGCCAAAAGCGTTTCTTCCGTCACCACCGCGCTGCTGGAAGTGGACATGAATTACGGAGTGATGATTCTCCACAATTCCATGAAGGATATCGCCGGTCCGGAGACGGTGGCCATCCCGCTGGAGGGAGAACCGGAATTGCCGATTCGGATGATTCAGCGGAAGGACAGCGGCAATCCGGCGTTGGAGTGTTTTCGGGAATTCATCGAGGCACGGGTTCCCCAAAAGGAGCCGGAGGCGTGACCGCGCTGCCGGAGGCAGCAGACGACACCGAAGAACTGCGCCAAACGGTCCCGTTCGGGGAGTCGGACGTGTGGGATGAGAGGTAATGCTTTTTTTGCATAACCTCCCCCTCAAAAATCGCATTTCCAATTGAATGACAAAAAGGATATCATCGAGTTGTCGAAGATATCCTTTTTTTAGTGGAAGGGATTGGAGAGAAAACGATTATAAGGAGGAAATTCATGAGCAGAAGAACCGAAATGCTGCTGAAGAACATGGAATTTGTCGGCTACAACGACCTGAACAAGAAGCCGGGATTCCAGATGGGAATGCATCGCACGGAAGATGGAAGATATTTTATCTATTCGGCGTGCTTCCGGGATAATGGTTTTAATATTATTGAAGTGACGGATCCGAAGAATCCGGTGTCCAAGTGGGTCGAGGGCGACTGGGTCAGCGAGATTCATGACGGTCAGTCTCTGGCGAAGATTCAGGTGGCCGGCGGAAAGCTGATTGCTTGCTACGGCGGAACCATGCGGGTGCTCCACGGAACACACGAGCAGCCATATTGGGGCGGTTTCAAGATCTACGACATCACCGAGGATCCATGGAATCCGAAGTTCCTGGGCCAGTTCGAGTGTGAAGACGGTCCGGGCGTGCACCGGAGCTACTACGATGGCGGCAGATACGCGTACATCATGGGAAGCAAAAGAAATTATATGGGATACATCCTGCGCATCATCGACCTGGAGGACCCGACTCATCCGGTTGAGGTGGGCAGCTGGTGGGCAGATGGCCAGTACCTGGGCAACAAGAAGGCATCGGACATTCCGGAATTCGGAACCGAGCCGTTCATGAAGCTGCCGAACGGCCACGCCATCACCGAGAGAAACGACATCGTCTATGCGGCGTTCCCGAACGTGGGATTCTGCATGATCGATGTGAAGGACAAAACCCGTCCGAGACTGCTGGGCAACGTTCCGCTGAACCCGCCGTTCTCCAACGGCCAGTCCGGCGCAGCGGTGCACACCGCAATGCCTTTGGGCGACAGACCGTTCGCCATCGTAACTACCGAGGGTGAGCGTCCTTGGTACTTCGATCCGAACCGTGAGGATGGCATGTTCCATAAAATCACCAGCCAGCCGATGAACATGATCGGAATGATCGAGACCGGTGACAAGGAGAACCCGTCCCTGATTTCCGTATTCCCGTATCCGGAAGTTCCGGAGGAATACAAAAAGTGCCACGGCGAGAACTTCAACATCATTGACGGTCAGCGCGTGGTATTCGGCCCGCACAACATGTACGACGCCGCACCGCAGGATTGCTTGGAGCAGAGAGACGACAGAGTCTACAACTGTCACTTCCAGGCGGGCCTCCGCGTCTACGACGTATCGGATCCATTCGTTCCGAAGGAAATCGCTTACTTCATGCCGCCGGATCCGGAAGGCACCTGGTTCGACATCGAGGACGGCACGCTGTTCCCGGGACCGCACATCGGCATCGCCGAAGATGTTCTGGTAGACGACCGCGGATACATTTACGTGGACACCTATCAGGATGGACTGTACATCGTAAGATGCACCGTATAATTTTGTAAAAGAACGCTCTGTAAAAAAATACGAGCAACGAGACCGCAGGTGACCGGCAGAGCGAAGGGGAAACGTTCTGCTTAACGGAATATGCAAGGTAACGTTTCGTGAAAAGGGAAACCAAGACTAGAGAGGTAGGCTTGCCGGAGGAAGGAGTTCCTCCGGCAAGCCGTTTTTTATTGCCGGTGAGGCGGCCGGCCGGCCGTCCATGTTGGCGCCGCCCCGCCAGCAAAGCCATATCCCACCGTCGGGCCACGCCAACAGACCGGCCCGAATCCCGCCTGTCGGCCGCCCATGTTGGCGCCTCACCGCCTAGCCACGCCAACAGGCCACCCCGAATCCCGCCTGTCGGCCGCCCATGTTGGCGCCGCCCTGCCGGCAAAACCTTATCCCACCGCCGGGCCACGCCAACAGAACGCCCCTTATCCCGCCCGGCAGCCGCCCATGTTGGCGCCGCCCCGCCGGCAAAGCCTTATCCCACCGCCTAGCCACGCCAACAGGCCAGCCCAAAACTTACTTGCCGGCCGTCCATGTTGGCGCCGCCCCGCCGGCAAAGCCATATCCCACCGCCGCGCCACGCCAACAGTCCGCCCCTTATCCCGCCCAGCGGCCGTCCATGTTGGCGCCGCCCCGCCTGCAAAGTCATATCTCACCGCTGGGCCACGCTAATAGGTCGCCTCGAATCCCGCCCAGTGGCCGTCCATGTTGGCGCCGCCTCGCCTGCAAATCCTTATCTCACCGCCTAGCCACGCCAACAGTCCGCCCCAAATCTTGCCCGGTAGCCGTCCATGTTGGCGCCGCCCCGCCGGCAAAGCCTTATCCCACCGCCGGACCACGCCAACAGTCCGGCCCGAATCTCGCCCGGCGGCCGTCCATGTTGGCGCCCCTCCGCCGGCAAAGCCTTATCCCACCGCCAGGCCACGCCAACAGGCCGGCCCGAATCCCGCTCGCCGGCTGACCATGTTGGCGCTGCCCCGCCGTCAAAACCTTATCCCACCGCCGGGCCACGCCAACAGGCCGGCCCAAATCCCGCCCGGCAGCCGCCCATGTTGGCGCCTCGCCGCCGGCAAAGCCTTATCCCACCGCCGAGTCACGCCAACAGGCCGCCGCCGGCTTCGTCGCGAGACCTTTTTTATACGGAAATTTATAAACCAACCATTATCGTTTACATCTTAACCGTTATGGTTTAAAAGTTTCCCTACCAATAAGAACTGTGCTGAAGGGGAATTTTTTTTATGAGATAATCGTGCTGAGCATGGAGAGCTGCAACATATAGTTAGACAGGAGATAAAAAATGCAATACATGAGCAAAGAATTAATTGAAAAGGAATTGAAGCGTGAAGAACATTTGCTAGGTGTATACAAAAAACGCCGAGATGCAGTTGCGGAGTATGAAGACTGCCGTTTGGACATAAAATACCAGAGAAAAATTCCATATTACTCGTATCACCGGAAAGCTAAGCCAGAGAGAATTTATTTGGGGAGAGAAAACCATCCCACGGTTGTAAAAATTCGGGAATATCGACTGTGCGATGAAATGGTAACTCGAATTGAAGAGAATATTGGTCAATTATCGGATCTGCTGCTGAATTATTCGTGGCTGACGCCTGAAACTATAAAAGAAATTTTGCCTAAACACTACATACCGATAGATTTGAGAGGGACCATAGTAAGCCACTTCAGTGAAGACAAGTGGTACAATGAAATGCTTCATCTGATGGAACAGCGACCGAAAAATCCCGATGGTCTCAAAAAAGTAAAATCCATGGACGGGACACCTATGCGAAGCCGGGAAGAAGTAATCGTTTACGATACACTGCGTTCCATGGGTCTAATTGTGCTTTATGAATTTCCATTGAAACTGTCAGATGGTCGAATTATTTATCCGGATTTTCTAATATTGCATCCCGGAACCATGACCGTGTATGTGTGGGAGCATCTTGGTCTTTGGTACCATGCGGAGAAGGGTGCCAAGTATCAGCAAGCCTTTTGTCGAAAAACACTAGACTACGCTGCCCTTGGTTTCGGACTTGGATCCAATTTGATTACATCGTATCCTACCGTGGATGGCGGAATCGACGCAGAGAAGATTCGGAAGATGTGCAAGCAGATTTTTTTCACCGAGGCAACCGGCATCGGCAAAAACGAAGGTATTTCGGCGAGCCAATTCCTAACGGATCAGAAGAACCTGGATATCTCGATGGCAAAAGATTTTGACTCGGACGGATGGAATGAATTCTTATAAAAATAAGTTCGCAATCGAAAAGTCGTCCGGCATGTCTCACTGACCGCATTACGCCAACAGGCCGCCCCGAATCCGGCCCGTCATCCGTCCATGTTGGCGCTGCCTCGGCGGCAAATCCATATCCCACCGCCGGGCCACGCCAACAGACCGCCCCTTATCTCGCCCGGTGACCGCCCATGTTGGCGCCGGCCCGCCGGCAAAGCCATATCCCACCGCCGGGCCACGCCAACAGACCGCCCCAAATCCCACCCGGCGGCCGCCCATGTTGGCGCCGCCCCGCCGGCAA
>CAKQHH010000013.1 GCA_934234035.1 uncultured Clostridia bacterium | reverse complement strand
GCCCCCCTACCAGAATTTACTTTTGCAAATGCGGAAAGTTTTTGGCTGAACTGGAACTTACTTTTTCAATTCACCAATATCATGCAAGAGTTCTTCTTCATCGATAATAGATAACTCCGAATTACTCCGATATAAATCATCAAGCTGAGAAAATGATAACGGCAATGGCGCAGATGACTGTACAGAGCCTGGGATATAGGATAGCTTATCCATATTTTCAACAACAAACTTTGCCGCGGCAGTCGGTGAAATTTCTTCTCCACAATATACAATACACTCACATTCTCTATTTATAATTGCAAAATATTTTTTTTCGTACATCCGCTAATGCTTTAATAATTTCTTTTCTTTCAATTGCAATAGAGTCCATCTCTTGCTTTAATTCATAAGACGGACTCTTCGCCATATATTCTGTTATTCCATCTACTGATCGTTCCATATCAATATTGGAATCATCAAGTATTGACACACATAAATTTCTTAATCCAGGTGCAACTTTATCCTTCAGTACCTTCAAGGCTTTTTTTGTATGACTTGTTACCAGTACGCTTTTCCCATGTGCGATAAAATGTCCCATCAAATTAGCTATAGTATGTGTTTTTCCTGTACCTGGAGGACCTTGTACCAACACAGCATTATATGCTTCAATTCGTTTTGCTATCTCAAGTTGCTCTTTATTTGCTTCTTTTGATAACAGAATATCTACACTTTCTCCTCCTACTGCAGCCAATTTCTCTTCAAGACTTTCCTCAGTTTTATCATCTGAAATATCTATCGTACCACCGCTAACAATATCTCTAATCGGATCTGTAATTTCACCTGTTGTCTGTATGTTTTCTATTATCTGTTCTATAGCTTTTAGGGTTCCATCTAATCGTTTACGCACAATAAAGCAAGGTTCCGTATAAAGTAATATTCTATTTGCATCGCGCCAGTTTTCAGGTATTCCCGCATTGGAGAACAAGCTCTCTGATGACAATTGATTAGTTAATACATTCAAAAATCGTGGTGTGTCAATTCTATCAAGCGGATGATAATCATTATTACTAAGATCCACGCTCAATTCAGCCATTCCATCCAGATTGATGTCTTCAATCGATTGAAACACAGCCGAATACAATTCCGATGAAGCATCAGTATCTAAAATTGCTATCGTATTCTCTTCAGCATCATAATCTATTTTTACTCGGCGAGTGAGAACCGGATGTCTAATCTCTACATTATCTCGATCACAAATAATACCATTCGCAGCTATTAATTCTTTTGTTTCTGATTCCCTCTGTAATTCAAAATACCAACTATATAAATCGGAGAACAAATTGTGCGTTCTTTCAGAAATACGTTGTTGCTCAACCCAAGCGTCTCGAATCGTCTTCCATTCATTTAACAGTCTTACCCGCTCATCGTCTTCCTCAAAAAAAACAGTCTGTTGATTCTGTGTCGTCGCATCACTATCCATCATATCAAGTAAGTTCTTATACGGCTCTACACGTTTCTCTCCTATCACTATTGAGTGTTTAATACTAATAGTCTCTCGATAATCATTCCAACCAGGATTTAACCATTCTAAAAGCATCTTGTCCGGCTCTGGGCAACTATGGAATTCTGGTTTATGGATAGACAATAGAACATTTCCTAAACTAGATTCTCCAGACTCATCACTCACGCAATCTCGATAATTAATTTGGATATTCTCATCATCAGGAATATCTGAAAGCAAGCAACTCCAATCGTATGATTTATAGTTCAAAATCGTCTTCTGCTTCAGCTTATTTAACTCTTTAATAAATTGAAATAACGATACAACCTTGTCTTGTTCCAATTTTTGCTTTTCATTTAATGCACAATGATTTTTTTGCGTCGACATAACTAGCCCCCCGCACTGGATGTTTTTATAAAAATACAGTGCCAGTATATCATCTTTTTACTGTACCATCAAACTATTACGACTGCCATAATGGTACTAAACAGGTCTTTTTTAGCTCATTTTCTACTAACTATGTTCTATGAAATAGAACATAAGTAGCGAAACTTATTTTCTTTATTCACGCACATCAAGACAAGGAAAGTGAGCCGCAACTATCAATCCGTTTTCTTTACACCAGTCGGAGGCCAGATTCCGGCGGCTTCCTCTCTTTGCTCCCCGCTCCCCGCGAACCCTTATGGCTCCGTCTCGGGGAGCAAAATCTTCACATTCCCGCCGACGGATTTTGCCCTTTCGCGCGCCCGGCGGCCTCCCCTCTTTGCTCCCCGCTCCCCGCGAACCCTTATGCCTCCGTTCCGGGGAGCAAAATCTTCACATTCCCGCCGACGGATTTCGCCCCTCCGCGCGCCCGGCGGCCTCCTCTCTTTGCTCCCCACTCCCCGCGAACCCTTATGCCTCCGTTCCGGGGAGCAAAATCTTCACATTCACGCCGCCGGATTTCGTCCTCTCAAGCGCCCAGCGGCCGACTCTCTTTGCTCCCCGTTCCCCGCTAGCCCTTATACCTTCGTTCCGGGGAGCAAAATCTTCACATTTCCGCCGGCGCTTTTGGGCCTTTCACGGGCCCGGCGGCCGACCCTCTTTGCTCCCCGTTCCCCGCTAACCCTTGCGCCTCCGTTCCGGGGAGCAAAATCTTCACATTCCCGCCGGCTCTTTTCGACCGTTCACGTGCCCGGCGGCCTCCCCTCTTTGCTCCCCGCTCCCCGCGAACCCTTGTGCCTCCGTTCCTGGGAGCAAAATCTTCACATTCCCGCCGCCGGATTTCGGCCTTCCGAGCGCCCGGCGGCCCCCTCTCTTTGCTCCCCGACCCCCGCTAACCCTTATACCTTCGTTCCGGGGAGCAAAATCTTCACATTCCGCCGGCGGCGCGTGCCCAGACATGCCGGCGGCGCCTCTCCCCACGCATACGAAAAAGCACCGGGCAGCGCAATCGCTGCTCGGTGCTTTTTTCTCTCTTCACTTTCAATTATCCCTATTCCGCTACTTCCACCAGCTCAATCTTGAAGTTCAGCTCCTGGCCGGCCAGCTCGTGGTTGGCATCGAAAGTGATGGTGGTCTCGTCCTTCGCCGTAATCACTGCCGGGAACGGCTGTCCGAACGCGTTCTGCAGGAACACCTTGTCACCGGTGTTGAACTGCTCGCAGCCCGGCATCTGGCTCTGCTCCACGGTGAAAATTGCCTGTTCCGTTCTCTCTCCGTATGCTTCTTCCGGCGCCAGGTGAACATTCACCACGTCTCCCGGATTCATTTCCACAACCGCTTTATCGAAGCCCGGAATCATCATGCCCACGCCGCACACGAATTCCAGCGGTTCCCCTCTGTCGTAGGAGGAATCGAACTTCGTGCCGTCATTCAGGGTTCCGTCGTAATGTGTTTTTACCTTCTTGCCGGCATTCTTTCCCGGGAAAAGAATCTGAAGCTCCTGGCTTCCGCAGCCGCCGCAAGAACTTCCGCAGCCACCGCCGCAATGTCCGCAGCCGCCCTCTTCATCGTGGCCGTGCTCGTGATCGTGATGATCGCAGTTCACGCCCGCAGACTCCAGCTTTCCCGCCAGATAATCTGCCACTGCCTGATCCGCATCGCCGGTCACACCGGAGCACACTTCGATTCCGGCCTCTGCCAAAGCCGCCTGCGCACCGCTGCCCATGCCGCCGCAAAGCAGCACGTCGATGTCGTGATTCTTCAGCACGCCTGCCAGCGCCTCGTGTCCGGCACCGTCGGTACCCATCACTTCACCGGCACCCACTTCGCCGTCTTCCACCTGATACACCTTGAACGCTTCGGAATGCCCAAAATGCTGGAATACGGTTCCGTTATCCTTATCGTATGTTACTGCAATTTTCATTTACCATTACCTTCCTTTTCCTAAAAATAAAATTCATTATATCATCCGCTTTCGTACCGTTTCCGTACTCGTTTCATTATACAGGATTCCGGCCGGCGTCTCAATGGCTATCCTGAAACATAACTACGCAGTTTCCGGGTCAAAAACATACAAACTAGTTCCATCCGTTATCATTGCACTCTTCCGGTTGCACAGCGCACCCACGATGCCAATTCCGTTCAGAAAATCTCCCATCCGGTTGTTCTCAAGGACTTCCAGATTGTTCACTTGGGCTTTGACGGTTTCTTTATTCGCATCCCGCAGAGCATCCCCGGCGTTCAGCAGCAATTCGTCCACCGGACCTTTTTCGACTACCGGAATGTTTCGGATGGCTTTGCCCAGCGTATCGGCGGTTTTGCCGATGCCGCCCACCATTTTATTCCCGACGGAACTTCTTTGATAAGATGCAATCTGCGCATGGCACTCCCGGAACAGCGCATCATAGTCTTCTGCAATGCGGATGATTTTGCTGCGGCAGCTGTCGATGGATCCTTCCTCAAAATCTTTTCGCAGAACGGTATCTAAGAATGTGCTGTAAGCATACAGATAGCAGGCCAGCTGATACTCGGCAAAATTCGTCGTAATGGAATCCACATATTCACGGACGTCCTTTTGCGAATGAAAGGTCTTTTTCTCCTTTGCGGCCGTTTCGATTCTCGTTTTGTAGAATTCAATGTCTTGTCTCGCGTCCCGCCGAATTTCCTGTACCGTGTGATTTCTGCTCTTGCAGAAATCTGCATCGTTTCCTTTTCGCTTGAAATCTTCCATGATTTCCGCAAGGGTTTGCAGATTGCCCCGCTGCTTCGCCTGCTTGTCGGTTTCCAGGAACCGGAGCACCTCATCGATACTGCTCTGGATTCCATCCAGCTTCTTGTTAATTTCCATCAGTGCCACGGCAATTGCCACCATTGTTGGATTCAATGGTTTAATGGAAGTGATTGTATTTTCCATAAAGACTTCGCTGATTGGCTTGAACCGCATCCGTGAATCAATGCCTTTCTCTCCCATAATATTGCCCACCGTAGCACCAATTTCATTGATAGACAATCTCCCATTGGCACCTTCCGGCCAAATTCCCACAAACAAATTCTCCATCTTTATCTCACTGGTGACCGTTGTGACGGTTGTACGGGCAGCTTCCGACATCTGCGAAAAAGCAGTCCCCAACAACGCAAGACTTGATATCGGAATCTTCTTGGCCTTGTTCAGTGCGCGTTCAGAGATTTCTTCTACAGCAAAACCGTCTGAAAAATCCATTGCGTTTACTACATTGATAATTCTCGAGTCGATGTCCCTCGATGTCTCTGTTTTCTTCGTATCCATGTCCAATTCTTCCCGAATCTGTTCAATCAGGGTGATGTCCGCCGGCAGCCAGTCCACGCTGCCCAGCGTCTCCTTGGTCAGCCATTTTGCATCCTCCGCTTCTTTCAGCACCGGGTCTCCCGACAGGATTTCGCACCAGAAGCAGTCCATGCTCAGGTGGAACGTCGGATAATCGTATTCGATCCGATCAATCCGCTTACCCACGGAAATCTCGGTATCCAACTCTTCCCGAATCTCCCGCACCAAAGCCTCTTCCGGTGTTTCGCCCGGCTCGATTTTTCCGCCGGGAAATTCCCAGCCATCCTTAAACTCTCCATACCCCCGCTGAGTCGCGAACACCCGGTCGCCGTCTCGGATCACCGCCGCCACAACGGATATTGTTTTTTTATTCATAAATCCTCCTCTACACCGTTTCCTCTACAATGTACTCATAGATATCGTCCCGCACCGGCCGATCCATTCGGCAATGCAATCAAATGATTTGGCGTAACAAAACAGTCTTCGTATGCAATGGCATCCTCCGCTCTATGCCAAAATCCACCAATTCGGCAACTGCGGATCGGAATTCCGATTTATACCGGATTTTCATGAATTTCTTGATGTCAAGCCATTGACAGTGGTTTTTATTCAGTTATTCTTCTATCTCCCAGTGACCGCTGTAGCCGCTACCGACATATTTTATGTTGTTCATTTTCTTTATATGTCTTTTTATAGTTTTGGCACTAACCCCTATAAACGCTGCCATTTGTTCCGTTGAAATTGACGAATCTTTAATTATAAGTGCTATTATTCTCTCATCGATTGTACCATCTTGAGGGACATCTTGAGGGTCATCTTGGGAGACACCTTGAGGGACATCATAATTCAGGTTCGGCATAATAGCGACAAAGCCTGCTCTGTCAGAGCGGAAATATGGCTTTTTATCCTCTGTATAATTCACCTGAAACTCATACGCATCAATAATCTTCCCAAATCCGCTACCTTTTCGTTCCATGTATCCAAGCCTTTCGAATATGTCCGCAAGCAAAGGATTTCTTCTTGTTGATGGAACTGACAGTGGGTCTCTGTCCTGAATTGCAATACCGTCCGCCATACCGCCTGGAGAATAAATCTCCATACGGTCGTCAAAGATATCAATATGCACTTCACTGCCATTGACAAGATAATCCCTATGAGCGAGTGCATTGATTAGGACCTCATGATAGCTGCGCTCTACATATTCCGGCATTTCTTCTCTGGAGTTTGGAGTCTTTCTCCACATTTTTCTACAGTTACGTTTTATAAATTCTTCTCCGTTCTCAAGCAAATAGATAAGACTTCCAGAGAACTCAGCATCATCTACCGCATCTATTGTACCTCCGCTTTTATTCAGTCCATTCCAGCGTGTACAGAATAATCTTGACCACCTAATCGGGCTGTCGTCTGCCAGAAGAGCCCCTGCATTTGTCAGCTTTCCCGATGCTTCTACAAGCCCAAAGGATATCATATCTTTATCTTCAAAACTCTTACCTGTCCACTTTTTGTATCTTGCACGAAGTTTAGTAAATGCAAAGTCATCCTTAACATAAGAAGATACCTGAGAATCGTATGAGCTATTCTTTCCTCTCATAACAAGGCGTTTCTGTTCCGTTGCTGTTGCTTTGACACTTTCGTTTCCAACACGTACAAATGTTTCGAGTGTTCCATCCCCGGAATAATAGTATGGTGTTTCTTCCCCTTTGCTTATTTTAAGTATAATAAGAGTTTTATCCTCTTCCTCTTCAAAACTCAAGAAAAATTCCGGTATAGGATCCATTCTTGCTTTGATTCTTTCACTTATGGCTTCGGCATCTTTTTCAGCATCAAGCAAACCAACAACAGTACCGTCGTCAGCAATTCCAAAAATAAGATATCCACCATCACCATTAGCGAAGGCGCTCACACTCTTAAGCCAACTCTTTGGTCTTCGTATCTCTACTGACTGTTTCTTGTCGTATTCGGTTGTCTCTCCAATCAACTTTTTGATATCCATCACTGTCTTCTCCCAAAACTCAATTCGAACAGTTCCGCTGCAATTTCATCACTGTCTATTCTCATTATATTGTCTTCCACATCTTCTTTTCCGAGAAGATTCAAACGTCCATACCATACAATCGAATTATCAATTACCGCAAAATGCAGACAATTTTCTTCCTTCAATACCACTTCAATGCCGGCTTCATTTAGAGTTCTAAGAATCTCCATCTTGTGAATCGAACTGCCGAAGTTATACGAATCAGAATTCCATGTCAACACTGTAATTGTTACGCCTTTTTCCTGCAAAGGTTTCATATCATTTATAAACGTATTGACCTTTCTGTTTCTAAGCGATGGGCTTGAAACCACTATGCTTGTCTTCGCATCGGCTAAATCTCTGCAATATACTTCAGCATACGATTCGTAATCATATATTGCATTTGCCTTCTGCTTCTGAATATCAGGTTCACCCTGAAGAGAGTATCCTATTCTCTTATAAGCTTTAAGCCTTTTCGCATACATATTATCGAATACTCTAATATTCGAATCAATATAGTCAAATATAACTACATTTTCTTTCCCTTCATAATCTCTGTTTAATCTGCCTGCGTACTGCTCCACCAGACCCTTCCACGCAACAGGAGTAGCCATAATTAGTGTATCCAACCTAGGAAAATCAAACCCCTCTCCAACAAGTTGTCCCGTTGCAACAAGAATCATTGATTCATCATTACTTATGCTATTCATTTCCTGACGAATCATCTTTTGCTGTTTTTTCGTCTGTGAACCTGTTAATAAGAATACTTTGTCGGCATAATTTTTTATATTGTCATATATTAATTTCGCATGCTCTACAAATTTACTCAGCACAACAGGTGTTCTTCCCTCAGAGATACATTTACGAATATCCTCGCAAATCTGCTCATTTCTGACACTGCTGCTTCTCAGAATTTCATACGCATCATTTATATGCATCTTATTCTGTCCATGTGGATTAACAACCCTTGTGAATCTTGGGATTACAATGTGGTCAATTCCTTGTGATTCAGCCTTTTCTTTTGCTGTATACTGAAATCTTATAGGCCCCAGCAGCATATTGTTGATCTTTTCAAGGCCATCTCCCCGGAATGGTGTCGCCGTAACACCATATACAAATTTAGCACATACTTCCATCAATACTTCACTCATGGTATCTGACGCACTATGGTGGCATTCATCTACTATAACCATTCCATAAGATTTAAGACGTTCGTGGAATTCTCCTTTTTTCTTTAGCGATCCCACCATTGCAATATCAATTATCCCTGTTGAAGTATCCTTGGTCCCATGTATTACTCCAATAAGACTTTTTCTTTTCTTTATTCTGCCCGTTTGTGTTAAATACTCCGGTAATTCCTCGTTTATATCCAGAAATGTTTCCAGTGCATCCTGCCATTGCTCAATCAAAGCAGATGACTCCAATAAAATCAGTGTGCTCACCTTCTTTGTTGCAATGATATTACTGCATACAACTGTTTTACCAAACGCTGTAGCTGCACTGAGTATACCAGTATCCTTATCCTTGAAATAATCTACCGCCTTTTGCTGTTCTTCTCTAAGCTGACCGCTAAAAGAAACACTCAGTTTCCTACCTTCGCATCTTTCATCCAGGACAGTTAAATCTATCTCATCGTCTTGGCATTTTCTTTCAATTTCATCAAATAGCCCTCGAGGGATACAGATGTAGCCAGAATCATCATATCCCATATAGATGTATCGGGAATTATTAAAATTAGATAATCCCATTGCCTTATTCTTGAAATATGTAGGGTTTGAGACAGCTGCAATTCTTCTTATTTGATTTTGTATTCTTGGTTTCAGATTTGTTTTGTCAATATATATGCAGTTAGATATAATCGCATGAATTGTGCCGTCACAATCTGATTTCAGAAAGTGTTTATTTCTTTGCCAAGGTTTATCCGCACAAGAATTATCTGTATTTTCCTCGTTTGATTTATTTCTTTCAAGAAACCCCTTCACATCCGTCTCGCTAAGCTTCTTTGTACCTTTTAAAATCTGCCACTGATTATCATATGGCTCCCACTTATTATTTACAAATACGCTGTTCCCTTTTTTCACGGCCTTTCCCTGCAATGGAAGCGCTATAAGATTTCCAATACCGCCATCTTTTAATTCTTCCTGTGCGGGCAGCATTCTGTCATAATACCTAAACGATGTCAGATTAACATACTCAGACCCCTTTTCAAGTAATGTGAATCCGAATTGTCTCGCAATGGCTGCGTCAATTGGTTTTTCAAAGAATATCCATACATGTGCCCCTTTCCCTGATCTGGAACGTTCAACTAGAACCGGTATATCAAAAAGAGTACAGATTTCTCGAAGCGCATTTACCTCAGACATCCAGTTTATATCATTGCTTTCAAACCCAAAATCGTCATTGTCACTATTATGATTATCGAAATCAAAAGCCAAAAATCTGCAGGTTCCGTCTGCAAACAGAGGATAAACACCTATTACATCTGAGCAATCTTCTGCGCTCCCTCTCAGATGCGCTTCAATTTGCTTCGCCCCCAGTTTAACCCATGCTTTGTTCTCACAATTTTTACATTGCACTTTTATCCTATTCGCTTTAGGGCATACTCCATATCTCCAAAAGTTGCTGCATTGCGGGAAATATCCAGAAACACCTGTACTTTTATTGACATATCTTTTAGCATATACGTCCGACCTTCCCCAAAAGTATGAAAAAAACAATCTTGCCTTTTCAAGTGAAATATCCGGAATCTGATTGCAGGAACATTCGTAACTGATTCCCGCTTCATTCAATAGCCTTTTTAATCGAATGTTTTCGTCTTCAAGTTTCTTCACTCTGCTTTTAAGATATTCAACTTCAGATTCCACATTATATCCCTTTTGTATATCGCTCATCTTATTTTCTATATCCATACTTGCAGTCCTCTACATCATCAGTATATACAACACTATTCGTCATTTTGTTGTTATTCAAAACAAATTTACATGCACTTATCAGGATAAGATTTGTGTGCTAAACATACTCCTACGACTTACCTATACCCGTGGATGTCAAGCGATTGACTCGGATTTTTTGAAATTATTTTTGTTGGGACCGGCTGGTTGTCGGGTTGCCATTTCTATTATCTTTTTCTAATTCAATATATTCAAAAATCAAAGTCATTGTATTATGTACCGGTGCTTTAACAATGTCATCAGAATAATGGAATAGCATTTCTTGATCAAATCGATTCTGCACTTCCAATCTGACCAGCTATCTCGGCTTCTTGCGCCAACTGCATTCTGAATCGCATCTTTTTGGAAACCATCTGGAAAGGTAACTTTAGCCAATTCATATGCATCAATAATCCAATTTATATCATTTTTAAAATTCTGTGGCATTAATGATTTTTTTGCTTCCATATATTTGATCCTCCAACAAAATGTTAGCGTCTATTAAGAAGTTTTCTTAAGCTCTGAGTTTCGACAATTCTGTAATTTGACAACCAAAGCTGCTTATCTTTTCCTGCAAGCTGAGGATTGTTGCTACTTTCAAATGTGTTTTGTGCAATACTTGTTCCAACTTCATTCCAAATTTCTAACGGATCAAAAATCCAAGAAACCTCTCCAGATTCCTCATCAAATCTTAGCAATGAACGAAATGCGCCAAAGATAGGATAGATATATCCGCTTGAAATAGAGTATGTTGTTTTTTTCTGAAGATAATTGGTCTTTGTTCCCTTCTCGATGTTCTCAACACCCTTTACACTTCCAAATCTTGGAATGGCAACGCCAAGTTTTTTCTTGTAATCAGTATATTTAAGAGATAATTCTCTTTCGATTAAGTCGTACAAGTTAATAAGAACCGGCAACTGTTTCGTTAATGATTTATAGAATGGAGTATCAAATGCATCCTTGTATCTTTTAAATACCTGGGCCTTTCCTGAATAACTCTGAATAGGAGCCATACTATCATCAGGATATTTAACAACATCAAACGCATACATCAATCTAAGAAGTTCTGAGATGTTAATTGGTTTATTCTCAATATCTTTATAGGCAATACTGTCTGCATAAGGCTCATTTTTGATTGCCGCTCTGATATCTTCAAAACTATCTTCCAAATTAAACAGCGCGATATCTGATACCTGAACAGATGTATTTCTAGCATCAGACAATCTAGTTATATTAATTACATTTGTGATAACTTCCATACGAACATATTTCACTATATCTTCCGGAATTCTATCTCTATTCTGCATAATTGCAGTGTAAGTATGTCCACCGTCAAGGATTCCATAATTATATCTATCGTTTTCATCATCCTGATTTCCAATATCAATGGTAACTTCTGAATCAGCACTATTAAAACTTAACGACTTTGCAGATATTACAATGCCTCGATTATTAATATAGAAATCAGTTTCAGGTTCTACTACTGCATTAATTAAGCGCTTTGCAACATTAGTTCCCATCTTAGGAACTCTGGGATTGACATCTAATGGAATATTCTCTGGAAGATCCTTCATATTAACCAACAGATAATAAATCGTCTCAAAAGTTGTTTCTTCCTTTTCACTTCTCTTATATGGAGAAGCAAGTGTTCTTAATGCATTCACTTTAAATTTTAACTGTGTACTCATAATCTGATACCTCCACTTTACTTTTTATGCTCGAAGGCTTTTGCCTTGAACTCTATTTCAGATCTTGATCTAAGTATATTCCTCATGGTAGAATAGATCAATGCACCATGGTGCATATTTTATGAAGGTGATAAAATGGCAGAAAGACAAAAGTATGATCCCGGCCTGGTAAAAATTGGAGAATTAATTACCGAAAAAAGAAAGGCTTTAGGATTCCCATATAAATCAAGAGAAAGTTTTATAGATCGAAGAAGCGAAGAGCTCTTTGGTGGCGAAGCATGGATATCACCTCGCCACCTTGCAAACCTTGAGCTCGGGAAAAATTGGGTAAGTATCGAAAAACTTCTTGTTCTTGCAACGGCCTTAGAAGAAAACCCTGTTGATTTTTTTGAAGAAGTCATCCAAACTTATCAAAAATATCGTTTTTGACACTCGTTTTAAGGACAGAAGAATCAGTTCTATTTTGAAACTTTGGACTGAACGTGAAACGGGAATTCAGAACATTACACTATACTCTTTGATTGATTACATTATTATAATTTGTTGCCTACTGAAAAGGATTGATTTCAGTGGATCCAGGTCCAAGGAATTATTACGTCAATACAAAACCCAAAATGTTCTCCTGAAGGATTCCGTTGCCTCAGGCATTTTTAACCAGATAATTCCACAAAATGTAGCA
Source organism: uncultured Clostridia bacterium (assembly GCA_934234035.1). Lineage (GTDB taxonomy): Bacteria > Bacillota > Clostridia > Peptostreptococcales > Anaerovoracaceae > Mogibacterium_A. The sequence goes on along the minus strand of CAKQHH010000013.1, from coordinate 33,581 downwards.
ACGAAAATATCTGCTTTAGAAGATTATTTGAACTCTTGATTCAATTATTTAGTCATTAAACAGCTTGCATTTTGTGGGGTCCTGTTGTAAAATTAATGCATTGATTGAGGTGTATGTTTTCGTACTGCACTGGGGGAGTCACTCTGTGGCTCTCTTTTTTATTGTTATAATTTATTTTCTTCACGAATATACAGTTGTTTATAAATATCATTTTCTTAAGGCCACGAAAATGATATTACGTAGTTAGCTTGGCCAGACGAAAAATCAAGGCTTTGCGGGCAGCAGGACGCCAACATGACCTCTCACCGGCTGCAAAGCCGTCTAACCAATGCACACAAAAAGGCAGATTCCCACACCTTTCGTGTGGGAATCTGTCTTTTTGCACCTATGTTTTGCACCTATACCTTCTATTTCTTCGACTGATTCTGCAGTACCCCCAGCAGGCCCCGGGTCAGGACGCTGGCACCCACGGCTAGCAGCTCGGCTTCAATCCGATCCGCCCGGCGGCGGGCATCGGCTTCCGCTTTTTCCTGTTGGCGCTCCTTCTTGCGAAGGACCTGATCTTCCAGTTTCTGTTGGCGGCGCCGCTCCTCGTCTTCCAATTTCTGGAGGCGTTTTTTCGCCGCCTCTTCTTCCTTCAGGCGCTGCTTCTCTGCGGCCGCTTCCTCCTTTTCCCGGATTTTGCGGTCGGCCTCCTCTTCCGCGGCGGCCTCTGCTTTTACCGCCTCCGCCGTCAGCACCTCATAGGCGGACTCGTTGTCCACGGAGTCGTCGTACTTCTCCATGCCGTCGTGCAGCATGGCTTTGGAACGGAAGATGGGATCCGGCGGCGCCATGGAACTCTGGGGACAGATGATTTTCGTGCGCTCCACAATCGTCGGTACGCCCTCTTCGTCCAGGAAGGAGGTCAGCGCTTCCCCCACGCCCAGTTCCATAATGGCGTCCTCCGTCTGAAATTCCGGATTGGCCCGGAAGGTCTGCGCCGCGGTGCGCACCGCCTTCAGCTCCGCCGGAGTGTAGGCGCGCAGGGCGTGCTGCACCCGGTTGGAAAGCTGAGCCAGCACGGTGTCCGGAATATCGCTGGGACTCTGGGTCACGAAATAAACACCCACGCCCCGGGAGCGAATCAGCTTCACCGTCTGCTCGATTTTCTGCAGCAGCACCTTCGGCACATCTCGGAACAGCGTGTGGGCCTCATCGAAGAAAAATACCAGGCGCGGCTTGTCCAGGTCGCCGGATTCCGGCAGGCTTTCGAACAGCTCCGACAGCAGCCACAGCAGGAAGGTGGCGTACAGCGTCGGATTCTGCACCAGTTTCACCGAGTCCAGGACGTTAATCATGCCTCGGCCCTCCGCATCGGTGCGAATCCAGTCTTGGATATCCAAGGCCGGCTCCCCGAAGAACAGATCGCCTCCCTGCTGTTCCAGGGGCAGCAGCGCCCGCAGGATGGCCGCCACAGACTGCGGCGTAATGTTTCCGTAGGTCATCATGTATTCCGAGCGGTGCTCGCTCACGTAGTTCAGCATAACCCGCAAGTCCTTCAGGTCGGTCAGCAGAAGGCCCTTGTCATCGGCGATGCGGAACACGATATGAAGGATGCCTTCCTGCACATCCGTCAATCCCAGGATCCGGCTAAGAAGCTCCGGCCCCATCTCGCTGACGGTGACCCGGATGGGGTGACCGCCCTCCTGATAGATATCCCAGAAGGTGGTAGGATATTCACGGTAAGTAAAAGTCTCCCGAAGGCCGAAACGGTCGATGCGCTTCTCCATATCCTCCGTGCTCTGCCCCGGTGCACAGATGCCTGCCACATCTCCTTTTACATCGCACATGAACACCGGCACGCCTGCGTCGGAAAAGGATTCCGCCATCACCTTCATGGTGACCGTCTTGCCGGTACCGCTGGCGCCGGAAATCAGCCCGTGACGGTTGCACATTTTCAGCACCATTTCCACCCGCTTGTCCCCCGCCAGGCCCATATATATTCTTCCATTCTCGTACATAATGTCATCCTCCGCCTTTCGTCGATGCTTCTTTTCATCATTATACGTGCTCCCTCGAATCGGCGCAACAAAAAAGAGCAGCGCCCCGTATGGAGTCGCCGCTCGTTGTTTTTGCCGTATTCTACGCTTTCTTGTAGGTGCTGTAGGCCAGCATGGTGAGGATTGGGTAAATCTCCAGACGGCCCAGCAGCATGTCGATGCACATGACGATTTTCGAGAAATCGCTGTACGCCGAGAAGTTGGCCATCGGTCCCACCGCATCGAAGCCCGGTCCGATGTTGTTGAAGGTGGCCATTACTGCCGAGAAATTGGTGGTCATGGAGAACTCCTTCGGGTCCAGGGACACCAGCAGAAAACTGATGATAACGATGAACACGTACAGTGCCAAGTAGGCCTGAACATGCTGAATGGTCTTCTCGCTGACCCGCTCTCCGTCAATCCGCACGGTCCGGATTTCCTCCGGATGGAATACGTTGTGGAGGTTTCGTCTAGCGGATTTGAATAAAATCAAAATTCGAGAAACCTTGATACCGCCGCCGGTACTGCCGGCGCAGGCGCCCACGAACATCAGGCAGATCAGGATGGCCTGGGAGAAATCCGGCCACAGGTTGAAGTCCGCGGTAGAATAACCCGTGGTGGTGATGATGGATGCCACCTGGAAGGCCGCATCCCGCACGTTCTTGCCCAGCGGATGCGTGCTTCCGGAACGCATCAGGTTAGCCGCAATGCCGGCAATGCTGGCGAACACGATGAACAGATACAATCTCAGCTCTTCCCCTTTGACCGCCTCTTTGAAGCGCTTGTGGGCCATCATATAGTACACGCTGAAGTTGATGCCGAACAGCAGCATGAACACCGTGGTAATCCACTGTGCCATCGGCGTGTAGTCCGCACACCCGGAGTTCAGCACCGCAAAACCTCCGGTTCCGGCGGTTCCGAATGCGATGCAGAAGGAATCGAAAGGCTTCATTCCCGAAAGAAGAAGCAGCACGATGTTGATCACGGTGAGAATCACGTAGATTCGATACAGGGCCGTGGCCGTATCCCGCATTCTCGGGACCATTTTGTTCACGGAAGGTCCCGGCGATTCCGCCCGCAGAAGGTGAAGGGAATATCCCTCGCCTTTGTGAGCCGAAGGAATGATGGCCAGGAAGAACACCAGCACGCCCATTCCGCCGATCCAGTGGCTGAAGGACCGCCAGAAAAGCAATCCCTTTCCCAGGCCCTCCACATCCGACACCACCGACGCTCCCGTGGTGGTGAAACCGGAAATAATCTCGAACAGGGCATCCACAAATCCCGGAATTCGTCCGGACAGATAGAATGGCAGTGCCCCGACGATACTCAAAAGAATCCAGGCAAAAGCGGTTACCAGCATTCCCTCTTTGGCGTAGAAATTCATCCGGCGCCGCACGGAGCCGGCATACATCAATAAGGACAGGGCGCCGGCGGCAGCCATGGCGCCGATGAATCCGATAACGGCCATCTGATCCCCCGTGTAGATGGCAACTCCCAAGGCAGGCGTCATGCATCCGATCTCGATAACGAGAATCCAGGAGCACACCCGCATCATTATCTTATAATTCATCCGTTTCTTCTTTATCCTCCTCAAAAATATCGTTCAGTTGTATAATCGGCATGGACCCGTTGGATACCACGATTACACGGTCTCCCGGCTGGAAGCAGCTGTTTCCGCCCGGGAATTCAATCTTCCGGTCCCTCGTGATGGTAGCCAGAAGAATGTTCTTTTTAAAATCAATATCCTTCAGCGGTTCATTGCAGTGCCAGGTGTCCTCGTTCACCTTGAACTCGTACGCCTGCGCTCTTCCGCCGGCGATGGAGTGCAATGTCTCCGCTGCATCCGACCCGTTCTGCATGGCCCGCACGTACCGAAGAATGGTGTTGCCGCAGAGAATCTTCGGCGTGATAACGCTGCCCACCGGCATGTTGGCAATCAGGGAAATGTTCTCTCCCCGGCCCAGCTTGGTGACCACCTTCGGCACCTTCAGCTCGTTGGCGTACAGGGACGTGATGACGTTCAGCTCGTCCATTCCGGTCATGGAGATAAAAGCATCTGCTTTCTCAATGTGTTCCCGGTCCAGCACCGACTCTTTGGAGGCGTCGCCTTGAATGATGGTGGCGTCGCGGAGACGGTCTGCCAGGTATTCGCAGCGGTCTCTCCGCTGCTCGATGATCTTCACGCCGATGCGGTCGTCCTCCAGCCGCTTCGCCAGGTAGTAGGTAATCCGTCCGCCGCCGGTGATGGTGACGTTCCGGATCCGTTTGGTGACGATGTTCAGGTTGTGCAGCAGCGTGGTGAGGTTGCTGGCGGAAGCGGTGACGTACACATGATCTCCCTCCTGCAAAACAAATTCACCGGAAGGAATGATGACCTCGTCCCGGCGAGCCACGACGCATACCAAAATCTGGCATTTCACGATATCCGCAATCTTGTACAGCGGCTTGTCACAAATCGGGCTGTTGGCGGTAACGTGCAGTTCCACCAGGTCTACCAGTCCGTTGACGAATTCTTCCCGGCTCAGGAATCCCGGGTACCGAAGAAGACTGCTGATTTCGTGCGCCGTCTGGAATTCCGGATTGACGGTGAGGGACAGGCCCAGCTGTTCCTCCAACATATCCGTACTCTCCATGTATTCCGGAGAGCGAACCCGGGCGATGGTTGTGATGTCCGGATTCAATCCTCTTGCCGTAAGACAGGTAAGCAGATTGGTTTCATCTTCACCGGTGGCCGCAATCAGCAGGTCCGTCTGCTCGATGTTGGCCGCGCGAAGCACGCTCACCGATGCGCTGTTGCCCTCGATGGACATCACATCGTACTGCTCCAAAGCCGCTTCCAAAGCGGCAGAATTCTTATCGATTACCACCAGATCGTGCCCGTCTCTCGTGAGCTGATCCGCCAGAAGGTTTCCCACCTTACCGGTTCCGGCAACAATAATCTTCATATTTATATATCCTCCTGAAATAAGTATTCTTTAGGCATACTGTAGATGATAACACAAAACCGTGCCGGTAGCGACAGAATTCTCGTAAAATCCTTATTTTTACCGAGTTTTTTCAGTTGAAATTCCATGCGATTTAATACATAATATATTATGTGTGAGCTATTGGACGCTCATTGTGATTTCATAACTAACAGGAGGACTAATTATGGCTAAATATGATTGGGGAACATTCGGATTCCATATTCCGGAAATCATGCTTCCAAAGGAAGGCACCGACTACAGCAAGTGGGCAGTAGTTGCTTGTGACCAGTACACTTCGGAACCGGAATATTGGAAACAGGTAGAGGAAATCGTTGGAGATGCACCATCCACTCTTCGCCTGATGCTTCCGGAAATTTTCCTGGGAAAAGAAGCGGAAGCGGAGAAGTCCGCAGACATCCGCAAGACCATGGATCAGTATCTGGCGGACGGTACTCTCCGCACTCTGGAGCCGGGCTGCATGCTCATCAAGAGAACCGCTGAGGGACGCACTCGTACCGGTCTGGTAATCGCTACGGATCTGGAAGCATATGACTTCAGCAAGGGATCCACTTCCCTGACCCGCGCAACCGAAGGCACCGTAATCGAAAGAATCCCACCTCGTCTGCGCATCCGTGAAGGTGCTCCAATCGAGATGCCGCACATCCTGATCCTGATCGACGATCCGGACAAGAGCGTTATCGAGCCGCTGGTGAACGCACCTCAGACTCCGGTATATGATACCGACCTGATGCTGGAGGGCGGACACATCACCGGTTCCTTCATCGCAGAGAAGGATTTGGAAGGCGCAAAGGATGCCCTGTCCGTACTCTTCGACAAAGCCGTTGAGAAGTATGGCGAAGGCAACGTAATTTTCCAGGCAATGGGCGACGGAAACCACTCCCTGGCAACCGCAAAGACCATGTGGGAGAACCTGAAGAAGACCCTGACTCCGGAAGAAGCGGAGAACCATCCGGCACGCTACGCACTGTGCGAGATCGAGAATATCCACGATGAGGGCATCGTATTCGAGCCGATTCACCGTGTCATCTTCGCAAAGAAGGGCCAGTCCGGCATGGACCTGGTAAATGAGACCGTTGAACTGCTGCAGCAGGAGAACGGCGGTGCGCACCTGGCTGAAGACGGATATCAGGCAAAAGATGGTGAGTTCGCAATTCCTTACGTGACCGGCGAGCAGCGCGGAACCATCGTTGTGACCGATCCGGCCAACAAGCTGGAAGTGGGCGCACTCCAGAACGCACTGGACGTTATCGTTAAGGAAAGAGAAGATGCGGACATCGACTACATCCACGGTTCCAAAGCCGTAGAGTCCCTGTCCAAGGAAGCCGGCAACGCAGGTTTCTACCTCCCGGCAATGGACAAGTTCATGCTCTTCCCGGCAGTTGCCGCTGACGGCGCACTGCCAAGAAAGACCTTCTCCATGGGCGAAGCCAACGAGAAGAGATACTACATCGAGAGCAGATACATCGGAAAGTAATTTCTTTGAATTAACGGAAGAAAAAGCGGGTAATCGCAGCGGGGCTGCGGTTATCCGCTTTTTTATAAAAAAACGCTATGAACCTCTCGTCCATAGCGTCTTTCCTATCTCTCTACTTCTCTACCTCGAAATCCGCATCCACGGCTTCTTCGATCTCGCCCTCGGCGTCCACAAAAGGATGTTCCGGCATCTCCGTAAACTCCGGCGTGGCCTCTGCTGCTTCCGCTTCCTGTGCCGCACGGAGCGCCGCTTCTTTTTCCAGCTGCTTCATCTTCTTCTCATACTCATCCGGGTCGCCGTGCTCCGCAATCCATTCCGCATCCTTCTTGGACGTTCCGATGAACAGGAATGCCGACGCCGCCATGCTGGCGCACATCACCAAGCTCAAGGTGCTCCATCCCCGGAAAATTCCAAACGTGCCCAGGGCCACCCAGAATGCCATCACGATGGTGTAAAACTTCGGCTTATCTTCTCTATACAATTTTCTCATTCTCAACTCTCCTCGCTCTTCGTCTACTTCTGCGGAAGCTCCGCGCCGCACTCCATGCAATATTGGCTCCCCGGCGCGCACTGCACCCCGCACTCCGGACAGATAATCACGTCCTCCGTCCGCACGGCATCCACAATTCGCACTTCCTGACCGTCCTTCAGCTTTTCCATCAGCCGTTCCGCATACCGGTTCAGCTTCTTGTTCTGGGGGCTCATCTCCAGCTTCGGATAATCCTTCTTGATGGCATCCCGCACCTTCTCGTATTTTTCTTTTGCGGCAAAAATAAGTGTCTCAATGCCGTACGCGCCCGGCCGGTCCACCAGGAATGTCAGGTTGCGCACTTCATCGCAATACAGGCAAGCCCGAACGCCCGAATCCATGACCAAAACCCCGTGATCCAGGATGCGCCGGTCCTTCCCCAGAAAAATCAGGCCCTTTTCCCCGGGAATCACTTCCTCCAGCACCTGTGGCTTCCGGTCAATCAGCAAAAAATTACTTTTCGTCATAAATATAAGTTCCTCTCGATTTCCGGCGGGATTCGTTTTCGGGAAGTCCCGCAATGGGCTGATTTTACCACTTGCAGGGGCATGCTGTCAAACTTTTGCGGAGAAAAGGTCCTGCAGACCGGCCGGAAGCGATTGGGGGTTGTTATTTCTTTTTACCCTCGATATAATTTAGAGGAAGTGAGGCCCTGCGGATTGGCCGATGGCCTCGCTGCGAACGGTATCAATTCAAGGGAGAGAGGAATATATCATGGATTTTCTGATTGTTGTAGATATGCAAAATGATTTTATAGACGGCGCGCTAGGTACCAAGGAGGCGGAAGCCATCGTGCCGGCGGTGGCGGAGACCATCCGGAACTGGGACGGTCCGGTCATCTGCACCCGGGACACGCACCAGAAATACTACCTCCATACCCAGGAGGGGGAGCACCTGCCGGTGATTCACTGCGTGGAGGGCACGGAAGGCTGGGAGCTGAACCCGGTCATTGCGGAAGCCGCCGACGTGCCGGACACCGTGATGGAGCTGAACAAACCTTCCTTCGGTTCCCTGGAACTGCCAAAATGCATCCAGCTCCTGGAGGACGATGAGGATCCGATTTCTTCCATCACCCTGGTGGGCTTGTGCACGGATATCTGTGTGATTTCCAACGCCATGATTCTCAAAGCAGCCTTCCCGGAAACCCCAATCCGGGTCCTGGAAAAATGCTGTGCCGGCGTCACCCCGGAGCAGCACCAAAATGCACTGAACGCCATGAAGGTCTGCCAGATTGAGGTGGAATAATGTTGCCCTCCGGGGAATATGAAAAAAGGAAAGCAGCGATTTCGAAAATCGAAATCGCTGCTTCCTTTATTTTGGGGATTAATTGATAGGATACATTTCCTTTACGGTTTCATCCGTTATGAAACCCCTAGTGCTATGCTCTCTTCTTGCGAAGGGTCACTGCCAGACTCGCACATGCGGACAGGAACAGTACTACCATTCCCATGAAGCCGCTGGTGTAGTCTCCGGTCTGGATGCCGGTCGGCGTTACAACCGGTGTTTTACCGTTGCCGCCGTTGCCGCCGTTGCCGCCACCGCCGTTGTCACCGTTATCATAGCTGTTGCTGAATACCGCCTTGTCGCCGGTCAGCTCTGCCTTCAGGGAACCTTCACCATTATCCGTCACCTTAATGGTCACATGGTGAACCTTGGTGTCGTAGGTGATGCCCTTCTGCTTGTCATTCAGCTCTTCGATGGTGTACTCGTACGTTCCGGCCGTCTCGAACCCGAGCGTCTTGAACGTAACACTTCCGTCTGCCTTATTCTTAGCACGTTCCACTTCCTCGCCGTTCGCATCCTTCAGCACGAAGGTGAACTGTCCGGCTTTCAGTTTTGCGTTGTTCAGACGTTTTGTCACGCCCAGGGTCACTTCGGTCGGCTTTGCCTGATACTTGTTGGCGAAGGTCATGTCCTCCGAAGCCGGCTGGTCGCCGGAGATTTCCTTGTCCATGCGGTGGGTCGCTTCCAGCTTGCCGTTTCCGTTGTCCACAACCAGTGTGTATACGGTGTAGCTGTTGCTGTCATAAACCACGCCGCCCTTGCCGTCGTTCTCCTCACAGACAGTGTAGGTATGGCTTCCCGGCTTTGTGTAGGTAATCTTATTGAATGTCACCTTGCCGTTTGCGTCATTTTTCGCTTCCGAGATCACCTTGCCGTCTTCCATCAGACGGAACTTGAATTCGCCGTCCTTCAGATCTCTTCCATCCAGTTTCTTGGTGATGTCAATCTGATCCGTTACGCTGGAGGACAGTTCCTCCACCCGATAGGTGTTGGTAAAAGCAAACAGGTTATCGGTCTCCGGTTTCCGGCTTACCGACAGGTGTCCTTCTCCGTCATCCTTCAGGGTGAGTTCGAATTCCTTCGTGCTCTTGGAATCGTTCACAACGCCCGGTACGCTTCCGGACTCCGTCACGCTGTACTTGAATGTCTTTTCACGGGAACCGTCATCTGCCGGGTCCACGTCTTTCAGATCGTCAATCTTGAATGCCAGCGTTCCGAAGGTTACGTTGCCGTTTCCGTCGTTGGCAACCGTTTCATCCTTCGGCATCGGAGCGCCTTCGGTCAGTGCCTTCAGCTTGAAGGTGAACTTGCCGCTGATATCCGGCGGATTCAATCCTTCCTCTGCTTCCAAAGTCTTGCTTCCGGATACGTTCACTGGAACGGCTTCTCCGGTTCCGTAGGTGTTCACAAATTCGCACTTATCTCCGGAATCCTTCGGATAAATGGTCTTCGCGGTGAGGGTTCCGTCGCTGTTGTCGGTAACCTCTACCGAAAGATCAAAGCTTCCTGCAGTCACGGTAACGCCCTTTGGCAGGCTGTTTGCCGATTCTGCCACACGGTAGTTCACGGTGTATACTGCCTTGCCATCCTTGGTGGTCTTAGTAGCGTATCCATCCTCTACCGCCTTCTTCAGTACGGTGCCGTTTCCTGCCGCCTTTTCATTGGTCCGGTAGCTCAGCGCATCGAAGTGGATGCTGCCGTCTGCGCCGTTCTTCTTGGTCTGAAGTACGGTGCCTTCGCTGCCGTCGCCCGGCTTCGTCATCAGCTCAAAGGTGAACTCGCCGGCTTTCAGCTTCCGGCCGGTCAGCTTCTTGGACGCGTTGATGTCCGCCTTGGTTCCGCCGGAAACATCCGTGGATCCGTCGTACCGGTTCGCAAATGCCAGGGTGATGCCCTTTTCGCCCATTTCCGGGTTTTCTTTGCTTACGGTCTTCCGGAACAATTCCTTGCCGGCCTTGTCCTTCAGTACCACTTCCGCCTTCAGCGTTCCATCGCCGCCGTCCTTTGCGGTGATTTCCAGCTTATATTGGCTCTCATCGTAGACGATGCCCTTTGCGGAGCCCTTCACCTCTTCGAAGGTGTATGCGTACGTCTTTCCGATATCCGCCTGTTTCAGGGTCATGTTCAGTCCGCTCATTACGGTAACGGTCTCGCCGTCCGCACCGGCTTTGCCCGGTACGGTTGCACCGTCTTCCGAAATGTTCAGCTTCTTCGCCGATGCTTCGTCAGCGCCCTTCAGGGTAAAACTAAAATCATCTTTCGTCATGTCCCGACCGGTCAGAACTTTGTTCATGCTCAGTCCCAGAACCTGATTCATCGGCAGATCTTCGGTCGTGTATTCGTTTGTAAATGTCTTGCTGCCGCTGACAGCGGTAACTGCTGCGGTGAGCTTGCCCGTTCCGTTATCGGTAACGGTTACGGTAATGTCGCGAACCGCCTTGTCGTAGGTCATGCCCGCTGCTTCCGGACTCGGTACCTTCTCTGTCAGCCGGTACTTATACTCGCCCGCCTTCTTGAAGGTCAGTGTGCCGAATTCAATCGGCGCTTTGCCGTCCTTTACATCTGCCTTGCTGACGGTAACTTCGTCATTCTCCGGCATCGGTGCGGTTTCCACGCCATCCGGTTTCGATACGTTCTTCAGCTTGAAGGTAAAGGTTTCGCCGTCCTTCCACTCTCTTCCGGTGAGCTTCTTATTGAAGCCGGTGATGACCTGTACCGGATCCGTCGCTGCTGCCGCGTAGGTGTTGGTGAACCGAACGGTCGGAGTGCCGGAATTCTGCTTGGAGCTGTCGTATGTTTTTACCGATTCGCCGGAACCGTCTGCGTTCTTCATGGTCACCTTGGTGACTACGTGCATAGTTCCGTCGCCGTTGTCCTGTGGTGTGATTTCCACGGTACCGATTCGTTCGTCGTAGGTCACGCCCTTGATGCTGCCCTTGGTTTCCCGAACGATGTAGGTCTGGGTCTTTCCGGACATGGTCTGGTCGAAGGAAAGATCTGCCAGAACATTCATGGTGTCCGGTTCGCCGGATCCGCGCTGGTTCGGGTTGGTGATTTTCGCCGACTGACCGTCCTTCGGTCCGTAGGTGAATTCAAACTCGCCCGCCTTCATGGTACGGCCGTTCAGCACCTTCTGAATGTTCAGGGCGCCGGTGGTTCCGTATACCAGGCTGGATTCGTAGTTGTTCTTGAATACGGCTTTGTCCGTCTTATCCGATACGGTACCGTTGTTGTATTCCACCGTGGCTTTGAGCTTGCCCGGGTGGTCCGCATCGTCGGTTACGGTCACGGTCACCTTGGTGGCGTGGCGGTCATAGGTCATTCCGCCGGCCGGGGTTCCCGGTACCTTCTCGGTAATGTCGAAGCGATATACGCCTTCGTTTCGGAAGGTGACATTGCCGAATCCGAAGTCTTTTGCTTCGCCGTTCTTCAGATTCTTTACCGAAGCGGTGTCTCCGTTCTCAGCGATGGAAACGTCGCTCTTCTCAATCGCTTTCTGAGTCTCTGCGTCCGGTGTCAATTTGAAGTTAAATGCTTCGTCGGTCTTTCCGTCTCTTCCGTTGAGGGTCTTCTCGCCTGCAAGCGCCGTGTTTCCGGTGAGGGTTACGGCATCTGCTTTGTAGGAGTTCCGGAAAATCGGCACGGTCTGCAGCTCTTTTCCGTCTGCATCCAGATACTTGTAATCCGCTACTACCGTGTCCTGACCGTCCACGTCATCGATGTACACGTTGATGCGCACCTTGTATTCCGCGTTGTCATAGGTCAATCCGTCTACGGTGTAGTGGTTGGATGCAGTCGCACCTTCCGGCAGGATTTCCTTCATCTTATATTCGTAAGTGAGCGGTTTATCCTGGGTAGCACCCTTTGCGTGCTCTGCCGTAAAGGTGATGTTTCCGAATTTCACGCCATTTCCGATATTCGATGCGTCCACGTGTCCGGATGCGCCATCCGGCAGCGGTGCCCCTTCGGTCACCGGAGTGAGACGGAACTTATAGTCGCCGTCCTTTAAAGTCTTGGTTCCGGTGTAATCCGCAAATTCCTTTCCGGCACTCAGAGTGACGGTCTGTTCTTTTGCGTCATATACGTTCGCAAATGCTGCGGTTTTATTATCCACAGCAGTTGGGTTTGCCACTTCTGAGCCGTCATCCTTGCGGATTTTCTTCATGGTGGCATTGGCCTTCAGGCTTCCGTTCTCATCGGTCACCTTTACGGTAACGCGATACGATGCGCTGGAGTAGGTTACACCCTGCTTCGCCGTATCTCCCGGATCCTTTTCCGTAATCTGGTACTCGTATGTGCCCGGCTTGGTGTATTCGATATCGCCAAAGGCTTTTTCGATTTCCGCCTTGGAGTTTACGTTCAGGCGGGAAACCTTCATGCCGTCCACAACAGCGGCATCCTTTGGCATCGGACATTCGTTATCCAGCGGGCTCAGAATGAACTGGAATTTCGCGTCCTTCAAATAATCCATATCCCATGCGGATGCACCGGATGCGGTTTCGAAATTCTTCTTAATCTTCAGGGACTCGGAACCCTTCAGTGTGGTGGAGTCGGCCTGATAGATATTGGTGTAATCTACCACTGCGGCGTCTTTGCCGGCAACGGTTCCCTTCGCATATACTCCGCCGTCGTTGTTCGTTCCGGTCTCGCTGCCTTCACCGGCATTCCGCTGTGCAGCGCTTCCGGTGAAATGCTCCGGCTTTGCCTCGGTTACGGTGTACCGGGTTCCGCCATCCACACCGTAAATCTTCAAGGTCTGATCGTCCTTTAATTTAAAGGTATCTCCGGACTTGACAGTGAACTCGTCGCCCTCTTTGTCCGCGCCGGTGTACTTCTGAGCGGTGTATTTTTCTTTTGCACCGCCGGTAAACGTCAGGCTGTACTCGAACTCCTGATCCTTCAGGCTGTCCGGAACCTGATGCCCCTCTGCCGCCTGTACGGATTTCCGAATATCCAGCTCGCCCGGAAGTTCCTTGACCAGCTTTCCGTTGTTGCCCAGATGGGTATATACGGTCTTTCCGGCGTAGTTGTTCTCCCATACCGGCTTGATTACCCGATTGGATGTCTGGGACTTATTGGCGCCGTCCGCCTTATTTTCGGTAAAATAAGTCAGACTGGTGGTTCTCGGTGTTCCGGCCGGGATGTAGTATTCACCCGTCTTGGTGTTCTTCTTCGCATAGCCTTCCAGGAAAAGATTGCTGTTGCCCGGAACCTTTACGGCATAGGTCTTCTTCACCGCATTTCCGGAAGCATCTCTATCATAATACTGACGCTGGTAGTAGTACGTGGTATCGCCACTGGTATCGATGGAATCCTTTTCCGGATGGGTACATGCTTCATCCGTGTACAGGACCTTGTCTTCCTGAAAATAGTAGAAGTCGTTGGTGGATGCCGGCGTGAAGTTTGCATATGCGCCGATGCCTTCCGAATCCCGATTGGAAGACTTCTTGTCGTACTTGTTGGCATAGAACGCCACCTGACCGTCTTCGTCAGAATTTTCGGCAATATAAGCCTCCATCGCTTCATCCGGTCTCTCCAGCTTCTTCTCTGCCGCTGCCTTCAGGCTCACGTCATAGAAGAGTCGACATGGATAAGTGTCGTCGATGGTCATCTTATTATCCTTGGTAACTTCATAGTATCTCAGCGGGATCAGGTTGGCCGGAATCTTTACGGTCACCTTATCTCCCGTCGCCAGTGCGGTCGCCGCATCGGCTTTCTCTACGGTAATCTTGATATCTCTCAGATTTCCCGTCGGATATACGTGATTCGTGTCCGGAATCTCCTTCTCAAAGGTATAGGTTACCTTGGTGGTGTTTCCTTCCTTGGTCACATCCTTCTTTGTGTAGTGGTACTGGTTCTCTGCGTACAGCAGGGAATTCAAATCATCTACCTGCATGTAGTCCCCCAGCTGATCCACCAGAGTCACGTAGCCGCTCTGCGTCGGATCCGCACCTTCCACTTCCGTCGGAGACTGGGCCGCCGTGATGATTTCTTCCTGAATTTCATTGAAGATGTTATTCAGCTCCGAAGCCTGGGTTGCGGCCTTGTAGAAGGCGGTCTGGCTTCCGTCCGAATTCGTGGCACGAGTGCCCAGATTGTCGTACGCGGTCGCGTTCGGATAGTTGCTGGACATACCGTGCATGTAGGTGTTGAACATCTCCTTATCGGTCCACGTGCCAAAAAAACCGGAACCGCCGGTGGTGATGCTGGCATCCGCATCCTTGAACACGCCGATGGAGTATATGGTGGCATCATTCTTGATGCCCTTCGCCGTCTGAATTGCCGTATTGGCTACGCTTTCGTCAAAACCGGTACCGTGATTCGGCTCACCGTCGGTGAAGAAGATGACGATGCGCTTCACGTTCTTGCGGTTCGGATTGGCGGTCTCGTCGTCCTTGCTTTGGTTCACCAAAGTCTTCGCGTAATCCATGGCGTAATCCGCCGCAGTGGCACCTGCCGGTTTCAGCGCATTGACCGTGTTCTTCAGCTCCGCCTTGTTGTCGTTGGTGTATGTCTTGTATTTTCTCACAATCTGAGTGTAGTTGTAAGTATAGCCACTCTCTCGGTAGGTATCATTTCCTACATTGTTGCTTTTTTTACCCGAGAACTTTACCAGCGAAATGCGGCTGCGCAGGTTCTCGTTGGACCGCTCGCTGTTGGTCTTTGCCGTCTCGTCAATAAAAGAATTCACCGCCGTCTTCAGGGTGCTCATTTTATTGTCGTCATCCATACTTCCGGATACGTCCAGCACCATTACGATGTCCAGCGGAACGGTGGACTGTCCCATAATCTTCGCGGCGGAAGACAGCGCGGACAGACCTACCAGGAAGTCGGAATCCCCGTTCTTCTCCACGGTCTTCGTGCCGGAATTATCCAGCTTCCCCATCACAATGTTGCCGGCAGATACGGACTTGTCCGTCCAAATCCTCCCGATATTCTTTGTGGTGTCATCAATTGCAATAGAATCGTGCCAGTGGCTGATGGTTACATCGTCTGCCACGGCACCGGTTGCCGCGGACACTGTTGTTCCGGACATCCCGAACAGGATGGTCACGGACAGCAAAAGCGTCACAATCCAGGCAACTCTTTTTCGCTTACGAAAATAGCCTATCATTTTTCCCCCTTCCTCATTCTCCCCTGCAACCCCCAGGGAAGGATGATGTCCGGCCGGTGTTCCGTGATATTGCGTACTTGCCGACCATTCATGCATTACATCTCCATGATTATTTATTTTATCATAGCGGTACGGATTGAAGGGGTACTCGAAAGAGTACTTTTTTGATTATTAAACCACAGATATATTATACATAACCACTTATTTATGCTCATTTCGGATACCTTCGGATTGGATGCGGTCCCCGCCGGCAGCCACCGCAAACAGTTGATATGTTCCCCGTTGAAAGATATAATATTTTATCGGGATACCCGCCGGAACTCAGCTCCGCTTAAGGTATTCCGGGTATGATACGGAAAGGGATATAATATGGAAGACAAACGACGATGCCACGGGACCGCTTGGGTGCTGAGCCTCCTGTTCAGCCTGACAATGATGCTGTGCCTGCTGCTCACCGCCGCGGAGGTGCTGCTCTACCGGACGCCGGGCTGGTTCGAAAAGGAATACGACAAATACATGGTGCTGGAGGATGTGCGGGGCGAGATGTCCATGGAATCCGCGCTGCAAGTAACCGAAGAGATGATGGACTACCTCAAAGGGGACCGAAAAAATCTCACCGTGATGACCACCTTGGATGGGGAGCGGAAGGAATTTTTTTCGAACCGTGAGAAGGCCCACCTGAAGGATTGCCGGGCACTTTTTCTGGGCGGATTCCGCCTTCGAAATATTGCGGCCCTCCTCAGTATGGGAATTCTCGGGGGGCTTTGGTTCGGCCGAAAGCGGAATCCGAATCGGCTCCCGGACTTCATCGCTCTGGTCCCAAAAATAACCGGCGTCCTGCTGGCGATTACCGGCCTTACCGCGCTAATCGTTTCCGGAAGTTTCGACCGGTACTTCGTGATATTTCATCACTTGTTCTTTGATAACGACCTGTGGATCCTGGATCCGGCGGAAGATAACCTCATCAACTTGCTGCCGGAGGGTTTCTTCTCCGACACGGCGTTCCGAATCGGAGAGATATTTCTTCTGATGGAGCTGGCGATGTGTGCAATCTTTGTTTGGATTCGCCGGAAACGGGTGACATATAAGTAGAAGATATTTTTAGCGAAAATGTTTTTAGCGGAAAGGAATAAAGCTTATGCGACTACTTCTTGCGGAAGACGAAAAATCTCTCTCCCGGGCGCTGACCCGGATTCTGGAGAGCAGCCACTACTCGGTGGATGCGGCATACGACGGGGAGGAAGCGTTGGATTTTCTGGACGTGAGCAGTTATGACGCCGTCATTCTGGATCTGATGATGCCGAAGGTGGACGGCCTGACGGTGCTGCGCACGCTGCGGGAGCGGAACGACCTGACGCCGGTGCTGATTCTCACCGCCCGCTCCGAGGTGGACGACAAGGTGCTGGGGCTGGACAGCGGCGCCAACGATTATCTGACGAAACCCTTCGAGCCGAAGGAGCTGCTGGCGCGGATTCGGGCCATTACCCGAGTTCAGACCAAGAATCCAAGCTCCGTGCTTCAGCTGGGGAACGTGACTCTGGACCGGACCAATTATGAGCTGGCCTGCGGGGAGAATTCCATTCGGCTGGCCAACAAGGAATTTCAGCTGATGGAGCTCCTCATGAGCAATCCGGGGCAGGTGCTGTCCACGGAGCAGATTTTCGAGCGGATTTGGGGCCTGGACAGCGATGCGGAGACCAGCATCATCTGGGTGTACATTTCCTATCTTCGCCGGAAATTCAAGACTTTGGGGGCGAACGTGCTGATTAAGGCCACCCGAAACGTGGGGTACTCCCTGGTGGTGGAGGAAGAGGATTAATATGGTAAAAAAATTACGGCGCCGCTTCATCGCGGTGACCATCCTATCGGTATTCTCCACCATCACGCTGCTGACAATTATCATCAACGGCATCAGCTATCAAAATGTGTTGGACCGCTCCGACTGGACCCTTTCGGTTCTGGCAGCCAACCACGGGACCTTTCCGGAAAGCTTGCTAATAAAAGAAAGGCACGATTCCGTGGAGGTTTCCGGCAGCGGCGATGTGAAGGAGAAATCCACGATTATTGTACAGAAGAAGCGCCGCTTTTCGAAACTAAATCCGAACGACGACTCCAACGACCGCAGCTATATTTTCCGAATTCAGCTGGACAACAAGGCCCGCACCTCCGCGCAGCCTTTTGAAACCCGGTATTTTTCGGTACTGACCAATTCCGACGGAACCCTGCGGGAAGTGGATTCCTCCCAGCTGCTGGCGGTAAACAAGGATGCGCTGGAATCCATTCAGAAAAAGGCGGAACGGAAACTTTCGAAGGCCGGAAAGTGTGCTTTTATTGAAGACTTCCGATGCACCCGGGTGACGGAAAAAAGCGGAACTCGCTACATCTATCTGGATTGCTCCCGCTCTCTGGACAATTTCCGGGCGTTCCGAAACGTCAGCATTCTGGTGTGCCTCATCGGTGTCACCATCATTTCCGCACTGATCATCTTTTTCTCCGGAAAAATCCTCCGGCCGGTGGCGGAAAGCTACGAAAAGCAGCAGCGCTTCATCACCGATGCGGGACATGAAATCCGCACGCCGCTGACCATCATCAATGCGGATATTTCCGTTCTGGAGATGGAGCAGGAGGGAGACGAGCCCAACGAATGGCTGGAGGACATCCGGCAGCAGACCCGGCGCCTGTCCAACCTCACCGAGGAGCTGGTGTACCTGACGCGAATGGAAGAGGTGCAGAAAACCTCTGTCAACATGAAGCGGCTGAATTTCTCGAAAATCGTTGGCGACGTGGCCCATTCCTTCGAATCCCGGGCGCTGGTTTCCGAGAAAAAATACGACTGCGACGTGACGGACAATCTGTTCTTGCGGGGCGACGAAAGCGCCCTCCGCAAGCTGGTGAGCATCCTCTTGGACAACGCATTCAAGTATTCTTCAGATTCCGGGGATATCCGGCTCCGCTTCTACCGTCAGGGCAAAAACATTTTCCTCACGGTGAGCAATTCCGTGGATGAGATTCAAAAGGAATCCATCCCCCACTTTTTCGACCGATTCTACCGGGCGGACAGTTCCCGGAACAGTGAAACCGGCGGGCACGGCATCGGGCTCTCCATCGCCCAGGCGGTGGTTCGGGCCCACGGCGGCAAAATTGCCGCTTACACGCCGGACGGGAAGTCCCTCCGGATTACTGCCACATTTCCGGTGTAAGTGGCAGGATAGGAAAGCCCCTGTGATGCTCGCAAAGCGAGCGACACAGGGGCTTTTTTTGTTGGGGGCCGGCGACCGGGCCGCACTTTCTGTATTTCAGGCCCGGGGGTTTGCTCCCCTTTCCATTCTAGCCCTTATTCCTTCGTCTTGGGGAGCAAACTTTTCATTGCCCGGCTCACTGTGGCGCCCCTTTTGGGCCGGCGGAAGGGCCCTGGGTTTGCTCCCCCTTCCCTTCTAGCCCTTATTCCTCCGTCCAAGGGAGCAAACTTTTTCCTGCCCGGCTCGCTGTGGCGCCCCTTTTGGGCCAGCTCCCGGGCCCTGGGTTTGCTCCCCACTCCCTTCTAGCCCTTATTCCTCCATCCAGGGGAGCAAACTTTTTCCTGCCCGGCTCGCTGTGGCGCCTCTTTTGGGCCGGCTCCCAGGCCCAGGGTTTGCTCCACACTCCCCGCTAGCCCTTATTTCTCCGTTCAGGGGAGCAAACTTTTTACTGCCCGGTGCCGGCCGCCGGGCTGGATTCAAAGAAAGGACCGGAACCCGAGGGCGCGCATCTTTGCGTCCCGGGTTCCGGTCCTTGCCTTACCTTACTCTACCTTTTCCTTACCACAAATCTCTTCCCATTTGTTTTTTCCGATGCAAATAGTACGGAATAATCATGGACAATGCCAGAATCCAGGCCATTGGGTAACTAAGAATTACCGTCAGCACCTCGTGGTAGGCCGGAACAATCCACATCACCCACGGAATCCGCAATCCCAGTACGCAGCCGGTGGTGATGATGGTTGGAATCTTTACATCGCCCAGGCCCCGCAGCGCACCGTTGAAAATTTCAAGTATAACGGACAGAACGTACCACGGCATGAATTGATGCATCATGGTCACGCCGATTTGGATAACATCTTCGTCTGTCAGGAAAAGGCTCAGAATCGGATGTGCGCAACTCATCAACATCACAACAATCGCCACTACCAAAAGTGATGCTTGCACCAGTCCGGTCCGCACACTCCGGAATATTCGCTCCTTCTTTCCGGCGCCGTAGTTCTGGCCGACGAACGTCGTGACCGTCACGCCGAAGGCATTCAAAATTGCCCAAACGATAACATCCGTTTTAAAATATGCCGCCCAGGCTGCCACGATGTCCTCTCCGAACCCGTTGATGCAGGCCTGAATCAGTATGTTCGAAATGCCGTAGGCCACCGCCTGAATCGACCCCGGTGTGCCCAGTCGCATCTGATGCTTCAGAATCATTCCATTGAAACCGTCCTTCAGGTCTCGAACCCGAAGGGACAAGCGGAACGAAAGACCTTCCATTTCCTTATTCCGCACCAGCGCCCGCATCACCAGGAACGCACTGACACCCTGGGAAATGACGGTGGCCAATCCCGCACCAACAACTTCTTTTTTCCATACCACCACGAACAGAATATCCAGGACGATATTCAGGACGCAGCATACAATCAGATAATGGAACGGCCGCTTGGAATCGCCAATTGCCCGCAGGATGGAGGATCCCATATTGTACAGAATTACCGTGGACACGCCGCCGAAATAAATCACCATATACTGAACGGAATAGGTCATCAGGCTTTCCGGCGTCCGCATCATCACCATCGCCCACCGGCTGAGTGCCACGCCCAGCACCGTCGTCACAATGGAGGCGAGGATACCGAAAACCACCATGGTATGCAGCGCTTCATGCAGCTTTTTCTCTTCTCTGGCCCCGAAATACTGGGACAGCGTCACGGATGCACCCGCGAACATCGAGGTGAACACCATCGTGACGATATACAGAACAGTAGAGGCAGATCCGCCGATTGCCGCCAGCCCCGCTTTTCCCACGAACCGGCCCACAATCACCGCATCTGCCAAACTGTAAATCTGCTGAAAAATAGTTCCGGCGACCAACGGCAGAAAATACCGAAACATCGCCCGTCCAATACGCCCCTCCGTAATTGGATTCATCACTCCTGATTGCTCATTCATCACATTCTCCTACATAATAATTTCTCCACAGGATTATACTCCAATCGACCCCGATATGAAATGACTTTCCGTTAGATTTTTTTATTTATGGACATGAAATATTTTCTGAAAATGTTGGCATCAAAAACATTTTCGCACGAGAAAAGCCGGCCCGAAAGCCGACCTTTCCAATTTCAAATTTTATATCCTCCGACCCCGCTACTCCGTGTCGCCCAGCATGATTTTCAGGGAGTCGTCCCCGAAGAAGGTGTTGGCGTTGTACAGGAACAGCACGTCCGTAACCTTTTCCGACTGAATCAGATCCTCCAGATTCTCGAAGTAGTACCGCGGATCCACCACCACGATTTCCCGGTAGTGCTGCGTCAGGAACGGAATAAAACTATTTGCGTAGGAATCCTTAATCAGCAGCAGGCGTTTCCCACCGGTCACCGGCGTTTCGATGGTATACATCGGATGGTTGCTTCCACCGAACACCGTGTAGGCATCCTTCTTCTTCAAATTCTTCAGCTGATAGAATTCCGCCGTCTTCTTCTGCGTGTCCGTGTAGTAGATTACGGACTTGCGGTAATCCCGATTCGCCGGAAGATAGATCTTGATGGCGTCGTCCATCCCGTTCACGAAACCGCTCTTGGAATACAGCGTGCCCCGGAAATCATTCTTCACCACCTTCGGCGCAAAATCCTCCGGCTTGTCCCCGGTCAGGGCGCCGATGGAATTCCGGTATGCCAGATACGCGCCGTCCGTCGTCCAGTGGTGGTCCGTCCGGTAATACAGCTGCACGTCGTCTTTTGCTTTTATAAAAGCAGACCGAACGTCAATCGGAGTGATTCCGGACTTCTCCACAGAAGCGTAGAAGTCGTCCATCTGCTTATTCTGATCGGCCATCTGTACCGTGGTCGGCAGGTCCTCCGACAGGATGTTCCCGGCGTTGGGCGCCAGCAGAAAATGCATCTTCAATTTGGAATGGCTCTTGGCAAAACCCGCCAGTGCTGCTTCCGTCTCCTTGAGGTTCTTCGGATCCGGGGTAGTGAGGTTTTCCATCAGATAATCGTTTTTTGCCCGGTAGACCCCGTTGTTCTCCAGAACACCCACGGTCTTGTCCGCCGCCGCTTTCAACTGAATGAAGCGGTTGCGGCCCGGAATCTGGTCATTGGCATAATCGTCCATCTTGCTTTCAAACCGGCCATCCAAATACTCCGACACCCGAAAAGCGGGGAAGGTCTGAAGCGCCCGGTTCTCCGCAGCGGAGGTCTTCCGGTCCGGAATACAAATTCCCAAAAGCTGCAGTCCGAAGATTACCGCCAGGAAGCAGATTCCCAGTATTTTTGACATTTTTATTTTTCTGTCAACCATAATTTACCTTTCATACATTCTGTATCCGATATGCCGAAGCACTTCGTTTTTTTTCCCTAGAATCGGAAATACAGGAACGGATTGTAGGATCCGAACACCAGGTACGCGATGCTGAGAATGAGAACCAGCATCAGCAGAACGATGCCCTGCCACTCGTGTCCTTCCTTTTCCAGCCGCTCCCGGAACCACTTCATCGGTGCCGGCGTGCTGAGGCACATGCCCAGCGCCAGAAGAATTCCGTGGGTGCGCAGGAGATACAGGGTTTTCATGTTGGCGAATGCGTGGCCGGATACGCCCAGCATCACCGCAAAATATTCTTTCATGGCACCGAAATCCGTGATGCTGAAGAAGGTCCAGCCGATCATCACGATGACCAATGTGTACAGATGACGTACCCATCCCGGCCATTTCTCCATGTAGGGGTGCAGCACGTATTTCTCGATAATCAGGAGCACGCCGTAATAGGTGCCCCACAGCACGAAGTTCCAGCTGGCGCCGTGCCACAGTCCGGTGAGGGACCACACAATCAGCAGGTTCAGAATATGTCTCGGTACCGTAACCCGATTGCCGCCCAGCGGAATGTACACGTACTCCCGGAACCAGGTACTCAGGGAAATGTGCCATCTTCTCCAGAACTCCGTGATGCTGTCGGAGATGTACGGATAGTTGAAGTTTTCGCTGAACTCAAAGCCGAACATCCGTCCCAGGCCGATGGCCATATCCGAATATCCGCTAAAGTCAAAATAGATCTGCAATGTATAGGCGCCGATTCCGATCCAGTAAGTCACCACGGAAACATCGCTGTCCGGCAGCGCACCGATGGCGGCGTACAGGGCGCCGAAATTGTTGGCCAGCAGGACTTTTTTGCCCAGGCCGAAAATAAACCGCTTTGTGCCTTCCCCGAAATCAATCCAATCCGTGGAGCGAACGCTGAGCTGCTCCTCCACATCCCGGTACTTGACAATCGGGCCCGCAATGAGCTGCGGGAACAGGGACAGGTACAAGGTGAAGCGCAGAAAGCTCTTCTGAGGTCCCACGTTCTTCCGGTACACGTCGAAAATATAGGACAGCGCCTGGAAGGTATAAAAAGAGATTCCGATTGGCAAAGACAGCGCCGTGTAATGGATGTGCAATCCCGTCAGGGAGTTGAATGTATCCATCAGGAATCCGAAGTATTTAAAGAATCCCAGCACCAGCAGGTTCATGAACAAGGCAAAGAGCATGGACCCTTTGCCGGAACGTCCCTTTTCCTGAGCTTTGCCAATCTGCAGGGCGCTGTAGTAGTTCAGGAACGCGCTGTAGATCATCAATACGATGTACACCGGTTCGCCCCAGCTGTAGAACAGCAGGCTGGCCGCCAGCAGCACGAGGTTTCGGGCTTCGATATTCTTTCGCGGCACCAGGTAGTAAATCGCCAGGGTCGCCGGAAGGAAATACAATAAGAAGAGGATACTACTGAACAGCATGTCGGAACACCTCCTCGTATTTTCCCGGGTTCTCGGCAACGCAGTAGAACAGGTAGTTTCCTTTTGTCTCAATCACCGCATTGGCCAATAACTTCATCTGGTTGGTTCCGTAGCCGTCGAAGGCCTTCTCCTGAGACTGCACCCGGTTCTCCGCGGCATCCTTCAGGCCGTCCAGATCCGCGGCGCTGCGTACTTTTACCACCAGCACTTCATCCACACCCAGGGATTCCTTGCTCTTGTAGTACAGATAGGAATCGTAGTTCTCGTAGTTGATGCCCATGAACTGCATCAGCTTCCGATTGTTGCACTCTTTCATTTTGCCCATATCCGTATTCTGCAGCATGGCACTTCGGATATCCGCCATATCCACATCCCGGGCGCTGGCAGAAGCGTATATTCCCCGCAGAAACAGGAACAGCACCAATATCAGTGCCAGTCGTACCAGCACCGGCGGGATTCGATTCAATTGTTTATCCATCGTTTCTCTCATCTATAGATTTGCCTTTTCTATCATTTTATCCATCCACATCGGATAGTACGCGCTGGCCGCATGAATTCCGTCTCCCGCATAGAGATCCTTATGCGTCGGCAAAATCCGGCTGGCATCCACGTAAGTATAGCCCTTATCGTCGCACATCTCCTGCAGTGCCTTGTTGAATTTCTTATAATTTCCCAAAGATTTCTTCTGCTTGATGGCCTTATTTGTCGGCGTAGAGATGCTGCAGATATAGATCTTCGTCTTCGGACTCTTCTTGTGCACTCCATCCAGCAGTTTCTCATACCGCTTGATAAAAGCTTTGGAATCGCCTCGATAGTTGATGGTATCGTTCATTCCGAATGCAAAGAACGCCGCCTTCGGATAGGTGGCCGCCGCCTTCCGGAACAATTTTTCATCGTTGTTCAGGGAGCCCCCCACGGAACTGAATACCTGCTTCTTCGAAAGCCACTGATAGACACTTAAACCTTCGGTGAGAGAATCTCCCACCACCACGCAGTTCCGGAATCGCTCCATGTACCAAGCGCGCTTTCCGCTAAGGGAGTCGCCGTTCTTCAGACTCGCATCCACCAGGGAAATGTCCTTCTCAATCTTGGCCACATCCCCCTTCTGTTCCCGGGCCACAATTTCCCGGTTGACCTCCACCTCATAGCGGGTGTACCCGTCGTAGGGCCGGTTCCAATCAAAAAAATTAAACACGAAAATAAGCAGGAGTGCATACACTATGACTCCTGTCCATTGAGGTTTCCGCTTCTTTGGATCTTTTGCTATGATAATCTTCACTGTTGTCTTCTTTGTCGTCTCCATAACTGCTAATAATATACCGCAAAACGGCTCCACATTCAACCTTCCGCCGGTTTCAAAATTCAAAACATCCCCATTAAAAAAAAATGGGATAGTTACCGGTAACTATCCCACAAATATTCGTAACGAACCGTTTTTTAATGCTTATTTGTTCGGATTGAACAGGTCCATTGCGCCGATTCGATCGAAGGCCTTGCCCAGCTCCTCGCAGCCGCAGGTACATGCGATTCGCAGAAAACCTTCGCCGCAGTTGCCGAACGCGTTGCCCGGAAGGGTCAAAACGTGCGCTTCGTCCAGAATCTTTTCCGCCACTTCCATGGAAGTCAGGCCGGTATCCTGGATATTGATGAAGAGGTAGAACGCACCCTTTGGCGGATACAGCACGTGCATGTTGTTCAGCGCGTTGATTCTCTCCGCTGCGTAGAACACTCTCTTCTTGTATTCCGCTACCATTGCCGGCTGGAAATCTTTATAGGTTCGATATGCAGCCAGCGCGGCTCTCTGGGTCGGTGCCGCCACTGTAAATGCAACGTTCACGTTCACATCCGTCATCACCTTGATGAATTCCGCCGGTGCGATGATGTTGCCCACACGCCATCCGGTCATGGTGAAGTTCTTGGATACGGTGTTGATGATAATCGTGCGTTTTCTCATGCCCGGCAGGGATGCGAACGGCACGAACGGGTTCTGGTAGCTGAATGCGGTGTAGATATCATCACATACCACCAGCAGGTCGTATTTCTCTGCAATGGCCGCAATCTTCTCCATGGTCTCCACGGTGAGGCAGCTGCCGGTCGGATTGCTCGGTGTGTTCAGAACGATAGCCTTGGTTCTCTCGGTAATCAGGGACTCCAGTCTCTCCACGTTAACCTGGAAATCCTCTTCCTCGTAGGTCGGAAGCTCTACCGGGATACCTCTCGACATCTCCACCTGCTTCGGATACGGCGTGAAGTACGGTGCCTGAAGAATCACTTCATCTCCGTCGTCCAGAATCGTTTCCATTACCAGATGCATTGCCAGCGTGCCGGCTGCCGTAATGATGATTTCATCATCCGTTACATCCATATCGTATTCGTCTTTATAGAACTTGCAAATCTCCGCTCTCAGCTCCGGATCGCCTCTGAACTCCGTGTACTTGGTGTGACCTGCCAGAGTATCCTTGTAAGCCTGTTCGATTACGCCCTTATCGGTCAACAGGTCCGGATCGCCCAAGCTCAGGTTAATCACGTCGTCATACTGTTTTGCCTTTGCGTTTACTGCGCCCATCGGGGACGAGCTGTCCTTCCAATAGCGTTTTGCAATGTACTTGTTTTTCATCTCCATTCCTTCCTTACAGTTCCGATGTTAAAAAAAATTTAGCTTATACAATAAACCAACCATGGTATTTATTGTATAAGCTAACAATATTTCTGTCAAGTCTTCCGGCCGGTCCTTTTTTTAACAAGTCGAAAGGCATTCTTTATTTTTTCTCTCCCAAAAAGAGATTAATACCGTTCGCCGTGTTCCGATACCAGCTGGCCCTTCAAACGTTTGAAGATAATCACGATATACTTGTTGAAGATGTCCACCACGATGAAGCCCAGAGCAATGCCCACGCAAGTGAGTACCAGCGTCACCGCCTCTTCCTTGGCCACCTTATAATTCTCCAGTACCAGATAGTACATCATGTAGTACAGATTCGGTCCCGGAACCAGCGGAAATACGCAGACACACAGGAAAATCGTTGCCGGCGCCCGGTTCACCCTGGCCATAATCTGAGCGAAGATGGCCACAAAGATGGCGCCGAACAATGTCGCCTGGAAGTTGCTGTTGGTCATTTCAAAACATACATAATATACCGCCCAGGTAAAGAACGCTCCGATTCCGGAGTACAGCACCTGAATGCCTTTTACGTTAAACCAATATGCGAATCCTACGCAAGCGATTGTGCAGGATATCAGCTGCGTTGTAAAACTCGAAGCAAGTACCAACATCTTACAGCACTCCTTTCAGAAGCAGAATCGGCAATGCGATTCCCAAAGCAATACCGGTCGCGCCCAGCACGGAATTCCAAATATTCACAATGCCGGACAGGGTATCCCTGTGCAGCAGGTCCCGGATACCGTTGGTGAATCCGATTCCGGAAATCAGCAGCATCACCACACCGATGGTGATATAGTTCACGTGTTCGCCCAATCCGCATGTCACTGCCAGAATGATAAAGGTTTCCACGATGCAGGCGATAATCGCATTGAAAATCAGCGGATTGTGCTCGTATTTCCCCAGCACTTCGCCCAGTGCCACGATAATCAGGGACGCCAGCACGGCCACGATGGTGTCCATAAAATTAGTATTGAAGAAGACGGCGAATCCGGCACCGCCCATGACACCGGCTATATAGTGCTGCCACCTCGGCTGTTCCGGACGATTCATTACCTCCTGAAGCTTCGCCTGAAGTTCCGGTGCATCCGGTTTGTTTTTACAAATGAAACGGGACAGATTGTTCAGATAATCCAGACGGTCGAAATTCATCTCGCCCCCCGGGACGTGACGAATCTGCGTCAGCGTTTCCCCGTTCGGGGTCTCCACCGTCGCCTGTATGTTGGACGAAATCACCCAACAATTTCTTTTTTTGAAGCCATACGCATCGCACAGCCGATACAAGCTGTCCTCCACACGGCCAATCTCTGCACCGCTGTTAATCATTGCCTCCCCGAGATCGAGGATTCCCTTCAGCACCTTCGTGTAATCCATTTCCTTCCCTCAATTTTTACCAAAAAATAAAATGCTGTACCACCCGAGTCCGGATATGGAGTCCGAATAGCACAGCCATTACATTATCACATTGAAACCTTGCTTTCAATAGATTTTCATGTTAATCTTTTGATTTATGTTCAAAATTCTTTTGCGTATTTTGAAAACTTTTCACGACCCTTTTACATCAAGTTAATCGCCCGCATAAATGCCGGGATTAGCTGCTTCTTTCGGGACAGAACCCCTTCCAAATAATAGCTTCCGTCGCTCTTCGGCGCATCCTTAAAGGCGATGTCCGCCAGCTCCTCTGCCCGGTCACCGGCGTACAGCATTTCCGACGAGGAGTTCCGAATATCCGTCAGTAGGAAGAAGACCATGGACACGCCGTTCTTTCCGCACTCGTGGCGAAGCAGCGGCTGAATCCGCTTCTTGATTTCCTGAAGCTCGTCCGCACTCATGGAACTGATCTGACCCACGCCGAAGCTGGTGTTTCCGAAAGTGAACTTCTTGTAATCCTGATAGAAGATTTCCTCTTCCGACTTGTTGCCCAGATCCGAGCCCGCTTCGAACATTTCCGTGGCAAAAGCTTCAATATCGATGTCCGCCAGCAGCGCCAGCGCACCTGCCGCCATCTTGTCCTTCAGCGTGCAGGTCGGAGATCGGAACATCAGCGTGTCCGAAATTATCGCCGCGCACAGCAGTCCGGCAATGGATGATCCAATCTCAATTCCCTTCTCCACGAACATCTCGTACAGAATCGTCGCCGTACAGCCCACCGGCTGATTGACGAAGTAAATCGGCTGCAGGGTCTGCAGGGTGCCCAGGCGGTGATGGTCCACAATTTCCAGAATCTCCGCCTCGTTGATGTTGTCCACGGCCTGGGATGTCTCGTTGTGATCCACCAGAATCACTCGCTTCTTCTGGATTCCCAGCAGGTTCCGGCGGGAGATGGTTCCCACGTAACAGTCGTTGGAATCCACCACCGGAAAAGCTCTGTGGCGGGTGGACGCCATGACCGCCCGCACCTTGTCGGTATAGTCATCCATCCGGAACGTCATGATGTCTTCTTTTAGCATGAAAGATTCCAGGGGAACGCTTTTGTGGATTTCCATGCAAACCGCAAAAGTATCCAGCGATGTCTCGATGATGACCGCCTTTTCTGCCCGGGCCTTCACGATAACTTCTTCGCTGGCCTTGGCTCCCAGACAAAGAATCAGTACTTTCGCTCCCTTCTCCAGGGCGCCGATCTGGTTTTCCACCCGGTCCACCATGAGCATCAAATCTCCCGGCTCGATGTGCTCCTGCATGCGCTCCACCATGGCCGCACCTACCAATACCTTGCCTTCTTCAAAGCGGTCGTCGCCATCGCCTACCACGATGGTGCCCTTCACGGTATCCGCAATATCCCGGTACCGCGGCTTCATGCGAGACAGGAACAGACTATCCTCTGCCTCCATAAAGGTCTGGGCGATGTCTCCCTTGGTGATTAGTCCGATGACCCGGTCCTCTTCCGTCACCGCAAGTGTCACCGCATCCGTCTCTGCCATGAAATCCCATGCCTGCTTGATGGTCATGTCCTTGGACGCCCCGGGCGTGCGGCGAATTTCCATGTCACATACCTGAGCACCGATATCGCCCAAGTAATTCGGAACCCGCATGTTGAAGCGGTCCAGTACGTACATGGTCTCCTGACTGATTTCTCCCGCCCGCATCGGAACGTAGTGATGACTGTGGGTGGTCATGTTTTTCAAATGTGCATATGCGATAGCGGAGCAGATGGAATCCGTATCCGGATTCTTATGTCCAATTACGATGATATTTCGTTCCTGCTGCATACTGCTCTCTCTTCCCTTTCTTTTCCTGCCGTCCTCGGCCTTACTTCATGCGAATGCTCTTGATCTTCTGATCTTCCAGCGGCTTGTCCATCCACGAATCCCGCTTGGTGTTCACGATGGCATCCGCTACTTCCATGCCCTTGGTAATCTTTCCGAATGCGGCATAATCTCCGTCCAGATACGGTGCATCCGCTACCATGATGAAGAACTGGGATCCGCCGGAATTCGGGTCCATCGCTCTTGCCATGGAGAGAACGCCTCGGGTATGCTTCAGGTCGTTCTTAAAACCGTTGGAGTTGAATTCTCCCGGAATGGTATATCCCGGGCCGCCCATGCCGTTTCCGTTCGGGCATCCGCCCTGAATCATGAATCCCGGAATGACACGATGGAAAATCAGTCCGTCGTAGAACTTCTTTTCAATCAGGGATTCGAAGTTCTCCACCGTCTTCGGTGCGATGTCTTCGTACAGTTCCCCTTCCATTACGCCGCCGTTTTCCATTTCAATGATAAATTCTTTCATATCTGTTTCTCCTTATTGGTATATTCAATGATAGATAATTCTACAACATTATTTCCTTTCTGTGAAGTCTTACGGGCAATTCGATTTGCGAGAGTTTTCCCTTCGCTCTCGCCGGAAACTTTCGCGGGGCCGATTTTCTTTTATAAGATTTTTCTATTTGAAAAAACGTGATTTGGTGATACTATTTACTTGTATATTTATGTTTAATAATAGGAGGAATTCATTATGAGATTAGATGCTGCAGGCAAAGCATGCCCAATTCCTGTAATCATGGCGAAGAAAGAGCTGGACAACGGCACTCAGGATCTGTCCATTCTGGTGGATGGTCAGACTCAGATTGACAACCTGTCCCGCCTGGGAAAGACATATGGAAGAGAAATCACCGTTACACCGGAAGGAGAGAAGCTCGTTGCTACATTTGCGAATGGCGACGGCAATATTCCGGAATCCGCTCACGGCTTTGACGAAGGAAGCTACGCGGTATTCTTCAACAAGGAAGGTCTGGGAAACGGCGATGCAGAACTTGGAATGAACCTGGCAAAGATGGCCATCTTCACCCTGTCCGAGAGCGAAAACATCCCGACCTACGTGCTCTTCATGAACGGCGGCGTAAAGCTGACCACCGGCGTAGAGCCTCAGATTATTGAGAACCTGAACACCCTGATTGAGAAAGGAACCAAGGTTCTGGTATGCGGCACCTGCCTGAACTTCTTCGGAATCAAGGAAGACTGCAAGGTTGGAACCGTCAGCAACATGTATGACATCCTGGGTGCAATGCAGGAAGTTTCCAAGGTTATCACTCTGTAGGAGAGGGTGGTGTTCATGGCGGATACTTTTTACCTGTACACTTTCGAATCCACTCACGGAGCCATTTCCACCGAGAAGCTGCTGAAGTCGGTGGGCTGCACCATCATGCCGGTGCCTCGGCACATCTCCACCAGCTGCGGAATCGCCGTTCGGGTGGAGCCGGAGAAATTCGACGAATCAAAAAAGGTATTCCTGGATGGGACAGAGTTAATCCCGGAGGAATACCATGTCTATCGGATTGAGGAAGATAAGTCCATCAAGCGATTCGATTTCGAACCGGTTACCCTTTAGAGGTAACCGGTTTCTTTTTTCTCTACCGCAATTTTCTCATCTCGGACGACGTATTCGCCGTCGATGCAGTCCACAATCATCAGATCGCAGTTATGCACATCCTCATCCCAGAAATTTTTCAGCTCCTTGTGCCGGAAATAGAGGAGCATGGCGTGAATGGCCGTTCCGTGGGACGCCACCAGCACATTTCCCTGTTCTCGGGTCTTCAGCTCTTCCAAAAAGTCCGTTATCCGCTGGATTAAATGTGGAAAAGTCTCCCCTCTTCCCGCCGGCCGGAATTCATCCGGTGCGGAAAAGAATTTCTGCGACTCTCCGGGAAGCTCCCGGTAGGCATAGCCTTCCAGCTCGCCGAAATCAAATTCCTCGATTCGATCATCCACGTGAAACGCATCTCGGCTCTGTCCGGTAACAATTTCGCAGGTATCCAGCGCCCTTCTCAGGGGGCTGCAATAGATTGCGTCGAAATGAAGGTTTTTCTCCCGAACCACCTTTGCCAAATCCTCTGCCTGTTCAATACCGGTGGCATTCAAGTCCACATCCATGTGTCCCTGCACCTTCCGAGCCAGATTCAGATCCGTTTGTCCATGTCGTAATATAAATAATCTCACTGTTTTCTCCCATCTGTGATACGCATTTTTAAACTGTTATACAGAATACCACAGATGTTTCCGCAGGGTCAACTTTCCGGATTTCGGCGATGTGCCAGCAACAGAAGCCCGCTGCAGCTGAGGATCAGGAGCACCATGGCCACCGCAAAACCATCATCGCCGGTTTCCGGGGTATCGATTCTTCGGACGTTGTTTGTCTCTCCTTTGGTTTTCCGGCTCTTCGTATCTCGGCCCTTAGTGTCCCGTTCTTTGGTTTCCCGAACCTTAGTGTCCCGGTCCTCGCTGTCCCGGCTTTCCCCGCGGCCTTCTTGGATTTTCTTCCGCGTTCCGTCTTTGACGGAAATGACCTCGTTCTTGTCCAGATCCAAAACAGTATCGTTGGCGGAGTCATCCACCGTTGCACCGTCCTCATCCTCCGGATCGTTTTCCTCCGTCTCAAAATCCCGAGGCTCTTCGGAAGTCTCCCCTCCGCTGATTACATTTTCCGTTGGTTCTTCCGAATCTGTTGGATCCGGATTCGTTTCCGGTGTATCCGGCGACTCCGCCGGCTCGCCGTCTTCCGATTCACTCACCTCCTCTTCGTATTCCGGGATGATTTCCTCAAATTCCACCCCGGAAGTCTCGTCCGGAGGATTTAATATCTCTTCGTCTGCTTTTACTGCGGCTGCCGGTTTTGACTTCGCTTTTGCTTTTTTTGATTTTTTTGCCGGGGCAGCCTTTAAATTTCGAATGCGAATTACCGTGGCGATCTTTCCGTCGTACCGGGCCGCCCGCACCTTCGCTTTGGTTTTGCCGGCTTTAAAATACCACTTTCCGTTCTTCTTCACCCCGCCGTCTCGGCCGGCGGAGTACCACAAAGTCCTGCCTTTGGAATCCCTTCCGGCGTACACCGCCGTATGGATATGGCTGTCCCAGCCGCAAATATCTCCTTTCTTGAGGCCCGCACGCTTCGCTTTTTTGTGGGGATGAAGCACCTTCAGTTTGCTGTTTTTCGTAATGCAGGTTTTCCGCTTTCCTCGAATGGCACCTCCTTTGTCAATCCAGAAAACCTGCCCCTTCTTAATGATTCCCGCATCCTGGAGCGCCCAGGACACGTAGAGGGCACAGTTGGTCACGCGCCGCGTCTCTTTGCTTCTACGGTAAGATCCCTTCCCGCCATTTACGCTGTAGCGGAATCCGTCCTTGTCCAAATTCTCCGCTACCCGATCCAGTGAATGCTTCCAATCCTCGTATGTATAGGCTGATGGGGACGAGGTGGTCGCCTCCGCCGGGAACGCGGTTCCCAGCCGGGACAGCATGAGAATCAATAGGACCATGAAAACCAAGAAGGTCAGAAACCTCGAGAGGCTCCGCCTGCTCGGAAGAGCCGACCTTATGGGTTCCTCCGGAAAGCTCGAAAGCTTGGGTTCCTCCGGAAGACCTGAAAACCTGTCGGCAATCCGAACACGGATTGTTCTCTTCATATTGCATCTCCTTTCATATTATTTCCGGTATCACAGCGCTGACCTCTTTCCGGTGAAAGTATTATGCCACAGAAAAAATTCCCCTTCAGTACACTTTTATTATCATACGGAAGTTTATAAACTTCCGCATGAGCGGCGTGCCGGGCGGGTGTGGCGTGGCGGGGCCGACTTGGTGCACGAAATCCCGCCGGCCCTTATATCTCCGTTCCCTTTGCACCAAGTCCCACCAGTTTTTTCGGCAGCGGACGGCGCAGAATTGGTGCACGAAAACCCGCCAGCCCTTGCTCCTCCGTTCCCTTTGCACCAAATTCCGCCGGCTTTTTCGCCCTCGGACGGCGCAGAATTGGTGCACGAAAACCCGCCGGCCCTTATACCTCCGTCCCCTTTGCACCAAGTCCCGCCGGTTTTTTCGTCCGCGGCCGGTTCGGACTTGGTGCACGAAAACCCGCCATCCCTTGTTCCTCCGTTCCCTTTGCACCAAGTCCCGCTGGCTTTTTCGCCCTCGGCCGGCGCAGAATTGGTGCACGAAAGCCCGCCAACCCTTGTTCTTCCGTTCCCTTTGCACCAAATTCCGCCGGCTTTTTCCCCCGCGGACGGCGCAGAATTGGTGCACGAA
>CAKQHH010000012.1 GCA_934234035.1 uncultured Clostridia bacterium | reverse complement strand
ATGAATGCTGAAAAGCAGGACGAGCAGTTTCCGGACGGAATGTTTCGGTTTGAAAAGATTATTAGGTAAATTCAAGTCTGACAGGATATGCTGGTGGAATTGACAAAAAATTTCACTGCTTGAATTAGAACGTGCAGATATGAGTCATTTATTTGTTCCAAAGAAAGGGACAGCATTGTAGGAAGTTAATTATGAATCACAATGATACAGTCAAAAATTCGTTCAAAAAACAGGCTGCAAAGTTTGCTGCTTATCATATGTCAAAAATAGAATATACCGATTACCTGATTAAACGAATTGGAGCAAAAGGAACAGAACATGCCCTGGAGGTGGCGGCAGGAACTTGTATTTGCGGCAGGGCACTGGCTCCTTTCGTAAAGGACATTACCTGCCTGGATCTGACTGAAGAAATGTTGGCACAGGGGAAACGACTTGCCGGCGAAAACCAGATAAACAACATTTATTTTCAAACAGGGAATGCAGAAGAACTTCCATACGACTCTGAAACATTTGATCTGGTGGTCACAAGGCTTTCTTTCCACCATTTTGACAATCCTAAGAAACCTTTTGGAGAGATGAACCGTGTCCTGAAAAAAGGGGGAAAACTGGTGGTCTGGGATATGGAAGCTGCCGAAGAGTCTTTGCGTACAACGGATGATAAGATTGAGAAAATGCGCGATATGTCACACACCAGAATCCTCAGCAGGGAAGAATTTGAAAAACTGTTCGAAAAAGATTTTACATTGCAATGCGAAGAAACCACACTGGTGTCGGTGAATCTGAAAAGCTGGATGGAACTGACAGATACGCCGGAAGACGTACAAAAAGAGATAACCAATTTGATGAAAGCTGAACTGGCAGGCGGTAGTAAAACCGGTTTTTCACCATATAAGAAAGAGTCTCAAATTATGTTTGATCATAGATGGTTATTATTGATTGGCGAAAAAAATTAAGAGTAATAGGAATAAGCAGGAAACTTCATTGAAGAGTTCCTGCTTTTCTCAACTGCAAGTGAAGTCAATGCATATTGTTCTCATCGTATCGAATCTCCTTATCGTTCAATCAATTCACCATGTCACTTTTATTTTGTGTTATACTGTTTTATGGATTTTTCTTGCCCTTGTATTTGCCCTTATCAGAGTTCGTAAACACTGGAAGTGGATTGTTTTCGGTTGATTCGGTGAAAAAATAACGGCAAAATGGTAGAGAAATCAATCACATACTTTGATTATCCATTTTGTTTGCAGCGTTAATACTTTGGCTTAAATGGAGAAAGAAAACGTTTTGACGGAGGAATACGTGGAATGATCAGAGAATTACGAGAAGCGGATTTAGATAAAGTCGCTGATATCTGGTTGGATACAAATATAAAGTCGCATGATTTTATCCCCACACAATACTGGAAAAGCAATTTCGAATCAGTAAAAGAAGCACTTCTTCAGGCAGAGGTGTACGTGTATGAGCATGATGGAGCAATACAGGGTTTTATAGGATTGAGCGATGCATATGTTGAGGGTCTTTTTGTTTCGGATGAAATGCAGTCACAGGGGATAGGAAAAACTCTGCTGGATTATGCAAAGGGCAAAAAAGATGAGCTGTTCTTGAATGTATACCAAAAGAACACACGGGCAATAGCCTTTTACCGGAGAGAAGGATTTGAGATTCAGCATAGCGGCTTAGATGAGGCTACCGAAGAAAAAGAATACGCATTGGAATGGCATAAGAAACACCGTTAAAGAAATCAAGAAGTGCGACAAACAATAACAGAAAGAAGATTATCAATGGATAAAACAGAATTGTTTGAAAGAATGCCGGTACGAGCTGCGGTAAGAAAGCAGATTGTACCGGCAATCATAAGCCAAATGGTAACACTCATATATAATTTGGCAGACACGTATTTCGTAGGGCTTTTGAACGATCCGGCGCAGACTGCAGCGGTAGCGGTGGCGGCCCCTATTTTTTTGATGCTCACGGCAATCTCGAATCTTTTCGGCGTGGGCGGCGCAAGTACCTTCGCACAGGCGTTGGGCAGAAAAGAGAATAGAACGGCATCGCAGATATCATCCATCGCGTTCTGGTTTGGGCTGTTGGCATCGGTTCTGTTTGCATTTCTCGTATTTATTTTTATGAAACCGATTCTGATGGTCTGCGGAGCAACACCTGAAGTATATGAATTGGTGCGCTGTTACGTGATGTGGACGGTCATTATCGGCGGACCGGGGACGGTTCTGAACATCCTGCTGGCGAATCTGATCCGCGGAGAGGGCAGCGCGGGAATCGCTTCCTTCGGGGTATCCGCCGGAGGATTTTTGAATATCCTGCTGGATCCGTTTTTCGTGCTTCCCCAGTTTCTGAACATGGGGGCTGCCGGCGCCGGACTTGCCACCGCAATTTCAAACCTTACCACAACCTTGTTTTTCCTTGCGTATATTTTTAGCAGTAAAAATAAGACGCTGCTGTCCGTTTCTCCGTCGCATTTGAGATATACGCGAGAGCGCATCGGGCTGCTTCTCTCCATCGGGTTTCCGTCTGCAGTGCAGTATGCGCTGACGGTGGTTGCGGTTGCGGCGATTACGAAGTTTGTGTCCGGCTACGACACGGCGGCGGTGGCGGGGTTCGGCATCACAAAGAAAATCGATCAGCTGCCGCTGTATTTTTCTATCGGCGTGGCAAACGGCCTGCTTCCGCTGTTGGCGTACAACTATGCGGCCGGCAACCGAGAACGGCAGAGGCGGGCATTTCAATACGGCTGCGGGATTGCCGTGGGCTTTTCCGTACTGTGTCTGATTGTCTATGAAGCGTTTGCTCCGAATATCGCCGCCATCTTCATCAAGGATGCGGACACGATACACTATGCAGCCGCATTCCTGAGACGCATGGTGGTGGCCATGCCGATGGTGGCGATTAATTATCCGATGATTATACAGTTCCAGGCGATGGGTAAAATCAAGGCGTCGCTGATCTGCTCCATTCTCCGAAAAGGCGTACTCGACATTCCACTGCTGTTTCTGTTCGACCGCATGGTTCCGCTGTACGGACTTATGTGGGTTCAGCCGGTGGTGGACATGATTTCCCTGCTGGCCGCTGTGTATTTCTATACGAGAATTATTGGTTTCCGGCGTGCTCGCTGATTCGGTTAATCCAGGATTTTTCCGTCAATGCTTATGGTGACAACCTGCCACGGAATGAATTTTCCACTGTTTTGAAGCGCTCTTTTTGCAGCCATCTCAAGACCGCCGCAGCATGGAACTTCCATTCTTACGATGGTGACGCTTTGAATGTTGTTGCTTTGAATAATCGCCGTCAGTTTTTCACTGTAGTCCACCTGGTCTAACTTCGGACAGCCGATTAATGTCACCCGGTTCCGGATAAAATCCCGGTGGAAGCTTGCATACGCGTAAGCTGTGCAATCGGCGGCAATCAGAAGGTTGGCGCCGTCGAAATACGGTGCGTTAATCGGCGCCAGCTTAATCTGCACCGGCCAGTTCGGACGCTTTGGCATCTGAGCGGCTTTTACGGCTTCTTCATCGTATTCCGGTGCTTCCCGCTCTTCAAAGGAAATGGCGCCGGTAGGACATTCCGGGAGACAATCCCCCAGACCGTCGCAGAAATGCTCTCGCACCAGTTCGGCTTTTCCGTCAATCATGTCAATGGCACCTTCGTGACAAGCGGTGGCACACGCACCGCAGCCATTGCATTTTTCTTTATCAATTCGAATAATCTTTCGTATCATTTTTAGTACCTCCGTTCATTACATTTCGTGTTTATTTCTGTTTGAATTATAGTATTATAGATATAACTTGTATGTTTGATTTCCAACAGGAGGAATAATTTTTGGAAAAGTACTTACCGATTCTAAGATTCAGTCCGTTTTTCAAAGGACTTTCGGACGGCGAGATTCTGTCCGTACTTCACTGCGTCAATGCCGCAACGATTTCCAAGAAACGGAATTCCTATGTTTTCAGAGCGGGAGATTCTACGGAAGTGATGGGACTTGTGGTGTCCGGCAGCGTTCTGGTGATTCAGGAAGATCTGTGGGGCCATCGGAATATTCTGTCAAAGTGTTGTGTCGGAGATTTTTTTGGTGAGCCCTATGCCGCAAGCCCGGGGTCGATACTGAATATCAGCGTGATTGCGGAGGAGGATTGCGAGATTCTTTTTCTGAATGTGCAGCGGCTTCTGGTTTCCTGTCCGGCGGCCTGCGGACATCATCAGAAGTTAATCCGAAATCTGGTTTGTGTACTGGCAAATAAGCTGCTGATTTTCAACGACAAAATCACCCATGTGGGCAAGCGTACGACTCGGGATAAACTGCTGTCGTATCTGTCCGCAGAGTCTGTTCGGCAATCGTCTTTGAGCTTCGATATTCCTTTTAATCGGCAGCAGCTGGCGGATTACCTTTGCATCGACCGCGCGGCAATGTCCGCGGAATTATCCAAGCTGCAAAAAGAAGGTCTGATAAAAACAAACCGGAATCACTTTGAATTGACGGTTTGCAATCAATAAATGATTGGAAAGGGGTATTGAGATGAAAAGCCGACAGCGGAAACTTTGTTCCGCCGCCGGCTTTTTCTGTGAGACTGCAAAATCTTCCGGACTATTCTGCATTTTTGAGGGCTTCATCCATAGGGATTCTACGGATTCTGCGGTACTCAAGAAGGGATACAATTGCATATGTGCCGATCCCGATGAGAAACATTTTCACGTAAATCTTTGTATCGATCCACAGCGCAATCCAGCCGGAAACGCTGGAGAGCATCATCTCCCGGAACACCACGCCCATGATTGCTTTTTCAATGGGCAGGCTCAGCAGGAGACAGATCACCACCACAATCGTTGTAGACCAAATGTACAATTTTCCGATTTCACCGTTTGTATAGCCCAGAATCTTCGCCATGGAAATGGACTGCGTGTTCTTTTCGATGATGATCTTGGAGAGCAGGTAAATCAAGACGATGAAGATGCCAATAGCAAATCCTTTGACCAGATTCATCATGCTGCCCATGGATACCGTCAGCTGCCGGGAAACCTTGGTCAGCGCCTCCAGATCCACCACCGAGCCGATATATTTTTTGTTGATGTCGGTGATTTTCGAATTGGAAAAATAGCCGCTGAAATAATGGTTTCCCAGGTCAAAGGTATCGTTCAGCTGCTTTTGCGGCATGAACACGCAGAGAGCACCGCTGTAATCGTAGATCCCTTTGACTTTAAAAGAATATTTCTTCTTTTCGTACTTCTCCTTCAGCGTGATCTTGTCACCCGACTCAAGTTGAAATTTTTCCGCATACGCTCCGGAAATGTAGACATCACCGCTGTCATCAAAATCCACATCGATGTACTTGCTGTTTTTCTCAATTCCATACAAAAGCACTTCATCGGTCTTGTACTTGCTCGGCAGCGTGTTCAGGGAATAGGCACTGAATGCTTCCGCATCATCATTTAACGTCTTCGTCCCCATGTAATACTGAAGGAGTTCCAGCACATTCTCCGAATCATCGCCGCTTACCGCACGGACCGGAACCTCCAGCATGTATTGGTATTTGGCGAGCATATTGCTTTTAATCTCCTGCTGATAATGATTGAGGGTGGAGGGTAAAAGCAGCCCGAAAAATAAAAGTAGGTTGGCAAAAACGATTCCGACAAACAGAACAGCGTAATTGCTCATGTTCTGAAAAATAACCCGCAGCCGGAAACGGTGAAAAATTCCAAGCTTAGGACTGAGGGGAAGCGCTTTGGCTTGCTTTCTGCCGGATAAATCCCGACGCAGGAATTTCAGCGGCGACAGCCGGAGCTTATGACACAGTACGCCGTAATTAATAACCAGCATAATCAGAATCGGCACCAGGGTGGTCATCCAGAAGGCATCCGCATTCCATATCGTCACATAGGTCGGAAGGCTATAGCTTCCGTAATACATGGAGGCACATACATTTTTCATTACCGTGTATCCCAGAATATTACCGACAATTGCGCCAATCAGGGTGACGATAATCGGAAGTGCCATGTAATGCCGGATGAGTTCTTTTTTTGTATATCCGGATGCCCGAAGCGTTCCGATAACGCCCGCTTCCTTGCGGATGGTGTTGCTGATGGTGACTCCAAAGACAAACGCCATGATGACGATAATGATATAGAGAAGGACGATTATCATTGCCCGGTCGCTGCCCATGTCGTCCCCGGTGAAGTTGATGGCCTGGTTCTGATATCGCGGGACAAAGGCTTCCAGGGATACCTCTTTTCCGAGAGTTTCCATAAACTTTTCGGAAACCTTTTTCTCTTGCCTTTCCGTCTTCGGCGCTTTATCGTATTGCCAGGAATAGCTGTATTGCAATTTATCTTGATTTAATGTTTCAAAGCCTTCCGGCGTCACCACAGAAACACCGAACTTCACCGCATCGAACATGGAGTCATTGTTGTTCTGGAACAGGCAGCTGTAGTCCGACAGTGCCACCAGTCCGGTTACTTTCCACTTCTTCCCGCCGCTTGTCAGCACATCGCCCACTGAGATGTGATTGTTGTCCGCATACATTCGGTCGATGGCAATCTCATCGGATTCCTTCGGCATCCTTCCTTTCATCAGGCAGACTTTGTTGACGTCGTTTCTGTTTTTGAAAAAGCGCAGGGTACTTCCGTTATCCACCGCTTGCTCGATGTAGAAATTCTGATACAGGGTCACATTATGGGCCGAGATATCTTTTTTCTGGGATGAGGTGAGTTCTTTCTTGACGCGGAAATTCCCGTCTTCAATATTGTACTTCTCAAAACCCTCATTGTAGGCCTGAATCATACTGCCGTCTGCCACGAGAAATCCGGATACAAACCCGATGGTGCTAATCATCAGAATCAAGACCACCAGATATTTCCCGAATTCTTCTCGGAGCTCTCTTGGAATTCTTTTCCGCAAAGGAGTTTTCATTCTCAAAAACCTCCTTACCATTCTAATTCCGCGGCCGAAAGCTTACGCTCGTTGCGGTAGTTTTTCCGAATCATTCCGTCGCGCAGCTTCACCACCCGGTCGGCCATGTCCTTGATGGCATCGTTGTGAGTGACCATGATAATCGTGTTTCCGTATTTCTGATTGACGGTTTCGATGAGCTTCAGAATTTCCTTTGAAGTGCGATAATCCAATGCGCCGGTGGGCTCATCGCAAAGCAGGATATCCGGATTCTTCACGATGGCTCGGCCAATCGCTGTTCGCTGCTGCTGTCCGCCCGAAATCTGATTCGGCAGTTTATTTCGGTGTTCATAAATCTCCAGTGTCCGCATAAGTTCATCCACATCCAGGGACCAATCGCTGAGGTATGCGCCCACCTCGATGTTTTCGCGCACCGTCAGATTCGGTATCAAATTATACATCTGGAAAATATATCCCAGATGTTTCCGCCGGTACAATGACAGTTTTTTCTCCGTCATACCTTCCAGCTGTTCCCCTTCAATAATAATGCTGCCTTCATCCGCGGCATCGATTCCCCCGATAATATTGAGAAGGGTGGACTTCCCGGATCCGGACGGACCCAGCAGTACACAGAATTCTCCTTTTTCAATTTCCAGATTCAGGCCCTTCAGTACGTCCACTCGGCTGTCGCCGGTGCCAAAAGATTTTCGAATCCCCTTTATCTCTAAAAACATATCCCTGCTCCTCTCCGGTGAGTTAAATATATCAAACTCTCCTTATAATAAATGTTAGACTCAGCTAACCAAAATGTCAATGCGTTTTTAGCCGTAAAAGAATATTTTTTTGTACAAAAATTCCGGCGTGCCCGAGATCTCCGTCATGCAATACGTCTTGCAAAACAAAAAGAATCGTGGTATAACATGACTAACAAAAGTTAGCATGTGCTAACCACATTGACACGCGATGTGGTTAGCACCATCTAATATTAATTCTTTGTTAGGAGGAAAAGATTATGGATTTGAAGAAAATTGGTTTATTTGCCGGCGGCGTATTGTTTGGAACGGCCGGAATCAAGGCACTGAGCAGCAAGGATGCGAAAAAAGCGTACACTCAGACCACGGCGGCTGCCCTGAGAGTAAAGGACAGCGTAATGAATACGGTAACCGCTGTGCGGGAGAATGCAGATGACATCTATGCCGGCGCGCAGGCGATTAATGAACAGCGTGCAGAGGAAGAATGCTGCGCTGTCATTGAAGATGCTTCGGAGGAAGCGGAAGAAGCGGCAGAGGAAACCTGCGCTTCCGCAGAGGAGCCTTGCGAAGAAGCGGAAGAATGCTCCGAAAAAGCGGAGGGAAGCGAGGCGGAGTAACGCATGAAATGTACGATTTTACATGATATGCCGGGGCGGCTTCGAGTCCATCTGTGCTGCGGCCGAATGACGCTGCGGCAGGCGGATGTGCTGGAATACTATCTGCGGGCTGTGGACGGTGTAAAATCCGTCAAAGTCTATGACCGCACCCGAGATGCAATTGTAGTGTATTCTGCGGAGCGGGAAAGCGTCATCCGGGCATTGGCGAGATTTGCCTTTGAAAAAGCGGAAAAGATGGATCTTGTTCCGGAACATACCTCCCGAGAACTCAACCGGGAGTTTGAGGATCAGCTGGCCGGTACCGTCATGCGCCGGTGCATTTCGAAGATGTTTTTACCGGTTCCGCTGACATCGGCCATCGCCGCGGTTCGCTCGGTGAAGTACATCAAGGCCGGACTTTCCGCACTGTGGCATCGAAATCTGTCCGTTGCCGTATTGGACGGCACCGCGGTAACGGTGTCCATGCTGAGAGGAGACTTTGCTACGGCCGGTTCGGTGATGTTCATGCTGCGGCTGGGCGAAATCCTGGAGGAATGGACCCACAAAAAATCTGTGGCCGATTTGGCCTCTGCCATGAGCCTAAACGTGGATAAGGTCTGGCTGCAAAAAGAAGATACGGAGGTGCTCACCGACATTCGAGAAATCTGTCCCGGCGACCGCATCGTGGTTCGTACCGGCGGTATGATTCCGCTGGACGGCAAAGTGTTTGAAGGGGAGGCCATGGTGAACCAGTCTTCTCTCACCGGAGAGTCCATGCCGGCTGCCAAGCGTCCGGGAAGTCCCGTGTACGCCGGAACCGTTGTGGAAGAAGGCCGATGCGTCATCGTTGTGGAGAAGGCTTCCGGAAGCGGTCGTTATGACCGGGTGGTTCGCATGATTGAAGAATCGGAAAAGCTGAAATCCACTGCCGAAGATAAAGCCGCCCGAATGGCCGACAAACTGGTTCCATATACCTTCGGCGGGACGGCCTTGACCTATCTGGTGACACGGAATGTGACCAAGATGTTGGCAGTTCTGATGGTGGACTTTTCCTGTGCCTTGAAGCTGGCCATCCCGATTGCAGTGCTGTCCGCCATGC
Organism: uncultured Clostridia bacterium; assembly: GCA_934234035.1. GTDB lineage: Bacteria > Bacillota > Clostridia > Peptostreptococcales > Anaerovoracaceae > Mogibacterium_A. The sequence goes on along the minus strand of CAKQHH010000012.1, from coordinate 38,492 downwards.
GGGAAAGCAGCGGACACAATATCTCCGTCAAGGGCGGACGTTTTCTGGAAGCCGTAGCCGGTGCGGACACCATCGTGTTCGATAAGACCGGAACGCTGACCAATGCGACTCCTACCGTCGCACAGGTGGTTCCTTTTGCCGGACGCGATGAAGCCGAGATGCTGCGTCTTGCCGCCTGCCTGGAGGAACATTACCCGCACTCCATGGCCAACGCGGTGGTATCCGCAGCAAAACAGCGCGGTCTAACTCATGAAGAGTACCATTCGCAGGTGCAGTACGTGGTGGCTCACGGTATCTCCAGCATGGTGGAGGACAAAAAGGTTATCATCGGAAGTGCCCATTTTGTGTTCGAAGATGAGGACTGTCGTATCCCGGAAGGGGAGCAGGAAAAATTTGACAGCCTGCCGGCGGCGTATTCCCACCTGTATCTCTGCATTGACGGAGAACTGGCGGCGGTCATCTGTATTTACGACCCGCTTCGCCGGGAAGCACGGGATGCGGTCCGAGAACTGCATAACTGTGGTTTTACGAACGTGGTTATGATGACCGGCGATAATCGCCGCACGGCGGAAGCCATCGCGCAAGAGGTCGGCGTAGATGCCGTGTATGCCGAAGTCCTTCCGGAGGACAAAGCGGCCTTTATCCGCAGCGAAAAGGAAAAAGGTCATACGGTCATTATGGTGGGTGACGGGGTCAACGACTCTCCGGCACTGTCGGAGGCGGATGCCGGTATTGCAATTTCCACCGGTGCAGCGATTGCCCGCGAGATTGCTGACATCACTATTGCATCGGAGGACCTCTTCGAACTGGTGACACTCCGAAGGCTCAGCACTGCCTTGATGAATCGCATTCACGGCAGTTACCGCTTCATTGTGGGCTTCAACTTGTCGCTGATCGCACTGGGCGTCGGAGGTGTGCTGCCGCCGACGACATCGGCATTGCTGCACAATGGCTCAACGTTGGGCATCAGCCTGAAGAATATGACTAATCTGTTAGCAGAAGGTGGAACCGCTCAAAGAAAATAGATGAACAGGAGAGCAGAGGGACAGTGATTGTTTCTCTGCTCTTTCAGTAGGGAGTGGAATTCATCACTTAAGATATTTTGTAAGGAGTAATTGTTGTGATAAAAATACTCTATCATGATGGACTATCCGGTGCAGCGGAGTTGCCCGGGCAAATCGATGGTTTTGAGAATGCCTACGGAAACGGCGAGATACACTGTTATCGCTTATTTGACGGTGTAACCGTTATGCGGATGCGGTTAGAGATGGAAAGGTATACAGAGGTTCGTACTCGGACCGACGTGTTGGAAATAAACTTCTGTGCCGGCGGCCGTTTTGAAACCCAGTTTTCGATGCAGGATCACGTGCTTATGAAGCCGGGAGATATGGCTGTCAGCTGTTATGATGGGTATCATGGCAAGAGATCAGAGTCATGGTTTCCGCTGGGATATTACGAGGGCATCTGCTTGGAAATCGAACCATCGGAAGCCGGACGGTGGATGCAACGGAATGCACCTGCTTTTTCTGTAGATTTTAAGTCTCTAAAGGAGAATCTTCTGGGAAATAAATGGTATCTGAGCAGTTCGGCCGGACCTCGCTGCGAGCACGTATTTCGGGAGCTTTACGAAAGTATAGACTATATGAAGCCGTGTTTTTCCCGGCTTAAGGTACTGGAGTTGCTGATGTTGCTAAGCGATATTCCTCGTATGAATCGCGAAAAGGCATATTGCTCGGCACAACAGGTAGAACTGATTCGACATCTACGCGATCACCTAGTCATGGAACGGGAGCACTACGTATCTCTTTCACAGTTGGCGTCAGAGCACGATATTTCCGTATCTCATATGCAAAAATTGTTCAAGCAGATATACGGTGTCCCCGTGTATCGCTATATCAAAGAGTATCGGCTGGAACAAGCCGCTGTAGAGCTTGTTCAAACGGGAAAACTTGTGACACAGATTGCACAGGAAAATGGATATGACAATGCCAGCAAGTTCTCTGAGAGCTTTAAAAAGCGGTATGGCATGACTCCATCGCAATATCGCACCAATTCAAAGAACGTGGAAAAACGGAGTAAGTGAACGAAAATGGAGTAGTCACGTTTTCGGAAAATATGGTAAAGTCTTTTCAGTTAGAAACAACTAACAAAAATATACTGAAGGAGGCATTACTACATTGAAAAAGCAATCTAATTTATCTCGGTTGCTGGACTATGCCGGGAAATACAGAATTCTGACTTATCTTTCGTGGATTCTTTCCGCCGTCAGTGCGCTGTTGGCATTGGTACCGTTCTGGTATATTTGGCACATTTTAAAGGAGATTATCGAAGTGGCGCCGCAGTATGAAAATGCTGTTCATGTGACACAATACGGCTGGATGGCGGTCGCAACTGCTGTTTCTTCGGTATTGGTGTACATCACCGGATTGATGTGCTCGCATCTTTCGGCATTTCGAATTGCCACCAATTTGCGCCTTTCCATGACGAATCACATCGCGACGCTTCCGCTGGGTACAATCGAACAGTTTGGAAGCGGCAAACTGCGCCGAACCATTTCCGAGACTGCTGGGGCAATGGAAACGTACCTGGCTCACCAACTGCCGGACAAGGCGAAAGCGATGGCAACTATTGTGGGACTGCTGGCACTGCTGCTGATTTTTGATTGGCGGTTAGGACTTTTGAGTCTCGTGCCGGTGGCACTCGCTTTTCTCGTCATGACTCGTATGACCGGAGCGAAAATGCAGGAGCAGATGACGCAATACCAGAATGCACTTGCGGATATGTCCAACGAAGCGGTGGAGTACGTGCGAGGGATTCCCGTTGTCAAAACTTTTGGACAGACCGTGTTTTCTTTTAAAAAGTTTAAGGAAACTATCGATAGTTATGAGCGTTGGGTCATCGCCTACACGAAGCAGGTGCGCTGGCCCATGATATTCTATACGTTGGCGGTGAACAGCGTGTTTGTATTCCTGATTGCCGGCGGCTTCTTGTTTTCTTATAGAGGTGCGGACCATGAGACGCTGCTGAACATCCTCTTCTACATCATCATCACGCCGGTCATTTCTCTGACGCTTACCAAGCTGATGTTCATGAGTGAAAACGGTATGATTGTGCAGGACGCATTCAACCGAATTGACAGAGTGCTGCAGAGCCCGTCTCTTTCGCAGCCGAGTGTTCCGCAGCATCCAAAGGATAATTCGGTTGCACTGTCGAATGTCACCTTCAGTTATGATGGTACGAAAAATGCGTTGGAGGATGTTTCTCTGTCCATTGGTGCGGGACAAACCGTTGCGTTTGTAGGCCCGTCCGGCGGCGGAAAATCTACGTTGGCCGTATTGATTGCTCGATTTTTTGACCCGCAAAGAGGAAGTATTTCCATTGGCGGCGTAAATGTAAAGGACATTGAGAAAAACGAGTTGATGGATACCATTTCCTTTGTGTTCCAGAACAGCCATCTCATTAAGGGCAGTATTCTGGATAATGTTCGGATGGGAAAGCCCGATGCTTCGGATGAGGAAGTGCTGGCTGCACTTAAAGCCGCACAGTGCATGGATATCATTGAGAAATTTCCGGATGGCGTACATACGATAATCGGTTCACAGGGAATTTACCTTTCCGGCGGCGAGACCCAGCGGCTGACCATAGCACGTGCAATGCTGAAAAATGCACCGGTGCTGATTCTGGACGAGGCAACCGCTTTTGCAGATCCGGATAATGAGACGAAAGTGCAGGCGGCTTTCAACGAGCTGGTAGTGGGTCGTACCGTCATCATGATTGCTCATCGCTTGTCCACCGTTGTAAATGCGGATCGCATTTTTGTGCTGAAAGACGGTCATCTGGAAGAGAGCGGCAGTTTTGAGGAATTGTCCGGGCAAAAGAACAGTCTTTTTGGAACCATGTGGGAGAACTATCAGCAGTCCGTCCGTTGGAAAGTGGCAAAGGAGGCCGAATGATGATGAAGTATTTACAGAGACGTTATGCCGTGTCCCGAAAGGGCGCGGCGGACATTATCCAGGGAAGCTTATGCTGTGCGTTACAAAATGTTTCCTTCATGCTACCGGTGTGCTTGTTGTATTTCCTGGTAGGGGATATTATGGCGGATGCGCTGACGTCGGCGAGAATCACGTTCTACGCAGTCGGTTGTATTGTGGCAGCACTGTTCATTGTGATCTGTACGCGGCTGGAATATGACAACACCTTCCTTGTCACCTATGTGGAATCCGGTGTACGCCGAGTGGGTCTTGCGGAGAAATTGCGGAAGATTCCGCTCTCCTTCTTTGGGAAAAAAGATCTTGCGGATTTGACCTCGTCCATCATGAATGACTGTGCTGTGTTGGAACAGAGCCAGTCTCATTTCGTTGCACCATTGTATGGCGCGATTCTTTCCACTACGGCTATCTCGGTATCCATGTTGACTTTCAACCGGCGCATGGCACTTGCTGCCATTTGGCCGTTGCCGATAGCGTTTGCCATTGTGGTATTGGCATCCGGTGTGCACAAGAGCTTATCCCGAAAGGCGATGAAGGCGAAAATCACGTGTGAAGACGGGATACAGGAATGCATGGAGTCTATGCCTGACCTGCGTGCAGCCAATGCTGAAATCAGATATCTTGCCGGATTGGAAAAGAAAATCCGCAGCGTTGAGACACGACTCATTAAAAGTGAGTTGGGAACGGCCATCTTTGTAGTTTCCGCAGGACTGGTTCTGCGGTTAGGAATTGCTACCACTGCCCTTACAGGTGCCGCTTTGCTGGTAAAAGGAGAGATAGACGTTCTGACTTTCTTTATGTTCTTGCTGGTAGTGTCCCGGTTATATGATCCGCTGGAAGGCACGCTTCAAAACCTTGCCGCTATCATTGCCACAAACAGTAATATTGAGCGAATGAATGAGATTTTGGACTGCCCGGTGCAGACCGGCAGTGAACAACTCACGAATCAGAACTGTGATATCGAGTTTCATCATGTGGGTTTTTCGTATCAGAATGGAGAAACGGTGCTTCGAGACGTATCCTTTACTGCGAAACAGGGACAGGTCACGGCACTTGTGGGACCTTCCGGAGGCGGAAAGACGACGGTTTCCCGTCTGGCGGCACGATTCTGGGATATTGATCGGGGCATGATTACCGTAGGCGGTATGGATGTGTCGAAAATCGATACGGAAAAGCTGATGAGTCTCTATTCTATCGTATTCCAAGATGTGACGCTGTTTAACAACAGCATTTTGGAAAATATTCGTATCGGCCGCAAAGATGCTGCGGATGAGGAGGTCATTGCGGCGGCAAAGCTCGCCAATGTAGACAGTTTTGCTGAAAAATTGCCGGACGGTTGGAACGCCAACATTGGGGAGAACGGCTGCGAGCTCTCCGGCGGAGAGCGACAGCGAATCTCTATTGCCCGAGCTTTCCTGAAGGATGCACCGATTATTCTGTTGGACGAGGCGACGGCCAGTCTGGATGTTGAGAATGAGACGGCAATCCAGGAAGCCCTTTCCCGCCTCATCAAAGATAAAACCGTCCTCATTATTGCCCATCGGATGCGTACCGTTTCCGGCGCAGACCGGATTGTGGTGCTCAAGGACGGTGCGATTGCAGAGCAGGGAACTCCCGCACAGCTCTTGCAGGCGGATGGCATTTTCACTCACATGATGCAGCTCCAGAAAGAGAGTCAAAATTGGACGCTTCGACGGGCGTGAAACTCTTTTTACAAAAAAGACAATAATTGACAGAAACCTCTTGACTCGTAAGTGACTTTCGGGTTTACATTATACTCAGATTAGAGGATAATGCGTATGAGAAGGAGGATGAATTCATGCGTACCGGCGAAGTCGAGAAGCTTACCGAGGTTAAGGAAGCGAACATCAAATTCTATGAGCGAGAAGGCCTGATAAAGCCTTTGCGAAATGAGAATGGGTACAGAGATTTTTCGGATGAAGATGTGAAGAGCATTAATCGCATTAAGACGCTTCGAATGCTTGACGTTCCGATTCCGGAGATAAAAAAACTCTTTGATGGAGATGTTCAGTTAAAAGCGGTTTTGGAGGAACGCCTGAGTGAGATGAACCTTCAGGCGAAGGCATTGGATAACCGGATGGAGTCTTGCCGGAGAATTATAAAAGAAGGTATGGAGCTTGTCGACATTTCACCGGAGGTTCTTTCGGGAAATCAAGAGGAATGGTCGGAAAAGCTGCGGCATATCGTCGATGAAGATATTGATAAACGCTTTATTCTAAAAGGCGTTGCTTTTACCACAGCGTTTGCCATTTGTGTTAAATTTACGGTGGTGGTGCTAACCATGGGTGGGTTCTCGCAGCAAGAAGACACAGTGTTCTGTTTTTTTGGCGGAATGCTGGCGATTTTCTGCGGATTTGTGTATGTATTTGCAGAGGCCCTGACCAAGCAAAATTTCTTGTACGCGTGGGGAAAGAACTGGGGAGGGTCCGGAATGGGCGGATCGGCCAATTCGTATTCGATTCTCGGCATCGGGATTGGTCTGGCCGGAACCACGTGGCCGCTCTGGGGTGGCCTGCTGATTGCGTGCATTGCCCTTTCTGCAATTATCCGAATGGTGCTGATGCATGTAGTTAAAAAAGCAGAGCGTCGGAAATGAAGAATTTCTGAACGCGGACCGACTCTAATCCGGGCCGAAAAATCGGGCTTTAATGAGGTTTTCAAGAATCTTTAATTCTTTATATCTAGAATTAAAGATTCTTTTTTTACGCCGAACCCGTCTAAAACGGATCCGCCGATTCCCGCCGTTTTCTGTCAGCCGCCCGGCGTCCGGCGTTCCGCTTCTCGCAAATAGCCGGGAAGAGCAAAAAAGCAACTGCTTTATTTGTCAATTCTAAAGGAGGGGACTATTAAGGGATGAAATACTACAGAAATTGGTAGCACATCATCTTGCAATGGGAAAAATTAGGGACGAAACTTTTGCAGTGAGAATAACAGCCTCCTATGGTATATTGAAAAATACCGTAGGAGGTTTTTTCATTCGGAAAAATGTTACAAACCGAGCTAAAAAACGAAGAATAATGTTACAAAATGCATCGAATAACCTCGGAAAAATGTTACAATACTGATATCTGGAGGAACGAGATGGAAAAAAATATTATATCAGAACTTACTGCATTTATCGAACACGCGCCCACGGCATTCCATGCGGTGGCGGAACTAAAGAATCTCCTGAACCGAGAAGGGTTCGAAGAGCTGCATGAATCCGAAAGGTGGAAAATCGAACCGGGGAAGAAGTATTATGTCACGAGAAACAATTCCAGCATCATTGCGGTCAAAGCGGGAACCGATCTGGATAACTACAGCTTTCAAGTGACCGCATCCCACAGCGATTCGCCGTCTTTCAAGCTCAAAGAAAATGCGGAAATCGAAGCCGCAAAAAAATACACGATGCTGAACACGGAAGGGTACGGCGGAATGATTTGTTCTACCTGGTTCGACCGGCCCCTCTCCCTTGCGGGAAAAGTGATGGTAAAAAACGGAAACCGAATGGAAACCAGAGTGGTGAAAGTGGATCGAGATCTTCTGATGATTCCCAGCCTGGCCATTCACATGGATCGAAAAATCAACGAGGGCCGGCCCATCAACAAGCAGGTGGATATGCTGCCCGTATTATCCGGCAGTGTGAAAGGACCGGGCGCCGTTAAGAAACTCATTGCGGAAGAGTTGGACGTGTCGGAAGAGAATATTTATGGCATGGATTTGTTTTTATACAACCGGATGAAGGCGGTACGGTGGGGCCATGACGACGAATTCATCGGGTGTCCGAGACTGGATGACTTGCAATGTGCTTTTACATCCATGAAGGGATTTCTGGCGGCAGAGAACGACCGGAACATCAACGTCTACGCCTGCTTCGACAACGAAGAGGTGGGATCGGGCACAAAGCAGGGCGCGGCGTCCACGTTCCTTTATGATGTTCTGTGGCGGATGAACAATGCGCTGGGCAAAGACGAAGAGGAATTCCGCCGGGCCGTGGCCGGCAGCTTTATGCTGAGCTGTGACAACGCCCACGCGGTGCATCCGAATTATCGGCAGAAGAGCGATGAAACGAACCGCGTTTACATGAACGAGGGCGTCGTGATCAAATCCCACGCCGGGCAGAAATACACCAGCGATGCGGTTAGCGTGGCGATTTTCAAGATGATTTGCGAAAAAGCAGAGGTGCCGGTGCAGTTTTTCTCCAATCGGTCGGACGAAGCGGGAGGCAGTACTTTGGGCAACATTGCGATGACCCAGGTGTCCATGAATACCGTGGATGTCGGACTGCCGCAGCTGGCCATGCATTCGGCCTACGAGACGGCAGGAGTGAAGGACACGGAGTATATGGTAAAAGCAGTGACGGAATTCTATGCATCGAATATCCGGAGGGATTCCGACGGAAATTATCGGATGTAGCGGCGAGATTGAATTTTTTATTTACAATGAACAAACGTATAAGGTATACTTGTTTTGTTATGTTCATTAATTTATTAAGAGATGAGCTCGCATATTCTATGTACAAATAAATGGAGGCTTAGATGAAAGCAGAAAGACGTGTAGGTACGGTTTCCCGTGGAATCCGGTGCCCGATTTTCCGTGAGGGAGACAATCTGGCAGAACAGGTAGTGGAAAGTGTTCTGGAGGCGGCGGAATCCGATGGGTTCGAGATTCTGGACAGAGATGTAATCGGTATTACCGAGTCCGTGGTTGCCAGATGTCAGGGAAACTATGCTAGTGTGAACGACATTGCAGAGGATGTAAAGAACAAGCTGGGTGGAGAGACCATCGGAATCGTATGGCCGATTCTTTCCAGAAACAGATTCTCCATCTGCCTGAAGGGCATGGCAATGGGTGCCAAGAAGGTTGTTGTAATGTTCAGCTATCCGTCCGACGAAGTGGGAAATGCACTGCTGACCATCGATCAGGTGGTGGATGCGGGAATCAATCCGTATTCCGATGTGATGGATGAGAAGAAATACAGAGAGCTGTTCGGCGTGAACAAGCACCAGTTTACAGGCGTGGACTATGTGGAGTTCTACAGCGAAATCATCCGGGAAGCCGGTGCCGAGGCGGAGATTATTTTCTCCAACAAGCCGGAGACGATTCTCGAGTACACGAACAACGTCATCAATTGCGACATTCATACCCGATTCAGAACCAGAAATAAGCTGAAAGCACTGGGGGCAAACGTTTACGGCATGGATGAGATCCTGAATGCACCGGTAAACGGAAGCGGCTTTAACGAAGAGTACGGCCTTCTGGGAACGAACAAATCCACCGATGACAGCGTAAAGCTCTTCCCGAGAGATTGTCAGCCTTTTGTGGATGAGGTTCAGTCCATCATGAAGGACAAGACCGGAAAGCTGGTGGAAGTGCTGGTGTACGGAGACGGCGCGTTCAAGGATCCGGTGGGCAAAATCTGGGAGCTGGCAGACCCGGTGGTTTCGCCGGCATATACGAAAGGCCTGGACGGAACACCGAATGAACTGAAGCTGAAATATCTGGCCGACAACGAATACTCGGATCTTACCGGCGATGAGCTGAAAGAAGCGATTAAGCAGGCCATCAGCGATAAGCCGGAGGAGAGCCTTGTGGGAAACATGGCATCGGAAGGCACCACGCCGAGAAGACTTACCGATCTGATCGGTTCCCTTTGCGACCTGACATCGGGATCCGGAGATAAGGGAACACCGGTAATTCACATTCAGGGATATTTTGATAATTACACCACCGGAATGTAAATGAAAATCTTGACAATAGTCTTTGCAAGTACTAAATTTCTACTTACAAAGACTATTTTTTATTGGGAGGATTTATGGAAACCAATCGTTGGGCGTGGTTAACATTCTTTTTGAAAAGGAGTTGAACGGAGGTCTGGGGGATGAGTAACAGACGAACCTTTTTTATTACGTGATCCCTTCGGTGCTTTCATTTGCGCTCTCGGGAATTTACGCCATCGTGGACGGTTTTTTTGTGGGCAATTCCATCGGGGATGCCGGACTTTCCGCAATCAACATTGCGTATCCGATTACTGCGGTGCTGGTTGCCACCGGAACCGGAATCGGCATGGGCGGTGCTGGTTTATTGTGCTGCCAAAAAGAAATTGTTTTTGAAGATGACGTCCGGCGATATGGGGGTACGGGCGCTGCAAATCGTGAAAATTGGGCTGGCGCCCTTCGGGTTGACTCTCGCTCCGGAGATTTCCCTTGTGGTTATCAATCGTTTTTCCGCTTCCTACGGCGGACAGCAGGCAATCGCAACTTACGCCTGCATTTCATATGTCATCTGTATTATCTATCTTCTCTTGCAGGGCGTGGGCGACGGCAGCCAGCCCCTTATGAGCCAATTCTACGGAGCGGGGCAGGGGAAAAATCTGAAGGAAACCAAGAAGCTGGCATACAAATCATCGATGGCTATCGCGGTAATCGGCGGGATTCTGATGTATCTGCTTCGAGGTCAAATCGGTGTGTTGTTCGGTTCGTCGCCGGCAGTCAATGCGGAAATCATAATGGTCATGCCGATTTTCCTGCTTTCCCTCCCGGCGGATGCCGTTACAAGAGTGACATCGGCCGCCTTCTACGCAACGGAGAAAAGCGTGTGGTCCTATGTGCTGATTCTGGCGGAACCGGTGTTTACGCTGGTGCTGGTGCTGATTCTGCCGCCGCTGTTGGGAGGTCAGATTATGATCTGGTGGAGCTCCGTTGCAGCGAAAATTATTACGGCAGTGGTGGGCATTGTGCTGTCTGTTTTTATAAGGACGCAGAAAGGTCATGAACCGCAGTTGTCGAAAGAGGTGTATTGAGGAGGCTAGCGATGGGACTTATCGGATTGAAATTCGAATATGGTGGGTATGGCTTGGAGCATCGGATATTGCTGCTGCATGTCAAAAATGAAGAGTTCTGTTTGGAGTGCATGAAGGGCGATGAAATATACGAGATAGACGTGACGAAGAATGTCAATGTTTTCTGTCAAGGCCTGCAGGAAATGAATATTGATGAATGGAACTGCAGGCATTTTGAAAGCTTGGCAAGCCTTTTTCCAGGTTTTTCGTGGAATTTAAGTATTACAACAAGCGAAATTCATGTTGCGTGTGATGGGAGAGATATTTTTCCTCCGAACTGGAGTGAATTCTGCGATTTGCTCCATCGGCTCGGATTGCCGGAGTTAAAAGATTCTTTTTTCTGAGGAGTGAAGTTGGATGTGTTGTTTCGGCACATCCAACTTTACTTTTTACTTTAGGATGATTTAATTAGAATAAAGCACGACATATCTATTAGAATTGTGAAGTTGGTGTGAAGTGTTATGCATTTCCGGCGATTTATGCCTATTTGGCACAACATTCTGATGGAAGGGGGCTGCTTTTGTCGATACTTAGAATGACTGATTTGTATAAACACTCTTTAAATTAGAATTGCTTCAAATTCTTTGCTTAAATCCTTCAAGCTTGCTGTGTGAACCGGGTTCGAAACCTCTTTTGTTTACTATCATCCTCTATTTTCACCTCGCTTGTTGTGCAAAAGTGTGCTCAAGAGGGCAATCTGCATAACGTTTCACACTAACTACACAAACTGAGGCAATGACGATTCTAATTGTCGCGAAATAAAACCTCGTGTGAAATGGTGCTAAGTCTACCGATGGTTCATTCCATTTGGGAAAGTAATTCACTATTATGGAACCGAACATAAGGAGGAAATCTATGAATCAAGAAAAAACTGGGTCGTTTATTGCGGAACTTCGAAAAGAAAAAGGTCTTACCCAAGCACAACTTGCGGAGCGTTTCGGCCTTTCCAATAAAGCGGTATCCAAATGGGAAACCGGGAAAAGTTTGCCTGATGCATCCATCATGATTGACTTGTGTGACTTTCTCGGCATTACCGTAAACGAACTGTTAAGTGGTGAGAGAATTCGCGTAGAAGACTACATGGAAAAAGCGGAAGAGACGATTGCGAGTGTAGTTCGAATATCTCAGGAGGAAAAAGTTGCTGCCTTGAAAGAAATTCGAAACCGGGGATTATATTCAATCGTCATTGGGATGATTCTATTCGTCGCAGCAATTTACGCATCCTATGTTCTTAATGAACATCGAATCTATGGATTACCTCAGGCGGCGACAATGGGGATGCTCGGCTTCATCGGATTGATTATTTCAAATGGAATGGTATCCATGTGGAAAAGCAATCGCCTATTGAAGGAATTTAAGAATAAGTAGTGCGGTTCCGGGAGAAGAATGAAAGTTTTTTTATCGCCATGAAAGTGTTCTTTATAATATACATACAAATTCTCTGAAAGACTTGATTGGGAACTACGAAACCGTTATAATTTTGTCAGAAATTGACAAATAAATATCAGTTTCAAAAAGAGGACTATATTTCCGGTACTAGAGGAGGATAATAAAATGCAAAGATTTACTAACCCAAGAGACATTTATCACGGCAAAGGCGCACTGGAAGTGCTGAAACAATTTGAAGGAAAGAAAGCGGTTATCTGCGTGGGCGGCGGCTCCATGAAGCGCTTCGGTTTCCTGGATAAAGCAATTGGTTACCTGGAAGAGGCAGGAATGGAAGTTCGCGTATTCGAAGGAATCGAGCCGGATCCATCCGTTGAGACCGTAATGAAGGGTGCGGCATTTATGCAGGACTTCGGTCCGGATTGGATTGTAGCAATCGGCGGAGGTTCTCCAATCGATGCGGCGAAGGCAATGTGGATTAAGTACGAATATCCGGAAGTGACCTTCGAGGATATGTGCGTGGTATTCGGACTGCCAAAGCTTCGCACAAAAGCAAAATTCTGTGCGATTTCTTCCACATCCGGAACGGCTACCGAGGTTACCGCATTCTCTATCATTACAGATTACGAAAAGGGAATCAAATATCCAATCGCTGACTTCGAGATTACTCCGGACGTTGCAATCGTGGATCCGGAGCTGGCAGAGACCATGCCGAAGAAGCTGGTAGCACATACGGGAATGGATGCGCTGACTCATGCGATTGAAGCATTTGTTTCCACGGTTCACAGCGATTTCACCGATGCACCGGCAATCCGTGCAATCGAGCTGATTCAGCAGAACCTGATCGATTCCTACAATGAAGATATGACCGCTCGCGACAGCATGCACAACGCACAGTGCCTTGCCGGCATTGCATTCTCGTCCGGCCTGCTGGGCATCGTACACTCCATGGCTCACAAGACCGGTGCGGCATTTGCGGACTACGGTTCCCACATCATTCACGGTGCGGCCAATGCAATGTATCTGCCAAAGGTTATCGCTTACAATGCGAAGAATGAAGAAGCTAAGAAGAGATATGCCGTAATCGCAGACTACATGCACCTTGGCGGAAGCACCGAAGATGAGAAGGTTGCCGCTCTGATTGAATACGTTCGCGGAATGAACGACAAGCTGAACATCCCGCACTGCATTAAGAACTACGGCGGCGACAGCTATCCGACCGAACAGGGCTTCGTACCGGAAGACGTATTCCTGGAAAGACTCCCGGAAATTGCTGCAAACGCAATTCTGGATGCCTGCACCGGTTCCAACCCGAGACAGCCGAGCCAGGAGGACATGGAAAAGCTGCTGAAGTGCTGCTACTACGACACCGAAGTCGATTTCTAGACTGTGCCGCATAATTCAAGACAACTTAATTCAAAATAGTCACTATAGAAAAGGCCTCCGCATTTCGTTCAAATGCGGAGGTCATTTTCTTCTATATACTTATAAAACTCCTTATAAAACAAAATGCACTCGTTCCGGGTCGAACCGATCTTCCCAGATGACAAATTTTTGAAATATACGGGCGAATAGGCTATAATGATAAAGTTCGAGAAAAAAATGAGCAGAGAGAAGATTGCGTTATGAATAAAAGAAATATTGTTATTGTAAATGGAAATTTGTGTGACGCTTCGGAGTACGATGCCCTGATTAACTCCCAGGAAGCATATGCGTACGAAGTGATTCGGGTCATTGAGGGAAAACCGCTTTTTCTGGAGGATCACCTGGAGAGGCTGAAGAAGACCTTGGCGGGAATCGGGATGCAATGCGATTTTACGGCGGAGTCGCTTCGGGCAGATTTCGGGCGCCTTTGTGAGGCGAACGGAGTGTCGTCGGATAACGTGAAAATCATCATTTGGGAGGACACGGTGTGCATGATGTTCACCGGAGCCACCTACCCCAGCGAAGATATGTATCGTGACGGCGTAGGCGTAGGGGTTCTGGCGGCGGTTCGAGAGAACCCCCAGGTGAAGATCAGCAACTTTTGGCTGCGGGAATTCGCCAATCGCATGATCGCGGAGAACGGGTTTTTCGAGGTGATGCTGGCCAACCGAAAGGATTGCATCACGGAGGGCAGCCGGTCCAATATGTTCTTCATTAAGGACGGCGTGGTGGTGACCAGTCCGGCCGAGGGCGTTCTTCTGGGAATTACCCGTAAAAAAATCATTTCGGTGTGCGAGGAGAACCGGGTGCCCATCGAATATCGGGAGATTCCGCGGAAGGAACTGGGGGATTTCGATGCGGCATTTATCAGTGGAACTTCGCCGAATGTACTGCCGATTCGTTTTGTGAAGGATGAGGAGCGGACCGTGGAATACGATGTGAACGATGCAACTCTGAGACGCGTGATGAAACTATACGATTCGGAGATTGCCGGATACCTTGGATGTTAGGAAATTTGTTTTTAAGAGAAACACAGGAGGACGTTATGAATAAGGCAGACCGGGCGGAAGAGCTATTCCGCAAAGGATACAACTGTAGCCAGTCGGTATTTGTGGCTTTTGCAGAGGATTTTGGAATGAGCGAGGAAGAGGCGGCGAGAATGGCAGCTCCCTTCGGCGCGGGTTTCGGCAAGCTCCGGGAAGTGTGCGGGGCCGTCTCCGGAATGACGATGGCAGCCGGTGTTCTTCAGGGATACTCCGATCCGGCGGATGCGCAAGGAAAAAAGACGTTGTATGCGCTGGTGCAGAAGATGTGCCGGGAGTTTGAGGAGAAAGAGGGCTCCCTGATCTGCCGCGAGTTGCTGGGATTGGAGAAGGGTCAGGACCTGGAGGAGCCGGCGGTGAGAACCGAGGAGTATTACCGGAGCCGTCCTTGCGTGGGTGCCTGCCGTACCGCGGCGGAAATCACCGAGAAGTATTTGCAGAAAGAGAATGACTGAGATACAAAAAATAAATATAAGCACACATTTATATTGAAATCGTGAATTTGACTTCACTTTTTTCGGCGATTACAATAATCGGGTACAATAATTGGGGGATTTGTATCATCTGAGAAAGGATTGAATAATATGCCTAATTTAGAATTGCCAAAGTCATTTGACGAATTTGTGGATGCGAGAAAAGCCGGTTTCATTCACGTAAAGGACTACGTGGAAAACGGCGGACATTTAGTCGGAATCTTCTGCTCCTACACTCCGCTGGAGCTGTTCGATGCCGCCGGTGTATGTGCGATTGGCCTGTGCGGAACCAGCAATGAGCCGATTGCGGATGCGGAGAAGGTGCTGCCGAAGAACCTGTGTCCGCTGATCAAATCAAGCTACGGTTTTGCATATACAGATAAGTGCCCATACACTTATTTCTGCGATTTTATCGTCGGCGAAACTACCTGCGACGGAAAAAAGAAGATGTTCGAACTGCTTAACGACATCAAGGAAACCTACGTAATGCAGCTTCCGCAGGGTCAGAAGAGAGCGTATGCGAAGGATATCTGGTACGAAGAAGTGAAGCTTCTGAAAGAAAAGCTGGAAGAAAAGTACGGTGTAGAAATCACGGACGAAAAGCTGAGAGAGGCGGCCAGAAAGAGAAATGCCCTGAGAAGAACGCAGCTGGAGCTGTACGCACTTCAGGGAATGAATCCGCCGGCACTGAAATCCACAGAAGTGATGTCCACCCTCGCCCAGGGGCTCTTTCACTTCGGCGTGGATGCACAGCACGCAACGTACAAGGCAAGAGTGGAAGCGGCAAAAGCAGCATATGAGGCGGGAGAAAGACCGGTTTCCGAGAAGGCTAAGAGAATTCTCCTGACCGGCTGCCCATCCACCGGTGTTATTCAGAAGGTGGGTGTTACCATTGAGAACAACGGCGGCGTAATCGTCTGTCTGGACGACTGCGGCGGCGAACGTACCACAAAGATGATGGTAGACGAGGATGCGGACGATATCCTGAGAGCAATTTCGGATCGTTACCTGGAAATCCACTGTTCCGTTATGACCACCAACGAAGGCCGTATCGAGAACACGAAGGAAATGTGCAAGAAGTATAACGTGGACGGCGTGGTAGAACTGGTACTTCAGGCATGCCACACCTTTAACGTGGAAGCAACCCACATGCAGGAGATGTGCGACGAGGAAGGAATCCCGTACATGAAGCTGGAAACGGATTATTCCACAACCGACAGTGGTCAGATTGAAACAAGACTTGCAGCGTTCCTGGAAATGTTATAGACTTTAAATGGCATCACAAAGAGCAAGAATTTTCTTGCTCTTTTCTATAGGAGAAAAATATGTATCAAGTAGGAATAGACATCGGCTCCAGCGCCGCCAAAGTCGCGGTAATCAAGGATGACGAAGTGGTAAAAACAATGCTGCTGGATACCGGGTTCAGCAGCCGAAAAGTGGCAGACGAAATCTATGAGTCTTTGGCGTCCGAGGGAATCACCAAGGACAATGCGAAATACGTGGCCACCGGATACGGCCGGATTTCCGTTCCGTATGCGGACAATGTGGTAACGGAAATCACCTGTCACGGAAAAGGTGCGGACTACCTGTTCAAGGAAAACGGAACCGTAATTGATATCGGCGGACAGGACACCAAGGGAATATCTCTTAAGAAGGGCCGTGTCATGAAATTTATCATGAACGATAAATGTTCCGCGGGGACCGGCAAATTCCTGGAGGTCATGACCAGCCGGCTGGGATTGACCCTGGAAGAATTGTCGGATCTGGCAAGAGAAGGAAACGAAATATCCATCAGTTCCATGTGCACCGTTTTTGCGGAATCGGAAGTGATCAGCTTGATTGGAAAGGGGACGCCGAGAGCGGACATTGCGTTCGGGGTAATCGAATCCGTCATCAACAAGGTGGTGGCATTGATTGCTCAGGTACCGGCGGATAAATATTTTCTCACCGGCGGGCTGTGTGAGGATGACTATGTGCGGGAGCGCTTGGCACTGGCATTGAATGCGCCGGTGGAGAGCACACCGTTGGCCAGATATGCCGGAGCCATCGGGGCTGCAATTCTGTCCGCGCAAGAATAATAGACGTAAGATAAGAATAGAAAGCCGGTGTCCGAAAGGATGCCGGTTTTACATGATAGGAAGCACAAAATAGTCTTTTTAAATTAGTCTTTTTCACCATGCATAATAGCAAAAAATAACAAGTGAACCATGGGTGAAATCCTTTGATACCACAGGTGCATTGACATCAACGGTAATGAGAGGTACAATATAAATACGAAAATGCGCAAGCATTTACGTATTGGGAAAAGGAGAGATTTATGATTGATTTTCATTGTCATGTTTTGATGGGCATTGATGATGGAAGCCGGAATATAGAAACCTCCATTGCCATGTTGGAGGCGTCAGGAGAACAAGGGGTGCACCGGATTGTATGTACACCCCATTTTGATGCAACCAGAGACCGGATGGAGGATTTTTTATTGTATCGGGATAACGCTTTTCAAGCACTTCAGAAATGGATTGATGCGTCGGACACTGTGGACATTCGGCTATATCCGGCTGCGGAGCTCTTTTTTTTCCGCCATATGAGCGAAGTGAAGGAGCTGGAGAAACTGACCATCCGGGGCACGAACGTGCTGCTTTTGGAAATGCCCTTTGATGTCTGGGAGGATTCCTATATACGTGAGATTGAAGACCTGTGCCGCGAATATCGAGTGGTGCTGGTCCATTTAGAGCGGTATATGAACTTCAAGAATCGAAAATATATTCGAAAGGTCATCGAGATGACGCACCGACTTCCGTTGTATATCCAAATCAATTGCCGGTCGGTTGCGGAGGGACCGCTGAGAAAAAAACTTATCAAGATGTTTCGGAAAGGGGAAGCCCATTTTCTCGGAAGCGATTCTCATAACATGACTCGCCGGCCGCCGAACATGGAAAGCGGTATGAAGGCGTTGGAAGACAGCCTGGGGACGGCTTTTGTGGAACAGCTGAAAGAGCAAAACCGGAGATTTCTTCAGGATGTACAGACCGAGAATTAAAGCAGACAGTATAGAGAGTTTTGGAGTAAGTGAATGAACAATCGAAACCGAAAGGCACAATTAAACAAGAAATCCATGGCGATGATTGCCGCAGCCTTTTTGATTATTCTGGCGGTGGCCGCCCTGATGTACTATATGGATCATCGGACCACCGGTACAAGCGAAGGTTCAAGCAAAAAGGTGTACACCATCGACGGTGAGGAATGTTACAAAAAACAAAACATCGAGACATATCTGTTTCTCGGTGTGGACGCTGCTGATGACAGTAAAAATACGAAGCAGAAAAAGAATCAATCCGTGCAGTGCGATTCCGTGATTCTTCTGGTAATCGATCGGGTGAACAAAACCTTTGCCATTCTGCCCTTAGATCGAGATGCGATGGTAACGTTGGAAATCCCGGATGAAGATGGAAACATATTAGGTGAGAATACCATGCAGCTGGCGCTTGCCTATGCCTACGGAGACGGCAAAGAACAAAGCTGTGAGCTGGCTGAGGATGCGGTCTCCGGACTGCTGCACGACCAGCGCATCGACGGATACGTGTCTTTGAGCATGGACGCCATCGGTGCGGTGAACCACCTGGTGGGCGGCGTGGACGTTACGGTAACGGATGATTTTGCCGGAGAGAGCGGCCTGGCAAGCGGTCAGACCGTACACCTGTCGGATGCTCGGGCGGAAACCTTTGTGCGCGGACGAAAGTCTGTCGGGGACGGAACCAACGAGAATCGAATGAGCCGTCAGCAGACCTACATCGAGGCGCTGTACCCGGCGGTGATTAGTCATGCAAAGCAGGACAACAACTTTGTTTCAAACGCCCGCAAGAAGCTGGACAAGTATATGGTCACAAATATGACGGATTCGGATTTCAGCAAGATTATCGAGGCACTTTCCTCTGATAAAAAAATAAACGTATCGGATATCAAATACTCCCGTACGGTCAATAAGGATACCGGTTATGCGGAAGTGGAATACGATGAAGAAAGCTTGGAGAGCGTGATTAAGAAACTTTTCTACGAACCGGTGGAAGAGTGGCCGGACGATTCGGACGAGGAATAATTTCAAAAGGTACGAAAGAAAGATATTAAGAGAGCAATTACGGAAGGAGTACACAGACAGATGACAGAGAAAACGATTGCGGAATCGTCGAGAATGGGAAATGAGGTACGGGAAGATGAAATCGATCTTCTGATGCTGGCATCTCATTTCCTGGAACATGCGAAATTTATCATTGTAAGTTTATTTATCGGAGCGTTCCTTTTTGGTGCTGTTTCGATGTTCGTAATTCATCCGAAGTATGAATCCACGGCGAAGCTGTATATCATTTCGGCTTCCAAGGGTTCCATTGTGGATTTGACAGACTTGAATGTGGGTACTACTTTAACGGCGGATTACGAAGAACTGATCATCAGTGAGCCGGTGGCGGAACAGGTTATCAAGAATCTGAAACTGAAGGAAACCCCGGAAAAACTGTTAAAGAAGATTTCTATCTCCAATCCGCAGGATACTCGTGTGTTGTACATTACTGCCACGACGGAATCTCCGTCCGAGAGCATGAAGCTTGCCAATGAGTTTATGGATGTTTCGTTGAAGTATCTTCCGGATACCATGAGCACGAATCCGCCGAACGTGGCGCAGCGTGCGAAAATGCCGAACAAAAAATCCAGCCCGAGCAACAGCCGGAATACGCTGATTGGCGCGCTCCTTGGTTTTATCCTGGCATGCGGAATCCTGACCGTACAGTATCTGAAGGATGACACCATTCACTCGGCAGAGGAATTCGAAAACTACTTCGGAATCATGCCGATTGCATCCATTCCGGAAGGAAACGGAGATCTGTTCGATAAAGATGGAGAAGACAAAAAACGAGAGAAACGCAAGAGACGGAAACGTCATTCAAAGAAAAATGGAGGTGCAAGATAAATGAAAAAATTAAATGTAACGTTACCGGCACTTCCGTACATGATGGAAGAAGCGTTTAAAAAGCTGAAAATCAATTTCCAGTTCGTGGGAAATGATACGAAGAAAATTCTGATTACCAGCAGCATCCCAAACGAAGGAAAGAGCTTTGTGGCGGTACAGCTGTGGCAGATGCTGGCGGAATCCGGAAGCAAAACCCTGTTCCTGGATTTGGACATGAGAAATTCGGTACTGAACAAGCGGTTGAATATGGAGTTTGAGGATGAGAATCCGGTGGGCATCGATTACTACCTTTCCGGACAGTGCGAATACGAGGACGTCATCTATAAAACCAACGTGGAACACGGCGATTTCATCCCGTGCATCAACCTGTTGGAGAATCCAACCTCGCTGATTGAAGACCATCGCTTTGAGGCGCTTTTGGATCGACTCAGCAAGGAATATCGATATATTATCATCGACTCTGCACCGCTGGAAGCGGCGGCGGATGCCAATATTATTGCGACAATGAGCGATGGGGCGGTATTCGTGGTACGAAATGAATACACTTCCCGGAAGCTAATTCGAAACTCCATTCAGCAGCTGGAACGAATTCACTGCAAACTGCTGGGGGTCGTGCTGAATCGGGAGTCCATTTCTTCCAAGTCCTACGGGAAATATGGCTATTACGGTTACGATGGCTATTACGGGGGAGACCGAGAAGATAAATAGTGGATACGGTTATCAGATTACGTGGCGAATCGTTAATGATAATAATATAAAGAAAGGAGATTTTAGCTTGAAGAGACTTAAGTTTATTCTGTTAACGGCTATTCTTGCATTTACCATGGTAATGCCTTCGTTCGCTTTTGCGGCAGTGGACAGTCCGGCGAAGAACCCGACTTACACCGCAGTCGTAAAGGGTGCGAATTCCAAGACTTACGACGGAAAGGCTGCAGTAGTACAGGTATACGTAATTACCGAGGATGCCAACGGCAACATTAAGACGGAAGTAAAATCTTTTACAACCGCTGCAAATGCCGGAAAATACTACGATACTTTCAACGGTCAGAAGGTATACTACACCATCAAACAGGCAAAGAACGTAGTATCTGTTACAAAGAACAAGACCTACACCAAGAAGCAGCTCAAGAAGAAGGGCAAGAGCTTCCAGATTAAGACAAAGAGCAAGAACAAGGGTAAGGTAACTTACAAGAGTTCTTCCAAGTATGTCAAGGTAAGCAAGAAGGGCAAAGTTACTATTTCCAAGAAGGCAAAAAAGGGTACTTACAAGATTAAGGTTACCGTTGCGGCAAAAGGCAACTACGGTAAGTGCGTAAAGTACATCAAGATTAGGGTAAAGTAATTATAAACAACCTTTTTACTTAAATACAGTTGCGAAATCTCCCCTCAATATTCTGGCCACGAAGAATATTCCGGGGGAGGTTTCGGCGGTTGTAATAAAGTTTAAAAACAATAAAAATAGAGAACAACACATTACACTTTTACAATAAACATATTTTTGCTGGGGGAGCGAAAATGCAGCAGAAAAAAGAAACAAGAAGACCATTCATCGAACATTGGCAAGTAATTAAAGCCATGTTGGTTGTATACGACGTTATTTCAATTGCGGCAGCCTACTTCATCGCATTGCTGCTGCGGTTTGATTTTCATTATTCCGAAATTCCGTACGAATACCTTTCTCCGTACAAGAAGTATATCCCATTTTACATTGTAATATGCATCATAATTTATGCCGGGATGCGGCTCTATCGAAGCATTTGGCGATTTGCCAGCTACGATGAACTGCTGCGGGTGGTGAAAGCCACCGGGCTCACTATGCTGGTTCACGTGGCCTTTGCTTTTGCTGCACGCATGCCGATTTCATACTATTTAATGGGAATTACGCTTCAGTTCGGATTTACCATCGGTATTCGTTTTGCATATAGATTTATTCTTCTTTTACGATCGGATAAATACAAGAAGAGTCATAAGGTGAAGAACGTATTGGTAATCGGTGCCGGGAAAAGCGGATCCATGGTTATCCGAGAACTGAATACCACCAAACATCTGAACGACGAACCGCGATGCGTAATCGATGATAATCCCAATAAATGGGGACGATTCATCGACGGAGTCCTGGTGTTTGGCGGCAGAGACCGCATCCTGGAAGCGGTGGATCAATTTGACATCGACAAAATCTATCTGGCAATTCCGTCCGCATCGCCGCAGATTCGGAGAGATATTCTGAATATCTGCAAGGAAACGGATTGCGAACTGAAGAGCCTTCCGGGAATCTATCAGATTGCCAACGGAGAAGTATCCCTGTCGAAGATGCGCAACGTGGAAATAGAGGACTTACTGGGCAGAGATCCCATTAAGGTCAATCTGGATGATATCTGCAGCTACATCGAAAAGAACGTGGTGCTGGTCACCGGTGGCGGCGGATCCATCGGCTCGGAGCTGTGCCGGCAGATTGCCGCACACAATCCGAAACAGCTGATTATTTTCGATATATACGAGAACAACGCATATGATATTCAGCAGGAGCTGATTAAGAAATATCCGGATTTGAACCTGGTAACGCTGATCGGTTCGGTTCGGGATAACCGAAGAATTTACCAGGTGTTCGAGCAGTATCATCCGAACATCGTCTTCCATGCAGCGGCTCACAAACACGTACCGCTGATGGAGGTCAGTCCGTGCGAAGCGATTAAAAACAACGTCATCGGGACATACAATACCGCTTTTGCGGCGATGATTCATAACGTCGATAAATTTGTGCTGATCAGCACGGATAAAGCGGTAAACCCGTGCAATATCATGGGTGCCACCAAACGACTGTGTGAGATGATTGTACAGGCTTTTGACCATTTGGTAAAGACGGGCAAAGCAGACGAAGCGCCGCAGCTTTTCTGCAATCCGATTCTCACCGAATGGGCATCCACGCCGGAGAAGGACGAACGGCTTCGCCACAGCAAGACCGAATTCGTTGCAGTGCGGTTCGGCAATGTGCTGGGAAGCAACGGATCCGTGATTCCGCTGTTCAAGAAACAGATTCTTGCCGGCGGTCCGGTTACCGTCACCCATCCGGATATCATTCGTTACTTCATGACCATTCCGGAGGCGGTCAGCCTGGTGCTTCAGGCCGGATGTTACGCCCACGGCGGCGAAATCTTCGTGTTGGACATGGGCGAGCCGGTAAAAATAGATACGTTGGCGCGCAACCTCATCCGTCTGTCCGGTCTGAAACCGGATGTGGATATCAAAATAGAGTACACCGGGCTCCGTCCGGGAGAAAAGCTGTATGAAGAAAAGCTTATGGCGGAAGAAGGACTGGAGAAGACGGACAACGAGCTGATTCATATCGGAAAACCGATTCCGTTTGATGTGGAATGGATGCTAGAACAGCTGGAGCCGCTAATGGATGCAGCTTATAAAAACAAGGATTACATCCGCGACATGGTGGCGGATCTGGTCAGCACCTATCAGATTCCCGACAAGAATCGGATGGTAAAAGGTGCTCAATAGGGCAAAAACGGACCGGCATGGAAGCGAATTCCATGCCGGTCTTTAGTGAGTAAGAATCGATTTTCGGGCATAAAAAAACGAGACTTTGTTCATTTCCACGAATAAGCCTCACAACACTTTTATTATACCACTAAAAAAATATAAAATTAAGACTGTTTTTAAAATTCTTTTCGCGCTATTATATAGACAACAAAAGAAGAAGTCCAAAGAACCAAGAGACGAACCTAAAGGTTTTGGATATAGAAGGGTGTATCTGAAAGACTTCGGAATCGGAGGAAGGACCAATGGGTAAGTTCGAAGGATAGCTGATCCGAAACAGCAAATTTAGTCGAAAGGAGGTTAGACCAAAGGAAGAGTTTAGCAGACAGGCTGGTCTGAAATAAAGCCAATAAGCTTTCATTAAAATATCGGGGAAGCAGAAAGTGGAGGTAAGACCAAAAGTAGATTAGAAAACGGTAACTGACCTACAACAGTAATCTATTACAAGGAGGACGGACCAACACACAGTCTTAGCAGATAGCTGATCTGAAACACAGCAAATAGCCAACGGCAGAAAGTAGAGGTTAGACCAATGGGTAACGTTAAGGAAGGTATCCGAAAGTAGAAAATCCGTAAATTGTAGCTGATTAAGCTAAAGTAGAAACGGTTGATAAAATAGGAGACGGAAGTTAATTTCAGGATATCAAAAGAAAGAAGTGGAAAAATTAATGAATATGAAAGAAGAGTGCTAGGAGCCAGGTGAAATGAGGATATGTCACCTGGCTCTTGTGGTGCTATAAGAAAATAATGGCCCGTACCGGACATACCGGCGCGCAGTAGCCGCAGTGAACGCATTTCTTCGGATCGATTTCCGCCAGTCCATTCTCGTTCCAGAAAATCGCTTCACTGACGCATCGATTCTTGCAGGTACCGCATCCTTCGCAGTCGGACTGATCCACCATCAGTCTTTTATTCGAAACATCCGGCGTATAGTCTGCGGAAAGGCGTCCGGTAAAGAATTCCACCGCACGGTCCACCTGGTCGGTATCGGCCATTCCAATCATTACCGATGTATTTCCGGCAATTCCGGCAGCGTATTCCAGACAGCTCCGGTAATCGTGAATCAAGTTCCCGCCCCCAAAGGCCTTCATGGTAAAAATACCCTTTCCCGCATCCGCACATTTCCGAATTGCCGCTTCCATTTCCTCCCGGGTTCCCGGTTCCGATCCTTTCCGAATGCCCATTCCATCTCGATTAATCAGCGTAAATACCACATCACAGTTCGCAATTTCAGCCATTTCCGCACAAGCATCCGCATGATGGGTGGAGATTCCGATTGCTTTTATGCGACCGTTGGATTTCAAATCGCAGAGCGCTCGCCAGGCATCCTTCCTTGCATAGAAATCCTCCGTTCCGCGGACTTCGTGAAGCAGGAAAAGATCGATTGTATCAATATCCAGTTGCTCCCGGCATTCCTGAACGGCTGCTTCCGTTTCTGCATAGCCTTCTTCTAAAGTCTTGCTGCAGATGACCGGAAAGTCCAATTTCCTTCGGCGGATTTCATCCAGTGCCGGCCGGAGATACCGATAGGTGTCGTAGTACTGTGCGGTATCCAGGAAATTGATGCCCTGTTCCACTGCGTGTACAATCACCCGGGAACCGGTTTCGATATCTAAATTTTTCTGGGAAAACCCCATCGTCAGGGTGCCCATACCTACGGGCGTGACGGAAATCCCCGTCCGACCCAATATTTTTTTTACCATAAATCCTCACCTTCTAATACAATAACCCCAATATTATAGCATGAAAAAGAAAAGCCGGGGAATGATATTGAAAAACACAGATCTTTTGAGACTTGGAAGGCGCAGAAGACCCAGGTGGGCGGAAGCAAGTACTATTCCGGCTGGTCCAAGGCAAAGAGCGTTAAAACAAAATAAAAGGCGTGTATAAAGGCGGTTTCCGAGGTGGGGCCGCCTTTTCATATGAATCTCTTTTTGTATGTAAGAGGTACCGAAATATGCGTTATTGTAGCATTTCATTCGATATGATAAAATAGTAACGTATCTATAATGGGATTGAGAGAAAGAGGAGGAGAATGTGAACGACTACAATAAAGAATACAATGAGAAACTCACCACACCGGAAGAGGCGGTGAAGGTGATTAAAAGCGGCGACTGGGTGGACTACGGCTGTCTGCATGCATATCCGGCGCTTTTGGACCGGGCACTGGCGGACCGCAAAGAGGAGCTGGAAGACGTGAAGGTGCGAAGCCTTCTGATGCACGGCCCCCTTCATATTGTGGAAGAAGACCCGAATCAGGAGCATTTTACGTATAATTCATGGCATATGGTTAAGTTCGAACGGAATCTGTGTGACCGAGGCCTGTGTTATTTTATCCCGATGCTGTTCCGAAATTTGCCGGGATACTACCGCCGTTTCCTAGATGTGGATGTGGCCATGATGGCGGTAACACCGATGGATGAAGAGGGATATTTCAATTTCTCCGTGAACAACGCAACGGCTCGTGCGGTGATGGATACGGCAAAAGTGATCATTCTGGAAGTCAACGATAAGCTGCCGAGACTGTTCGGAAAAGAGAATAGGGTTCATATTTCGGAAGTGGATGCCATTGTGGAAGGCGAGCATCCGGATATGTTTGAAATTCCATCGGCTTCCGGCAGTGAAATCGATGAACTGATTGCCAATCAGATTGTTTCACAGATGGAGGACGGTGCCTGCGTACAGCTGGGTGTGGGCGGTATGCCGGATCTGATCGGAAAGAAAATTGCGGAATCGGATTTGAAGAATCTGGGCGTTCACTCGGAACTGATTGTAAATGCCAACCTGGATATGTATAAGGCGGGCAAAATCACCAATTCCAACAAGACCGGCGAGATGAAGGGAAAGACCGTCGGCGGGCTGGTATACGGAACAAAGGAGTTGGTGGAATGGACGGCAGAGAATCCGGATGTGATGATCTGTCCGATGGATTACGTGAACGACGTGAACATCATCCGAAGCCTGGATAAGTTTACATCGATTAACAGCTGCGTGGGGGTGGATTTGTTCGGTCAAATCAGTTCAGAATCCGCAGGAACCCGTCATATTAGCGGAACCGGCGGACAGCTGGATTTCCTTACCGGAGCCTACGATAACCCGACGGGAAAGAGCTTTATCTGCATGCCTTCTTCTCGCGTGGATCGAAAGGGTGTGCGCCATTCCAATGTGCATGCCACGTTCCATGGGGATATCATTACAGATCCGAGAAGCCAGAGCTATCAGCTGGTTACCGAATACGGAATGGTGAACCTTGCCGGACGTTCCACCTGGGAGCGGGCCGAAATGCTGATCAGTGTTGCTCACCCGGATTTCCGGGAGGAGCTGATTCAGTCCGCGGAAGAAATGAAAATCTGGCGCCGAAGCAACAAGCTGAAGTAAGGGCGGGCGCACCCCGGCGGAATCATTCCATAATAGGATATAAAAAGAAGTGCATCTCGTTTTGTGAGATGCACTTCTTTTGTTTTAAAGATTAATCGTCATCGTCGTCATCGTGATCGTCGTGAGAGCTCTTTTTCGCGGATGACGCTTTCTTCTTGGCAGCAGCGGCTTTTCGCTGAGCTGCTTCACGCGCTCGATCGGCGAAGTAGGTAGAGCGTCCGCTCTCCGTTCCCTTGGTGTAGTATTCACCGTTGACATGGGTTACGTCGCTCGGCTGGGACTTGTAATGTCCCTTCTTCGCTTTCGGAATCTGGTTCATAATCTTTCCCCACAGAGCTGCCGCCGGTCCGGACATGGAGGTGAGCTGCATGTTCACGTCATTTCCGATCCACAGCGCTGCTGCGTAGGATGGAGTGAATCCATCGAACCAAATGTCGTACTCGCTGGAGGTCGTACCGGTTTTACCACCGGCCTGTACGCCGCTGATTCCGGCCGGGGAACCGATTCCCTGGCTGATAACGGATTTCAGCATATCCGTCATGACAAAGGCAACGCCTTTATCCAACACCTTCGAGGATTCGGATTTGCTGGTGAGCAGAACCTTTCCGTTGCGGTCGGTGACCTTGGTATATGCAATGGAGGATTGCCGTACACCGCCGTTCGGGAATGCCGCATAGGCCTGTGCCATCTCCAGAGGAATAACACCGTTGGTGAGACCACCCAGTGCCAAAGCAGCCGGGTTCAGGTCGTTGGTACCGCCTTCCCGATCCAGAGTAGTGATTCCGAATTTCTCCACAAGGTCCGCAATGTATTCCGCACCAACCTGGAGTTCCAGTTTAACGGCGCAGACGTTGATGGAGTTCTGCAATGCCTTTCTCATCGTAACCGCACCGCTGAAGGAGTTGCTGGCGTTCTGCGGCCAGGTCTGTCCGTTAAAGGTCATTCGTTCGTCCACAATAACGGAGGATGCAGTCAAGTAATCACCGTAGTATTTGGTACCCTGTCGGTCGTGACCGGTATCCTTGAACGGGAACTTCTTCCCTTCGGAGGCCAGGTCGTAACTCTTCTGGAGTGCGCCGGCGTATACGGAAATCGGCTTAATGGAGGATCCGGACTGACGCGGATTCAGCGCTCTGTTGTAGAGCTGACGTCCCTGCTGCTTTCGTCCGCCCACCATCGCCTTAATCTTACCGGTTCCGACTTCTACGATAACCATGGAAGCTTGCGGTTCAATGGTCTTTTCCGGAAGGGTATAGGCATTCTCGGTAATGGTTGCCGTATTCTTGCCCAACTTAATCCAATCCGGATATTTCTTGAAGAATTTAGCGGAGATGACCAGATTATCGTTGTCATCCATGCTCTTGTATTTCTCCGGAATATTGATGTATCCGCCGTTGTACATGTAGAGCTTGCCGCCGTCGTTTACGTAGGTTGGTTTAAACTCCAAACTGTATCCGGCGCTGGTGTTGTAGATGTTCAGACGGTATCCGGATTTGATGGTCAGAGAACCGTCCTCGTTAACCTTGCATTCCTGGCTTTTCAGCTTAAATTCGTTCTTGCTGTTAAAGAAGTTGTGGTAAGAGTACAACATAATTCCGCCACCGGAATTGATGATGTTTCCGTTTCCATCGGTGCTGTATCCGGCGATGGAAGGGAAGTTGGAATCCTTATCGAATTCTTTTACGATCATTGCCTGTGCATGGGAGTCCACCGTGGAGTAGATGTTCAATCCGCCGGTGTATACCAGGTCGGTTGCCTTGTCTTCGGAATAATCGTATTTTTCCATCAAATCCTGAATGACCTCATCCAGCAGGTATTCATGGAAGTAGGAATACTTGCTGGCCTTATTGGAGAGTTGTGCATTCAGGAACTTTGTCAGCTTCTGTCCTTTGGCTTTGTTGTACTGATCTTCGGTGATGTAACCTTGATCCTTCATCAGCGTCAGGCAGGTTTCACGGCGGTCCTTGGACTCGTCGTTTGCTACGTATTTGTTTGGACGCTTCTTGATGATAGTATCGTTGTCATCCGGTGTTTCGCCGGTGCCCAACATCTGAACCAGTGCGTAGCTGTCCGGAGCCTGCGGAAGAGCGGCCAGGGAAGCACACTGCACCAGGGATAAGTCTTTCGGCTTCTTTCCAAAATAGGATTCGGATGCCGCTTCGACACCGTAGTTACCGAAGCCCAGGTAGATGGTGTTCAGGTAGGCTTCGACGATTTCTTTCTTTGAGAGCTTTCTTTCGATTACGGCAGCGTAGTACATTTCCAGCACTTTACGCTTGATGCTTCGGGTGCTCATGGTTTCCGGCAGGTAGACGTTACGCGCCAGCTGCTGGGTGATGGTACTGGTACCGCTGATCTTTCCGGATCCGGTGAGGGATTGGAACACCGCACCGATCATACGGGTCCAGTTGAAGCCGTGATGCTTCCAGAAGGTTTTGTCTTCCAGTGCAACAAAGGCGTTTATCAGGTTTTCCGGCATGTCTTCGTATTTGCAGATCTTTCGGTCCTGTGTGTAGTACGCCGAATCCACCGCTCTGCCTTCGTCGTTGTAGATGACAGAACTCTGCTGAATGTTATCGTAGATGTTCACCGGATCAATCTTCGGAGCCTTCGTAATGATTACGAAGGAGTAACAGATGAAGATTGCGACGCAGAGAACACCGGCGAGAACAATGTCTCGGAAAAGATGGAAAAAGCTGAATTTCTTCGGCTTATTTTTGATGTGTTTTCCTTCCTTCACTATCGTTTCTCCTTGCGAGGAATCGTAATTCGGATTCTCCACGAAAAGAGAGAGGAAACGAGCAATTCGTTTGCCTTTCTTCTGGCGAGCCGCTTTCTTTTCCTGGCGAGTTAATTTCGGTTCCTTTATCTCTTTGACATCTGCCGCATCGTCTTCCAGAAGTACATCGGAAACGGCAGAGATTTCCTTGCTGCGAATTAAATCCGCCGAAGAGATTTCCTCCGATTCCGTTTCTGCCTCTTCTTCAGCCGCATCATCGGAAAGGGAAGGGGTTTCATCCGTCTGTTCCGCTTCAGTATCGTCAATGATTTCCAGCGGTGTCACATCTTCCGGTTCCTCGTCTTCTGATTCTTCAGAGTCATCTGCGTCTGTGACGGAGTCCGGAACTTCCGATTCGTCATCGGCTTCCGGGGCTTCGGAAACTTCCGGTTCTTCCGGTTTTTCTGTCTCGGCCTCTGCCTCTTCATCTTCGGTATCTTCATCTGTCGCATCTTCCGATGCCTCTTCGCTGTCGGATGATACCAATGAATTGGCATAGGCAGCGCCGGCTGCCGCATCGGAACTTTCCAAATCGGCATCCGAGGCGATGTCATCGTTTAAATCTTCCAGATTCAAATCCGTTTCATCGGAACTGTGTGAATCGATGCTTTCGAAATCGAAATTGCTTGCTTCCGAAGGCGGAGCATCCTCTTCGGATTCCTCATCTAAAATCTCCGGTTCCAATTCCGTTTCTGAAGGAGTCGATTCTGTATTCAAGGATTCTTCCGGGTCGTCAATCAAGAAGGACGAGATATCCGTATCATCCTGAACGTCTTCATCGGCGCCGAACTGAGAAAGATATTCTTGTACCTCCAAATCTTTGTCAGTTCGCTGATCGTTGTCTTTTTGCATGTTATATCCTCCCATAAAGATATTCCATTATAGCATAATATAGATACATCTTGTAGCCTTTTTGAATTTAAAAACAAGATGATCGATGCGATTGGATATTCCTTAGAATCCAAAAATGTTTCGATCCATTATTGGGCTGTTCAGAATTCCATTGGCAATTTTAACGGCGGTCTTGTCCGTAATCTGCAGATGAACTCCATCCGTGTTCCGATTCTTAGCGGAAAGGAACGTCAGTATGGTGAAGCCGCAGTCCGGTTTTTCCGGAATCATTGCGTCCACGGTAGAAACGTCATTGGCTTTGTTATACGCATCCTGAATCAATTGGAATAGTTCGTTTTTCGTATTCTCATAAGGCGAATCGGTGATTTTTGTACCGATTTTCACGTCGGACAATTCGGCGGCATTGCGGTTTTCTTTTACAATCTGTTTAAGATATTTATCGTTCATGCCCATTGTATTGATTCGAAGATTCAGCGAAGCGTCGTCCGCGCTGAGATCCTGAATGCTGTTGATGCCGTAGATGTCCTTTTCCTTATATCCTTCCGGCACGTTGTCCTTGTCGAAACGATAGGTGCCGTTCTTGAAGGTGTAGAGGAAGGTAATCAGGCGATTCACCGCTTTCTTGGAATAGGCCGTGCTCGGCAGCTGCTCCGTGAGCTCTTTGTACTCATAGTAGGAATCCGGAAAATCCTTCTTGTTGTCGTCCTCGAAATCCTCAATTCGGTCGTCCAAATAAGTGGTCACGGATTCCATCGAATAGGAGTCAATCAGAATCGTGGCCTGAATTCCGGTAGGGGACATGTTGCCGTTGCTTTCGACTTTCACATCCGCCAACTGGAAGGAAACGGATTTGCTCTTCAGATGCGTGAGCACGTTTGCCAGAAGCGAAATCGGATTCGGCTGTCCGGCGGTTGCCTGAGAAGGAACACCGGTCGGAATGCCGCCGATTCGGATTCGGAGTGCGGAGTCGCACCGGCGAGAAACCTTTTTATAAGGAATCGACACACTCTGAAGAGAATTTCCGAAGGAGCTTCGGGAAATGCCGGAAGATTCTCCTTGGGTCAGCAAGATGATTCGAGACTTCTTCGGAATATACTTTTTCGAGATATTCCGTGCGCCGGTGTGGTGGTTATTGTCATTATAAAAGAAGACAACGTTCACGTCGCCGTGGTTGAGTCCGTGCTTTGCGAAGTATTCCGCAACCGCGTAGGCGGAGATGTCCTGCTGAAAAGTTTTGCTGTTGTATTCCATTGCCAGAACGGTGGTCGGAGTGTGTTTGTCCGCATTGGAACTCGTCTTGCGGATAATTACATTCTTGTTGTCGTCGATGGTAAACTTTACGTTATTCACATCGCACCAGTCGGTAAGCAGGTGGGTGATGCGGTCGGTGCTGTCAACATCTTCCATATGGCTCTCGATGGAGTCTTGCATGTTGCTCAGTTCTCTTTTATCCACGAGGTCGTACATTCGATTCAGGCGAGCGATGCTGTAGCTGAAGATTCCAACCACCACCGCGGCGAACACTGCGATACACAAAATGATTTTTTTCTTTTTTGTCATTGAATTATACCGTCTTTCCATATATAATTAATCGAATTCATTATAACCCGATTCAGCAGATTTTAAAAGTGAAAAAAATAAAAAAACTGTTGCAAAGGATTGTGCAAGTGTGCTATAATACTACTTGCGTCAAATGAGATGTAAATTTTTGAGAACAAAGGAGGTGCGGCAAATGTCCAGGAAATGTGAAGTTTGCGGTAAGGGACAGACTTCGGGAAACGCTGTTTCTCATTCGAATAGACACTCCAGAAGAAAATGGAATGCGAATATTCAGACAGTAAGAGTCAGTGAGAACGGTTCGGTCAGAAAGGCGAATGTTTGCACAAGTTGTCTGAGATCTGGCAAGGTTAACCGTGCCATCTAGTCCATACAGGCTGTGTAAAAGTCTTAAACGGATTTCCGTTTAAGACTTTTTTTATATGCAAATATTGTATGCAGAGCAATTGCGCTGTGATACAATTTATTCGATACGAGGTGAAGGAGGTTTCAATATGGCAACGATGTCGAAGAATGAATACGGTGTCATTTCCGTCGCGGGAAGTGCAATTACCCGGATGATTGTGGACAACCTTCTTTCTTTTGAAGATACCTTGCTGCCGTGTAATCGGAAAGGCAAGCTGCTTCGGAAGGGTATTTTTACCGGAAACCATGAGCTTGGAAATTCCGTCGAAATCCGGGAGAAGTCGGAAGGCATTCACGTGGATATTTTTGCGGTGGCGGCCGTTCACGGAACTTTGGCGGGAGCTTCCCAGCAATTGTTTAATATGGTGGAGGAAGATTTCGGCGTGCTGTGCCTGGAGAAACCGGCGGAAATTCGAATGAATATCATGGGTTTTCTGCCGGAGGGCGGGAAGCAGCCGGTGGGAAGAAAGTATACCTTGAGAAGAAGAAATGTACGGGAAAAAGAGTGACGGGATGCTGAAATTATCGGATGACGTTGCCTCGGTTCGAGGTATCGGGAAGAAGAAAAAAGAGCTTCTCGGAAAGCTGGAAATCGCCACGGTACGGGATTTGATGGACCATTTTCCGGTGCGGTATCGGGATTGGCGGTGGAACTGGTTTTCCAAGGATTTGGAAGACGGCGGGGAGTATCGCGTTGCCGGAAAGCTGGAACGAAAGCGGTTCAGCGCGTACGGTGGCCGAAACGGAAAAACCCCGATGCTGGAATGCATCTTTCGGGACGGATACGGTCAATACAAGGTGTGGTTCTACAATATGCCTTTCTTGGATAAAAATCTGCGGCTGAATAAAGGGTACGTCGTCTTTGGCAAATGCCGGAGACGGGGCTGGGACGATTTGCCGATTTTTGACAATCCGGAAATCTGTCCGGAAGGCAGTGCGAAGGATCTGGAGCGAAAGGGATATCTTCCGGTATACGGGTGTACGGCGGGCGTTACCACCAATGATTTCAATCGGTGGATTAAGTATGCGCTGCAGGCGCTGGAATACGATGCGGAATGGATTCCGGAGGACGTGATTCGAAAGCGAAAACTCTGCACCGAAAAATATAAATACGAACAACTTCATTTTCCAGAATCGCTGCAGGCGTATCGGATTGCTCGGTCGCGCTATATATATGAAAATTTGTTTTTATACCAACTTGTCACGCAGTGGAATCGAGCGCAGCTCTGCCACGAGGCGGGGGATTCCTCGGTGGCGAAAACCAATCTGACGCCGTTTCTGGAGGAGCTGCCCTTCGAGCTGACAGAGGGTCAGAAAAGTGCGGTGCGGGACATTCAGCAGGATTTGAGCTCTTCAAGACCGATGAATCGGTTGGTTCAGGGAGATGTGGGCTGCGGTAAGACGGCGGTGGCGGAGACGGCGCTGTACCGGGTGGCGGCGGCCGGCGGACAGTGTGCGTTCATGGCGCCCACAGAGATTCTGGCGCGGCAGCATCATGAGAAGCTGTCGAAGGATTTTGAGCCTCTGGGGATTCACTGTGTTCTGCTCATTAGCGCTTTGAGTGCACCGGAGAAGAAGAAGGTGCTTCAGGAAATTCAGGAGGGCACGGCCGATGTGGTGGTGGGAACGCATGCCATCATCCAGGAGAATGTGATTTTTCAGAACCTGGAACTGGTGATTACCGACGAGCAGCATCGATTTGGTGTGAATCAGCGGCGTTTGCTGATGGAGAAATCCCGAATTCCTAACGTGCTGGTCATGTCCGCAACGCCGATTCCGCGGACGCTTCAGGCCACAGTGTACGGAGATATGGATTTTTCCATGATTCGGTCCAGACCGGCAGAGCGAAAGAGCGTCATCACTCGGGTAGTGAATCACCGCTTGCGGTCGAAGGCGTATGCTCAGGTGAAAAAAGAAGTTCAAGGCGGAAATCGGGCCTATATCGTGGCACCGGCTATCGATGAAGGGGAAGAAATGGTTTCCGTGACAGCACTGTATCGAGAGGTAAAAAAATGGTTTTCCCCGGCGGTGGTGTCCGTGCTTCACGGAAGGATGGATCCTTCGGAAAAAGAACGAGTTATGGCGGAGTTCGCTGAAGGAAAGATTCAGGTTCTCGTATCCACGGTGGTAATCGAGGTGGGTATCGATGTGCCGGAAGCCACTGTGATGGTTATCGAGAATGCCGATCGGTTCGGACTGGCACAGCTGCACCAACTTCGCGGAAGAGTGGGGCGGAGCAATCGACAGTCCTACTGCTGGCTGGTAAACTACAGCGATTCGGAAGGTGCGTCGGATCGACTTCAGATTATGCAGGAGACGGATGACGGATTCCTGATTAGTGAGGAAGATTATCGCCTTCGCGGACCGGGAGATGTGCACGGAACCATGCAGCACGGAAGCATGAGCATGTTAGGAGAATTTCTGAAATACGAGCACATTCTTCAATATGCAAAAGAGGATGTGGAAGAGATGGATTTACTTCATCTGGATGAAAACGTGCGAAACAAAATGAAGCAGTACCTTTGGGATAATTACGAGAATACGATATAAATATTGCTATAGAAAAAATAAGGAGCGTGAACCAATGAGAATTAATGCGGGGGATTATAAATTTCGAAAAATTGAGCTTCCGGCGGATATCCGGCCGACCACCGAGAAGGTTCGAGAGGCCATCTGCAGCATGGTGATGCCGTCAATTCCGGAAGCCAACGTTCTGGATCTGTTTGCCGGATCCGGGGTGCTGGGATTGGAACTGCTTTCCCGTGGGGCAGGTCATTGTCGGTTCAATGACTGTTCCAGAAAGCATGTTGCCATCGTTCAGGAAAACATCGACCACTGCAAGGCGAATGACAAGGCCACCGTATCCACGATGGATTTCCGAAAGTGCCTGGATTCTTTGCAAGAAAAAATGGATTTGATTATCCTGGATCCGCCGTACCGGGCCGGCTATTACGAAGAAGCAATCGAGAAAATAATGGAGAACGACCTCCTTGCGGAGGGAGGCTTAATTGTTGCAGAACATCTGTACGAAGAAGCCCTTCCGGATGAAATTGCCGACCTGAAAAAGATGAAAGAAAAGAAGTACGGAACCATTGGAGTGGATATCTACACAAGAGCCTAAAATGGTTGCATAGCTTGTTGTATTTTGATAGAATTAACTGAAAAGGTAGGTGAAAATATGAAACGTACCGCATTGTATGCCGGTTCTTTCGATCCAATCACAAACGGTCATTTGGATATCGTGGAACGGGCGGCGCATATGTTCGATTCGATTACAGTGGGAGTTCTGGTGAACAACTCAAAGAAACCGATTCTGACACTGGAAGAACGAATTCAGGTAGTGAGGGAGGCGACGGCCCATCTCGACAATGTGGAAGTGGAAAGTTTCGGTGGCCTTTTAGCGGATTATGTGAACCGGAAGCAGTTCAGTGCAGTGATTCGGGGTCTTCGAGCGACAACGGATTTCGAATATGAAATTCAGATGGCGCAGATGAACGATCGATTGTACACCGGAAATACGGAAACCATTTTTTTAATGACGAATCCGAAATATTCTTTTATCAGTTCTTCATTAATTAAGGAAGTAGCGTCTTTGGGAGGCGATGTATCCGGCCTTTTGCCGGAGTGTGCGCTGCAAGCGATTCAGCGGAAATTTGTAGAGCGAACAGAAGACGGACATAATTCGAATTTATATGTATAAATGGGAGGATTAATGCTATGAGTGATGCATCCATTAAAGTAATGCAGCTGCTGGATGAATTGGAAGATATCCTGGAGACTGCCTCGAAGGTTCCTTTCTCGGACAAGGCCATTGTGGATAGCGAGGAGATTTCGCAGATTATCAGCGACATTCGACTCAGCATGCCGAAGGATATTCAGCAGGCACAGTGGGTGAAGGATGAACAGGATCGAATCATCAACGAAGCAAAAGCAGAGTACGACAAGGTAATCGTTGCAGCGAAGAAGCAGGCAGAATATCTTGTGGAGACGGATGTAATCAAGAGAGAAGCGGAGAAACGTGCCGGTGCGGTAATCGCAGAGGCGGAGAGCCACGGACGGTACATGAAGCTGCGTTCTTACGAATACATTGACAAGATGTTGTACGATATGCAGAATGAAATCGCAAAGCTGGCGACCGATTACATTCAGCCGATGAACGATCACTTCACGGAGATGCTGAATGGAATCAACACCCAGGTGAACAGCAACCGTCAGGAAATGCGGGATATGGCAGAGCGCATTCAGAGCCGGGAAGCGGCTTCGGATGACCGTTATGCATCCTACGGAGAAGATGAAGAGTAACATCGTTGGAATTGTTGCGGAATTCAATCCTATGCACTTCGGCCATCGCTATCTGATTGAAGAGGCGAAGCGCCGGACGGGGGCGAGTGCCGTGGTATGTGCCTTGAGCGGTAATTTCGTACAGCGAGGCGCACCGGCTGTTCTGGATAAATGGCAGCGAACGGAGATTGCCTTGCAAAACCACGTCGACCTGGTGCTGGAGATTCCGACGGTACACTGCCTCGGAAATGCGGCGGTATATGCGGCTTCCGGAGTTCAGCTGCTGGAGGCTTTCGGTGGGGTTACCCACATTGCGTTCGGAAGCGAATCCGGTGATTTGGAAGGCTTGCGGAAGGTTTCTGACTATATGCGGGAACATGAGTCCGAAATTCGCCGAAAGATTGCTTTGCGCCGAAAGTCGGGGGAGAGTTATCCCGTTGCTCGGGAGAATGTACTGCGGGAATTCGACATGAAGGAAGTCTCTATGTATCAGGCATCTAACGATATTTTGGCTTTGGAATACCTGAAGAATATCCGGGCTTTGAAACCGGTTGCCGTACAGCGGCAGGGAGCCGGATATCACGAGACGGATTCGCCGGAAAAAGAATTCTGGAGCAGTACCGGAATCCGAAAGGCGATTTCAGAAAATCGGCTGCCGGAGGATCGGGTACCCTGGTCTTCCGAGAAACTGGATTTCCATATTTCGGAAGAGAAATGGTTTCAAGGAATTCGATATGCGATTCTCATGAAAACACCGGAGGAACTGGACTCTGCTCCGGGTGGAGGAGAAGGTCTGGGAAACCGCTTGAAGGAGGCAGCTCGAAAGGCGCAGTCCTTGGATGAGCTGATTCTGAATACGAAATCCAAGCGATATACCTATACCAGAATTTCCAGGTGGCTGTATCAGATTCTTCTGGGGATTACCGTTGAACTGCAGAATCGGTCGCCGGAATACCTGCGGGTACTGGGTTTCAGCGAGAGAGGTCGGGAAATTCTTCGGGAAACCAAGAGAAACGAATGGAATCGACTGCCTTTTGTGGATAATATCAACAAATGCGGGCTGGATTCCCGGATGCTTCAGATGGATGTATTGGCTTCGGATGTGTATAATCTGATGACCGGTCAATCGGTTTGGGACGGTTCTGATAACTGCCGAAGGGTAGTTATAAAATAATTTAGAAAAGGCTTGACAATATGCATGTGCAAAGCTATAATTAATTGTTGTAACGCGTAAATAAACAAAATCAGATAGAGTTATAAGGAGGTGTCGACAGTGGCAGTACCTAAGAGGAAAACATCAAAAGCAAAGACTGGAAGCAGAAAGTCTGCGAATATGAAGATGGGCGCTCCTGGACTTTCAATTTGTCCTCAGTGTCATGAGCCTAAGCTTCCGCACAGAGTTTGTCCAAACTGTGGTTACTACGACGGAAAAGACGTTGTAAACGAAAACTAATTGATGTTTGATTGTGAGTGATTCAAGCATAGCTTGAATCACTTTTTTTTTGTGGGGCTATGAGCCCCGTCGAGGGCTCGAAGAGTCCGAGACAAATAAACCACCCGCTATGCGGGTGCGCATC
>CAKQHH010000011.1 GCA_934234035.1 uncultured Clostridia bacterium | reverse complement strand
ACAGACAGTAAAGTGGCCAATATTTTTGAAGACCGACTGGCAGACGTCTGGATCTGTCAGATGGAAAAATACAGAGAGTACGATAAATTTGTAAAATGCAGCAAATGTGAACTTAAGGCATGGTGCCGGGGCTGTCCGGCCGTTGCCAACGGAACAAGCGGCGATTTTTATGGGGCGGATCCGCAGTGCTGGAAGACGAAAAATGAGATTACCGGGGAGATATTGGAGGAGCGATAAAATGGATTTACAAACATGTCTAAAGAAGATGCATCTGGTGGGAGTGCTTGCATTCGCAACAGTGGACAGTGAAGGGGCACCACAGATACGGAATATCAGTGCGATTCATTATGAACCGGATGCACTCTATTTTTTCACCGCCAGAGGTAAAAATTTTTGTAAAGAATTAATGGAAGATGGCAGGGTTCAGATTCTTGCTTATACCAAATACAAAGAAATGATTCGTTTGTCAGGAAAGGCTTACGCAGTAGCAGAGAATGAACAGAAAAAATGGATGGATATCATTTTTGAAGAACAGCCGTACCTTGCGAATGTATATCCGGGAGATACAAGAGAAATCGGGATTATTTTCTGTATTGATCAGGCGGAAGTGGAATATTTTAACCTTGGTGTGAATCCAATTTTCCGGGAGACATATATTCTGGGGAATGTTAATATAAAAGAAAAAGGATATTGCATAACGGAATCCTGCATCGGCTGCGGGACATGTATGAAACAT
The DNA here is from genome assembly GCA_934234035.1 of uncultured Clostridia bacterium. Taxonomy (GTDB): domain Bacteria; phylum Bacillota; class Clostridia; order Peptostreptococcales; family Anaerovoracaceae; genus Mogibacterium_A. The sequence continues at coordinate 51,346 of CAKQHH010000011.1, read as the reverse complement.
TGTCCGCAGAAATGTATTGAGAAGGGAACCCCTTTTGTCATCCGGCAGGAGCACTGCCTGCACTGTGGAAACTGTTATGAAAAATGTCCGGTGAAAGCGGTGACCAGGAAATGAATCAGGCTGACAGAAGAAGATATTTAATTAAAGGATTGCTGAAAGAGCGTCCGGAATATGAGAACATGCAGATTCCATCCGATGCAGGCGAGCAGAAAATATTGCTCCGATCCCTTATGAATATACGAATGCCGAGGGAAAAAGAATCTGCATTTTTGCAGATTCAGGATGCGTACCTTTTGGAAGAAAATGAGAAGAAAGGGATTGTCGCTCTTGCAGATATGGAGGAGGTACAGCCGGATCTTTATATCTGGAAAGGCGATATTACAAGACTTGGAGTGGGAGCAATCGTAAATGCAGCCAATAGCGGTATGACAGGCTGCTATCAGCCTTGCCATAATTGTATCGATAATTGCATTCATACCTATGCAGGAATTCAGCTTCGAAACTATTGCAGCAATATGATGATGAAGCAGAGTCATGAAGAACCGACAGGGCAGGCAAAGATTACCCCCGCATTCAATCTGCCCTGTGATTACGTGATTCATACAGTGGGGCCGATTGTGCAGGGAAGGCTGACAAAGGAACACGAGCGTTTGCTGATATCCTGCTATGAATCATGCCTTCGGATAGCGGAAGAGAATGAAGTGAAGAGCATTGCTTTTTGCTGTATCTCAACCGGTGTGTTTATGTTCCCCAATAAAAGAGCGGCGGAGCTTGCGGTACAGACCGTAAAGCAATATAAGGAAAGAGAAAAATCAAGGATAAAGGTGATATTTAATGTTTTTAAAGAGGAAGATGAACGACTCTACAAACAGTTACTCGGATAAAATATTGCAGATAAAAGAAAAAATCGAAGAAGCAGACGCTGTCGTAGTAGGGGCCGGTGCGGGATTTTCCACATCTGCCGGTTTTGCGTATACCGGTGAAAGATTTGAAAAATATTTTTCGGATTTCAGAAAGAAATACGGATTTTCCGATATGTATTCGGGCGGTTTCTATCCATATAGAACATTAGAAAAATATTGGGGATACTGGTGCAGATATATTTACATCAACCGTTATATGGATGCGCCAAAACCGGTATATCAGAACTTGTACAATCTGGTGAAAGAGAAGGATTATTTTGTTCTGACGACAAATGTGGATCATTGTTTCCAAAAAGCTGGCTTTGATAAAAGCAGGATTTTTTATACACAGGGAGATTACGGGTTGTTTCAATGCAGTGCGCCTTGCCATAAGGAAACCTATGACAATGAAGAAACCATTAAAAAAATGGTGCTGAGTCAAGGGTTCCGGATTGAAGACGGGGAACTGCAAAAACCGGAAGACGGAGAACTAAAGCTTACGGTTCCGTCCGGTTTGATTCCATATTGCCCGCGCTGCGGCAAGCCGATGAGTATGAACCTCAGATCGGATGAGACGTTTGTGGAAGATGAGGGATGGCACCGGGCAGCAGAACGGTACAAGAAATTCATAAAGGAACATAAAAAGCAGAAAATAGTGTTCCTTGAACTTGGCGTAGGATATAATACCCCCGGTATTATAAAATATCCGTTTTGGCAGATGACAAACGCATATCCGCATGCATCTTATGTGTGCCTGAACCGGGGGGAAGCATATGCACCGGAAGAAATAAAGAGAAAGTCTGTCTGCATGAATGAAGATATCGGAGAGATTCTGAAAGACCTGTAGGTTTGACAGGTGAATTCGAACAGATCCCCAGAATTTAATTGTACAGCAAGAGCATTGGATACCTCAAATGCAATCCGATGCTCTTTTTCAATTTCTCATAGTTCTTTTCCGCTGCTGCAGAGATCAAATCTACAAAGACAGAGTAATTATCTCGTCTTTGCCGGAACAAGTGAAGAGTAAAAAGATTGCAAAATGATTGCGGTTCGCAATCAAAAAAGATATAATGAAAAAAAGAGGAGGTGACATCAATGGCAAGAACTGCAAGTGTATTCGCACGTGTTGAACCTGAAGTGAAAGAACAGGCGGAGCTGGTACTCGATCAACTCGGTATTCCAATGTCCAATGCAGTGGGAATGTTTCTGAGGCAGATTGTGCTTCAAAGAGGAATTCCTTTTGAAATGAAACTTCCATCCTGTGAAGAGCCGGTTTCATATGGCTCTTTGACAAAAGAGCAATTCAGTATAGAGATAGAGAAAGGGATGGAAGATATTAAGGCTGGCAGAGTGTATTCGGCGGATGAAGTTGAAGCAGAAATGAAACAGGAATTTGGTATATGAAGTATAAGGTGACGTATACAGCAGCGGCAAAGAAGGATTTACGAAATATTTTCAGATATATTTCAGAGAAATTGTTATCAACCCAAAATGCTGTAGGACAGACTGAACGGATTATGACTGCTATTCGAAACTTAGCTACTGAAATTATGGCTCCTCACTTTATGATGTCATTAATCGTGTCAATCGTGCCATAATCGTGTCAAATGCGTTGACACGATTGACACGATTAACTATAATAAGACCATTAACGAGAATGGAGGAGAGGGCAGTATGCTTTTTCGGGAAAGTGAGACCATAGAACTGAAAGAAATTGTTGTGGACGAAATCAAAAAGGAAATCATTGCTTTTGCTAATTGTGACGGCGGAAAGCTGTATATTGGCGTTCAAGACAACGGCACGGTGGTCGGCGTGAATAATCCGGATGGCGTGTCCCTGCAAATCAGCAATATGGTAAGGGATGCAATCAAGCCGGATGTAACAATGTTCCTGCATTATGAAACCCTTGAAGAAGAGGGGAAAGAAATCGTTGTTGTGGATATTCAGCGCGGAACAGACCGCCCTTACTATCTTGCAAAGAAAGGGATGCGGCCGGAGGGCGTATATGTCAGGCAGGGTTGTTCTTCGGTTCCTGCTACCGACACGGCAATTCGCCGTATGATTAAGGAAACGGATGGGGACCGATTTGAAGCAATGCGTTGTCTAAACCAGGAACTCACCTTTGAAGTTACGAAAAAGGAATTCGAGCTTCGAAATATAGAATTTGGCCCGCAGCAAATGCGTACTTTGAAGCTGGTCGATCAGGATAACCTTTATAGCAATTTAGGGTTGCTCCTGTCCGACCAATGCGTCCATACAATCAAGGTTGCTGTTTTTCAGGGAACAGATCAGACCGTGTTTAAAGACCGACGGGAATTTACTGGATCGCTGCTGCGTCAGATGAACGAAGTGTATGATTTTATTGATTTTCGCAATCAAACCCGTGCGACTATAGAAAAGCTGCTGAGAATTGATGTCAGGGACTATCCTGAAATCGCTGTCAGAGAAGCGTTATTGAATTTACTGGTTCATAGGGATTATTCCTGTAGCGCGAGTGCACTTATCAGTATTTATACTAACCGGATTGAATTTGTGTCCATTGGCGGACTGATGCCGGGAATTGACCTGGAAGATATTATGGTAGGTATTTCCGTGTGCCGGAACCAGGACCTTGCGAACGTATTCTATCGATTACATTTGATTGAGGCTTATGGTACTGGGATTGGAAGAATTATGAAGGCATACGAAGAAGGGGAAGAAAAACCTGTGATTGAAACTACAAAAAATGCCTTTAAAATCATACTGCCGAATGTTAACGCAAAATATGAAAAGACAAATGATTCAACGCTTCCGACAGAAACACCTACAAATAACCCTGTTGGGGGGGCGCTCAATGCCGAAGAAGAAAAAGTGCTGGAATATGCCCGAACACACGGTTCTGTTACAAGAAATGAGGTAATCAAATTGCTTGAAGTGAGCGCGTCTACCGCTTCCAGAGTTCTGAAAAAGATGGTAAAGAGAAATCTACTAAAGCAGAATGGAAAAGCAAGAAGTACCAACTATACTATTGTAAAATAAGATAATATGAAGTGACCTCACATTTGTAGTATCGTGGATTCGCCACTATACTGTAATTGACGACTAAATCAACGAACAGTGGTTTACCATATACAAAAGGAGGTCACTAATGAATAGAATACTAAAAATGTAAAAAAGAGGGGGGCGCATGAACAAAAAGTGGCTTTTAGTAATCCTGTTGATTGCATCGGTATCGTTTAATTTTGTTTTGTTAACGTTGCCGGAATCCCCGAAGGATACGCCGGTGGGTACGTATCAGACAGTTGTGGATGACGTTGATGTTATCATAGCTATTGAAAGCGATGGTAATTATTGCATCTATAAGCCGAACGATTCGGTTATACAGAAAGGCAAGTATACCGAAAAAGGAAACGTGTTGACGTTGGATGGTAATGCCAAAGACATAATGTACCATTCTGATGAGGACATCATTTATAATCTCGATAAGAAGTCCCTAGTGGTATTTAAGCGAGAAAGCAAAATGCCGACATACGTAGGATTGGATGATTCCGAGCTGGAGTAAATGAGCTAGCCTATGAAATAGGTTCGCAGCACAGACAGACAAGCAGACCCGTGATTTCGAAGTTCGAAGTCGTGGGTCTGCTTTTACATTTTTCTGTGGTACAATATACATATTGTGAACGACAGATAACATTCATATTTACAGATAAGGAATAACAGGAGATTGCTGCAATGACAGATGCACAACAGAGAGCGGCGGCGAAAGCATTTGCGAAAAATTGGAAAGACCGAGGATATGAAAAAGGCGATAGCCAGATTTTCTGGGTGGAGCTTCTGACAACGGTATTCGGCGTAACCGAGATATCGCAGTTCATATCCTTTGAAGATCAGGTACACCTTGACCATACCAGTTTTATCGACGGATATATCGAGAAAACCCATGTAATGATTGAGCAGAAAAGTATCAACAAGAGCCTGACCGCTGCAATCCGGCAGTCCGATGGTTCCATACTGACGCCTTTTGAACAGGCAAAAAGATATTCTTCTGAGCTGCCCTATTCGAAAAGACCAAGGTGGATTGTAACCAGCAATTTCCGGTCGTTCTATATCTATGACATGGAAAAGCCGGGCGGCGATCCGGAGATTATTCTGTTGGAGAATCTGGAAAAAGAATATTATCGGCTGCAGTTTCTGGTGGACGAGGGCAACACAAATCTTCAGAGAGAAATGGAAGTTTCCATTGCAGCCGGCGAGATTGTGGGTTTGCTGTATGATGCATTGGCAAAACAATATGCGGATTCGACAACAGAGCGGGCAATGAAAAGCCTGAATATCCTTTGCGTTCGAATCGTATTCTGCCTATATGCAGAGGACGCAGGCATTTTCGGGCAGCACGGATTGTTCCATGACTATCTGGAAGAATTTGATGCAAGAAAAATGAGAAAAGCGATGATCGAACTTTTCCGGATTCTCGACACAAAACCGGAGGAGCGAGATCCTTATCTGAAAGACGATAATCCGCAGCTTGCAGCCTTTCCGTATGTGAACGGGGGTCTTTTTGCAAATGAAGATATTGAAATTCCACCGTTTACGGAAGAAATCAGGAATCTGTTGTTAGAGAAAGCCTCGGCAGATTTTGACTGGTCAGAAATCAGCCCGACCATATTCGGTGCGGTGTTCGAGAGTACATTGAATCCGGAGACAAGGCGCTCCGGTGGTATGCATTACACCAGCATTGAAAATATTCACAAGGTCATTGACCCACTGTTTCTGGATGATCTGAAAAACGAACTGGAAGAAATTCAGCAGATCACCGTTCAGAAAACAAAGGATAAAAAGCTGAGAGACTTCCAGACAAAGCTTGCAAATCTCCGGTGGCTGGATCCGGCATCAGGGAGCGGAAACTTCCTTACAGAGACGTATATCAGTATCCGTCGATTGGAGAATGAAGTCATAAAAGAACTGCAGAGAGGCCAGATTTCTTTTGGCTTTGACGAATCTTCTCCGATTCAAGTTTCCATTGATCAGTTCTATGGAATTGAAATCAATGATTTTGCGGTTACCGTAGCCAAGACCGCACTATGGATTGCGGAATCCCAGATGATGAAAGAGACGGAAGACATCGTTCACATGGATCTGGATTTCCTGCCGTTGACGACCAATGCGTTTATTGTGGAAGGCAATTCTCTACAGATTGACTGGGAGAGCGTTGTACCGAAATATCAGGTGTCGTATATTATGGGAAATCCACCGTTTGTGGGTTATTCACTTCAGAGCAAAGAACAGAAAAAAGATATTCTGTCGATTTACGTTGACGAAAAGGGAAAACCGTATAAGACTGCCGGGAAAATCGATTATGTTGCAGGCTGGTACTTTAAAGCGGCGCAGTTTATGCAGGGAACGACGATACGGACAGCCTTTGTATCAACGAATTCCATTACCCAGGGAGAACAGGTGGCAGGAGTCTGGAAACCTTTGTATGACCGCTTTGGTATCCATATCGATTTTGCCCATCGGACGTTTCGGTGGGACAGTGAAGCCAATATGAAAGCCCATGTCCATTGCGTAATAGTGGGCTTCAGCATTGCACCGAATCCTGTAAAGAGCAGAATCTATGTTGATGGAAGATTTAAAGAGGCAAATAATATCAATGCATATTTGTTGGATGCAGATAATGTTTTTGTTGGAGCAAGAACCCGACCTGTTTCAAATGTTCCAATACTGCAAAATGGCGGGAAACCAACGGAAGGTGGAAACCTGATTTTAACAGAAAGCGAAAAACAAGACTTATTAGAAAAAGAGCCTTTAGCAGAACAGTTTATTCGCCCATATATGATGGGAAAAGATTTTATTCTCAGAAAACCAAGATATTGTTTATGGATGTCAGGTAGTAATCCGGCTGAAATAAGAAAATGTCCGTTGGTATGCAAAAGAATAGATAATGTTAGACAATACAGATTAGCTAGCCCGAAGGCTGCAACGAGAAAAAAAGCAGAAACCCCGATGCTGTTTGATGAAGTAAGAGAATGTCATACAGCTTATGTTGCAATACCTAAAGTATCATCGGAGAATCGTAGATATATTCCAATGGAATATTTAAGTCCGGAAATAATACCTGGAGATAAGTTGTTTATGATGCAAGGAGCAACATTATATGAATTTGGAGTATTAACATCAAATATTCATATGGCATGGATGCGTACAGTATGCGGAAGATTGAAAAGTGACTATAGTTATTCTAATACTATCGTCTACAACAACTTCCCGTGGCCGGAGCCGACCGAGCCGCAACGGCAAAAAATCGAACAGACCGCACAGGCAATCCTTGATGCCAGAGCATTATATCCGGACAGCAGCCTTGCAGACCTGTATGACGAATTGACCATGCCGCCGGAACTGCGAAAAGCACATCGTCTGAATGATATGGCGGTCATGGAGGCATACGGATTTGCGAAAGGCAGTGAACCCTATCGGAACGAAGCAGCCTGCGTTGCAGAACTGATGAAACTCTATCAGAAGAAAGTGGAAGAAATCGAAAATAGATAACAAGCCGGATGCAGCATTATTGAGAGCAAAGGCTTGGATGAAGTATTTGAAAGAAGGACGGCCATGAAATCCATTGAACAAAACAGCCTTTATGGGCGGAAATTTTCAATAGCGAAAGAGAACCCATCGATTCCCGGATGCACGGTTTCAAAAGAAATTCACGGCGGCGAGAATTATATTACCGTTTTTTCGCTGGCGAAGAACACGGACATTAGCGCCGAGATTTACCCTTATTATAAGATGATCGTTGTCGCAGCCGGAAGCCTGGAGGTGTATGGAAACGATGGTTTTACCTGAAACGTGGAAACTGGGGACAGCATCGTGACACTGACAGACACGCCGATGGGCATGCGAACGTCAGAAGGAACCGTTTATACCGAAGTAGCAGTAAGAAAGGATGATATTATGAACGAATTAATTAAAGCCGGAGAGGTTTTTCGTTTGGCAGAACTTGTACCTTATGCGGATGGCAAAATTGTAAATATGGATGTGGTGCACAACGATAAAATGAAATTCGTTGTCATGGCATTTGACGAGGGAACCGGGTTGTCGGAACATGCCGCTCCCGGGGAGGCAATCATATTCGCGCTGGATGGCGAGGGGGTCATCGGTTACGAGGGCGAGGAACATCCGATTCAAGCCGGTGAGAACTTCCGCTTTGCGAAAGGCGGGCTGCATTCGGTAAAAGCAACGAGGAAATTTAAGATGGCACTTCTTCTTACGTTGGAATAGGGAATCTATTCCATTGAACAAAATAGCCTTTATGGGCTGTAATTTTCAGTGAAAGCTTGAAAAGCTACAAGAAACCCTATACAATATTGATTAAGAAAGCCTTTATGGGCTGTAATTTTCAATGGAATGGAGTGGGCTTTATGGAAATTAAGCGTGATGGGTACCTGGAGCAGTTGGTTTCGTATCGTTTTGACGGCTTAGTGAAAGTAATTACCGGAATCAGGAGATGTGGGAAATCCTATCTTCTTAAAAATATATACCGAGATTACTTGATTGAAAACGGTGTGAAAGAGGAGCAGATTATTACGGTGGAGCTCGACCTTGCAAAGGATATTAAGTATCGTAATCCGCTTGAGCTTTCGTCGTATGTAAGGGAGACAGTAGAAAAGAGCAAAGACGAGTATTATCTTTTCGTTGATGAAATTCAAATGTCTGATGAAGTGGCGAATCCGTACAATCCGGACGGTAAGAAAATTACTTTTTATGATGCTCTTAACGATTTGAGAGGTCTGCCGAATCTAGATGTTTATGTCACCGGAAGCAATTCGAAAATGCTTTCCAGTGATATCCTTACTGAATTTAGAGGACGAAGTGATGAAATAAGAGTACACCCACTTAGCTTTGCGGAATATTATTCTGCTGTTGGCGGGGATAAAAACGAAGCATTTGATGAATATGCATTCTATGGCGGTATGCCACTTATCTTATCACGACCAAATGATAAGGCTAAAATGAATTATCTGAAGTCGCTTTTCTCGGAAGTGTATATTAAAGATATTGTTGAACGTAAGAGAATTGAAAGGCAAGATGTACTGGAGCAGATTTTAGATTTGCTTTGCTCATCCGTTGGCTCATTAACCAACCCGACCAAAATAGCGAACACCCTGAAGTCTAAACAAGGGAGTGGTGTGTCTGCCAACACGATTCGGGCATATATCGGACATTTGGAAGATGCGTTTCTTTTTTCAGAAAGTAAACGATATGATGTAAAAGGAAAATCCTATTTTGACTCGCCAAATAAATATTACTGCGAGGATCTTGGGCTTCGAAATGCAAGAATCGGTTTCCGTCAGCAGGAAATGACGCATATAATGGAAAACATTATATACAATGAGTTGAATATCCGGCAGTTTTCCGTTGATGTTGGCGTTGTCTATGCAAGGACCCTCAATAAAAATGGGAATTCAACCCGCACTCCAAGAGAAATCGATTTCGTCGTAAATTCAGGATGGAAGCGAACCTATATTCAGTCAGCGTATGCGATGCCGACAGATGACAAAGCGGAGGTCGAGCTCAGACCATTTGCGCTTACGGGAGACTCTTTCCCTAAGATTGTAATCCGGAAAGATATTGGAAAGCGTTGGTATGATGATAACGGCATTTTAAATATTAATGTGATTGATTTCCTTTTGGATAAGAATCTTATATAAGAAGAGGATGACATCCGAATAAAGAAACTCAAGAAATAATTAGAAATTCCAAGGAGCGATGGTATGGACAACAAGCCGGAAAAAATCGATCAAAATAATTTTGTGGATAGTTTTGTTAAAACCGACGATATCTTAAAGGATATGTGTGGGATTATCGAGTCCTCACAAAAAACGGCGTATCAGGCAGTCAATGTTGCGCTTGTTCAAAGAAACTGGCTTTTGGGATACCGAATTGCAGAAGAAGAACTTGGTGGACAGGAACGTTCTGAATATGGACTTCAAGTTATCAAGAAGCTGTCAAAGGAGTTGACAAGCCGTTATGGAAAGGGCTTTGACAGAGGTACTCTTTACCGGTGCCTGAAGTTTTACAAAATGTTTCCGGAGATTGTTGCCACGCTGGGGCAACAATCTAGAATGATTCTTTCATGGAGTCATTATCGAATATTGCTTCAAGTAGAAGACAAATCCGCTCGTGACTGGTATGAAAAGGAGGCCGCAGAACAGACTTGGAGTGTCCGCACTCTGCAGCGGAACATTTCTTCACAGTATTACTACCGCATGCTGGAGACTCAGAAAAAAGAACTCGTAGAAAGTGAAATGAAGGAACTGACCGCACCGTATCAGAACGATAAGCTGGAGTTTATCAAGAATCCGGTGGTTGCAGAGTTCTTAGGGTTTGCTCAAAATACAGATTTTACCGAGAGCGACCTGGAGAAAAGCATCCTCTCCAATCTGCAGAATTTCTTGATGGAACTGGGAAAGGGATATGCTTTTGTGGCAAGACAGCAGCATATCCATACGGAGAAGCAGGACTATTACATCGACCTCGTGTTTTACAATTACATACTGAAATGCTTTGTCCTCATCGACCTGAAAACAGAGAAGATCACGCATCAGGATGTAGGGCAGATGGACATGTATATCCGCATGTACGATGAACTGAAGCGCAGCGAAGGAGATAACCCAACAATCGGTATTGTACTTTGCTCCGATACCGATGACGATATCGCCCGCTATTCCGTTATGCACGGCAATGAACAGCTATTTGCTTCCAAGTACAAATTATACCTGCCGACGAAAGAAGAACTGAGAGCAGAGATTGAAACTCAAAAGGCGATGTTTTATCTTCAGCAGCAGGAGCGTGAAAAAGCGGAAATGAAATAATTAATTTCCTATTGGATAGGGAGGTGGCGAATATGGGGATAGACCCGTTTAAGGAATATTTGAGAGAATCTGAACCGGATAAGGCGTACAAGGGATATGCTTGGAGTACAGCAATCGGACTTCAGGCGGTGGATGGACTCAAACCATCTAAATACTTGATTGAAACTGCCATTCAAAATATTGAAGGCAAGATTACAATGAAAGAGGCGCAGGAACTTATCGACAGCTACTATGAAGAACGTCCGATGCATCAGATGGATGGGGAACGTACGGAAGAAGCGGATAAGGTTTCTTCTCGTATTGCGGAAATTCTCTCCGAAACAGCGTTCTCGTTTTCGCCCAATGAATATATTTCTATTCACCGTAAACTATTTCAGGGAATTTACGAACACGCTGGAAAGATTAGAGATTACAATATTACAAAGAAAGAGTGGATCCTTGATGGAGAAACTGTTATGTACGGCAGTGCTTCCGAACTGATGGCAACCCTGGAATATGATTTCTCACAGGAGAGGAATTATAGCTATAGAGGGCTGTCGATGGATGAAATCATTCATCATCTGGCGGTTTTTATCTCGAGGTTATGGCAAATCCATATTTTCGGCGAAGGAAATACGAGAACAACGGCCGTGTTCTTCATCAAGTATTTGAGAACACTGGGCTTCTCTGCAACCAATGATATTTTTGCGGAAAATGCGTGGTATTTCCGAAATGCACTTGTTCGTGCAAACTATACGAACCTTCAAAAAGGTATTCACGAAACAACAGAGTATCTGGAAGCGTTTCTCAGAAATCTGCTTTTGAACGAGAAAAATGAACTTCATAATCGAGATCTTCATATAAGTGAAACTTTGAATAAAGAAAAAGTGAACATTCGAGCCGCTAAAGTGGACATTCAAGATAAAAAAGTGGACATTGAAAGTGTGCTTGCCGAGAAGGGTGGAAACTTTTCGATAAAAACGACGGTTCATATCCATAGGCTTTTCGACAAATATGATTTTGATAGAGTATTCGGAAGAGGTGCAGTCATGGAACTCCTTGATTTGAAAAGTTCAGGTGCATCCAAGCTGCTTTCCAATCTGATGCAGGCAGATATTATCGAGCCGGTATCCGGTCACGGAAAAGGAAAGTATAAATTCAAGAAGTAATTAGAAATTCCAAGGAGTGACACTATGAACAAGCAAGAAACCTATCAATATCTGAAAGATCACAACATCCCGTTTGAAATCACGGAGCACCCGGCGGTGTACAACATGGAGGAGCTGGACTCCTTGGGTCTTCCCTATCCGGAAGGCGATGCCAAAAACCTTTTCGTCCGGGACGACAAGAAAAAGAATTACTATCTAATCACGGTAAAAGGAGACAAGCGCGTCAACCTCAAGGACTTCCGGAAAGCCCAAGGGTTACGGCCGCTTTCTTTTGCTTCGCCGGAAGATTTGAAAAAATACATGGACCTGACCCCGGGGGCCGTGACGCCTTTGGGGCTGCTGAACGTGGAAGGGGCGCCGATTATCCTGTACCTGGACGCAGAATTCAAAGACAGCATCATTGGCATTCATCCCAACGAAAACACGGCGACGGTGTGGCTGCAAGGAGATGACCTGGTGGAACTGCTTCGCGAAAACGGATGCGAAGTGGAAATTGTGGAAATATAGGAGGACAGATGGTACGTGAAATTATGAAAGATCCCTTTTTCCTGGGACAGAAGTCGGAGCCGGCAACGAAAGAAGATGTGGCAATCGGCCGGGATTTGATGGACACCCTGCGGGCCCACCGAGATGGATGCGTGGGCATGGCGGCCAACATGATTGGCATCCGGAAAAACATCATCATCGTGAACATGGGCATTGTGGATATGGTCATGTTCAATCCGAGAATCCTCTCGGCAAAGAGACCCTTCGAAACGGAAGAGGGATGCCTGTCCCTTACCGGCGTCCGCAAGACTACCCGCTATGAAGACATTGAAGTGGAATTCCGTGACATGGACTGGAAGCTGCAGCGGAGAGCCTTCACCGGCTGGACCGCACAGATCATCCAGCACGAAGTGGACCACTGCAACGGCATTGTCATATAGTTTCCCTTGGGGATTATAATCGTATCTCCCACAAGTGCCTGCTTGACAATTGGAATTTATCGAGCGGGTGCAATGAAATACGCCTAGAATTTCAGAGCGACTTCACGCTACTTTTCCCAATTAAGCTAATTAGCGTGAACATTATTTTTGTGATACACGGTTTTGCCATGGGATTTGCTATGTGCAAGTCACCCGGTTGAGAGCAGTTCACGCTTTTTGGAGGGAATCAGCGTTCTGGCGTGAATCGTCAATGGTAATTCAACACTCCAAAATTAGAATTTTGCAAAAGCAGCGAATTGCGTTCACGCTGAATTCGCATTTTCAGTCAAAAAGCGTGAACTGCCTTTAAAATTCTAGACATATGAGATTGTGCACGTCAATTCTAGACAACATAATTAGAAACTCGCTTTTGACCTTGACTTATATCAAAGCGAAAACCAAAAAGGACTTCACCGCAGTCGGCGAAGTCCTTTTCATCTACCTTATTCTACCTCTTCCGAATCTGAAACTTCCGACGCTTCCGCCTCAATCGACGCAATCGGATATTCCTGAATCACCTGCCTTAGGCAGCGAATAAAATCATCCACCAGCGGGCTCCGGCCCGCATTTTTCTTTCTCGAAAGTCCGATTTCCCGGTAAGTCTCCGGCTCAATCGGCAGGATTTTCGGCTGCAATTCCGGAATTTCCGCCACCACCCGGTTGGAATCAATCATCAGACCGGTGGAAATCGAATATCCTCTTCCCACCGCCACATTGGCATTCACCGACATCATGCTGATGGTGTTGTCGTTCGGCACCTGGTAGGAGATATCGTACTTATCCAGCAGGTTGGTGATATCCCGGTTTCCGTACGGGTTCGGGATGAAAATATATTTGTCCTCAAAATCCTGCACCGAAACGGAATGCTGATGCGGGTCGTTTTTCGGAAGCAGTCCGAAGAAGCGATCCTGAATCAGCGGCGTCCAACTGTAATCCGGATCGGTCCAGGAGCGAACCGTCAGGCCCACATCCGCATCGTCGTCTCGAAGCCATCCGTTAATCTGAAATGGGTCTCCGGTAAAAACATTCACCGGGACGTCCGGGTGTTCCGCAGAGAAGCGGGAAATGGTCAGCGGAATCCATTTGATAGAAGCTGACTCGATGGCGGCAATGTTCAGTCCCGCCGCCATGCTGCTGCGCCCCAATGCAATGGAATGCTCCAGTCGTTCCATGGAATCCAAAACATTCAGGATGTCCGGTAGAATTTTTCGGGCATTGGCAGTTGGAATCCGACTGGTTCCCTTTTTCTCCAGAAGGGAAAAGCCCACCTCATCTTCCAAGCTTTTAATCATGTAAGAAATTCCGGCGTGGGTATAGCCGAATGATTTGGCAACTTTGGTATAACTTCCGGTGTTGCACACGGCCACAAAGGCCTTCAATTTATTAATATCCATAGGCAAACTCCATCAATCTGATGTTAGAACGAATTATTTTTATTATAAAATTCAATGAATATTAATGCAATATATGAAAAAAAATTATCAAACGATAGATAGTCTATAGAAAATATCGATAAAAACTTGACAAGGCGAAAGCCTTTAGAATCAAGGAAAATTTAGATAAAAAGAATTCCTTGCAAAATGAAAGTAAAACCAGTTGTTAAAACGCTCACAAAATCGCCGATGGATATTGACGAAAAATTAACGGTTGGTATAATGGAATTGCATTAAAGAAAACACAAAATGTCAGGGGTGGAAAATGATCACACTGGGAATTGATATCGGATCGACAACATCGAAATGCATTCTCCTTCGGGACGGAAAAGAAATCATCGGAAAAAGTCTCCTTGTGGGAGGTATGGGTACGGACAGTCCCAAGAAAGCGATGGATACCGTCCTGAAGGAGTGTGAAATAACACCCGAGGACGTTGCAAGAACGATTGTAACCGGATACGGAAGAAAAAATTTTGAATTCGGCAACGGCGAGGTCAGCGAGCTGACCTGTCACGGACTGGGCGGACGGTTCGTTTTTCCGGAACTCCGAAGCGTCATCGACATCGGAGGACAGGATGCGAAAGTCATCGTCTTGTCGGAAAGCGGCAGAATGTCCAACTTCGTCATGAATGACAAGTGTGCGGCAGGCACAGGACGTTTTCTGGATGTGATGGCAACGATTCTCCAAATGGACATTGGCGACTTTGATGCCTGTGCAGCAAAATCCAGCAATCCGGCCTCGATCTCAAGCACTTGCACGGTGTTCGCTGAATCGGAAGTCATCAGCCAGCTGGCAAATGGGGTGAAACGAGAAGATCTGATTGCAGGAATCTGCAGCAGCGTGGCAGCCCGGGTGTCCGCACTGGCAAGGAGGGCTGGCGTAACGCCTATGGTGTGCATGTCCGGTGGAGTGGCAAAGAACGGTGCCGTACGAAGGGCATTGTCCGAAAGCCTGGACATGGAGATCGCGGTGGATCCGCTGGCACAGTACTTCGGTGCAATCGGCGCAGCGTTGTACGCATACCGACAAGCGACGAAATAGCCGGATGAGCTATTGAAGAGAATATTATTTTTACAACACATTACTGAATTGCGAAAGAAAGCAGGAGGTTCTTATGGCAGAGGAAAAGAAAGCCCGCCGTCCGGTGGATCCGAATTCGGCGAAGTACAAACTCGGTAAAATCGCTTCCGATGCATTTGCGGATGCCATCGAGGCGAAGAAGGAAGGAAAACCGGTTGCGTGGGTATCCAGTAACTTCCCGGTAGAAATTCCGGAAACTTTGGGACTGGCAACTGCATATCCGGAGAACCAGGCAGCGGGAATTGCTGCAAGAGGTGCCGGCGAAAGAATGTGCGAAGTGGCAGAGGCGGATGGATATTCCAACGACATCTGTGCGTATGCTCGAATCAGTATGGCGTACGCGAAGCTGAAGGAATGTCCGGAGCAGGATGTGGCGATGCCGGATGTACTGCTCTGCTGCAACAACATCTGCAACTGCATGATTAAATGGTACGAAAACCTGGCTATTGAGCTGAATATCCCGATGATTCTTCTGGACATTCCGTTCAACCCGGATTACGAAGTTTCTCAGGCGGAAATCGATTACGTATCCGCTCAGTTCTGGGATGCGGTACACACCCTGGAGAACCTGTTCGACCTGAAGTGGTCCGATGAGCGGTTCAAGGAAGTGACCGGATTCAGCTGCCGGTCCAGCAGAGCATGGCTGGATGCAACGGCACAGGCGAAGTACACACCATCTCCGTTCAACGGCTTTGACCTTCTCAACCACATGGCGGTAATGGTAACCGCAAGAGGTAAGGAAGCGGCCGGAGAGGCGATGGAGCAGCTCCTGAAAGAATACAAAGAAAACCACGAGAACGGCACCAGCACCTATCGCGGCGAAGAGAAATACAGAGTGATGTTCGAAGGAATCGCTTGCTGGCCGTATCTGAGAGCGACTTCTCACGGCCTGCGGGACAGAGGCATCAACATGGTAACCACCATTTATGCCGATGCATTCGGTTTCGATTATCACTCCTTCGATGAGATGATCGCCGCATACTGCAGCGTACCGAACGCCATCAACCTTGAGAAATCCAGAGACAAGAGAATCAAGCTCTGCAAGGACAACAACGTGGAAGGCCTTCTGGTTCATACCAACCGTTCCTGCAAACTGTGGAGCGGATTCATGAGTGAAATGAGCCGTCAGATTGGCGAAGCTTGCGGAATTCCGGTAACCAGTTTCGACGGCGACCAGGCAGATCCGCGGAACTTCTCCGAAGCACAGTACGATACCCGCGTACAGGGCTTGACGGAAATCATGGAAGCGAACAAAGAAGCGAAGGGAGAGTAACGATGGTAAACGAAATTTTCGATCAGTTTCATAAGATAGCAACAGCACCGCGTGCTCAGATGGATTCCTATCTCCAACAGGGTAAAAAAGTCGTTTTGACTTCCCCTGTCTATACTCCTGAAGAAATACTCCATTCAATGGGATTCGTGCCAATGGGCGCGTGGGGTGCTGATGTTGAACTGAACCGTTCCAAAGAATATTTTCCGGCATTCCTATGTTCCATCGTGCAGTCCATGCTGGAACTGGGAATCAACGGAGCCTATAAGGGTGCCAGCGCAATCGTCATTCCGTCTCTGTGTGATACACTGAAGACGCTGGGAGAGAACTGGAAATATGCGGTAAAGGATATTCCGTTCATCCCGATGACCTATCCGCAGCACAGAAAACCGGCATACGGAATTGCGTACACCAAGGCCGGATATGAAAGAGTGATTCACGATTTGGAGAAGCTGGGTGGCAAGTTCGACACAGCCGCACTGGCCGAATCCAATCGAATCTATAACAGACACAATCAAGTTATGCGTCAGGCAGAAGAAGTTCTGGCGAACCATCCTGAAATCACAGCGGCACAGCGTAGCGACCTATTCAAGAGTGCGTTCTTCATGCTTAAGGAAGAGCACACCGCACTGGTAGAGCAGCTCATTAAGGAACTGGAAGGCACCGCACCGGCAGAGGAAAAGCTTCCGGTTATCGTCTCCGGTATCCTGACCGACGCACCGCAGCTGAATGCCATCATGGATGAGCTTGGATTCCACATTGTGGCCGACGATGTAGCAGCACAGTCCCGCCAGTACCGGACCGATGTTCCGGAAGGGGACGATGCCCTTCAGGCTTTGGCAGAGAAGTTCGGAAACACGGACAACTGTTCCGTTCTCTACAACGTGGAAAAGCCGAGAGTACAGTGGATTGTGGACACGGCAAAAGAAAGAAACGCCAAGGGCGTTATCGTGGTCATGACGAAGTTCTGCGATCCGGAAGAATTCGACTACGTGATGATCAAGAAGGCATGCGAAAAGGCGGACATTCCGGTGACATTAATCGAAGTAGACCGTCAGATGAAGCAGTTTGAACAGATTCGAACCAATCTCGAAACATTCCGGGATATGGTGAATATGTAGCTTAGAAAAGCAGGAGGTTATGAAATGAGCGAAGTAAGACTCCCTCTGGAAGGGGTAAAGGTTGTAGAGCTGGCAACATTTATTGCCGCTCCTTGTACCGCAAGATTCCTCGCTGACCTGGGTGCAGACGTTATCAAAGTGGAAGCTCCGAAGGGAGACCCGCTGAGATACACCGCTGTGAACGAAGGTCGTCCGCTGGATCAGAAGGAAAACACATCCTACGACTTGGAGAATGCCGGCAAGAGATGTATTTCCCTGAACACGAAATCCGAAGAAGGAAGAGCAGCGCTGGAGAAGCTGATTGCCGATGCGGATGTATTTATCTGTAACTGGCGTCAGGGACCGCTGAAGAGAGCCGGCCTGGATTGGGAAACCCTCCACGCAAAGTATCCGGCACTGGTATTCGGTTATGTTTCCGGATACGGCGAAGTGGGACCGGACAAAGATTTGCCGGGATTCGATTTCACCGCATTCTACGCAAGAGGCGGAATTCTTGGACCTCTGAGAGACAAAAAGAGCCTGCCGATGCTCACCGTACAGGGCTTCGGAGATCACCAGGTGGCAATGAACCTGGCGGCCGGCGTACTGGCAGCACTGTATCGTGCAAAGACTACCGGTGAAGGCGATCAGGTTGTAGTATCCCTCTTCCACAGTGCCGTATGGGACGTATCCCTGATGCTGCAGGCCAGCCAGTATGGCTCCGACAGCTGCAAGTTCCCGATGGAGAGATGGGAGAACGGAAACCCGCTGACTCTGGCATACCAGACCTCAGACGATCAGTGGCTCCAGATTGCGATGCCGCAGTATGACAGACATTATCCGGTTCTCATGAATGCCATGGGACACCCGGAAATGGCAGAGAATCCGAAGTTCTATCCGCAGAAGAATCTGGTTCCGAACAGAAAAGAATTCTCGGAATGGATTACCAACGAGTTCCGCGGAAAGACCTGCGACGAGTGGTGCAAGATTCTGGATGCGGCCGACCTGCCTTACGCAGTGGCACAGAACTGGGATACCCTGCTGGAAGACAAGCAGGCATGGGCTTCCGACATCTTCTACGAAATGCAGTACAGCAACGGAAACAAGCGTACGCTGGTTAGACCGCCTGTAATGTTCAAGGAAATGGGTTTGCCGGAATACAACAGAGGACCGTATCTGGGTGAACAGACCGAAAGCATTCTGAAGGAATATGGATATTCCGATGAAGAAGTAGCAAAACTTCTGGAAGAAGGCGCTGCCATTCCGATGGACCCGGCACTGAGAGATTAGTGGGAATATCGGAAACGTGTAGATCGTGAAAATGTTTTTACACCGGCTGCTATAGAGTTAGGGACTGGAAACAAATTAGTGATCAAAACGGGGACCCGGCAGAGGGTCAAAAGTAAAGGAGAAGAAGATATGAAAATTGCTGCTTATGAAGTCCGTCCGGACGAAAAACCGGTTATTGAAGCTCGCTGCAAGGAACTGGGAATCGAACTGATTTCCACCGGATCGATTCTGGATTCTTCCACCGTAGAGATGAGCAAGGGCTGCGATGGCGTGACCACACTGGGACAGAGTGATTTCTCCAAGAGCATTCTGGACACAATGGTTGAGAACGGCGTAAAGGTTCAGGCGTTCCGCTGCGTTGGATACGACTACATCGACGTTCCTTACGCAAGAGAGCTGGGACTTCGGATTACCCACGGAAGCTACGCTCCGAACGGCGTTGCGGAATACACCGTAATGGCAATCCTGATGAGCATCCGGAAAGCAAAGAAAGCGCTGTATAACACAAATGACAACGACTTCACACTGAAGGGTAAAATGAGCCGGGAACTGCGTTCCCTCACCGTGGGTGTTATCGGTGCCGGCAAGATCGGATATACCGTTATCAAGATTCTGTCCGGATTCGGATGCCGTATCCTGGCATATGATATGTACCAGAACGATGCAGTAAAAGAATATGCAACTTACGTGGATCTGGATACCCTGTATAAAGAATCCGATGTTATCACACTGCACACCAACCTGTCCGAGAGCACAGAGAATATGATCGACGGAGAGGCGCTGTCTAAGATGAAGAACGGCGTGGTTCTGGTGAACAATGCCCGTGGCGGTCTGATGGATATCGATGCCATCATCGACGGCGTGGAATCCGAGAAAATCGGCGCACTGTTCATGGATGCATTCCCGGGCGAAGAGGGCATCATCCACATTCCACACGATGAGGATATCATCCGCACACCTGGAATGCCGTACTTCAAGCTGAAGTATCTGCGGTCCTTCGTGAACGTAATTCACACACCGCACATGGCATTCTTTACGGAAGAGGCTGGCAGATCCATGGCACTCTCCGGTATCGACGGAATTTACGAAGTGCTGACCAAGGGTTCTTCCGCACACGAAATTCCACAATAAAATGAATCGGTAAGGCCGGGAGGGGGACTTACTCTCCCGGCATTTTAAAGCAAAAATCAAGGAGGAAAACATGATTCTTGACAAAAAGCATGCCCTGCAGCAGAAGCTGTTCCGTCAGTTTGCAGAGACGGAATTCACCAAAGAACTGCAGGACGAACTGGATCTCACCGGGGAATTCAACTGGGAGATGCATAAAAAAATGGCTCGCTACGGCTTCATGGGAACGAAGATTCCGGCAGAATACGGCGGAGCCGGCGGTGACAGCCTGTCCTATGTACTGATGGACGAAGAATTTGCTCGTCAGGACCTGGTACTGGCAATCTATGCAAACACATCCAACTCTCTGGGCGGCGGCCCGCTGATGCTGGCAGGAAGCAAAGAGCAGAAGGAAAAATATCTGCCGCTGGTTGCAAGCGGTGAGAAAATCATGGTATTCGGATTGACCGAGCCGGGTGCCGGCTCCGATGCCGGTGGTACCACCACCACTGCAATTCCGGATGGCGACGATTATATCATTAACGGCCGTAAGTGCTTTATCTCCGGTGCACCGATGGCAGACTGGATTATTATTTTCGCAAAGACCGATCTGAGCCTGAAGGGTTCCAGAGGAATCTCCATGTTCATCGTGGACATGCACGCCGACGGCGTTTCCCTGGGCGCTCCGGAGAAGAAGATGGGTATCAAGGGCTATCCGACTTGCGACGTTGTATTCGAAGACGTTCGCGTTCCGAAGGAGAACCTGGTAGGACCTCTGAACAAGGGATTCCAGTATGCGATGAAGACTCTGGACGGCGGACGTCTGGGCGTAGCCGCAATGGCAATCGGTCTGGCACAGGGCTGCCTGGACGAAGCCGTGAAGTATTCCATGGAGAGAAAGCAGTTCGGACACAGACTGGCAGATTTCCAGGCGATTAGCTTCAAGATTGCGAAGATGCAGACCGAACTGGAAGCGGCTCGTCAGCTGACCTATCACGCAGCGGTTCTGAAGGATGCCAACCATCCGGATGCCAGCAAGGCGTGCTCCGAAGCGAAGTTCTTTGCCGCAGAGATGGCAAACAGATGCGCATACGAAGCCGTTCAGATTCACGGCGGATACGGATACATCGAAGAGTACAGAGTGGAAAGAATGTACCGTGACGCTCGTATCCTGAGCATCTTCGAAGGAACCAGTGAAATCCAGCAGGTGGTTATCGCCAACAGCCTGCTCAGAAAGTAAGGAGGTAACGGAAATATGAAAATTTTGGTAACTGTAAAGCAGGTTCCTGATACCTCCGGCAAGGTAGCAGTGAACGATGACGGTACGCTGAACCGTGCATCCATGCAGACAATCATCAACCCGGATGACCTGAATGCGGTGGAAGCGGCTCTGGCGCTGAAAGACGAATATGGCTGTGAGGTCGTTGCATTCACCATGGGACCGCCTCCGGCAGAAGGCATGCTGAGAGAGCTGATGGCAATGGGCGTGGACGAAACCGTGCTGATTTCCGCAAGAGAATTCGGTGGTTCCGATACGTATGCTACATCTCAGATCATTGCAGCGGCAATCGACACCTACGGACTGGGCGACGAAGACATCATCATCGCCGGACGTCAGGCAATCGATGGAGATACGGCACAGGTTGGACCGCAGATTGCGGAAAAACTCCATCTCCCGCAGATTACATATGCCGGAAAGATTGAGAAAGACGGAAATACACTGACCGTTCAGAGAATGCTGGAAGACGGCTACATGGTAGTAAAAACACACACACCATGCATGATCACCTGCATCAAGGAGCTGAACGAGCCGAGATACATGTCCGTAGCAGGAACCGAAAAGTGCTTCGACATGCCGGTTAAGGTAATGGATTACGAAGCGTTGAAGGATCACCCGCTGATCGACAAGACTACCATCGGTCTGAAGGGATCCCCGACCAACATCTTCAAGTCCTTCACTCCACCGAGAAAGGGCGCCGGAATGATTTTGGACGGCTGCGGAAAAGAAACAACAGACGAGCTGGCAGGTATCCTCACCGGCAAGCACATCATCTAAGAAAGGAGAAATATTTATGGCTTACGATAGTGCAGATATTGCTGCTTTCAAGAATGTATGGGTTTTCTGTGAGCAGCGTCAGGGCGTAATGATGCCGACAACTTTTGAGCTGATTTCCGAGGGCCGGAAATTGGCGGACGAACTGGGAGTAGACCTGTGCGGTATCCTCCTGGGAGAGAACGTAGACGGAATTGCAAAGGAACTGGGCGGTTACGGTGCAGATCAGGTCATCGTATGCGACAGCCCTCTTCTGAAAAACTATACCACGGACGGATACACCAAGGTTATCTGTGACATGGTAGAAGAATACAAGCCGGAGATCATGCTGTTCGGCGCTTCCAATATCGGAAGAGACCTGGCGCCGAGATGCGCCGCAAGACTTCACACCGGTCTGTGCGCAGACTGCACCCACCTGGATGTAGACCTGGGCGGATACATTGACTTCCTGAAGACCGGTTCTTCTCTGGATGTGGAGAACACCAAGTTCGAAAGCAAGCTCTTCGATGTAAACACCAACATGAAGATGACCCGTCCGGCATTCGGCGGACACTTGATGGCAACCATCGTGTGCCCGAGATTCCGTCCGGCAATGGCAACGGTTCGTCCGGGCGTTATGAAGAAGAGACCGTTCGACGAAGTAAAAGCAAATGCGGTTGAGCTCGTGCATCCGGAATTCAAGCTGGAAGCATCGGATATCGAGACCGAAGTAGTGGATATCGTGAAGGCTGCCAAGAAGATGGTCGACCTGATCGGTGCGGACTTCATCGTATCCGTTGGCCGCGGTATCGCAAAGGATGTAGACGGCGGAATTAAGCTGGCGGAAGAGCTGGCAGACCTGCTGGGCGGCGTAGTAGGCGCATCCCGTGCGGTAGTAGATGCCGGCTGGATCGGTGCGGACCATCAGGTTGGTCAGACCGGAAAGACCGTACATCCGAAGGTATACGTAGCACTGGGAATTTCCGGTGCGATTCAGCACAAGGCCGGAATGCAGGATTCGGAATGCATCATCGCCATCAACAAGGCAGACAATGCACCGATTTTCGAAGTAGCGGATTACGGCATCGTGGGCGACCTGTTCAAGGTGGTTCCGCTGCTGATTGACTCCATCAAAGAGGCGAAAGCACAAGCCTAGCCTGCTTAATAACTACCTGCTTGGATTGCCTGCGGCCGATGGCTGCAGGCAATCGCTTCAACAGCAGGACGCCGAATGAAACGCAAAGGAGACCGAGATATGAAAATCGTAGACGGTAAAAAAATCTATACGATTGTAACGATCAACCCGGGATCCACCTCCACAAAAATCGGGGTATACCGGAACGATCAGAAGGTATTTATAGAGAATATCTATCATACCAAGGAAGAGCTGGAGCAGTTCGACTGCGTCCAGTCTCAATTGATGTACCGGGCAAAGCTGGTGGAAAACGCCTGCCAAGTGAATCAGGTGGATCTGGATGATGTGGATTCCTTTGTGGCCCGGGGCGGCGGGATGGCTTCCTGCGTCTCCGGCGTGTATTCGGTAAACGATCAGCTGATCTACGACTGTCAGACTGCACGAACCGGAGTCTCCCACCCGGCGATGCTGGCCTGTCAGATTGCCCGCTACTTGGAATCCAAGTACGGCGGGAGAGCGCTGGTATTCAATCCGCCGGATGTGGATGAGTTTCAGGATTTAGCCCGCATCAGCGGCATCAAAGGGATGTACCGGGACAGCCATGTGCATTGTCTGAATCAGAAAGAAGCGGTGCATCGGTACTGTCTGGAGAAAGGCATCCGATACGAAGACCATAATTTTGTGGTCGCCCATATCGGGGGCGGAGTTTCTTTTACCGCTCATCGAAAGGGAAAGATGATTGACAGCAACGATAATCTGGCGGGAGACGGACCGATGACGCCAACCCGAGTGGGTTCTTTTCCTACGGTGAAAATCATCAAGATGGCCTACAGCGGAAAGTACACCTACAAGCAGATGGAGGAGCTGCTCACCCGAAAGGGCGGGCTTTACAGCCATCTGGGAACGGACGACGTGCGTGAAATCGTGTGCCGCATTGAGCACGGAGATGAATACGCAAAGCTGTGTACCGATGCCATGGCATACCAATTCGGAAAGGCCATCGGATCCTGTGCGGCCGCCCTGCAAGGGAAAGTGGAAGCGATTATTATCACCGGCGGCGTGGCCCATTCCACCTATGTGATCGATCGGATTCGTCCGTATGTGGAGTGGATTGCACCGGTGTGGGTCCTCCCGGGAGAATATGAGTTGGCAGCGCTGGCGAGAGGCGCATGGCAGGCACTTACCGGGGAAGCGGAAGTGCTGGAATATACCGGAGATCCGGTATTCAAGGGATTCCATGCAGCCCGCTACGGCTTATAAAGAAGAAAATATCAACAATAGCGATAAAGCATTCACCCGAAGAAGCATGCAGTTTCTATGGGTGGATGCTTTCATGTTCCGGAATTACACTTATTATACTGTACAAAATAAATACAAGAATTAAACTAGAAGACGCTTTACAAAAAAGTGGGGGGGGGGGTAGACTATACTAGAGAAAAAAAGAATAGTTGCTCTTTGCAGTATCACTTTTTTCAATGTATTTTTTTGTGTGTTTTTTGATGTATTTTAATTCTTTGAGGTGTAACGATGGGGAACAAAATTTCCAGGAAGGCAACCTTATGGTTGCTGGTTTTATTTGCTGTGTTTTTATTTGCACCATTTTCGTCATCTGCGGATGATGGTTATGATGCACATTTTTTTATTCGGTATGACAGCAGTACGCAGACGGAGGACGGTACAACACATTACAGCCCGAGCCACTACTTTCCGGTAGGGACTACGGCATCCGATTACGTGTACGGAAGCGGCGGAAGCGATTACACTTCCGTGGACGGCAAAGTGCTGACCAAAACCGCAAACGTGCCCGGTGGAGAAAAAATAATTACCGGCGGAAACGTAAATCTGTACGACTCCTTCGATACAGAAACCAACACGGAGGCACTGCACAAGTATTTCGAGACCGTATACAATAATATCCTTCAGGAACCTTCCCGAGATGTCATCCAGACATCCATTGAGAAGGCGCTGGGGACCAAGTACGCGACGCTGTACGCGAAGGGGGAGATTGACGTCCTGTGGTACGTTTCCAAGGCGGAAAGCTCCTATGTTAACGTGGACGGTGTTGTATACTACGTGAAGACCGGGCAGGTCGTGGATAAACCGGAAACGGACAGCGGCTCAGTGGAAATCGATGGCATTAAGAATTTGAAGGGCCGGAATTTCAAGAAGGGAGATTCCTGGAATTTTGCCATTAAGGCGGATACGGACGACGCACCGATGCCGGAAAAGACAACCGCCCGCATTCAACCGGAAGACGGCGCGGTGGAATATTTCACCTTTGGCGAAATTCGTTTTACCCGTGCGGATTTGAAGGGGTCGAACTCAAGAACCTTTAGATACACGATTACCGAGAGCGGAAGCATGGCCAACGTAACCAACGATTCTGCATCGCATACGGTAAACGTGACCGTTTCGTATGACCGGAATAAGAGCAAGCTGAGCGCGAAAGCAGAATATCTGAACGGCGGTAAAAGCGGCAGCTCGGCAGAATTCAATAACGAATATCATAAGCCGGTGACCCGCGTTCAGGTAGAGAAGGTTTGGTCGGATTCCAACGACCGGAGCCGGATGCGCCCGGAATCCATTACGATTCACCTTCTCCGAAACGGCGAGGAAATCAAGACCAAGACGGTCACCGAAGCGGACGACTGGAAATGGACGTTCGACAATCTGGATAAATTCGATGCAAACGATAAAGAATATAAATACACGATAAAAGAAGATACGGTACCGTTCTACACTTCCGCAGAGAGTACGGATGCGGATGGAAATACGGTAATTACCAATACATATAAGCCGGAGAAGCTGGAGCTGAAAGGTGATGCCGCACTGAAGGTTACAAAGGTGGTAGTCGGAAAGAAATCTGCAGAACCGTTCACCTTCAAGCTGACCGCAGCGGAGAACTACGGGGACGCGGTGAAGATGCCGGCAAACACCGAAGTGAAGACTTCCGGCAATATTCCGTCAGACGGCGCGGAAACAAAATCCTTCCAGCCGGTGGAAATCACCAAGGCCGGAACCTATCAGTTCAAAGTTAAGGAAACCACAACGACGACAGCGGGCGGCTGGGATTACGACAACCGGGAACGCACCCTTACCGTAAAGGTGGCAGATAATAAAGGCCATTTGGAAGTGGTGGACGCAGACAGTACGCTGTCCGCAACCGTAACGAATACCTTTACCCCTGCAGTGATGGACGGCGATACCGCCATCACCGGACTCAAGACGCTCATTGGCCGGAACATGCTGAAGGACGAAGAATTCAACTTCACCCTGAAGGCCGGCGATGAGGCCACACAGAAGGCTATCGACGAGAAGGATATCGTGCTGGGAAGCACCAATGCAAGGGTAAGCACTTTGGCGGACGGATCCACTACGACTTTCATGTTCGGCAGAGCGGAATTCTCCAAGGAAGGAGAATATACCTTTATCGTAACGGAGAAGGACGGCGGCAAACCGGGAATGAAATACGACACCCAGGGGAAAATCCTGAAGGTGAAGGTTTCCAAGGAAGACGGTGTGCTGAAAGCGGTTCAGATGAATTCGCCAAGCTACAAAAACGTCTATGAAGCCACCGGAGAATACACACCGGCAGGTACCAAGACCCTGCTGAACGAGAACGGAAACAAGCTGTCTGTGAAAGACGGTCAGTTTGAGTTCAATGTATACTATTCCGGTCATGAGGATCGGGAACCGGTGACCACCGGAACCACGGGAAGCGGCAAGGATGCACCGATTCGCTTCGGTACCCTGTCCTACAGCATCTCCGACCTGGAGAAGCTGGTGGCAAAGGGATACGCCGATAAGAAGGTGTTGGAGAACGGCGCTGAATACAGCATCAACTATGCGGTAACCGAGAAGGATACGGGAAACAGTGCGCTGCAGCAGAACACTCAGACCCAGACCTTCCGGGTAGTGGTAACGGATAACGGAACCGGGAAACTGTCGGTGAAAGCCGCATCCGGACAGAAGCTGAATTTTGAAAACGAATATAAGTCGGAAAAGGCGACGGTAAACTTTGAAGGACTGAAGATTCTGGAAGGTCGGAATCTGAAGGCGAATGAATTTACCTTTAAGGTGACCTCTGACGATGCCGACGCACCGATGCCGGAAGCGAGAGAGGCACAGAATAAGGCCAACGGCCGCGTGAACTTCGGAACCGTCACCTATGGAAAGGACGATCTGGGCGATGCGACGGAGAAGACCTTTACCTACAAGGTCAGCGAATCCGGAAATCATCCGGGCGTTGCCAACGACACCGAAACCAAGACTGTAAAGGTAACGGTAAAGGATGACGGAAAGGGTCACATCACGGCAGAGCTGGATCCGAAGGCGGCGCCGCTGTTTACGTTTAACAATACGTACAGCACTTCCTCTCAGGAATCCTCTGTCACCGGTCAGGTTCAGATCAAGAAGGCGCTGGCCGGCCGTGCCATGGAAGACGGCGAATTCCACTTTGTATTGAAGGATGAAAAGGGAAAGACCGTTGGCAATGCGACCAACGATAAGGATGGAAACATCACCTTCCCGGCACTGACCTTCAAGAACGTGGGCACCTACAACTACACCGTAGAGGAAGTGGCCGGAAACGACAGCCACATCACTTACGATGCAACTTCGTATAAAGTCAGCGCGGTTGTAACGGATAATTTTGACGGCACTCTGAAGGTCACCTGGACCGGCGGAAACGGCACGATTCTGTTTAAGAACACCTATACGGTAGATCCGACGGATGCGACTCCGAGCGTGGAGAAGAAGATTACCGGAGGAAACCCGGCGAAGGACAGCACTTTCCGCTTCACCCTCACCGGCACCGACAATGCACCGATGCCGAAGGGAAGCGTGGACGGCGAGAAGACGGAAACGATTACAGGGGAAGGACAGACGGACTTCGGAAAGATTACCTTTACCCGGGCCGGAACCTATACCTACAAGGTAACCGAGAAGCTGGGCAATGAGGCCAGCTACAATTACGACTCCACCGAATACACCCTGACCTACAAGGTAACGGATGTACGGGGCGAGCTGAAAGCAGAGCAGAGCATCACCGCCGGCGGTAAGAGTGTAAATGCAATGGTATTTACCAATGAGTATGCACCGGCATCCATGGAGGGCGATGCGGCCATTACCGGTACAAAGGAACTGGTGGGACGCAGCATGCAGGCGGACGAGCAGTTTGAGTTCACATTGAAGGCCGGAGACGAGGCGACTCAGAAGGCAATCGATGAGAAGGATATCGTTCTGGACGACACCAACGCAAGCCTGAGCGGTATGAAGGACGGCGAGAAGGCGACCTTCTCCTTCGGCAGAGCGGAATTCTCCAAGGAAGGAGAATATACTTTTACCGTAACGGAGAAGGACGGCAACAAGGCCGGGATGACCTACGACACCGAGGCGAAGACCTTTAAGGTTAAGGTGTTCAAGAAGAACGGTGTCATGAGCACGGTTCAGGAAAGCAAGCCGGCATTTAAGAACACTTACGAGGCCTCCGGAGAATACATACCGGCAGGTACGAAGACGCTGCTGGATGAGAATGGAAATAAGCTGTCGGTAAAGGACAATCAGTTCGAGTTCAGCGTATACTATGCCGGCCACGAAGATCAGGCGCCGGTCGTTACCGGAACCACAGCCGGCGGCAAGGATGCAGCCATTCAGTTTGGCAAGCTGTCTTACACCATTTCCAGTCTGGAGAAGTTGACAGCAAAGGGCTATGCGGACAAGAAGGTATTGGCGGACGGTGCGGAGTACAGCATCAACTATACGGTCACCGAGAATGCAACGGACAACAGTGCGCTGCAGCAGAATACCCAGATTCAGACTTTCCGAGTAGTGGTAACGGACAACGGAACCGGTAAACTGGCGGTGAAGTCCGTAACCGGACAGAAGATTGCGTTCGAGAATCTGTACAAGTCGGAAAAGGCAACGGTAAACTTTGCAGGACAGAAGGTGCTGGAAGGCCGTAAGCTGAAGGCCGATGAATTCAGCTTCAAGATTACATCCGATGAAGCGAATGCACCGATGCCGGAGCAGACGGAAGTGCAGAATAAAGCGAATGGTTCTGTGAACTTTGGAACCATTACCTATGGCAAGGGCAATCTGGGGGATGCCACGGAGAAGACCTTTACCTATAAGATTACTGAATCCGGAAGACACCCGGGAGTAAGCAACGACACCGAAACCAAGACCGTAAAGGTCACCGTAAAGGATGACGGAAAGGGCCACATCACGGCAGAGACCGATCCGAATGCGGCACCGCTGTTCGCATTTAACAATACGTACAGCACTCAGCCGATGGATTCCTCTGTCACCGGTCAGGTTCAGATCAAGAAGGCACTGGCCGGACGGGCTATGGAAGCGGGCGAATTCCACTTCGTGCTGAAGAACGAGGAAGGAAAGGCCGTTGACAATGCAGTCAACGACAAGGATGGAAACATCACCTTCAAGAAGCTGGCATTCAAGAGTGTGGGCACCTACAATTACACGGTAGAAGAAGTGGCCGGAAACGACCGACACATCACCTACGATACGACTTCGTATGCAGTCAGTGCGGTTGTAACGGATAACCTGGATGGTACGCTGAAGGTCACCTGGACCGGCGGAACCGGAGCAATCCTGTTCAAGAACACCTACACGGTGGATCCGACGGATGCGACTCCGAGTGTGGAGAAGAAGATTGCCGGGGGAAACCCGGCGAAGGACAGCACATTCCACTTCACTATCACCGGAAGCGACAATGCGCCGATGCCGGAAGGCAGCAAGGACGGTACGAAGTCGGCAGCGATTACAGGTGAAGGAAAGGCGGACTTCGGAAAGATTACTTTCTCCCAGGCCGGAACCTACACCTATAAGGTCACCGAGAAGATTGGAAGCGAGTCCAGCTACGATTACGATGCCACCGAATACACTCTGACCTACAAGGTGAAGGATGTAGATGGCGAGCTGAAGGCGGAGAAGAGCATCACCGCCGGCGGCAAGAGTGCAGATAGCATGGTATTTACCAACAAGTATGCACCGGCATCCCTGGATGGGGATACCGCTCTCACCGGAACCAAGACACTGATTGGCCGGAATATGCTGAAGGATGAAGAATTCAACTTCACGCTGAAGGCCGGCGATGAGGCAACACAGAAAGCTATCGATGAGAAGGATATCGTTCTGGGAAGTACCAATGCAAGGGTAAGTACTTTGTCAAATGGCTCCACCACAACATTCATGTTCGGCAGAGCGGAATTCGCCAAAGAAGGAGAATACACCTTCCTCGTAACGGAGAGAGACGGCGGCAAACCGGGAATGAAGTACGATACCGAGAGCAAGACCTTGAAGGTGAAGGTGTCCAAGGTAAACGGCATCATGACTGCGGTTCAGGAAAAGACACCGGCATTCAAGAACACCTACGAGGCATCCGGAGAGTACACGCCGGAAGGCAGCAAAACACTGCTGAATGAAAACGGAAACAAGATGTCCGTAAAGGATGATCAGTTCAAGTTCAGCGTATACTACGCCGGTCATGAAGATCAGGATTCGGTAATCACCGGAACCACCGGAAACGGAAAGTATGCACCGATTCACTTCGGTACTCTGTCCTACACCATCTCCGGCCTGGAGAAGCTGGTGGCAAAGGGCTATGCCGATAAGAAGGTGCTGGCGAACGGTGCCGAATACAGCATTAACTATGGGGTAACCGAGAATGCAACGGGCAACAGTGCGCTGCAGCAGAACACTCAGACCCAGACCTTCCGGGTAGTAGTGAAGGATAACGGAACCGGAAAGCTGACCGTGGAATCCGGAACCGGAAAGAAGCTGAATTTCGAGAACGTATACAAGTCGGAAAAGGCTAACGTAAACTTCGAAGGACTGAAGGTACTGGAAGGCCGCAGTCTGAAGGCGGGCGAGTTCAGCTTTAAGATTGCTTCCGACGATGCCAACGCACCGATGCCGGAGCAGACGGAAGTGAAGAATCATGCGAACGGCAGTGTAAACTTCGGAACCATCACCTACGGCAAAAACGATTTGGGAGATGCGACGGAAAAAACCTTTACCTATAAGGTTACCGAATCCGGAAATCATCCGGGCGTTGCCAACGACACCGAGACCAAGACCGTAAAGGTAACGGTAACGGATGACGGAAAGGGCCACATCACGGCTGAGCTGGATCCAAAGGCGGCACCGCTGTTCACGTTTACCAATACGTACAGTACAAGCTCCAAGGAATCCTCTGTCACCGGACAGGTCTCCATCAAGAAGGCACTGGCCGGACGTGCGATGGAAGACGGCGAATTCCACTTTGTATTGAAGGACGAAAAGGGAAAGACCGTTGGCAATGCGACCAACGATAAGGATGGAAACATCACCTTCGATAAGCTGACCTTCAAGAATGTGGGCACTTACAATTACACCGTAGAGGAGACTGCCGGAAACGACAGACACATCACCTACGATACGACTTCGTACAGTGTTAGTGCGGTTGTAACGGATAATCTGGATGGTACTCTGAAGGTCACCTGGAAGAGCGGAACCGGGGCAATCCTGTTTAAGAACACCTACACGCCGGATTCGACGGATGCAGCGCCGAGCGTGGAGAAGAAGATTAGCGGAAAGCAGCCGTCAAAGGACAGCACTTTCCACTTTACCATCACCGGCAGCGACAATGCACCGATGCCGGAAGGCAGCAAAGATGGCAAGAAGTCGGTAACGATCACGGGCGAAGGAAAGGCGGATTTCGGAAAGATTACCTTCGATAAAGCCGGAACCTACACCTATAAGGTTACCGAGAAGCTTGGAAATGAGTCCAGCTACAACTACGATTCCACCGAATACACCCTGACATATAAGGTAACGGATGTAAGAGGTACATTGAAAGCAGCGCAGAGCATCACCGCCGGCGGCAAGAGTGCAGATGCAATGGTATTTACCAACAAGTACGCACCGGCGTCTATGGAAGGCGATGCGGCCATTACCGGTACGAAAGAACTGGTAGGACGAAGCATGCTGAAGGGAGAGAAGTTCGAATTCGCACTGAAGGTCGGCGATGCGGCAACGCAGAAGGCCATCGACGAGAAGGATATCGTTCTGGACGATACCAACGCAAGCCTGAGTGGTATGAAGGACGGCGAGAAAGCCACCTTCTCCTTTGGCAGAGCGGAATTCTCCAAAGAAGGGGAATATACTTTTACCGTAACGGAGAAAGACGGCGGAAAGGCCGGAATGACCTATGACGATAATGAAAAGGTCCTCAAGGTTAAGGTCTCCAAGAAGGACGGCGTTATGACTGCGGTTCAGGAAGAGACCCCGGCATTCCGGAACACCTACGAGGCAGCCGGAGAGTACACGCCGGAAGGAACGAAGACACTTCTGAGCGAAAAGAAGAACAAGCTGACGGTTAAGGCCGGTGAGTTCAAGTTCAGCGTATACTACGCCGGTCATGAAGATCAGAAACCGGTAACCACGGGAGTCACCACAAGCGGCAAGGATGCAGCCATTCATTTCGGCACCCTGTCCTACACCGTTTCCGATTTGGAGAAGCTGGTGACGAAGGGTTACGCAGCAAAGACCGCAAAGGAAGACGGTGCAGAATACAGCATTAACTATGTGGTCACCGAGAATGCAACGGGCAACAGTGCGCTGCAGCAGAATACCCAGTCCACACCGTTCCGGGTAGTGGTAAAGGACAATGCCGGCGGCAGACTGTCCGTGGAATCCGGAACCGGAAAGAAGCTGGATTTCGAGAACGAGTACAAGTCGGAGAAGGCAACGGTAAGCTTTGAAGGTCTGAAAGTACTGGAAGGCCGTAAGCTGAATGCGGATGAGTTCACATTCCATGTGACGTCCGATGATGAAAATGCCCCGATGCCGGAGCAGACGGAAGTGAAGAACAAGGCCAACGGCCAGATTAGCTTTGGAACCATCACCTACGGCAAGGATGACCTGGGCGACGAGACGGAGAAGACATTTACTTACAAGGTAAAAGAATCCGGAAACCGGCCGGGTGTTGCCAACGACACCGAGACAAAGACCGTAAAGGTCACGGTAAAGGATGACGGAAAGGGCCACATCACGGCAGAGACCGATCCGAATGCGGCACCGCTGTTCGCATTTAACAATACGTACAGCACTCAGCCGATGGATTCCTCTGTCACCGGTCAGGTTCAGATCAAGAAGGCTCTTGCCGGACGGTCTATGGAAGAGGGCGAATTCCACTTCGTTCTGAAGAACGAGGAAGGAAAGACCGTTGACAATGCAGTCAACGACAAGGATGGAAACATCACCTTCAAGAAGCTGACCTTCAAGAATGTGGGAACCTACAACTACACTGTAGAAGAGGTGGCCGGAAATGACCGACACATCACCTACGATAAGAATTCGTATAACGTCAGCGCTGCTGTAACAGATAACCTGGACGGTACGCTGAAAGTCACCTGGACCAGCGGAACCGGAGCAATCCTGTTCAAGAACACCTACACGGTGGATCCGACGGATGCGACTCCGAGCGTGGAGAAGAAGATTGCCGGAGGAAACCCGGCGAAGGACAGCACCTTCCGCTTCACCCTCACCGGTAAAGACAATGCGCCGATGCCGGAAGGCAGCAAGGACAGCGTGAAGTCGGCATCGATTACGGGCGAAGGAAAGGCAGATTTCGGAAAGATTACCTTCGATAAAGCCGGAACCTACACCTACAAGGTGGCAGAGGAGAACGGAAACGAGTCCAGCTACAACTACGACTCCACCGAATACACCCTGACCTACAAGGTAACGGATGTAAAGGGCGAGCTGAAGGCCGAACAGAGCATCACCGCCGGCGACAAGAGTGCCGATGAAATGGTATTTACCAATGAGTATGCACCGGCATCCATGGACGGCGACACCGCCATCACCGGAACGAAGGAACTGACAGGCCGCAGCATGGTGAAGGACGAAAAGTTCGAGTTCACGCTGAAGGCCGGGGATGAGGCAACTCAGAAAGCCATCGACGAGAAGGACATCGTTCTGGATGACACCCATGCAAGCCTGAGCGGAATGAGAGACGGTCAGAAGTCCACATTCTCCTTTGGAAGAGCCGAGTTCTCTAAGGAGGGAGAGTACACATTCACCGTAACGGAGAAGGACGGCGGAAAAGCCGGAATGACCTACGACACCAAGGAAAAGACATTCAAGGTAAAGGTTGCCAAGGAAAACGGCATCATGACGGCAGTTCAGGAGGAAACTCCGACATTTAAGAACATTTACGAAGCATCCGGTGAATACACACCGGCCGGAACCAAGACACTGCTGAGTGAGAACGGAAACAAGCTGTCTGTAAAAGACAACCAGTTCAAGTTCAGCGTATACTACGCCGGCCATACGGATGGAGAAGCGGTAACCACCGGAACCACCGGAAGCGGTAAGGATGCCGAAATTGGTTTTGGCAAACTGACCTACACCATTTCCGACCTGGAGAAGCTGGTGGCAAAGGGATATGCCGACAAGGCAGAGCTGGATAACGGTGCAAGATACTACATCGACTATGTGGTAATCGAGAATGCATCGGACAACAGCGCCCTGCAGGCAAACACCCAGGCGCCGACCTTCCGGGTGGAGGTAACGGACAACGGAGACGGAACCCTGACGGCAGAATCGGAAGAGGGCTCGAAGCTTGCTTTTGAGAACCTGTACAAGTCGGATAAGGCAACGGTTCACTTCAACGGACAGAAGGTACTGGAGGGACGGCCGCTGAAGGCGGACGAATTCACCTTTAATGTGACCTCCGATGAAGGGAACGCACCGATGCCGGAGAAGACGGAAGTGAAGAACGAAGAAGGCGGAAACGTCGACTTCGGAACCATCACTTACGGCAAGGATGACCTGGGCGACGAGACGGAGAAGACCTTTACCTATCAGGTAAAAGAAGCCGGAGAGCGGCCGGGCGTTGCCAACGATACCGAGACCAAGACCGTAAAGGTCACCGTAAAGGATGACGGAGAAGGCCATATCACGGCAGAGACGGAACCGAAGGAAGCACCGCTGTTCGCGTTTAACAACACCTACAGCACTACTTCCAAGGACTCCTCTGTAACGGATACGGTGAAAATCCGGAAGACGCTAACTGGCCGGAAACTGAAGAACAAGGAATTCACCTTTGTTCTGAAGGATCAGGGCGGAAAGAACGTTGCGGAAGCGAAGAACAACGCCGACGGAAAGGTTACCTTTAAGAGCCTGACCTTCGACGAGGTGGGTACTTACAACTACACCGTCAAGGAAGTAAAGGGCAATGCAAAGCATGTAACCTATGATGCGAATGCATATAATGTAACGGCGACGGTTACGGATAACCTGGACGGAACGCTGTCCGTGAAATGGTCCACCGGAACCAAGAAGGAGATCCGCTTCTATAACCGGTATAAGACAAAAACAGTGAAATCGAATTCGAACGGAAAGCACGGCGGAAAGGACGATAACAACAATATCGGTCCGTTCACCGGGGATGACAGCAATACGGACCTGTATCTGGGTCTGCTGGGCGCATCCGCTGCAGTCCTTGCAGCGCTGGCCGGAAGCCGGAAGAAGAGAAAACTGTAAAAACAGGCAGATAAGGTAATCTGCTGAAAGCGAGAGAAGCTGCCGCACCGGGAGGTGCGGCGGCTTCTTCGCGTTTTTTGGCGAAGAGAAAAATGCAAATCATGCATACAAATTAATGAAATAAAATTTAAACAACTTAGCTATTAAGATTTTTTAATTGAACTTAAGAGTTATTTACAAGAAAAGTAAGGTTTGCTATTCTTTTAAACGGACAGCCACCTTTTTAAGTGGCGCTTACAGTATTCAATTCAATAAGCATTATTTTCTATTCAGTAAAATTCTTTGAGGTGTAACAATGGGGAAAACAATATTAAAGAAGATTGCTGCATGGCTGCTTGCTTTTTGTACGGTTTTTTGTTATGTGCCGACTTCTGTTTTTGCAGATGAGGATGTAACGTACGGAAGCACCGGCGATACAGTGAAGGATGTCAATTACCGGACAATTCTGGGAGATGCCGTGAACTACGGGGTGGTAGCAGACACCTTTGTTCATCAGAATCACACGCAGACGAATTTTGCGGTCAATGAGTATGTCCGTGAAGGAGAACAGATCCTGGAGGCGGACCTGATGGGAGAAGGAAATATCCCGTTCATCATTGGCGAGATGTCGAACAAGATTCGTTTCGGTCAGCATACGTTCAACAACGCGAATGTGACCATGGACATCGTAACCAACGAAAAATACAAAGGAGATGACAGCCTTTTCATCCGGGACAACAAGGATCGGGTTGCGGTAAATGCCACCTATGAATCGGAAGCATCCATTCGAAATAAAGTGTCCGCACTTCAGCAGCATGCGGCGGAATGGTCTGAGAAATTGGCGGCGAAAGAGCCGACGGTGACCCTGTCCAAGACCATGCGGGGCAA
The DNA here is from genome assembly GCA_934234035.1 of uncultured Clostridia bacterium. Classification (GTDB taxonomy): domain Bacteria; phylum Bacillota; class Clostridia; order Peptostreptococcales; family Anaerovoracaceae; genus Mogibacterium_A. The sequence continues at coordinate 14,613 of CAKQHH010000011.1, read as the reverse complement.
TACCATCGACGTTACTCGCTACGATGCGGATGCGGTGATCTATGTCAGCGTTCCGGAGGACGGAAATTTTCTGACGGAAGTGGTGAATCACAGCCTGACAATTAAAAAGAAATCCAACCAGATTGTGGTGTTCAATATTCCGAATAAGAATATCTCGCTGAGAGAGTTCACCGTTGTGGCGGATGGAGAGACGGTTCGTTCTCAGACCAGCCAGAGCAACACCAATCAGAAGGCCGATGAAGAAATCCTTCGGAAGGTAATCTGGAATATGCCGAATGCGGAGAACGTGAATCTGAAAGATAACGTGGGAATGTTCCTGGTGCCGAAAGAGACAGCCACGGTGAACTTGGACGGCGGCGCCGTTGGCGGCTGGATGGTTACCGGCGGCACCCTAAAGGGACATGCGGAATGGCATTTCATGTTCCAGGGACGAAATAACAGCAATAAGCCAAATAATAAGCCCGATGCACCGGCTATGAAGGATGCCAATGGTTCGATTATCCTTCAGGGAACCAAGAAGCTGGAAGGAAGAGATTTCCAGAAAGGGGATTCCTGGAACTTTACCCTGAAGCCGGTGACGGAAAATGCACCGATGCCGGACAACACCACCGTTGCCATCCATCCGGAGAAGGACAATTCGGTTGCCTTTGCCTTTGACGAAATTAGTTTTACCAAAAGTGATCTGAATGGATTGAAAGAGAAGCAGTTTACATATGAGATTGCGGAAAGCGGACAGGTGCAGAACGTCATCAACGATTCGGCGAAGCATACGGTTACCGTGACGGTAAAGGATGACGGAACCGATAAGCTGGACGTTCAGGCGAAGTACAGTGATGGCGATTCGGCGAAGTTCGTGAACACCTTCACCATCGCGCCGGCCAGCACCGTGATCACCGGAATTAAGCAGCTTTCGGGCCGGAAGATGCAGAAGGAAGAGCAGTTCCGCTTTGCTTTGGAAGCCGGGGATGAGGCGACCCGGAAAGCGATTGCAGACAAGGATGTCCTGTTGGCGGAGGACAGCGCGAGACTGAACGGCTTGGCGAACGGCGAGCAGGCGACGATTTCCTTCGGAGAAGCGAAATTCTACAAGGAAGGGGAATACACGTTCCGGGTAAAAGAAGAACGGGGCGATAAAGCCGGAATGGCGTACGATACCGAGGAGAAAAACTTGAAAGTAAAAGTAACTCGGGAAAACGGCGCGCTGAAGGCCGTACAGGAGGAGACCCCAACCTTCACGAATACCTACGAAGCGAAGGGGGAACTCGCTTTAGAGGGAACCAAAATTCTGCTGAGCGGGAAGGAAAATAAACTGACCGTGAAGGATGGCCAGTTCCGATTCAGCGTGTATTATGCCGGTCATGAAGATATGGATCCGGTAACCACCGGAACTACCGGAAGCGGTAAGGAAGCGGAAATTCATTTTGGGAAGATTACCTATACCATTTCGAAACTGGAAAAGATGGTGCAGGACGGATATGCGAACAAGGTGGAAATCGATGGCGGCGCAAGATACGTCATCAACTACGTGGTAACCGAGGATCCTGCCGATAACGATGCAATGCAGCAGAATACGGAAGCGAAAGGTGTTCAGGTCTTTGTGGAGGATAACGGAGACGGAACGCTGTCGGTGGAATCCGAAGGTGCGGATCACCTTGATTCCGAGAACCGGTACAAGTCCGGTGAGGCAAATGTGGCTTTGGAAGGCCTGAAGGTGCTGAAAGGACGGAGTCTGCAGGCGGAGGAATTCACCTTCACACTGACTTCCGAGGATGCGGATGCACCGATGCCGGAAAAAACAGAAGTGAAGAATGACGCAAAGGGTCAGATCAATTTCGGAACCATCACTTTTGACAAGGATGATCTGGGCGATGAGACGGAGAAGACTTTCATCTATAAGATTCAAGAATCCGGAAATCAGCCGGGCGTTGCCAACGACACGGAAGTGAAGACCGTGAAGGTGACGGTGAAAGATGACGGAACGGGCAAAATCTCTGCAACGACGGAAACGACAGATGCACCGCTGTTTACTTTTACCAATACGTACCGCACGGATAAAGTAAAATCCTCCGTAACGGATTGGATTAAGATTCGGAAGAAGCTGACCGGCCGGACGCTGAAGGAGGACGAATTCACCTTTATCCTGAAGGATGAAGACGGAAAAACGGTGGGAAAGGCCACGAACGATTCGGAAGGAAACATCCTCTTCGACAAGCTCACATTTGAGAAAGCCGGAACCTATAACTACAAGATTATGGAAGAAAAGGGCGACGACAAAAACATAACTTACGATTCCGCATCGTATCAGGTGACGGCCGTGGTAACGGATAAACAGGACGGAACGCTGTCCGTGAAGTGGAATTACGGGGGTAACAAGACCATTCAATTCCGGAACACCTACACGAAGCAGGGTAAAAAGACCACACCGGATACCGGGGACACTTCCGAGATGCCGCTGTATGCAATTCTGCTGATTCTGGGAATTGCGGGATTGGGCACCGTCGGACTTTACAGAAGAAAAATGAACAGATAGTGCTGAAACGCGGATAGCGGGAAAGCACGGGCGAAAGTGGCAGAAGCCGCTGCACCGGGAGGTGTGGCGGCTTCTGCTTTTTGAGGCCGGCCGGATTGCCGGCGAAAGGGCGCTCGGCGGCCGGCGATTGTGTGAAGATTTTGCTCCCCGGGACGAAGGAATAAGGCCTCGCGGGGAGCGGGGAGCAAACCGGCCGCCCCAATGGTCTGCCGGGCGGTCACCGGGGCGCCGGGAAACGACAGAAGTCCCGGCGCCAATGGCAAAATCCTCTTGACAGATACCCCTCGGGGGTATACCATATCGGATATGAGGATACCCCGAGGGGGTATCTGGAAAGGAACCAACATGAACAACGAGCACAACAAAATGATAGAGAATGGTTGCTGCTGCGGGACGCGGCACAAGAAAAGAACGGAAGAGGAGCAGAAGGCCCTGCTTACCCGGCTGAAGCGCATCGAAGGGCAGATTCGGGGCTTGCAAAAAATGGTGGAGAGCGACGCCTACTGCCCGGATATTCTGGTGCAGTCCTCTGCCGCCACCAGCGCGTTGAACAGCTTTAACAAGGTGCTGCTGGGGTGCCATATCCGCAGCTGCGTGGCCGATGACATTCGTGCCGGCAAGGACGAGACCGTGGACGAGCTGTGCGAGCTTCTGCAGCGTCTGATGAAATAGGACGAGGGTGCAGAGAATTAGGGGGATTGAAATTATGGACAACATAAGGAGGATTGAATTTTGGAACAATATATCGTAACGGGAATGACCTGCGCCGCTTGTCAGGCCCACGTGGAAAAAGCCGTGAGCGGCGTGCCGGGGGCGGACCGCGTGACCGTATCGCTGCTAACCCATTCCATGACGGTGGAAGGGGAGGCATCGCCGGAGTCCGTGATATCTGCCGTGCAGAATGCGGGCTACGATGCGGAGCTAAAAAAAGAATCCGCCGGTCAGGGACGTCCGGGAATGACCGAGCGTTTTCGGGCCGAAGAGGATGCCCTCCGGGATCGGGAGACGCCGAAGCTCCTTCGCCGGTTAAAGCTCTCCATCGGCGTGCTTTTGGTGCTCATGTACATCACCATGGGCCACAACATGCTGAACTGGCCGGTGCCGGATTTTCTGAACCACAACCACATCGGACTGGGGATTTTGCAGATGCTGCTGGCCCTGATCATCATGACCATCAACCGGGACTTCTTCCGCTCCGGCTTCAAATCCCTGCGACACGGAGCGCCCAACATGGACACCCTAGTGGCCCTGGGTTCCGGCGTATCCTTTCTCTGGTCTCTGTTCATCCTGCTGAAGATGACCCGCATGGTCACCGGCGGCACGGATAACATGGCCCTGATGCCGCTGTACCACAACCAGCTGTACTTCGAATCCGCGGCCATGATTCTGGCCCTGATCACCATCGGAAAGACTTTGGAATCCATTTCCAAAGGCCGCACCACCGATGCCCTGAAAAACCTGCTGCAGATGGCACCGAAGACCGCATTGCTGGAGCGAGACGGCGAGCTGCAGGAAGTGCCGGTGGATTCGGTGCGGATCGGCGACATCTACATCGTGAAATCCGGCGACGCCATCCCGGTGGACGGCATGGTGCTGGAAGGCACCGCTGCCGTGGACGAATCCCCGCTGACGGGCGAATCCGTGCCGGTGGACAAGGCACCGGGGGACTCCACCTCCGCCGCCACCATCAGCCAATCCGGTTATCTCCGCTGCCGGGCCACCCGGGTGGGCGAGGACACCACTTTTGCGCAGATTATCCGGCTGGTAAGCGATGCGGCGGGCACGAAAGCCCCGATTGCTCGGATTGCGGACAAAGTCTCCGGCATTTTCGTGCCGGCGGTCATCGGCATCGCTGTTCTGGTCTTCGCCTTTTGGATGCTGCAGGGGGCGCCGGTGTCCCAGGCACTGGAACACGCCATCACCGTCCTGGTCATCTCCTGCCCGTGTGCCCTGGGTCTGGCCACCCCCGTGGCCATCATGGTGGGAAACGGAATGGGCGCCCGGAACGGCATCCTGTTCAAGACCTCGGAGTCATTGGAGAACGCGGGTAAAATTAATATCGTCGCTCTGGACAAGACCGGCACTATTACGGAAGGACGGCCGAAGGTGACGGATCTCCTTCCGGCGGAAGGAATTTCGGAAGAAACGCTCTTAAAATATGCCGCTGCTCTGGAACACCGCAGCGAACACCCATTGGGGAAAGCCATTGTGGAATACGCCGGGGAGAAGGCGGGGATGCCGGAAGTGGAAGATTTTCAAGTGCTTCCGGGAAACGGCTTGCAAGGTTTGATCGATGGCGGTACTATAGTGGGAGGCTCGGAGAAATTCATCCGAAGCTGGATTTCAATTCCGGAAGAATGCACGAAGGCCTCCGCCCGGTTGGCCGCCTCCGGCAAAACGCCGATTTATTTTACCCGGGACAATGAATTTCTGGGAATTATCGCCGTGGCGGATACGGTGCGGGAGGATTCCCGAGAATCCATTGCGCAGCTGCGGAACATGGGCGTGGAAGTGGTCATGCTCACCGGGGACAACCGAAACACGGCGGAAGCCATCGGCCGGGATGCGGGCGTGAAGCACGTCATCGCCGGGGTGCTGCCGGAAGGGAAGGAGCAGGTGATTCGCCGTCTTCAGGATCACGGAACCGTGGCCATGGTGGGCGACGGAATCAACGATGCGCCGGCCCTGACCCGGGCGGATATCGGAATCGCCATTGGCGCCGGAACGGATGTGGCGGTGGACTCCGCGGAAGTGGTGCTGATGAATTCTCGCCTTTCCGATGTGGCAGCGGCCGTTCGGCTGAGCCGGGCCACCCTTCGGAATATCCACGAAAACCTGTTCTGGGCGTTTGCCTATAACATCCTGCTTATTCCGATGGCGGCGGGGCTGTATGCCGGAATCAGTCTGAACCCCATGTGGGGCGCGGCGGCCATGTCCCTGTCCAGTTTTACGGTGTGCATGAACGCCCTGCGGCTGAACCGGTTCCGGATGCACGATGTCGGAAAAGATCGGCCGCTTCGGAAGCAGGCGACGTCGATGGAAGAGATCGAAAAAGAAATGGAATCGTTATTGAAACTCAATGAAACAGAGGAGGAACAGAAGATGACAGCAGAAGTTAAGATTAAAGGAATGATGTGCCCGCACTGCGAGGCTCACGTGAAGAAGGCACTGGAGGCACTGGATGGCGTGGAGAGCGCGGCACCGGATAAGGATGCCGGCAATGCGGTGCTGACCCTGTCTCAGGCGGTATCTGCCGATGCGGTCAAAGCAGCGGTGGAAGAGGCGGGATACGAATTCCTGGGAATGACCGAATAAGAGATGAACATGGTTTTTGTAATAAACAGTGTTTTGCTCGGCGTGGGCCTGGCCATGGATGCCTTTTCCGTGTCCATCGTGAACGGGCTGAACGAGACCCGCATGTCCAAGGGAAAGACCTTGGGCATCGCCGGAACCTACGCCGGGTTCCAGTTTGCCATGCCCATGATCGGCTGGTTTTGCGTCCACACCATTGCGGAAGCCTTTCAGGCTTTCCAAAAGTACATTCCGTGGATTGCTCTGCTGCTGCTCCTGTACATCGGCGGCAAAATGCTGCTGGAAGGAATTCGGAATCAGCGGGAAGGCGGCTCCGGCGATTCGGCGCATTCCGAAGAACGCTGCGATGAGAAGGCGGCAGCTCCGGAAAATTCGGCGGAACTGGGCCTGACGACCCTGCTTTTACAGGGGGTGGCCACCTCCATCGACGCCCTGTCGGTGGGCTTTACCATTTCCGGCTACAACGCGTCCAAAGCCTTCATCGCTTCTCTCCTGATCGCGGTGACCACGCTGGTCGTCTGTCTGGTGGGATTGCGCTTCGGAAAGAAATTCGGCGATAAGTTGGCGGACAAAGCCACGGTGCTGGGGGGCGTAATCCTGATTCTCATCGGAATCGAAATTTTCGTAACCGGAATATAGCGAAACAGAAAACGGCGCTTCTGACAGGTTCAGGAGCGCCGGATGTTTTTTGCGTTCAATCCGGGGATAGGGTATAATGGGGCATAGTTTCGAAATCAGGAGGAATGGGAAATGACGAATGATGTAAAAAAAGAATGGACGCCGGGCAAGCGAATCCGGCGCGGACTGATATACGGGTTTTGCACGGCACTGCTGGTGCTGGTGCTGGAAGGTGCGCTGCGGGATTACGTGGTGGAAGGAGCGTTTCACCTAAAAATCGGCACCACGGCCGGCGGCCTGGTGCTGGGCGTGCTGATGGCGGCGGTGGAGGAATTCCTCTGCTGGTATTTCCTGTGCCGCAGCGAGAAACAGCCGAGTTTTGACCGGTATGCCTTCCGGAGCTATCTCCACGGGGGATTCTGGATTGTCCTGGGCTTTGTGGGACTGCTTTCGGCCCTCACCACTTTGGGCGGCGGTGCGGTCCCGGCGGACGTGCGCTGGAACACCATTTTGAGCCCGTTCTTCACCATGGTAATCATGAGCTTTTTGCTGTGGAAGGGGTCTCGGGAAGGCGCCATGATCGTTCCTTGGTTCCTGCACGCTTTGTGGCTGTGCCCGCTGCTAATGGTGCTTCCGGGAAATGAAGTCACATCGGATATGGACCGGACGGTGGTGACCTTCGTTCTTGTTTTTACCCCGGTGTTCTACGTGGCGGCGCTGGTTCTTTTTATGAGAAACCGAAAGAAGGTGCGGGATCCGAAGGAGTACGTTCCGGCGGGACATGCCGCTTCTCGGCGAGGGAAGAAGAAGTCTCCGGAGGAGGAGCAGCCGACGCTGAGCCAGACGTTTGCGGAGGCGGTGCCGGCGGAATCTGCGGAAGAAGCGGTGCCGGAGGAAGAGCCGGATGTTGCGGAGGCGACGGACCGGTATGCGGCGGAAAAAGTGGAAGATCACTACCTATAATATAGAAGAAAGGGAATGCGTATGACGATGCAGGAGCATAGAGAGTTGGAAGTAAATGAGGTACTGCACGGGTTTCGGGTGCAGCGGCGGGTGCCTTTGGAGGAGCTGCAGGGAACCTTGATTCAGATGGAACACGAAGCCACCGGATTGAAGCTGATCTGGCTGGACCGGGCGGAGGAAAACAAGACCTTTGGAATTGCCTTCAAGACGCTGCCGTGGAACGACACCGGGGTGTTTCACATTCTGGAGCATTCGGTGCTGTGTGGGTCGGATCGGTATCCGGTGAAGGAGCCTTTTGTAGAGCTAGTGAAGAATTCCCTGAACACCTTCCTGAATGCCATGACCTTTCCGGATAAGACGTTATACCCGGTGGCCAGCAAGAACAACAAGGATTTCATCAATCTAATGCGGGTGTACATGGATGCGGTGCTGCATCCGGCCATCTACCGGAACCCGAATATTTTCCGGCAGGAGGGCTGGCATTACGCTTTCGATGAAGCCGGGACGCCGTCTTACAAGGGTGTGGTGTTCAACGAAATGAAGGGGGCCATGGCCAACGCCGACGAGCTGCTGGAGGATGCCATGTGCCGGGCGATGCTGCCGGATACGCCGTATCGATTCAATTCCGGCGGCGACCCGAAGAGTATTCCGGATCTGACCTACGAAGATTTCATCGACACCCACCGGAAATTCTATGCACCGTCCAATGCCTACATCTGCCTGGACGGAAATCTGGATATCGACGAAGTGCTGGGCATTCTTCAGGACGAATACCTGAAGAATTTTGGTCGGACCGAGCCGGTTCACTTCCCGCCAAAGCAAACGCCGGTGGACGGCGGAAGCTGCAGAGTCACCTACGAGATTGCACCGGATGAGGAAAAGGAGCCGCGGATGCGGATTGCCTGGGGCGGCGTGATCGGCGATTACGATGACCGGGAGAAGCTGGTGGCCATGCACGTGCTGCACAGCGTCATCGCCCACAACAACCATTCCCCGCTGGTAAAATGCATTCTGGACCGGGGTCTGGCCGAGGACGTGATCGTCTCCGTGATGGATTCCGTGCGTCAGCCTTACGCCCGCATCGAAGTCCGGAATTACGCGCCGGAGAATACGGATCTCATCCGCACCCTGATTCACGATGAGCTGAATCGTCTGGTAAAAGAAGGATTGGACCGGGAGGAGCTGGATTCCGCCCTGGCCAATACGGAATTCATCATGCGGGAGCGGGATTTCGGCTCCTACCCGTCGGGTTTGATTTACAGCTTTAACATCCTGGAGAGCTGGCTGTACGGCGGAAAGCCGGAAGCCAACCTGCAGGTGGGAGATATTTTCGAGAAGCTTCGGGAGAAAGCCGACCAAGGATACTTCGAGGAGCTCCTTCGGGAAGTCTATCTGGACAACGACCACCGCTGCGAGGTTATTATGGAACCTTCCCGCACGGCGGGCGAAGAACGGCGAAAGGCAGAGGAGCAGCGGCTTCGGGACGAGGAAGCATCCTGGGATTCGGCGGAGAAGGAAGCCTTCCGGCATCAGGAGAAAGAGCTGCAGGAATGGCAGGAGGAGACGGATTCGGAGGAGGATCTGCAATGCCTGCCGCACTTGACGTTGGCGGATATTCAGGATATGCCGGAGGACATCCCCACGGAAGTGCGGGACATGGACGGCACCAAGGTGCTGGTACACGATATCCCAACCGGCGGCATCCTGTACGTAACGGCGTTCTTCGACATCACGGACCGGACCGAGGAAGAGCTGTCTCGGATTTCCTTCCTGACGGAGATTCTGGGCAAAATCGCTACCCGCCGGTCCACCCCGACGGATCTGCTGAACCGGAGCCGTCTGTATTGCGGAAATGTTGATTTTAGCACGGCAACGTTCTCGAAGAACAACGACGGCGCATCCTATAAAGCGAAGCTGGTCGCCACCTTCAGCACCCTGCCGAAGAATTTGGAAGCGGCGGTGGCCCTGGTGACGGAAGTGCTGAGGGAAACGCAGCTGCTGGATGAAGAGGCGGTTCGGAATCTGCTGAAGCAGGACCGGGGCGATATGCAGCAGCAGATGGCCATGGCGGGTCACTCCCTGGGACTGCGCCGGCTGACGGCCATGTTCACCGGTGCCGGTGTGGTAAATGAATGCACCGACGGACTGACCTACTACGAGTGGATGAAGAAGCAGGAAGAGAACTGGGATTGGACCTCCTTCCGGAACCTCTTGACCCGGGAGCTGCACCGCTGCGTGAACCCGAACAAAATGATGCTGAGCATCACCGGGGGCACGGAAGCCGACGTGCAGACGCTGGTGACGGAATTCCGAAAGGGCTTGTCGGCAGACGAATGCGAAGCGGCTTCGCCGGAGGCGGAAGGGCAGCCGGCGGTTCGTCCGTGGGGCGCCCGGAAAGAGGGCATCGTAATTCCGGCGGACATCTCCTTCGCCATCCGGGGCGGAGATATTACCAAGTTCGGCGCGCAGTGGAACGGAGAACTTTCCCTGGCGGCGCGGATTGTTTCCTACGCGTACCTCTGGAATATCATCCGGGTGCAGGGCGGCGCTTACGGAACCGGCCTGACCGCCGGCGTGTCCGGACTGACGGCCTGCTACTCCTACCGGGATCCGAAGGGCGCAGAGTCTTTACAAAAATACGAAACCGTGGGAACCTTCCTGAAGGAGTTCACCGACGCCGCTCCGGACCTCACCGGATTCATCATCGGGGCGGTGTCCGAGTCCTCCCGGGTGCTGACGCCGCGCCTCAAAGGAAACGGGGCGGACAGCATGTACCTCAGCGGACGAACCTACGAGGACCGCTGCACCGAGCGGCGGCGGGTGCTGAATTCCACGCCGGAGAAGCTGGCGAAGTATGCGGAACCTCTGGCAAAAGCCATTGCCGAAGGAGGCATCGTGCTGGTGGGCGGAAAGAACCAGCTGGAAGCCTATGGCGAGCTGGACCGGGTGATTACGGTATAGAAAATACGAACGGAATATCATTGAAGAAAAGTGGTAATGTTACCACTTTTTTTCAATGGCGTGGATTGCCTTAAGTGTTTTGATGGTGTACAATCTCATTGAAGAAATTAGGTAATATTACCACTTTTATTCAAAGTGAAGGAGGGGCTATGAATATAGAGCGAAATATCTACTTGGACCGATTGATTCATCGCATGCATAACGGAATGATCAAAGTGGTTACCGGTATTCGTCGATGCGGAAAGTCTTATCTTCTCTTTAAATTGTTTTACCGGTATTTGCTGGAACAAGGGGTCCCGGAAAAGAACATTATTGTGATGGAATTGGATCGGTGGAAAAACAGAGAGTATCGAAATCCGGAGGTTTTATTGGATTACATCGATTCTCATATGCCTGACGATAAGCAATATTACATTTTGTTGGACGAGGTTCAGATGCTGGAGAATTTTGAAGAAGTGCTGAATTCACTTCTTCATTATCCGAATGCAGATATCTATGTTACCGGCAGCAATTCAAAGTTCTTGTCAAATGATATACTTACGGAATTCCGAGGAAGAGGCGATGAAGTTCATGTTTTTCCCCTCTCTTTCAGCGAGTTCATGCAGGTGTATTCCGGAGATGTCTATCATGGTTGGGCGGATTACGTTATGTATGGGGGGCTTCCGCTTTGTGCAACCATGCAGACCGAAGAGCAGAAGGTGCAGTATCTTTCAAAGTTGTTTGAAGAGACTTATTTAAAAGACATTCTGGAGCGGCACAATATTGCAAAAACTCAAGAATTGGAAGATTTGGTGAACATCCTTGCTTCGGCGGTGGGTTCACTAACCAATCCGACCAAGCTGGAAGCAACTTTTCGAAGCAACATTCAATCTTCCATTAGTTCAAATACAATCCGGCAGTATATTCAGTACCTTGAGGATGCTTTTATCATTCAGAAAGCCCAGCGATATAATGTGAAAGGCCGAAAATATATCGGATCACCGATTAAGTATTACTTCGAAGATGTGGGACTTCGAAATGCACGTCTAGGCTTTCGGCAGGTGGAAGAAACACACCTGATGGAAAACATCATATTCAATGAACTGCGGGTACGGGGGTATTCGGTGGACGTAGGGATTGTGGATAAACGAGAAAAAATAGACGGACACCTCACCAGAAAGCAACTGGAAATCGATTTCGTGGCGACGCTGGGGAACCGGAGATATTATATTCAGTCCGCATTTCGTTTGCCGGATGCGGAGAAGGTTCGTCAAGAAAAAGCTTCTTTGATTAATGTGAAGGACTCCTTTAAGAAAATAATCATCGTAAAAGATGTGATAAACGTTAGCAGAGATGAAGACGGAATTACGATGATGAGCATTTACGATTTTCTTTTGAAGGAGAATAGTTTGGAACTCTAGATTGAACGGTGTGCAGATTGAAGAAAAACGGTAATATTACCACTTTTCTTCAATAGCGTGGTTTCGTAAAATTCCGACAAACAACTCGGCGTTGCGGTTGATAAATGCCGCCGGACATTTATAATAGAAATAAGATCGAAAAGAGAGAAATAAATAAGGGGGTATGACCATGAGAAAAACGAAAATAATTTGCACCATCGGACCGGCCAGCGAGTCGGAAGCTGTTTTTACCCAGATGTGCAAAGCGGGGCTGAACGTGGCTCGGCTGAACTTCTCCCACGGAAATCACGAGGAGCATTTGAAGCGAATCCGGACGATTCGGAAGGTTCGGGAGGAGCTGAAGCTGCCGATTCCGATCATGCTGGATACCAAGGGTCCGGAGTATCGCATCGGCGTGTTCAAGGACCACCGGGTTACCCTGGCGGACGGGCAGGATTTCACCTTTACCACGGAGGATATCGAGGGGGACGAGAGCCGGGTTTCCGTAAGCTACAAGGGATTCGCCAAAGACCTCCGGAAGGGCGACCGGGTGCTGGTGAACAACGGCCTGGTGGTGTGCACGGTAAAAGAAATTAACGGCAATGATGTGCTGTGCCGGGTGGATATCGGCGGCGAGCTGTCCGACCGGAAGAGCATGAATTTTCCGGGGCGGCTGATGAGTAATGCCTTTCTCAGCGAGCAGGACAAGAAGGATCTGCTGTTCGGCATCGAGCAGGACGTGGACTATGTGGCGGCGTCCTTTATGTCCACCAAGGAAGATGCGCTGGAAATGCGGAATTTCCTGGATGAGAACGGCGGCCAGGACATCGATATCATCGCGAAAATTGAGAACCGGTCCGGCGTGGACAACGTGGAAGCGATTTCGGAAGTGGTAGACGGCATCATGGTGGCCCGAGGCGACCTGGGCGTGGAAATTCCTTTTGTGGAAGTTCCGGCGATTCAGAAACAGATTGTCTCCAAGTGCCGGATGCTGGGAAAAAGAGTCATCGTGGCAACGGAAATGCTGGAATCCATGATTCACAACATTCGTCCGACCCGGGCGGAAATTTCCGATGTGGCAAACGCGGTGTACGAGGGCGCTTCGGCGGTGATGCTGTCGGGAGAAAGTGCCGCCGGAAAATATCCGGTGGATGCAGTGCGTACCATGGCGGAAGTGGCGGAATATACGGAGGAAAAAATCGATTACCGGAATCGGTTCCGAAAAACAGATTTCACCACGAAGAATATTCTGGACGCCATTTCCCACTCCGCCTGCCAGATGGCCATCGATGTGGAAGCGAAATGCGTGATTGTCAGCTCCGTCAGCGGACTCACTGCGCGGATGGTAAGCCGTTTCCGAAATGCGGTGCCGATTATCGGAACCACTATTCGCCCGAAGGTATACCGGAAGCTGGCCCTTTCCTGGGGCGTTATTCCGGTGCTTTGCGAGGAATACGAATCCATGGATGTGCTGTTCTTCCATGCCATGAAGGAAGCCACCCGGATCTTGAACCTGGAAGTGGGGGACAACGTGATTATGATGGGCGGAAAGCTCAGCGGCATCACCGGAAACACCAATATGATTAAATTCGAGACCATTAAGAGAATCTACGAATAGAAAAGTTAAAACCCTGCACGGTCAGCGTCAAGCGATTGCTGCCTGTGCAGGGTTTTTTATTGAAGGAAGAATGCGGCCGGTCGGCCCGGCGGTCGGCAAGGTTCGCGCCCGCCTGCCCGCAAAGCCAAAGAACTCGGTTTCCGAGCGCGAACCCCAGGCCGGGGGTACCCAAGATTCTTTTCTTAAGAAATCTTAAGAAACTTTTTTTTACATAGTAATGCTATTTTAAATTTCTAGATGGTACAATTATGAAAATAGATGAAAGCCAGTGGTGTTCTGTGTATAAAGCGGAGGGCGGAGTGATGAGAAGATATATTGAGAATATTATCGGATTTGCACTTGTTGGAATTTCAATGTTGGTGCAAATGCGATACATTCAAAAAACTCAATACTTAATATATGCCTTCTTCATGTTTTTCGTTGTAGTTATGATCCTGCATACAATAGAAGCAGTGGCAATAAAAAAATATGATCGAAAAACCTATGGGAATATATATATCCTGCTTTGCTTAAGCTTGCTTTCCGAACTTCCGATAATTTGGATGTACCGGAATTCTATTGCGGCAAACCAACAGGAAATTACAGGCGTTGTCCGTACTCTTATTTTTATTTTGGTTTTGCAAACGCTTCTTAGCGCAGTACTCAGTTTTGCTTATCGAAAAAAGAAGTAATCGGTTATTTCAGAGAGGATTTCTGTTATGAAAAAGATTGTTACCTTGTCACGCGGCGAGCTTATTTTTGCAATTGTGCTTCTGATAATTACCTTTGTTGGTATAGAATATCTGTACTACGTTAAGGACATCACGGGACATTTCTATAACATAATTGCATTTTTTCCGTTGTTGATTGCCATCCGCTTCGTGCGAGCACTGATTGCAGAATAGAGCAGAAGGCACGAGAAGATGATTAGAATTGACGACGAACGAGGGTATATGTGGCGTGCGTCGTCAATTCTTTCCTTTCCGGAATTTGTCGGGAAGTGGTGGAAAAATGATGCAGGAACGCTCCGAAAAGAGGTTCCTGCATCATTTTTCTTCGCGGCCGTTGGGTAGATTAGAGTGAAATGCCTGGGGGAACCGGTGGTATGTGATGCAGGGGAGCACCACGCCGGCCCGGCGGTCGGCCCGTTCGGTCCCAAAGACGTGGTGCCCGGTAACGAAGGAACAAGATAATATGAAATGACCTCACATTTGTAATATCGTGGATTCGCCACTATACTGTAATTGAGACTA
>CAKQHH010000010.1 GCA_934234035.1 uncultured Clostridia bacterium | reverse complement strand
GTGATTATAGCAGAGAGGATACACCTGTTCCCATCCCGAACACAGAAGTTAAGCTCTCCAGCGCTGAAGATACTTGGTGGGAAGCTGCCTGGGAAATTAGGAAGTCGCCGGTTTTTTCCTATTTGGGCTTGTAGCTCAGCCGGTTAGAGCGCACGCCTGATAAGCGTGAGGTCGGTGGTTCGAGTCCACTCAAGCCCACCACGAAAACACGGAGCATTTCGCTTCGTGTTTTTTTATGCGATTTTATACGGACCGCTCGCTAACGGGACGGGGAAAGGCGCGAGGATGCCGCTTATTAATGCTGTGAATTTGTTCTCTACATACAAACTTCACTTGTCTTTTTATTCGGAATATTATAGAATACAACAAGGTATGTTTGTTATTTCTTAGGAGATCTTAGAATAACGGAGGGGACAGAATGTACGATATTAAACAGGTGCAGGGGGAGTATAAGACCAAACTGATTTCTGCGGAGTTTGCAGCCAGCCTGGTCAAGAGTAACTACCGCCTTCATTTCGGTGTAGGCACAGGCACCTCGGTATACATGGATCGAGCGTTGGGAGAGCGCCTGAAGAACGACACCCTGCTGCGGGGCGTGGAGATTCAGACGGAAGTGGCGGTGCGGAACGACTATTTGGAGACGTTTAAGGCGAAGCAGCCGGTGGAGCGAGTGCGCTTCTATTCTTCTCATTTTACGGGAATGGACCGGAGAATGTCGGAGTCCGGAAATACGTGGTACGTGCCGATCATGTTCAACGAAGAGCCGTTGTATTGGTCCTTGGAGGGAAATCAGTTCGACATCTGCTGCATTCAGGTAGCGCCGATGGACAAATACGGCAACTTCAATTTCGGGCCGACCAATGCGGACCTGCACGGAATTATCAAGGCGTCCAAGAAGGTGATTGTGGAAGTCAACGAGAAGATGCCGATTGCTTTGGGGTACGAATCCCATATCAATATTTCGGATGTGAATTACATCATCGAAGGGGACAGCCCGGACATTCCGGAGTCCTTGCCGAAGGATGCGGATCCGGAGGACCGCCGGATTGCGGAATACATCGTCAGCGAAATTCGCAATGGCAGTGTGCTGCAGCTGGGAATCGGCGCGGTTCCCAACAGCATCGGCAAAATGCTGGCCGAGTCGGATATCCGGGACCTGGGCGGACACAGCGAAGTGCTGGTGGATGCTTTTATGAATCTGTACTACGCGGGCAAGCTCACCAACAACAAGACTCGGGACAAGGGTCTCAGCGTCTACACCGCGGCGGTGGGCAGTAAAGCGCTGTATGATTTTATCGATGACAACCCGATTTGCTGCTGCGCGCCGGTGGATTACGTGAATAACGTGCACACTATTTCGGAGATCGATAATTTCATCTCCATCAACAGCTGTATCGGTCTGGACCTGTTCGGCCAGGTTTGTTCGGAGAGCGCGGGGTATCGCCAGGTGAGCGGAACCGGCGGACAGCTGGACTTCGTGCAGGGGGCTTTTGCGTCGAAGAACGGCAAGAGTTTTATGTGCACTCATTCCACGCGGCGGGATTCCAACGGAAAGCTGCATTCTCTGATTCATCCGGTACTTCCGGCGGGATCCATCGTGACGACGCCGAGAGCTGCGGTGAACTACGTGGTGACCGAATTCGGTGCGGTGAATCTGAAGGGTAAATCCACCTGGCAGCGGGCGGAGATGCTGATCAGCATTGCCCATCCGGACTTCCGGGAGGATCTGATTCGCGAAGCGGAGAAAATGGGGATTTGGCGAAATACCAGCAAGATTGAGTATCTCTAAGGCTTTCGCAATACCATAAAAACAAATGCGACAAAAGCAAGGAGCGAGAAGTATGAAGTATGACGTAATCATCGTGGGTGCCGGCCCGGGAGGAATTTTCTCAGCCTATGAGCTGACAAAAAAGAATCCGGAATTGAAGGTGGGCGTTTTCGAAGAGGGAAATCCTTTGGAGAAGAGAAAATGTCCCATCGACGGAAAAAATGTAAAAGCTTGCATCAACTGCCCGACTTGCGCTATCATGAACGGCTTCGGCGGCGCCGGCGCGTTCTCTGACGGGAAGTACAACATTACCAACGATTTTGGCGGGACGCTGTACGAATATATCGGCCGGGAGAAGGCGCTGGAATTGATGAATTACGTGGATGAAATCAATTGCGCCAAGGGCGGCGGCGATACGAAGAAGTATTCCACCGTGGGGTCCAAGTTCAAGAAGATCTGCATGCAGAACAAACTTACATTGCTGAACGCATCCGTTCGCCATCTGGGAACGGACGTGAACTATATCGTTCTGGAAAATATTTATAAAGAGCTGCAGGACAAGGTGGACTTCCACTTCCGCGCACCGGTGGAAACGGTGGAGGCGCTGGAAGACGGGACCTACCGGGTCATCGGCCGAGACGGCAGCACGGCGGAGTGCGACAAGTGCATCATCTCCGTGGGCCGAAGCGGCAGCAAGTGGATGGAGAAGCTGTGCCGGGATCTGGAGATTCCAACCAGCTCCAACCGCGTGGACCTGGGCGTTCGGGTGGAACTGCCGTCGGTGATTTTTGAGGATCTGACGGATCAGCTGTACGAGAGCAAAATCGTATACCGCACCAAGAAGTTCGAGGACAACGTGCGGACGTTCTGCATGAATCCACAGGGTTTTGTGGTAAACGAAAATACCAACGGAATCGTGACGGTGAACGGCCACAGCTTCGACGGAGCGGACAAGAAGACGGAGAATACCAACTTTGCCCTGCTGGTGTCCAAGCACTTCTCCGAGCCGTTCAAAGACAGCAACGGGTACGGCGAAAGCATCGCCAGACTGTCCAATATGCTGGGAGGCGGTGTAATCGTGCAGCGTTTCGGCGATCTGGAGCGAGGCCGCCGGAGTACGGAAAAAAGAATGAAGCGCAACACGGTAATTCCGACATTGCAGGCGACACCGGGGGATTTGAGTCTGGTGCTGCCGAAGCGAATTCTGGACGGAATTATCGAAATGATTTACGCATTGGATAAGATCGCTCCGGGAACCGCCAACGACGATACATTGCTTTACGGCGTGGAAGTGAAATTCTACAACATGGAAGTGCAGTTGGATGAACATCTGGAGACGAAGTATCCGGGACTGTACGTCATCGGGGACGGCAGCGGCGTGACCCATTCCCTGTCCCACGCATCCGCCAGCGGCGTGTTCGTGGCCAGAGATATTCTGGGATTGAACGACTAAGTGACGGCGGGAGAAAGAATATGACGGAAATGTGCACGTCTGTGTTGGGAGAGTGCTACAGTATCCACATACAACGACTAAGGAGTCTTTACCGAATCTACATATAAGCTTGCTATTATATGGGTGTCAGGAAAAGCAAACAAAACGACAGCAAAACATTTTCCTTAATTGTTCTTTCTTAATTAATAATTTCGTAGTGAAGAAACAGGTATATGGCCTCCAACATATACCTGTTTTTCTTTTTTGATTTTCCTTTATTTTGCGGGGGGCACAAAATCAGTAAAAGAAAATTGTAATAGATAAAAAAATAACTTATTCCACAAGGGGTTTAGGCATATTGACGGCGGATTTTGTGAATGATAATATAGGAAAGAATTAATGTACGAATGGAGGTACAAAAGTGGAAGGAAAAAAAACACCCCTTTATGACACCCATGTGAAGTACGGTGGAAGCATCGTGGACTTCGGTGGTTTTCTGTTGCCGGTTCAGTACGAAGCCGGTATCAAAAAAGAGCATATGGCAGTACGGACGGAGTGCGGTCTGTTCGACGTTTCCCATATGGGAGAGATTCTGGTTCAGGGCGAGAAGGCACTGGAGTTCCTGAATCACGTGTTGACGAACGACTACACGGATCTGAAAGACGGCTGTGCGAGATACAGCCCAATGTGCAATGAGAACGGTGGTACCGTAGACGATCTGATCGTTTACAAGAAGGCGGACAACGATTATTTCGTCGTTGTAAATGCGGCAAACACCGAGAAGGATTTCCAGTGGATGGTGGATCACAAGATTGACGGTGTAGAACTGTCCAACGTATCCGCAGAGTGGGGCCAGCTGGCACTGCAGGGTCCGAACTCCGAGAAGGTTCTGGCGAAGGTTGCGAAGCCGGAAGCAATCCCGGCAGGATACTATACTTGCGTATTTGACACCGAGATGCAGGGAATTCCGTGCATGATTTCCCGTACCGGATACACCGGCGAAGATGGTTTCGAAATCTACATGCCGGCAGACAGAGCGGTGGAAGCTTGGGAACTGCTGATGGATGCAGGTCAGGAATATGGAATTCTTCCATGCGGCCTGGGTGCAAGAGATACGCTGAGAATGGAAGCAGCAATGCCTCTGTACGGACACGAAATGAACGACGAGATTTCCCCGAAGGTTGCCGGCCTGGGATTTGCCGTAAAGATGGACAAGCCGGAATTCATCGGTAAGGAAGCCATCGAGGCAGCAACTCCGCTGAAGCAGCGCAGAGTGGGCCTGAAGGTTACCGGAAGAGGAATTCTGAGAGAGGAATGCGACGTATACAGAGACGGAAAGAAAGTGGGCGTAACCACATCCGGAACATTCCTGCCTTACCTCAAGGGATCCTATGCGATGGCAATCGTTGAAGCAGCGGACAGAGAAATCGGTGCGGCTTGCCAGGTAGAGGTTCGCGGAAGAATGATCGATGCAGAAATGGTGAAACTGCCATTCTACAAGAGAGAGAAATAGAACACGACAATTATTTTTACTGTAAAACAGGAGGAACATATAATGGCTAATACTAACGAACTGAAGTATTCGAAATCTCACGAGTGGGTACGTTACGAAGGAGACGAGGCGTACATCGGAATCACCGACTTTGCACAGAGCAGCATGGGCGACCTGGTATTCGTAAACCTGCCGGAAGTAGACGATGAGATCGAAGTAGGCGAAGCACTGGGTGACATCGAGTCCGTAAAGGCTGTAGAAGACGTACTTTCCCCGGTTTCCGCAACCGTTCTGGAAGTAAACGAAGAGCTGCTGGATGCACCGGAAGCAATTAACGAGCATCCGTATGACGCATGGTTCGTTCGCGTTGGAAACATCACAGAGACCGAAGAGCTGCTGGATGAGGAAGCGTACGATAAGTTTGTTGAAGAAGAAGAAGCGTAAAAAAAGCTTATAAAAGAGAGGACCAAAAAGAAATGGGGACTTTTATTCCGAATACAAAAGAGGAACAGCTGAAAATGCTGAACGAAATCGGCTATGCGGATTTCGACGACCTCTTTAAGGACATCCCGGCGGAAGCACGGGTTCAGGGTGAGCTGAACCTGCCAAAGGGAAAGTCGGAAATCGAAGTAAGCCAGATCATGGAAGAGCTGGCATCGGACAACGTTGTCTTTGATTCGATTTTCCGGGGTGCAGGCGCGTACAATCACTACGTACCTGCAGCGGTAGATGCGATTGCCAACAAGGAAGAATTCCTGACTGCCTACACACCGTATCAGGCAGAAATCAGCCAGGGTATCCTGCAGTCCATCTTTGAATACCAGACCATGATGTGCCAGCTGACCGACATGGACATTGCCAACGCATCCATGTACGACGGCGCTTCCGCAGCGGCAGAAGCATGCGCAATGACACAGGATCGGAAGCATTCCACAATCTATGTATCCGATACCGTAGACAAGAGAATCCTCAGCGTAATCAAGACCTACGCGTTCGGTAAGGATTCCGTGGTAAAAACAATTCCGGCAGCAGCTGGCGCGACCGATCTGGCCGCACTGAAGGAAACGCTGGAGGCAGACGACAAAGCCGCTTGCTTCCTGATGCAGTATCCGAACTTCAACGGAATCATCGAAGATGCGGATGCAATCGCAGAAATCGTTCACGGTGCCGGCGCACAGCTGATTATGAGCGTGAACCCGATTGCCCTAGGCGTTCTGAAGACACCGGGCGAAATCGGTGCAGATGTCGTTGTGGCAGAGGGACAGCCTCTGGGACTGGGACTGGCTTACGGCGGTCCATACCTTGGAATTCTGGCAACCACCGAGAAGAACATGCGTAAGATCGTAGGTCGTCTCGTTGGTGAAACAAAGGATTCTCAGGGCGAAAGAGGATTCGTTCTGACACTTCAGGCAAGAGAGCAGCACATCCGGAGAGAGAAGGCAGCCAGCAACATCTGCTCCAACGAGGCTCTTTGCGCACTGAAGGCGTCCATCTACCTGGCAACTATCGGTCCGAAGGGACTGAAGCAGGTAGCCACCCTGTGCACTTCGAAGGCACACTATCTGGCAGAGAAGTTCGAGGAAATCGGCATGAAGAGAGCATATGAGGGTGAATTCTTCCATGAATTCGTAACCACCTGCCCGAACGCCGATCAGCTGCTGGATGCACTGGAAGACAACGGCATCCTGGGCGGACTGAAGCTCAGCGATACCGAGATTCTGTGGTGCTGCACCGAGCTGAACTCGAAGGAAGATATGGATGATGTAGTAGAAATCGCTAAGGAGGTGTTCAGCGCATGAAACTGATTTTTGAAAGAAGCATGCCGGGCCGTGGCCAGGACATCTTTCCGGAATGCGATGTAGAAATTAAACTGCCACAGGCAGCACTGAGAAAGAAAGAAGCAGCGCTGCCGGAAATTTCCGAGAACGAAATGGGCAGACATTACACCGAACTGGCAAAAGCATCCCGCGGTGTAAATGACGGATTCTATCCGCTGGGTTCCTGCACCATGAAGCACAACCCGAGAATCAACGAGAAGATGGCCGCGCTGCCTGGATTTACCAACATCCATCCGCTGCAGCCGGAGTGGTCCGTATACGGTGCGTGCAAGGCTATGGAAATGCTGGAACACGACCTGGGCGAAATCACCGGAATGGATCGCATCACTCTGCAGCCGGCTGCCGGCGCACAGGGTGAATTCACCGGACTTCTCCTGATTAAGTCCTATCACGAATCCAGAGGCGAGAATCAGCGTAAGGAAATCATCATTCCGGACTCCGCTCACGGAACCAACCCAGCCAGCGCTGCAATGGCCGGCTTCAAGGTTGTTGTCATCAAGTCCAACGAAAAGGGAATGATTGACCTGGACGATCTGAAGGCACATCTCAGCGAGAAGACTGCCGGATTGATGCTGACCAACCCGAATACGGTAGGTATTTTCGACGACAATATTATGGAAATCACCAGAATGGTACACGAGGCCGGCGGTCTGTGCTACTACGACGGTGCGAACCTGAACGCGGTAATCGGTCTGGTTCGTCCGGGAGACATTGGTTTTGACTGCATTCACCTGAATCTGCACAAGACCTTCTCCACCCCGCACGGCGGCGGCGGCCCGGGTGCAGGTCCGGTAGGCTGCAAGGACTTCCTGGCAAAGTTCATGCCGGGAACCTATTCCAAGGATGACGGCTTCGTTCGTGCAGAGAAGAGCCTGGGAGATATGACTGGATTCCACGGCAACTTCCTGGTTTGCATGAAGGCGCTGACATACCTGCTCACCATCGGTGCGGAAGGTGTTCCGGAACTGGCAAAGAATGCGGTTCTCAATGCCAACTACATGATGGAGAAACTGAAGGATTACTATCCAATGGCATATGACCACACTTGCATGCACGAGTTCGTTATGAGCCTGGAGAAATTCCACAAGGAAAGCCACGTATCCGCACTGGACGTAGCGAAGGCACTTCTGGATTACGGAATCCATCCGCCAACGATGTACTTCCCGCTGATCGTGGACGAAGCACTCATGGTTGAGCCGACGGAGACCGAGGCAAAGGAAGTGCTGGATGAAGCCATCGAGGCATTCATCGCAATTCATAAGCAGATGATAGAGTCGCCGGAAAGCGTAATGGCTTGCCCGGTAACCACACCGGTTCGTCGTCTGGACGAAGTGAGTGCGGCGAGACATCCGATTCTGAAGTATACAGCTGAATAAAATGCATTGCAGTAAAGGCGCGGGCCGCAAGGTTCGCGCCTTTATCCACAGGAGAATCATGACAAAATTAAAATACATACTCACAGACTGCACCGACCCGGCAAAGAACCTGGCCGTAGAAGAATATTTGACATTCCGGGCAGACCCGGATGAAGTAACCATGTATCTGTGGCAGAATGCCAATACGGTGGTAATCGGCAGAAACCAGAACCCATGGAAGGAATGCCGCCTGGAAGAGATGGAGCAGGGCGGCTGCACTTTAGCCAGACGAGTTTCCGGCGGCGGTGCGGTATACCACGACCTGGGAAATCTTAATTTTACCTTTATCGCACAGGAAGGCTTGTACGACGTTGCGAAACAGACGGAGGTCATCCTTCGGGCGGTACAGATTCTGGGAATTCACGCGGAGAAAAACGGTCGAAACGACCTCACCATTGATGGGAAGAAATTCTCCGGTCATGCATATTTCAAACGGGGAAAGTATTGCTATCATCACGGAACCATCATGATGGATGTAAACCGGGATGTGCTTTCCCGCTATCTGAACGTTTCCACAGCGAAGCTGAAGTCCAAAGGCGTGGACTCGGTACGTTCTCGGGTAACGAATCTGACGGAGTTTCGTCCGGAGCTGACACTGAAGGAAGTGGAGGATGCGCTGATTCAGGCGTTCGGCGAGGTGTATCAGGGGGCACCGGTGGAAGAGCCGCTGCCATC
This sequence comes from uncultured Clostridia bacterium, assembly GCA_934234035.1. Classification (GTDB taxonomy): domain Bacteria; phylum Bacillota; class Clostridia; order Peptostreptococcales; family Anaerovoracaceae; genus Mogibacterium_A. The sequence continues at coordinate 47,792 of CAKQHH010000010.1, read as the reverse complement.
CATTGAGGATCCGGATGTTCGAGCATTGTACGATCGCTATCGCTCGGACGAGTGGCGCCTGGGCCGCCGCATTCCGTTCGATGTGGAAATCGACAATCGGTTGGATTTCGGAAGCGTAACCATTCAGCTGCACGTAGTGGGAGGCGTGATTCAGGAGGCGAAAATCTATTCGGATTCGCTGGAAACCGACGTTTTCCCGGAAATCGAGGAGCTGCTGAAGGGGGCAATATACAAGAAGAAAGCGCTGACAGGACTGGATTTGGATCGGTTCGAAACAAAGGAAGAGCAGGCAATTGCAGCAAAGGTGATTGAGCAGATTACTCTGCAGATGGAGTAAAGCAGGAGGTAGGATTATGAGCGAATTTCAGTATGATCTGGTGATTATCGGAGCCGGACCGGGCGGATACGAAGCCGCATATGAAGCGGCAGATTTCGGCATGAAGGTAGCGCTGGTGGAAAAGGACCTGGTGGGCGGAACCTGCCTGAACCGGGGCTGCGTGCCGACCAAAACGATGATGCATTCTTCCGATGCGTATCGCATTGCCACTCAGTCTGCGAACATCGGCGTTTCCGCCGAGGGCGTAAAAGCAGATTTGAACCGCATCATCGACCGGAAGTGCGAGGTTTCCGAGACGTTGAGAGATGGAATCATGTTCTTGCTGAAGAAAAAGAAGGTGGATTTCGTAGCGGGAACCGCAAAGGTTACGGACGGACACACCGTTGAAATCAGCGGAAACGAAGAGGTATCGGAACTGACCGCTGCTAACATCATGATCGCAACCGGTTCGGAACCGGCAACACCGCCGATTCCGGGTGCAGATCTGCCGGGCGTGCTGGACAGCACCGGATTACTGGAGCTTCGAGGCGAAATCATGAAGGACTTCGTGATCATCGGCGGCGGCGTTATCGGTATCGAGTTTGCGACCATCTACAGCGACCTGGGAACGAATGTTACCGTTGTGGAAGCCATGGATCGCCTCCTGCCGAACATGGACAAGGAGCTGGGCCGCAGCTTGAAGATGAACTTCAAGAACAGAGGCATCGATACGCATACCAACGCGATGGTAGAGAAGATCGAAGAACGCAACGGCCGCCTGGTATGCTTTTACAAGGAGAAGGACAAAGTTCAGGAAGTGGAAGCAGACCACATCCTGGTATGCACAGGAAGACGTCCGGTGACCAAGGGCGTGTTCAGTGAAGAGCTGGAAGAGAAGCTGCTGGGCGCAAGAGGTTTCCTGCAGGTGGACGATTGCTATCGCACGGAGATTCCGTCCATCTACGGAATCGGGGATGCCATCGGCGGAACCATGCTGGCCCACACCGCAACGGCAGAGGGCCGAAATGCGGTGGCGATCATGAACGGCAAAGAGCCGGAAATCAACATGAACGTGGTTGCAGGATGCATTTACACATCTCCTGAAATCGCTTCCGTTGGACTGACGCAGGACGAAGCGAAGGAAGCGGGCATCGATGTAATTACCAAGAAGTTCCCGACTTCTGCCAACGGCAAGACCATCATCGAGGAGTTGGATCGCGGATTCATCAAGCTGGTTGCCAGCAAGGAAGATCACACACTGCTGGGTGCACAGCTGATGTGCGGCAGAGCCACCGATATCATCGGAGAGCTGGCAGTAGCAATTGCCAATGGATTGACCATTGAAGAAGTGGCAAACACCATTCACCCACACCCGACTTTTGTGGAAGCGGTTTGTGAGGCGGCAAGAGCGTAATGAATCGTGGAAGGGCAGCGGTTTCGGCCGTTGCCTTTTTTGTGCTTATTCAAAAATCCGGAAGAATATGATATAATAACTATAGCTCATATATTATCCATAAATGGCAAAAATGAGCGATTATAGACAATATATTAGCTGTAGAAAGAAGGCGAAAATGAGTGCATTGGTATGGGAAACGGCAGAAGAATTGAATCAAAAACTGGCGGACAGAGTACGGAATATTCGTCGTAGACGGTCTATTTCACAGCAGAAGCTGGCGGACATAAGCGGTGTCAGCTACGGCTCCATTAAGCGGTTTGAGCAGACGGGACAGATTTCACTGTTATCATTGACGCGAATTGCGATGGCATTGGACATTGCCGGCGAATTGCGAAATCTTTTTACCGCGGTTCCCTATCAAGATATTCAGGAGGTCATAAATGAAAACAAATGATACGCTCAATGTGTTTTATGACAATCGGCATGTGGGAACGCTGGCAATGACAAATTCGCATAAGGTTGCATTCCAGTATAGTGAAGAATGGTTAAGAAATGGCTTTTCGATTAGCCCATTTTCCCTTCCTCCGGAAAAGAAGGTTTTCGTACCATCGGAAAGTTGTTTTGATGGACTGTTTGGCGTTTTTGCAGATAGCTTGCCGGATAATTGGGGCAGGCTGCTGTTAAGTCGATTATTGAAGGAACGAAATATTTCAATGGATTTAATTACGGTGTTGGATCGGTTGGCCATCGTGGGATCTTCCGGAATGGGAGCATTGGAGTATCGCCCGGAAATGAGCATTGCTCCGAAAACGGATGAGGATAATTTGGACGAATTGGCGGAGCAGTGTCGGAGCATTCTGAACACGGAATACTCCGACAAATTGGATGAATTATTCTATCTTGGTGGATCTAGCGGTGGTGCTCGCCCCAAAATATTAACGGAAATTGACGGAACGGATTGGATTATAAAATTTCCCGCGCATGTAGATTCGAAAGATGCCGGAAAAATGGAGTATGATTATTCCGTCTGTGCGAAAGCGTGCGGAATCCTTATGCCGGAGACAAAACTATTTTTATCAAAAAATTGCAAAGGATATTTTGGAGTAACAAGGTTTGATCGGTCCGATGAAGACGGTAAAAAGAAGAAACGGCACATGCTGACAGCCGCGGCACTTCTGGAATTGGACTATACACAACCGAGTCTGGATTACAACAGCTTGATGAAGCTTACGAAGATACTGACGGGAAACAACACGTCGGATATGGAAGGGATGTTTCGAATTATGTGCTTCAATGTTTTTGCGCACAACAGAGATGACCACTCGAAGAATTTCTCATTTCTGTATGATGAGGAAGAGAATCAGTGGCATCTCAGTCCGGCATATGATTTGACCTATAGCAGCACCTATTACGGCGAGCATACTACAACGGTGGATGGAAACGGAAAAAATCCGGGGGAAAAGGAGCTTATGGCTGTCGGTCGAAAGGCGGGGATGAAAGAAGCGGACTGTATGAAAATCATCCATCTGATTCGAGGTTGTGTGAATGAAATGTTGGAAGAATATATTGCAAAGTAAAAGGAAGCGGACTCGCCGCTTCCTTTTACTTTGTATTGGTAATAATAGGTATTGATAGCTTTGGGGTAGGGCACACACCCCCGTGAGGATGCATGCCGAATAATATTGAAGAACAACTATATGTTATTTGAGCATCTCGTAGGATGTTACATCGAAAGCACCCATGGATGCGAGTATGAGGACCATCAGCACAATCTGTGCACCGGAACCAGCTGAGACCGCGTCCATTGCAACAGTGAATACGATTCCGAGAGCTGCGCTAACTACCAGAATAATCATACCAATTACATTGTACATATTTCTCATAATGATACCTCCTATATTGTATGGTGTATTTAGTTGTCACTGCCGAATTCCTTCGACACCTATAATATACCACCGGCTAATCGATTTGTTAAACTAAACTATTTAATAAAACCTATTAAAATTATTAATCAATTAACCTATAGAAAATACAGATGTTAAACCAGCTTAACTGCGAAAGATATCTATTTCTTCTGTTGAAAAACGGGTGTTACACTAGAGACAAAGAGGTATTGATACGACTACGCATATGGAAAGAGTATTTTTGATACAGGAGGAAATAAGAATGGCAGATTATCATCAGATGTGGAAAGATCTCGGAATGGACGTGGACAACCACGATGTCCTGTGCAACGTGCTTCCGGGTGCAATCGGCGACGTATTCCTGTCCCAGGAAAACAGACCGGAGAAGATGGACTACTTTGATTTCGTACTGGCAGAGGTTCACGGCGTTCGTCCGGCAGAGCTGGTAGATTTCAGGGAAAAAGGCGGAAAGGTATTTGGCACCTTCTGCGCATACGTTCCGGACGAAGTGATTTTCGCTGCAGGCGGAATTGCAACCGGTCTCTGTGCCGGTTCTCAGTTCTGGGTTCCGGGCGGCGAGAAGTACCTGCCGGCCAACACCTGCCCGCTGATCAAGGCGATGCTGGGTGCGCGTTTCGACAGAACATGTCCGTTCTATCGTCTGGCCGATGTATACATCGGTGAGACCACTTGCGACGGCAAGAAGAAAGCATACGAGATTCTGGGAACCGACGTTCCGATGCACGTAATGGATCTTCCGCAGATGAAGAGAGATAAGGACGTGAAGAAGTGGGCCGAGGAAATCCGGGAGCTGAAAGCACTGGTGGAGAAGGAAACCGGAAACGAAGTTACTGCGGAGAACCTGGCAGAGAACATCAAGAAAATCAATGCAAAGAGATCCGCTCTTAAGAGACTGTACGACCTGAGAAAAGAAAAGAACATTCCAATCAGCGGAACCGACACCCTGCTGATCTCCCAGATTGCATACTATGACGATCCGGAAAGATTCACCCAGATGGTAAACACCCTGTGCGATGAGCTGGATCAGAGAGTGAAGGACGGCGTCAGCGTGTTCCCGGCAGGCACCAAGAGAATCCTGGTAACCGGAACACCAATGGCAATTCCGAACTGGAAGATGCACAACCTGATCGAGACCTCCGGCGCTGCCGTTGTCTGCGAAGAGACCTGCACCGGAACCCGCTACTTCGAGAACAATGTGGACGAAAGCGGCAAGACCGTCGACGAGATGATCGACAAGATTGCCGAGAGATACATGGGCATCAACTGCGCATGCTTCACACCGAACACCGGAAGATTCGACGACGTGGTTCGCCTGGCGAAAGAATATGACGTGGACGGCGTTATCGACGTCACCCTGAAGTTCTGTCAGACCTACGACATCGAAGGTGCAACCCTGGAGAAGAGACTGCAGGAGGAGAACATTCCGGTACTGCGCATCGAAACCGACTACACCGATGCAGACGCACAGCAGCTGAAGACCAGAATCGAAGCGTTCTGCGAAGTCATCGGCGAATAACTTATCCCCCCATCCTTACACAGGAACACGGACTGCGTCCCCTTCTGGCGGACGCAGTCTCTGTATGTTAGAATAAAACCATGAAACACTACTATATACTATTCAACACCCATACAGATGGGCTGGCCATGTATCAGGCGGTAAAAGGAGCCGGCATGTACGCCCAGATCAGTCCGACTCCCCGGGAACTGTCGGTATGCTGCGGCATTTCGCTGTTAATCCATCAAGAGGATATCGATGCCATCCGCAAGCTGGCCGAGGAACAGAAGCTGGAATACATCGGCATCGAAGGTTTGGATAACGAATTCAACAACCGGCGCCATCGGTATGGTTAGACGAAAAGAAATTTATTTTTAGGCGAGGAAACTATGAACTACATTGGAATCGACATTGGCTCCACGGCGTCAAAAATCTGCATTCTCCGGGAGAACGGGGAACCGGAATTCAAGGTGATGCCCACCGGTTGGAACAGCAAGATTACGTCCGGAATTATTCTGGACGGGCTGACGGAAGAGCTGGGAAGCGTGGAGGATTGCCGGATTGTGGCCACCGGGTACGGGCGGATTTCCGTGGACTACGCGGACAAGGTGATTACGGAGATTTCGTGCCACGGCCGGGGCGGATACGAGATGATTGGGCGGGACTGCTCCATCGTGGACATCGGCGGGCAGGACACCAAATTCATCAACGTGAAAAGCGGCCGGGCGGTGGATTTTCTGATGAACGATAAGTGCGCGGCCGGAACCGGGAAGTTCATCGAGGTGATGGCCAACCGGCTTGGAGTGACCATCGGGGAGCTGTTCGATCTGGCGGCGAAGGGAAAGCCACTGCCGCTGAGTTCCATCTGCACGGTTTTTGCGGAATCCGAAGTCATCAGCTACATGGGCGAGGGCAAGGAGAAGGACGAAATCGCGGCGGGGGTGATCAATTCCGTGGCGGTAAAAGTAGTTGCGCTGATGCAGCGGAAGGAGCTGATGGATACGGTCATCGTTACCGGCGGTCTCAGCGATAATCCGTTCTTTGCAAAACTTCTGTCGGAAAAACTTCACCGGGAAGTTCTGCCCATGGAGAACGGCCGGTACGCCGGTGCCTACGGCGCAGCGATTCTGGCTCGAGAGAAATTAGGACGCTAGTGGTCTGCTTTTTAACTTGCAAAAATTTGTGATTATTGATATAATTAGTCAAGATTTTTTGTAAAATAGTAAAAAGGAGAGAAGAGAATATGAATATTGTATGCCTGGATATGGAAGGCGTTCTGGTACCGGAAATCTGGATTGCGTTTGCGGAAGAAGCGGGAATCCCGGAACTGAAGAGAACCACGAGAGACGAGCCGGATTACAACAAGCTGATGAATTACCGGTTGGACATTCTGAGAGAGCACGGCTTGGGACTGAAGGACGTGCAGGCAACCATCGAAAAAATCGATCCGCTGCCGGGTGCCAAAGAATTCTTGGACGAGCTTCGTTCCATTACACAGGTAATCATTATCAGCGATACCTTTCTGCAGTTCGCACAGCCGCTGATGAAGAAGCTGGGATATCCAACCCTTTTCTGCAACGAGCTGGTGATTGGGGAAGACGGAATGATTGATGATTTCCGGATGCGCTGTGAGAAATCCAAGCTGACAACGGTTCGGGGCCTGCAGTCCATCGGCTTCGAGACCATCGCGGCGGGTGACAGCTTCAACGACCTGGGAATGATTCAGGCCAGCAAGGCGGGATTCCTGTTCAAGAGTCCGGAATCCATCCGGGCGGAGTATCCGGATGTTCCGGCGTACGAAGAATTCGACGAGCTGTTGGATGCCATTAAGAAGGCACTGTAGACTTTTCTTTTACACATGAGAATAAATGGAGCCCCGGCGGGAATGAGCGTTTCATTCCCGCCGGGGCTTTCTTTCGCGGCCGGCCCGGGCTCCCGGGACGGCCGTTTCAGGAATTCCGAGGCAGAGGTTCGCGCTCGAAAACCGAATTCATTGGCTTAGCGGAGAGGCGAGCGCGAACTTTATCGGAGACCGAGCCGGTTGCTGCAGATTTGCGGGGCGGCGGTTCGCGCCCGGAAACCGAATTCAATGGCTTTGCAGGGAGGCGAGCGCGAACTTTTCCGGAGCCCGGGCCGGTCGTTGCTGATTTTTCGGGCGGTGGTTCGCGCCCGGAAACCGAATTCAATGGCTTTGCAGGGAGGCGAGCGCGAACTTTATCGGAGGCCGAGCCGGTTGCTGCTGATTTTTCGGGCGGTGGTTCGCGCCTGAAAACCAAAATCAATGGGTTTGCGGGGAGTCGAGCGCGAACCGCGCCGGAAGGGACCTCCGATATAGGAAATACAAATAGGGAAAGATGTTGCGAAAAAAGACTAAATTGTTATAATCATCTAAACAGGACATATCACTTAGGAAGTAGGTGACAAACATGACCAACGCAAGGAAAATAAAATTCACAACATTGATGCTGTCTGTTTGCATGCTGGCAGCATTATGGCTCATGGACAGCAAGTATGGGGAAGGGATTCTCTTTCGCGGAACGGAACCGTTCCGATTCGGCATAACCCCATCTTATACTTTTAGCTCAATTGTCGAAAAGCTGTTAGTTCTAACCGTGTTCAGTTGCGGCGTGCTCTTGCTTTCTCTGCCTGCCAAAAAGAAAGACGGGGTATTCGGCAGCGACCGAAAGCTTCTGCAATTGGTGGCGATTCTGGATCTGTTCCTGGTAATTGTACTGGTCTATGCCGGGGTTCGAAGTGCAGGAGGAATCTACACCGTGAATGATGCCGGAAAGGCAGAATACCTGACAAGCTATTGGATGGCGGTGGCTCCGTGCGGAATTGCCGCAGCGGTGCAGGTGCTGCTGAATGTGTGTGGATTGCGTTCAGTAGAGAAGTGAAGAACCTAGTTTTATCCTGTACCTGAATTTACTTTTGCAAGGATGGGAATTACTTCTGCTGAACAGGGCGTACTTTTACTATTTAGAACACAAAACGGGAGCACAGCTTTTCGGTTTATCCAATCGGTTGTACTCCCGTTTTTTTATTTGTTTTCGTCATTATTAGACTTTTCCGTTTTCGCTACATTGATGTTCTAATTGGGTCTTATTGGATGGGGTGGATGCTGCTTTTATATTCTTTTAAAGTTTTTAAGTCGCAATTTCCACACATAAAAAACATGTTGTTTCCTTGAATCCAGAACAGGGAGTAGCCGTTTCCCTTTTTTGAAACAATGGTTTTAACTCCATCAAGTTTTTCAAATTTCATATAATCATTTTCGCAATCGAGTCCGAAAGATGTGCTTTCGGAAAGCTTCGACTGGTCGTAATTGAACCCAATTTCCGGGTTTTTCTCATCAGTATAGTCAAAAATATACGTTTCTTCGTCGCTGTAAAGTTCCTTCGCGCGGTAGCCTACAGGGGTATCACCCCGTTGATAGGTGAAAGGTTTAGTTATGGTTCCGGGAGCTTTTTCAAAAGTAATGTTCCATTCATGTTTGCGCTTTTCGATATTCATGGAATATCCCGGTTTCCTTTCAGCAATTGAAGAAATGATCATTGCCATAAGAAGAATAGAGATGAGCGCAGCGATTAGAATATAGCGCTTGTGAATTCTTCTCATCCTTTTTGATGAACCGTTAAGATTGCTTTCAGCAATTCTTTTGGCCTTCTTTATTATGCGTCGATGTTTATCGGAATAAACATGCTCCAAGCATTGTTCTTTCTCTAATTCGTATTGGGTTATTTCTGAATCTATGGACTGGATAATTAATTCATGAAAAGTCATCGGAGAACTCCTTCTTGAATATTGGTCATCAATAATTAAATTGTAATATGAAAGAGCATTTTTGTCCAGAATGCTCCAGTGTAATTGTTATATTTATAGAAGCCCATAAAGTCAAAGAAAGGAGGTCGAGGTGTGAAAAAAACTACTGTGAGGATATTTGTGTGTGTGCTTTTTATATGTCTCGGTTGCCTGCAGAGTTATGCTCTCGCAGGTATGCCAATTGATGATTGTGAAAATAATGAGAGATATGCAAATTCTTACGGAGGAAATGTTGTCTTAGAAATAAGCAATAAAGGCATTGCAAAAGCAACTGCTAGAGCAAAGGGCATCAAAGGAGAAACAGTAAAAATAAGTGTTTCTATGCAATTAGAACGCTTAACGAAAGGAGCGTGGGTAAAAATACAGACTTGGAGTGGTTCAACAAACTCTATTAATTTATTACTGACAAAGCAAAAGAACGTTTCTAAGGGAAAATATCGAGTATGTGCGAAGTTCAAGGTTTATCGAAAAGAAAAAATTGACATATTTACAAAAGTATCACGAATAGTCGTAAATTAGAATAATAAGATAAACATAAATGTATAAGTTCGACTTATGACAATAAGAACTTTACCGCAAAGCTAACGATATTGGAGCATAACTGTGTTAAAAGATAGGATTTTTATAATTTCTGAAAGGAGAAATCAAATGAAAAAGTTAGTAGCATTGTTGTTGACTGTTGTGATGATGAGTATGTTCACAGCTGTTGGATTTGCAGATTCTGAGGAGAATGGAAATCAAATTACTGTGAATGGGAAGGCACTTACATCTGAAGAAAAAAAGGCTGTGGTCGCTGATGAAAAATTGTTTTCTCGGTTTGGAATTTCCCCTGAATCGTTAGAAGTACGGAATATAACCGATGAAGAAAAAATCCAATATGACATAACATTTGATAACGGCGAAATTAATAATCTTGAAATTGAAAAAAATGAAGAGGGAACTGTACAAATGGATGTATATGAGGGAGAGAAACACGATACTGTATCTCTCACAAAAGACGGAACATTAGTCGTTAACGGAAATATTGTAACGATTAATGAATCTTCGTCTGGTGATATTACTCCGAGAGGTCGTACATCAGTCTACTCAAAAAAACCGCAGAAGGGAAAGAGTGCAGATTACACGAAATATGTTAAAACATATAAAAACAATAATGTTAATACAAAAAGTAAAATAAAGAATCTTGCAACCGGAACTATTGCCACGATAATTGCACATGCATTATCGGCAACATTGCCAGGTAGTATAACCATCGGGGCATTAGGAACTTTGGCATCGGATCTCAAGTCGGCAGCAGAAAGATATGCTCCGAATAGTGCTTATTTCTCGTATGCAGTAAAAAAGTACTCATATAAAAAGAATACCGCGATAGATAAGTATTACAAACATGCCGGATCGTATTATGTTAAAAAGGACTGTACGGGACATTCGGAAAAAGCAAATTTCTATGAGTACAATTACATTCAATAAAGTGCTTGATAATAAGTATTAGAAAGTGGGTATCAAATATGACAAAAATCAAAAAGACAACTCTTCTACTATCTGTTTGCTTAACGGCAACATTATGGCTCATGGACAGCAAGTATGGGGAAGGGATTCTCTTTCGCGGAACGGAACCGTTCCGATTCGGCACAACCCCATCTTATACTTTTAGCTCAATTGTCGAAAAGCTGTTAATCCTAACCGCGTTCAGTTGCGGTGTGCTTTTGTTTTCTCTGCTTGCCCAAAAGAAAGACGGGGTATTCGGCAGCGACCGAAAGCTTCTGCAATTGGTGGCGATTCTGGATCTGTTCCTGGTAATTGTACTGGTCTATGCCGGGGTTCGAAGTGCAGGAGGAATCTACACCGTGAATGATGCCGGAAAGGCAGAATACCTGACAAGCTATTGGATGGCGGTGGCTCCGTGCGGAATTGCCGCAGTGGTGCAGGTGCTGCTGAATGTGTGTGGATTGCGTTCTGCAGAAAAATAACGGAAAAAAATGACGTCCGGTTTGGATACCGGGCGTCATTTAAGTTTGTCTATAAGCATTTTACGAGCACGTTGAATTCGCTTGTATACAGCACCGTCGGAAATCCGAAGAAACTTTGATATTTCGGAAATATCATGCCCGTATACGGCATACAACTGCAATGCCGCCCGATATTTTTCGGGGAGCTCGTTCAATGCGGCTAAGGTCCTATCCAATGTTTCCTGTTCCAGAAGTGCATTCATGGATTCTTCTGTAATAAGCGGAAGCTTGTAATCGTCAAACTCGGTTTCCGGGTGGTTCTTAGTGCGGGCAATCATGTTCAGCGAAAGATGCTTCACGCTTACGGCAACGTATCGTTTCACGGGAAGAGAGTCTACCGGCCCGATTTCCAAAACTCGAGAAAAGCACTGTGCAAGGCGAAGAAAAGTCTCGCTGACGGCATCTTCCGCGCGCTGGTGATCGTGGAGAACATTATATGCAATGAAATACATTAAATCGCGATGCGTATGGTATAGTTTTTCAAACTCAGACTGATCTTCCGGCGAATCCAGCATCTGAAGGTATAAAGCAAGCATGAAACACCTCATTTTTGTAGAGTTACGCTATAGTTATTACATAATAACATATCCAAGAGATAATTGCCAATGAAATTGGAATGCAAACCCACCGGCAGCGATTGAAGGCGGGCGGGGGATGTGTTAGAATTTCAGTATCGAAAATCCTGCATGAACGCATTGATAACCAAGGGAGAGGGCGTATGGGAAGCAAGAATAGGAATCGCACAAAAATAATCGGTGCTGCGGCAGCTGCCGGGACAGCCCTGGGATATACCGCTGTCTGCAATCAGCTTTTTGATTTTACAGTGGCGCGGAAGAGCCTGTGGAGCTACGGCGGAAAGAAAAAGAATGGTGGGAATGCCAAAGCTGTGCCGTTGGATCGGTACGGGCGGATTCCGGAACAGGATCAAGAGTGGTTGAAGAACCGGGAACAGGACGAATTGGAGATTTGTTCCACCGTGGACGACACCCCGCTGTTCGGCCGCTATCTGCGATGCGAGAATCCTAAGCGGATTATACTTTGCGCCCACGGGTACCGGACCAACTCCCTGAAGGACTTTGCCGGAGCCGCCCGGTGGCTCCACGACAACAACTGCGACCTGCTGACGATCGATCAACGGGGCTGCGGCAAAAGCGGCGGGGAGTACATCACCTTCGGCGCCAGGGAGAAGTACGACGTGCTGGACTGGCTGGATTTCATCGAGAGCCACAACAAAAAAGGCCTGCCGATCTACCTGTACGGCGTGTCGATGGGGGCGGCCACCGTGTCCTGCGCTTCCGGCCTGACCCTTCCGCCCAACGTGCGGGGGATGATTGCGGACTGCGGGTACACCTCCATGAAGGATATCTGCGCCCTTTGCCTAAAAAAATGGTTTCACCTGCCGGCGTTTCCGTTCATGCAGAGCTTTGACCGGCGATGCCAGCGGAAAGCGCATTTCGGAATGCAGGAAGCGGATGCGGAACACGCCCTTCGGAAATGCCGGATTCCAAGTCTGTTCATTCACGGAACCGCAGACAAATTCGTACCGCCGTCCCATGCCATTCGGAACTATCAGGCCTGCGGCGCGGCGGATAAAGATATCCTGTGGATTGACGGCGCGGAGCATGCGGTATCCTATTACGAGAACCCGGCGGGATATCAAAGCGCACTTAAGGCTTTTTTCGACCGAGCAGAGCACCGGAATCCGGGAGAACCGGAAGCATAGGAAGCAAAGAACCGGAAGCACAGAAAGTATAGAATAGTTAGAACGGAGAGAAGATATGAGCATAGAAATTCGTCCGGCAAAAGCCTCCGATATGGAGCTTTGTGCCGCTTTATACAAGGAAATATATAACACCACGTATCAGGGCATCGTGGATTCCCGGCTGATCACGTCCATCAACCAGGAGGACACCGTGCAGCGGATGCGGGGAGACTGGCTGCAGCCGGGGGGCGAGTTCTGGATTGCCGAAGAAGTGACGGAGGCGGGGGACCGCACGTTCCTGGGGTTCACCAGCGGATTGCCGTCGCCGGAGGTTTTGGGCGCCTTCTGGCTGGAAAAGTTGTTCCTGACGGAAGCGGCTCGGGGTAAAGGGCTGGGCCGCAAGCTGATCGAGCACATGGGCCGCTGCGCGAAAACCCAGGGATACGGTCAAATGGTAATAGATGTCTTCAAGGGAAACGACAATGCGGAGCAGATGTACCGCCACCTGGGGGCGGAGCTGATCAGCGAGGAGTATCCGGAGGAAATCAACCTGTTCCCGATTAAAGCGAAGCTGCTTTCCTGGGACGATCTGAGCATTTTTGAAGAAGAATAGCCCTTCGCCTGTCGCTTTCGGGCATTTTCTGCGAGGCGCTGGTGGCCCAGCTGCCGGAGGTGGAATAAAAACGAAGACCCCAAAAAGTGAACACCAAAAAAGAGCGGAATGGCCAATCTCCATTCCGCTCTTCCGGTTATTCAGTTATTTTGCATTAGGATAATCTGCTGATTCCTTTCGCTTCTTAATATAGGCTTGCAGTGCTGCTTCGGAAGCAAGGCCGGTTTCCTTGAGTGCTACTTCCAGTGGAAGGTACCCGGATTCAAACATTTCAAGGATAGTATCTGTGCGGCCTTCCGCGCGACCTTCCTCCAGGCCAAGCGCACGGCCTTCCGCACGACCTTCTTCACGTCCTTCCTCTAGGCCAAGCTCACGTCCTTCCGCACGCCCCTCAGCGAAAAAAGCTTTGTATTTTTCTTCCAACAACATATAGCTCCTCTCCCATCGTACATTATTTCGGGATTTAACGACCTCGTTCTGAATTCGATCGGTGAGCGGCGTATTCGGGTTATCCCCGCAGAGGTAGCGGAGAAAGCCTTGCAGCTCCGGGGATATGCCCGGAATCGTGCTTTTGGCATTGATGAACACCTTAACCGTACCATCATCCAGATGAAGATCCGATGATTCCTGACAGATATTTTCAAAGGTGTATTTCGGAAATCCTTTTCCGAACAGATCGAAGGTGTTGATGAAAATGATGTAGCTCTTTTTCAGTTCGTCGTAACCGGCTCCGGAGCTAATCATATTTAAATCAACGGTACCTTGGTAATAACGACTTCGTTTCGGTAGATTTCCGGTATTGGAGGTCTGCATTTCAATGTTGTATGCGGTACTGAGATCGTCTTCAAAGTAGACGTCCAAGCGAACCCCTTTCTGATCCAAGGCGAGATCGATGGATTTCTGAGTTTCACTGTAAGCCACTTTGCCAACCTTTCGGTCCAGCAGCAGTTCCACCAATTCTTTGCAAATGTCCGGATTGTTCTGCATGATATTGCAGAACAGAAAATCATCGGTAAACGACAATTCTTTGTAGGTTTTGTACTTCCTTCTCGTACTCATCTATTCTGTCTCTCCTTATTTTAAAATCAAATATAGTTCCTGTCAAATCTTAATGGCAAACGCTGAAACTATATTGGACTTGCAATAACGGTGCGCGCGCGTACATCTCTGAAATTTCATGGTTCCATCCTATCAGAAATAGTTCTAAGCACAATATGCTTGGAACAAAAAGGACTGAAACCAGGGATAAAAAAACTATACTACCCTGTTTTTAAACCCGAGTAAGCACACCGGTGGAAATCGCAAGAAAAGTGAAAAACAAAAAAAGAGAATCAGACGCATCTGATTCTCTTAAGTGTGCTCCGCATGATCGGAGATACACCGCAATTCACATCATTTGGTTAAATGCATAATAGCACCTGCTTAAGTCGCAGCCAAAACCCATCACCACATATGTTTCGCAAAGGTTCTCGCTTTGCCCTCAATCCCCGGCACATCCAGGATGGCGCCGGGGTCGTTGGCGGTTTCCACGATGGCAAATCGCCCCGGCAGGATGAAGTTCTTGTTGAAGCAGAAGGCCCCCAGAATCTGTTCCGACACGATATCGCCGCCGCTGTAGCCGGAAACCACCAGACTGTAGATTCTTTTTTTACTAAAATCATGGGTCCGAAACAGTGCAGTGAGCCGGTTGACCATAGCGGTGAGGTTGGCGCTCAGGGCATCGTTGTAATTCGGTGAAATTAGCATGACCGCATCGCTGCGAAGGATGGCGGGGAAAACCTGCTCCGTCATGATTCCGCCGTAAAAGCAATCTTCTTTCTCGCCGAAGTGACGGCAGGCCTCGAAGGTACAGCCGCGACAATCCTGAATGGAGCCGTTCCGGAGGGAAACCTCTTCCACTGTGGTGCCCTCCGGCAGGTTTCGCCGAATCATATCCCATAGAAGAAGCGTGTTGGAGGTTTTTCGGGAACTGGCATGGATGGCGGCAATGTGAAGCGGGGACGCAGACGAGGCGTCATCCGGATGGCGCCACCCGGCATCGGGCAGATTGAAGTCCAGAACCTTTCGCATCAGATTTTCTACCTGAAGGGCGTAGACTTCTTCCACCGGCTTTCCCGTGATCTGGCTCAGCACCCGGAAGTTCGCCAGGGTGCCGGTGGCTTCCACCAGGGGTTTCCCGGGAAAGGTGCAGCCCGAACTGTTGGCGGAGAAGGCCATGCGGCGGGCCAACGCCTTGGTGTACAGGTCGCTGGCGCCGTCCACGATAATTCCTCCCACGGAACCGTCCAGGCAGTGGGGATGGAGCCGGAAGGCTTCCAGCAGCCGGTAGTATTCCAGGTTGACGCCGGACTCCGAGAGGCAGATGGCGAAAATCACCTTTTTTCCGGGCATGGGAATATCCTCCAGCTCGGAGACTTTTTCCACCAGAGTGACCCGGACGCCTTCTGCTTCCAATCGGGTCAGGCAGTCCCCCAGCACCTGTTCCATCCGGCCGATTCGCCCCAGCATCTCGCAGATGGGACGAATCACCAGAAGTTCTTTTGACTTGTTATTATGAATCTCATTATCGGATTTCGCAGAGGTTTTCATAAGCGTTTCGAATCCTTTCGTAAAGCTCCTCTGGAAGGTCCAAATCCTCCCATTCCCAGCCGCTTTCCGTAAGGCGGTTTTTCATTCCCAGAAATGCACCCCGTTCCAGAGTACCCAGGTACAGGGATCCGTAGTGCCATTCGCCTCGGAGTGTGAGGAGGATGGACAGTGCGGCAGAGGAAAGGGCCGGTGCGATATACGGCTTGAAGCCCAGGTCCCGGACGGCGATGTTGGCCCGAACCGTCCGCTCCGTCAATTCCCGGGAAAGGGCATCGTCGTACCGGTCAATGCTGTTGGCAATCACCAGGTCTTTCCCGTGAGGACCGAAGGCCCGTCCTTCCGTGAGATAGGAGGCGAAACGGGAATCTTTGGAGGCGTAATATTCCGCTCTTTTGTGCATGACCCCAAGGCCGTATCCCTGAATTTGCCACGGCTCCAGCCCGGATTCATCCAGGAACGCCGCACAAAGGTTGTCCACCGGATCGCTGACCACGCATACCAGCCCCTGATACCGGGCATCTCGTGCCAGTCCGGCGTAATGCCGGATGATGTCCCGGTTGGCCTCCAGCTGCGCCATCCGCACATCTACATTGGAGCCGGGCTCCACCGGCGGAATTCCCCGGCTGGCGCAGAAAATCAGCACATCTCCGGCAAAGAGTTCTTCTTCCGGTACCACCTCCACGGACGGAAGCGCCGGCCCGCCGAAGGGGTATCCAATCTGATTCATTTCCATTTCCAGCCGTGCGGTATTTTCCTTCCGAATATCGCAGATGCCGATGGACTCAATCACATCGCCGCCCAGAAGCTTGAGGCCGATGAGCATGGTGGTGCCCACATCCCCCAGCGCCACGATATTCACCCGAGCCCTGGTGCCCGGAATCACCGGACACTTTCGCAGGGAGAGGGTTTCTTTTACCAGATCATGAATATGCATTGTCTATTCCTCCAATTCGCATTCTCGGTACAGGCTGAGGCGCTGCGCCTTCCGGATATCACTTTCCACGTACTGAGACGGGGAAAGGTGCTCGTCGTATTCCAGGTCAGCCCCCAGCACCGGCATTCTCGGATTGCTGAGGATGGCCCCCAGCCGCCGGATGGTTAGTTTCTTTCCGAAGGTGGCCTGGTACTCCTGTTCCAGCACCTGAAGGATGTCTCGAGCGTTCTCCAGGCAGGTCATGGAGTATTTGTAAATGTGCTCCAAATTCTTGCCGCCCACGAAGTTAAAGCTGGTGTACGGCAGGATAAAATTAACGGAGCGTGACGCGGAGCCGTCCGGCCGTTCGATGCTGTCCCCGCCGATGAACGGGTAGCAGTCCCGCTCGTTGAGCCACATGGAAATGGTCGGGATGAAGTACGCCGACTCCACCTCCCGGCCCCGGACGCTCATGGTATCCCGGGCATTTCCCGTAAGGAGTCCCACGATGATTTTGTGCACGTCCACATTCTGTGCTCGGAGAATCGGGTCGATGTTGTTCATCCGCTGACCCTTGTGGAGCAGATCGTCGATGAGAATTACCGGCCGGTTGAAGGACTTCAGCATTCGTGCCTGATTCTTCAAGGAAGGATAATTCTCCGATGCGCCTACGGTGAAGCCGGACAGGTCGTTTCGGAAATACTTCTCCGTATAGAGGGCTTTCGTTACCGTGTTCGGAACGGCCACATCGGAGAGAGCTTTTCCGAACGGTACCGCCAGATACGGTCCGCGCTTTAGGGCCGGATCCGGAACGGTGGACACGCCGTTGTCCAGTGCCACCAAATCCACGATTTTGCTGTACACCGCGCTGGTGTTGAAGGAAATCACCAATTTCCCCGGGAACATCTGGGTGAAGGTGCTCAGCAGTCGGTTGTGGGCATCGTCGACAGCCTTTTGGACCTTTGGAATCTTGTTCAGCGGCGCCTTGATGACCGTCTCCACATCCCGGAAAATGACAATCGGGTCGGTGAGATCCACCGCGTACACCGGATGAGCGGCGGTATCTGAAATATTTACAAAACCCTGCCTGCGCAGCGCATCGATGGTGGCACCGCTGTAACCGCTTGGGTCCATCGGATGGTAGACCGCATAGGCGTAGTCCTTGGCCAGCAGACCGGTGAGCAGTTCCGTCAGAAGAATCTGGTTCAGATTGCTGACAGAGCGGTTGGCGTTAGAGTAGAATGCACCAATCACCGCAATACCCCCGTGGGCCTGGTTTCGAATGGTGGCGGTAATCTTCGGATCCTGAAATTCCGTCAGCAAATCGTGGGTCTCAAATCTTCGTGCCGCCGCAAAAGCAGAAACCTTTCGGTTCTTGTGTCCGCTCTCCACGTAGAGGGTTCGGGTGTCCTCGTGGGAGAGGTAGTTCCACAGGGCGTCGAAATCGTAGCCCCGGCCGCTCAGTTCCTCCCGCATGTTGGCGATGGCCGCATAGTTGTCGTGCTTGTAATCGCTAATCTTCAAATCCTGCGCCTGCAGTACGTGCTTGTACGCCGGCTCTCTGGAATAGAGGTTGTTGTCGTAGATGTAGTTCTGCACAATCGGGTCCAGCAGGTTGGAAATATCCCTCCCCATATCGATGTTGTCCCGAATCTTGGTGGAACTGATATCTTCGTAGTACTTCTTCAGCTTCAGGTGGATGACCTCTCCCGTAATCGGATAGGCCTCACCGGTTTCAGCATCCACATTCTTAGCATCTCGCGCGAAGACGATGTGGTTAAAAGAATGAATGGAGTTTTCGCAAGGCTCCATCCGGTAGCAAGAAGCGTTCTTCACCACATCAGAGCCCATTGCAATGTAGACCTCTTGATTCGGGAACAGGCTGCGCAGTTCGGCCAAATCCTTCGGATTGGCGATGTTGACGGAAATATCATCCGGGAAAACATAGAGATTCTCTTCATCGGCGATGGACATGGTGAGAATTTCCTCCCGCAACATGTGGGGCAGGGTCTTCTTGGACCAGGAGAATTCGTCGATGGCCAGATATACTTGATACCCCATGTTCCGGATGGTGGAGGCGATGGCCTTGTGCCCCAGACTGAACGGGTCGAAGGTTCCCGGGAAGAATGCAATCTTCTTCGTTTCCGGGAAATGGAAGTCGCCCACCTCCGTCTGGTATTCCGATATAAAGCGATAGATGTTCAGCAGCCCGGCCGAGTTATTGTAGAACTGCAAATCCTCCCGTTCCTTGGCGGAAAACGGGATAATGGTTACCAGCCGTTTGAAGCAGCGGGCCGCGAGGTCGTGTTTCTGCTCCGGGGTGAGCTTTTTGCTGTGGAAGATTCTTTCGCCAATCATGCGGAAGGCTTCCTGAGAGATCGGCGCACGGTAATAAGCAAAACCCTTCATAAGGAGCCCCAGCAGTCGGGAGGTCCGGGCTTCCATGACGCCGTCCTTTTCTTTGAATTTGTAGATACTGCATTCTTCCAGAATGACGGCAATGGTCTGAAGGGCCGCACAGGCAGAACGCTCCACGCCGTTGTTCAGCATCTTCTCCAGTTCGTCAATCACCTCATCCAGCTCCTTTGGCGGAAGGTACAGGGTGATAACACCCAGCACCTTCGGCAGGGACCGGCTGAACTGGTAATCCTCAATTTCCAATCCGTTGAAAACTTCAATCATCAGCTCGTTGGCCTGATCCGATGTGAGATCCGGCAGGATTTGGAACAGAACCTTGGCCGCATATCGGCGAACGGTGACGGTCTCGCTGTTCTTAATCAGGTTGGCCAGGTGAATCGCAATCTGAAGGATGCGGGCCTGTCCCACCTCGGTATGCACGGATTCCAGCATATACCGAACGTTGGCCATCTTTCGGTTCCAGGAAGTGCGGGTTTTCAGATTGTCCAGGAACATGGTGGAAAGCTCTTTGTCGGTAAGGGTTTCTCCCGACAGCCCCAGGATATTCCTTCGGCGGATATCCGTGAAGTTTTCCATGGTATCGCCGAAATAGTGATCCATCACGTCCAAGGTAATCAGGTCCACATCCTGAGAGAAGGAACCCAGCATATTCTTGGAAAAGAAGCGGATGGTCTGAATAAAGGAGTCCGGGCACCAGGCCGGGTTAATCCGGAGGGCGGTAATCATCAAAACGACAATTCGCGCTTCCGATACATCGTCCGAATCGTAATATTTCTCCAGCACATCGAAATAGAAGTGCCGGCGTGCCGGATTGCAGTTGTTCAGAGCAGCTTCTACGTAGAAGTCCGCACAGGAAGTAATCCATTTCCGGTGGTGGTCGGTCACCTTGTAGTCCGGGTTCAGTATTTTTACCAGGAATGTTTCAAATTGATAAATGTTGGTGGAGGTGATGTTCGGCGAAGGGACATCCTTCGGCAGCTCCTTTTTGTATTCCTCCCGGTAATTTGCCACGATGCGGCCCATGAGCGCCGCCGCCTGTTCCCGGATGTCGCTGGCCTGATGGGCCAGCATTTCGTACAGGAAATTCAGGGTCAGGTTCTTCTGATCCTCCGACATGTAAGTGGAATATTCCCCCAGTATGGTGATGTAAGTACGGGTATCCTTCCAGCGCTGGCAGCTGCGGGCGGATTCAATCAGGCTGGCGAACTGCTCCGGGTTGCCGAAGCGGCTCATCAACCGGATGTTGTGGCCGATGGCCCGGAATTTCAGCTCCTGCACCACCTCGTCGTTCCGGAGCAAGGCCGGGCGGAGGCGCAGGGGAATCGGCTTCTGAATGCACTGCTCATCGAAATGGGCGGTGGCATCTTTCGGAAGGTCCACGGAGACGCCGTTCTCAATCATCAGATCCTCGAAATCCTTCAGCTTGGCATAGACTTTTACGTACCGATGGCGCTTGGCGGCATCCACGTTGTCCAGCTTGTTCAGGATGACATCGAAGGCCTCCTTGAGGGAATAGAAGTGAATGACTTCTTTATCCTTCACGCGGGTGCTCTTTACGCGGAAATCCGCATAGATGAGCAGCAGGGATTCCACGGAAAGGTTCTCCAGTTCCAGGTCCCAGGTGGAGTGATTGGCCGCGATATGCGCAATGGTGGGAAGGGCATTTCGGCTGAGGCAGTAGTTGGTGTAATAGTAATGAAGATACGGTACCCGCTGTTCTTCGAATGGGCGGCAGCCGTATTTTCCGATGTCATGCATGGCAGCGGCACCGGAGATGATGCCCAGATCCACCGGCATCCCCACCTGGTGCAGCTGATAGGCCATATACATGGCAACGTAATGAACACCGCTGATGTGCCCCAGGGTGTTGTACGGTGTAATATCGATACCGATGCGCATGAATTCGTAGATGTACTTGTTCCGAATCAACTTGTGCATCTTGGTATATTCCGGATTGAAGTGGCCCGCCGCAATCTGAACATCGCTGAGCAGGCGAAGATCTTTCGTGGGATCGAAAGGAAGGGTTTTCTGCTCGTATATGAATACGCCGCGCATCAGCTGGAGCAGGTTGTTCCGCTGCTGGCGGAAGGTGTCGGCATCCGCCGGTCCCGGAAGATGGGGGAACAGCTGATTCCGAAGGAACATGTAGCAATGCTGCAGCCAGCCGTCCTCCGGTTCCGGATCGCCGGGATGAAGGTGGTTCTTCCACACGGTTAGAATTTCCGGTGTATGGATTCGTCCGGTTTCATCGCCCCGGTCAATCAGGTCGTAGGCCATGGCCTTGAACAGGTCTCTGGACCGATTTACCTGATCCTTGGTCAGACCTTCGCCATGCATGTACCCTCGATCCAGATACGCGCCGGTAATCTCGTTGTACAGAATGTCTGCATTGTTTTCACTAAATAACATAAAAACCCTCTCTCTGCTCGATATCATCGAGCGGTGCGGCCTCCTCCCCCGCGGAGAAGGCGCGTTTTTCTAAATAACCATATAAGTAAGTAAAATTATTTTCGCTCCGCCATTGCACGCGCCATGGTGAGCAGCTCACCCGCCGCGTCGAATTTGGATTGGATCGGCAGTTCCCGAACCAGATCTTTGGTGATCACCGTGATCACGTTGGTGTCGGTGCCGAAGCCGGCCCCTTCCGTTCGCAGGCTGTTGGCGGCAATCATATCCAGTCCTTTTCGTTCTAATTTTCCCCGGGAATTTTCAATGAGGTTCTCCGTTTCCATGGAGAACCCGCAGAGGATTTGGTCTGCCCGGCGAATTCCGGCAACGTCCTTCAGAATATCCTTGGTTCGGGTAAGGGGAATGGACATGTCCTCGTCCTTCTTCTTGACCTTCTGATCGTATGTCACTGCCGGAGTGTAATCCGCAACGGCGGCCGCTTTAAATACGAAGTCGGCTTTCGGCACCTGTTTCAGAACCGCGTCATGCATCTCCGCGGCGTCGGTAACAGGAATGAATTCTGCGTGTGCCGGCGGCTGAAGGGCAGTAGGACCGGAAATCAAGGTGACTTCCGCGCCGCGGAACGAAGCGGCCCGTGCCAGCGCGTATCCCATCTTTCCGGTGGAGTGGTTGGTGATGTATCGCACCGGGTCGATGGATTCCTGCGTTGGACCGGCGGTAACCAGAACCCGTTTACCGGCAAAATCCTTGTCGCAGGCCAGGAGGTACAGAATTTCTTCCAGCAGCACCTCCGGTTCCGGCATTTTTCCCGGACCGGAATCGCCGCAGGCCAGGTGACCGTTGGCCGGATCCATAATGTGGAATCCGTATCTCCGGAGAATCGCCATATTGTCTTGAGTAATCGGATTTTCATACATGGCAGTGTTCATGGCCGGCGCCACCAGCTTCGGACACTTCGCCGCCAGAAGAACGGTGGTGAGCATATCGTCGGCCAGACCGTGGGCCGCCTTTGCCATGAAGTTGGCGGTGGCCGGAGCCACGCAGATCAGGTCCGCGGCTTTTGCCAAAGAGATGTGCTCCACATCGTATTTGAAATTCCGGTCAAAGGTGTCCACCGAAACCCGGTTGTTGGTCAGGGTTTCAAAGGTGAGGGGGGCGATGAACCGAGTGGCGTTCTCGGTCATGATGACGTGCACATCGGCGTGCTGTTTCTTCAAAGCGCTGGCCAGCATGGCACTCTTATATGCTGCGATGCCGCCGGTGATGCCCAGCAGCACGGTTTTTCCCTGTAGCATAGTGAATTTCCTTTCAGTAAGCGGTTCGGCAGAGGGATGCATCCCGAACTGCCGGAACATGTTGAAAAATAAACCTTTTTTTACAAATATATTATAACCATCGGGGGAGCGGGGTGCAATGATTGATAGGGAATGGACAAATTGACGGGGTGAAAGCGCTTCCTTCATGAAAAAACGAAAGAAAAGGGCAAAAAACCCGAAAAATAAAGCAAAAATCCCTTGCGCACAGGGTTTCATGCTGATATAATTATAAAGCTATTTGGGTAATGGACTAAGCCGTGCCCGGATGGACATTCACAGAAAGAGGAGAGACAACATGAAGGAAGGAATCCATCCTGATTATAAGGAATGTAAAGTTACTTGCGCATGTGGTAATACATTTATGACACTGTCCAACAACTCCGAGATGAGAGTGGACATTTGCTCTGAGTGTCATCCGTTCTTCACCGGTCAGCAGAAGTTTGCAAACCGTGGCGGACGTATCGAAAAGTTCAAGAACAAGTACAACCTTTAGGGAACGAACGAGTAAGGGGGATGCTGTGGGAGAGACTGCAGCATCCCTTTTTCGCATGACTGTATTTTATACGGATATGGGATGTGATATAATGGCAAAGAGCGTGATTTTCTTGTAACGACAGCAGATGACGCGCCGGAAGACCGGAAGAAATGTTATCGTTTTTTTACATATATAATATAGAGGAAAAAGATTATGTTTGACAAATTGGATTTTACCGTAGACAAGTACGAGGAGCTGGCAAAAAAAGTTTCCGACCCGGATATCATTTCCGACCAGCCGACATGGCAGAAGTACATGAAGGAAATGGGCGAAATGGAGCCGATTGTGAAGGAATACAAGCACTACAAGGATATGAAGCAGGAGCTGGAGGATTCCAAGGAAATCTTCGAGATGGAAGATGATGAGGAACTCCGGGAGATGGCTCGGGAAGAAATCAAGGAACTGGAAGCGGGCATCGAGAAATCCCAGGAGGAGCTGAAGATTCTGCTGCTGCCGAAGGACCCGAACGATGAGAAGAACGTTATCCTGGAAGTTCGTGCCGGCACCGGCGGAGACGAGGCGGCGCTGTTCGGCGGCGACCTGATGAGAATGTACCTGCGCTATGCAGAGAGAAGAAGATGGAAGACGGAAATCATCGACTTGAACGATACCGGAATCGGCGGTGTGAAGGAAGCGGTTATCATGATCAAGGGTAAGGGCGCGTACTCCCGTCTGAAGTTCGAGAGCGGCGTGCACCGGGTACAGCGTGTGCCGGAGACGGAATCCAGCGGACGGATTCACACTTCTGCCGCATCCATCGCGGTGCTGCCGGAAGTAGATGACGTGGAAGTGAAGATTGACCCGAACGACGTCCGGGTGGATGTGTACCGCGCTTCCGGTAACGGCGGACAGTGCGTCAACACCACGGACTCAGCGGTTCGTCTGACCCATATTCCGACCGGACTGGTGGTAACCTGCCAGGATGAAAAATCCCAGATTAAGAATAAGGACAAAGCTTTCAAGGTATTGAAGGCCCGTCTGTACGACCTGATGCTCCAGGAGCAGAACGACAAGATTTCGGCAGAGCGCCGGAGCCAGGTGGGAAGCGGAGACCGTTCCGAGCGAATCCGGACGTACAACTTCCCGCAGGGTCGTGTAACCGATCACAGAATTAACGTGACAATCTACAAATTGGAAAACTTCCTGGATGGAGATCTGGACGAGATTATCGATGCTCTGATCACCCATGACCAGGCAGAGAAGATGAAGAGCTTCTAATGGATACCGAAAGACTTGAGATTACAGAAAAAAACATCGCTCATGCCGGCGAGATTATCCGGCGGGGCGGACTGGTGGCGTTTCCCACAGAGACGGTGTACGGCCTGGGGGCCAATGCCCTGGATGAAGATGCGGTTCGGTCGGTGTACGAAGCCAAAGGCCGTCCCAGCGATAATCCCATGATCGTTCACATTGCGGAGATGGGACAGCTGGCGGATGTGGCGTCGGAAATTCCGGCGGTGGCGGTGCCGCTGATTCAGGCCTACTGGCCGGGACCGATTACCTTTATCATGAAAAAGGCCGAGGGCGTGCCGATGGTGACTACCGGAGGATTGGATACCGTTGGAATCCGCATGCCCCTCAGTGAGGCGGCCAGAGATTTGATTCGGGCGGCAGAAAGACCGATTGCGGCGCCCAGCGCCAATCGGTCCGGCAGACCCAGCCCGACCCGATACGAAGACGTGCTGGAGGATATGGACGGCCGGATCGATGCGGTTCTTCTGGGAGAAGACTGCGAGGTGGGAATTGAATCCACGGTGCTGGACCTTACCGGGGAAGTGCCGATGATTCTGCGGCCGGGATATATCACGAAGGAAATGCTGGAGTTTACTTTGGGAAGCGAAGTGAAATACGACCCGGCGCTGTTCGTGGATCCGATGCATCGCAGCGAGGGGGAAGAGTTCCACCCGAAGGCACCGGGAATGAAGTATCGCCATTATGCGCCGAAGGCGGAAGTGAAGATTATCGAAGGCGACGATGACGCTGCGGTGGAGCGGGAAATCAAAGAGCAGTTGCGGCTGTGCAAATACGCTCGGCAGAAGGCGGTGGCGCTAAATTACGGCCGGGACAGTAAGGCCGCGGCGAAGGATTTTTTTGCCCGTCTGAGAGAATTGGATCGGGAAGATGTAGATGTGATTCTGGTTCGGGCCCTTCCGGAAGAAGAGCTGGGGTTCTCGGTGATGAACCGGATGCTCAAGTCGGCAGGGTACGACGTGATACATGTGTAGGAGGTGGAAAAAATGATTATTGCGATTGGATGCGACCACGCGGGTTATCCCCTGAAGGAAGCGGTCAAGGAGAAGTTGATTGCGGAAGGTCACGAAGTGCTGGATGTGGGCACGAATTCTACAGAGTCGGTGGACTACCCGATTTACGGAAAAGCCGTTGGAGAAGCGGTGGCTTCCGGTAAGGCGGAGCGGGGAGTTGCAATCTGCGGGTCCGGTATTGGAATTTCCATCGCCTGCAACAAGGTGAAGGGCATTCGCTGTGCGCTGTGCACTTCCGTGGAGATGGCGGAGATGTGCCGGAGACACAACAATGCCAACGTAATCGCCATGGGTGCTCGGATGATCTCTCAGGAGCTGGCTTTTGAAATGATCGATACATGGATGAAGACGGAGTTCGAGGGCGGAAAGCACCTGCGCCGAATCAATATGCTGGAAGAGATTTAATCGGAGGAAAGCAATGGCAAAAGAAGGAAAGGTTTATGTATTCGATCATCCGCTGATTCAGCACAAGGTTTCGCTGATGAGAAAAACATCCACGACCGTAAAGGAATTCCGGGAGCTGGCAACCGAAGTGGCAATGCTGATGGGTTTTGAGGCAACTCGGGATCTGGCGCTGGAGGATGTGGAAATCGAAACCCCGATGTGCACCACGCAGGTGAAGATGCTGAAGGGAGAAGATATCGCTATCGTTCCGATTCTGCGGGCCGGACTGGGATTCGTGGATGGAATGCTGGCACTGGTGCCGAACGCAAAGGTGGGTCACGTGGGTCTGTACCGGGATCCGGAAACCCACAAGCCGGTGGAATATTACTGTAAGCTGCCGGTGGATATCGAGAAGAGAGAGTGCTTCGTGGTGGATCCGATGCTGGCAACCGGCGGAAGCGCAATTGCGGCCATCGACTTCATCAAGAAGAGAGGGGCTACCAATATCAAGTTCATGTGCTTGATTGCGGCGCCGGAGGGAATTGAAGCGCTCCACACCGCACATCCGGATGTGGACATCTACATTGCGGCGAAGGATGAGTGCCTGAACGAAAACGCCTACATCCTTCCGGGTCTGGGCGATGCGGGAGACCGCCTGTACGGAACGAAGTAGGGAATACAAATATAGAGGACGATGATTTTCTCGGGACTGTCGGACGGGGACGGTACGGGGAAATTAAAATAAAATTCAATATGTGATGATTGGTTATTTGAAATGTAGAGGGAAGCACGCATTTTACTTTTAACTAATAATAGGGAACCCAGAGCATCGGCGGATGCCCCGGGTTTTCTGTTGCACGATTTCATGAATTGGAGGAGAACATGAAAGGGTACATCACAGACAAGACGAAACTTCGCAGAAGGGTATTTGAGGAGGTGGCAAGGCTGGCTTACGAAGGCGGCGGTCCGGAGAAGCTGGACGATCTGCCGTACAAGATCATTTCCGGAGAGAACGAGCCTTTCCGGGACAGCATTTTCCTGGAGAGAGCCATCATCGGTGAGCGCCTTCGGGTGGCGATGGGGATGTCGCTCCGGAAGATCAACGAGCATGCCAACACATCAAAGGGCGTGGATGAGAGCATGATTGCCGAGAAATACTATGAACCGCCGCTCATCGATATCATTCGGTTCGCCTGCAACTGCTGTCCGGACGGCGTGACGGTGACCAACGGATGTCAGGGATGCCTGGAACATCCGTGCAAGGAGGTCTGCCCGAAGGATGCCATTACCATTCAGAAGGATGGACGGTCCGTCATCGATCCGGACAAGTGCATCAAGTGCGGCCGCTGCGTTCAGGTGTGCCCGTTCAACGCCATCGTAAAGCAGGAGCGCCCTTGTGAGAAAGCCTGTGGAATCAACGCCATCCACAAGGATGAGTACGGTCATGCGGAAATTGACCAGGAAAAGTGCGTTTCCTGCGGCATGTGCCTGAACTCCTGTCCGTTTGCCGCTATCGTGGATAAGGGTCAGATCTATCAGACCATCAAAGCAATGCAGGGCGATGCACCGGTTATCGCTATGGTGGCACCGTCCATCGCCGGACAGTTCGGAAAAGAACTGATCGACACTAAGATGAAAGAAGCTTTCGGCAAGCTGGGATTCGCGGATGTCGTGGAAGTTGCCGTAGGTGCGGATCTGTGCACTATCCAGGAGGCGGAGCACTTCATGCACGACGTGCCGGAAAACCTGCCGTTCATGGGCACCAGCTGCTGCCCGGCGTGGTCCATTATGGCAAAGAAGCAGTTCCCGGAATTTGCCGGAAACATTTCCATGGCGTTGACGCCGATGGTGCTGAGTGCCCGCCTGGCGAAAAAGCTGCATCCGGAGTGCAAGGTGGCATTCATCGGACCGTGCCTGTCAAAGAAGCAAGAAGCCAGCCGCCGGAGCGTGAAGAGCTACGTGGATTTCGTATTGACCTATGAAGAGGTTGCCGGAATGTTCGCTGCGAAAGGAGTGGACTTCAGCGCAATACCGGAAGGAGAGGAACTCCGCCGCGCCAGCAGCGATGGCTACGGTTTCGCCCGCAGCGGCGGCGTAGCGGAA
Source organism: uncultured Clostridia bacterium (assembly GCA_934234035.1). GTDB lineage: Bacteria > Bacillota > Clostridia > Peptostreptococcales > Anaerovoracaceae > Mogibacterium_A. Next base: position 19,583 of record CAKQHH010000010.1, on the reverse strand, counting down.
GCGGTGAAGAAGCGTCTGGAAGAAGTGGATCCGGATCGGGAAGTTCTGATCGAGCGCGCCGAGGGCTTGGACAACTGCCGCAAAATGCTGATGCGGGCAAAAGCCGGAAAGCTGAACGGATATCTGCTGGAAGGAATGGCCTGCCCGGGAGGTTGTATCGGCGGGGCCGGAACCCTACTGGCGTTGAACCGCGCGGATTATCAGCTGGGTGTGTCCGAGAAGGAAGCCGGCGTTCTTCGCTGCTCCGAAAGTCGATATGCGGATATGCTTCCGGGTTTGGAACATCTGGGTGAAGAGGTGGCTCGTATCGAAGCAGAAGTTCGGACGCAGGAAGACGACTAGTCGGAAACCTACGGGTAAAAACAATTGTGTTTTTACCCGAAAACATCCGGGAAATATGTTGACATCGTACAAATGCGGTGATATATTGTAATAAATCACAACACAAAGAGGATGGAACAATGACTACATTTCTTAGAAACAGATCTCACAAGCAGGCCTACTATTACCTCTTCTCCTAACTGAAGAGGTGATTTTGTTGCGATGTGGGTTCAGAAATCCGGAAATGAAGTATTCAGGCTTCGCGGCAAAATGCTGCGGAGCCTTTTATTTTGCCCCGGGAATGTGATAGAATAATGTCATCGTTTCGAAGGATAATTCTATTATGATAGATTGAGAAGGAGAGAGAAAATGTTTCAGATTCCAGACAATGTGAGCAAGTACGATAACGTGTTCGACGTACTTCAGGAAAGAGGATTGATTGAACAGTGTACCAATCCGGAGGCACTGAGAGACCTGCTGGGCCGGGAAAAGATTAAGTTCTACATCGGTTTCGATCCGACTGCGGATTGCTTGCATGTGGGACACTTCATCCAGATTATTATCATGCTGTACATGCAGAAATACGGACATACTCCGGTTATTCTGCTGGGCGGCGGCACCGGTGAAGTGGGCGACCCTTCCGGTCGAAGCGACATGCGTCAGGTGATGACCATCGATACCATCGACGATAACTGCAGAGCGTTCAAGAAGCTGTTCGAAAGATTCTTCGAGTTCGACGATGAGTGGAAATACGAGGGCAACGGCGGTGTATACGTTCCGGGACATCAGAACAGAGAGCCGCTGGAAGGAAAGGCTGTCAGCGTGAACAATGCGGAGTGGATTCGGAAAGCGAAGTACACCGAGTTCGCCAGAGAAATCGGTACGCAGTTCAACGTAAACACCATGTTGAGAGCGGAGTGCTTCAAGAGCAGAATGGATCGGAACGAGGGTCTGTCCTTCTTCGAGTTCTGCTACATGACACTGCAGGCATACGACTTCATGGTTATGGCAAGAGACTTTGACCTGAAGGCACAGTTCGGCGGAAACGACCAGTGGTCCAACATCATCGCCGGCGTGAATCTGACCCGCAAGGCGTGCGACAAGGAAGTATACGGCATGACCTTCGGACTGCTGACCAACAGTGAAGGCAAGAAGATGGGCAAGACCGCAAAGGGTGCACTTTGGTTGGATGAGAACAGAGTATCTCCATACGAGTTCTTCCAGTACTGGAGAAACGTGAACGATGCGGACGTGAACAAGTGCCTGAGAATGCTGACCTTCCTGCCGATGGAAGAGGTCAACAGACTGTCCGCACTGGAAGGTGCAGAAATCAACAAGGCGAAGGAAATCTTGGGCTACGAGGTTACCAAGCTGGTTCACGGCGAGAAGGCAGCGCAGGAAGCGCTGGAGGCATCCCGCCACGTGTTCACTTCCGGCAACGCCGCAAATGCAGACAACATTCCAACCGTAGAGATGGAGCGTTCCGTATTTGAGGGTGAAGGAATCGGCCTGGCGGCACTGGCCAAGGAACTCAAGCTGGTATCCAGCAACAGTGAAGCATTCCGCATGATCGAGCAGGGCGGCTTCAAGATCAACGACGAGAAGGTTGTGGACAGAAAGCGCCAGGTAACCCTGGAGGACTTCAATGATGACAAAATCATCATTCAGAAGGGTAAGAAGAAGTTCATCGCAGTGGTGCTGAAGTAATTGAAAAGAATTGCGTGTAGTGAAAGCCGCCCCGGCAGGGTTCGAACCTGCCGGGGCGGCTTTTGTGGTGTGGCGGCGGAGAATGGGGATCTCCCGGGAAGGAGCGTGTGTTCAACGGATGGCTCCCGGAGTGTCACCCCCTCCTCCGAGCGCTGCTCGACAATTAGAGTAATTTTGATACAGACGGTTGAATATGTCTAGAATTTCGGCGTGACTTCACGCTATTTTTACATTTTGGGCGGATTAGCGTGAACGAATTCCTTGGTTTATCCGGTTTCATCATGCAATTTTTTGTGTGCAACCATGCGCTTTGAAAACAGTTCACGCTTTTTGAAGGAGATTGCTTTTATAGCGTGAACAAAAGGTGGTAATCCGTCGTCCCAAAATTAGAATTTCATAAAGTCGGTGAATTCCGTTCACGCTGATTCGTAGGTTTCTTGCTAAACAGCGTGAACCGCCTTCAAAATTCTAGGCATATGAGAGTATATGCAGAAGAAGGCAGACAATACGGCTAGGCCTCGGCCGGTTCATCGCATGGGGAGGATAAAGCGATGAACTGGGCTAATCTGCGACTACTCTAGTTAATATAGAACATATGCCAAGATGCAATATTTTACTTTGAAATGTGAAGTTCGAAATGCACAACAATTCACCCACTTCACACCAACGTCATAAAAGGCACTGCTACGATGAGTATAATATGAATTAATGGATGCATCACCAATTTCGCTGGAATGAGTATAGAAAAAGCACACGATTAATATTAATGTATAGGAGATTGAATCATGAAACTGTTATTCGGAATCGTAGTTGTTTACAATATCTTGAATATTGCACTTGCTTATTACAGACACAAAGAACATGCGCTGCCCGATGGGGTGCTTGTGAATTTGATTTTTTCATTCCTGTTGTATGGGGACTTGTTGATTAACCGGATTGCGGGATATAAGAGCAGCACCTTCGTGCTTGGAATTGCGGTCTGTTGGATTATCTCATACATAATCGTATACGCAAGAAACAAAATGGCGAAATAGGCGGTAATGATACAATAAAAAACTCGGCAGGCGTTCGACTTGCCGAGTTTTTCTGTTGCAGCATTTTACAACAGGATGTTTTTCTCTTGCGTAAACGGAGCGAAGCTCGATTGAAAGGAAGAAATAGAATCGGGAAATATGGTAATTAAAAATGCCCTGATATACTACGCATATCAGGTAGGAGGGACTATTGACATAGTCCCTCCTACCTAAAGGATTACTCAGTGCAATCGAACAGATTAGGGGGGCGGCATGCATAAAGAACTTAAAATGAGTAGAAGAGCAACTTGTTTAGTAATTATTCTTATTGGTAGGATTAATTATAATTTCTATTCCAAATGTAGCCTTCGCAAAGAGAAGCAAGGTGGTTTATCAGGGAAAATCCTTTTACAAGTGGGCTAAAGGCTTTTCTGGCGGTATTGATAAAAATGGTATAAGTATGCCAACCGGTGGTGCGGTATGGTGGACAGATAAGGGCGGACCAAAGGTATCTTTTTCTTTTGGTGCGGGTTATGGGTATGGAAGCGTTGGCCTGGGAATCTCTTCGTCGAAAGGAACTCGAGGCCAATCAGTAAAAATTCCAGCGACAAAACACTTTTATAAAGTGTACGTAAAAAAGCAGGTAAAATATCGAAAATACAAAGTGTACGTATGGCGATATGATCCGAGAGTGAAAAGAGAGCGATGGGTATATTCCAGTAAAGGAGTTAAAAACCTTGGTGTTACCGCGCGTCAGTATTATGCGAAGAGAGTATGCCCTAATGGTGCGCACCATTGCAAAAAAGGAAAGTAGTGAGGAAGCAAAATGACAAGTGGAAGACGCAAGAAAATCGTGATTGCCGGTGTGGTTCTGCTTTGCGTGGCGGGACTGTTTGCAGTTGCACAGATTTATGCTTCATACACAGACCGAAACGAAAGGGCGATATACACCGGAACGTATGTGTTGGGGGAACAGGTAAGCGATGACTGCCTTTATGTTGCAGTAGGAGAACCCACTTCGGAGAAGAAGCGTCCTGTTGTAATATATCGACAGAATGATGAAAAAAATGTGCGGGAAGGATTTGGAAAAATAAAAGATAATAAACTTGTCGTTGCGGCAGCGGAATTGACAATAGAAGGAACGGGGGAACAAGTTACAATCCATTACGGTGGAGAGAATTATCCCGGTAAAAAAATTGACGACGTTCCGAATATTGTCAATAACGGAAAAGCAGCGGCTATGTTCGACAAGCACTACAAATAGAATGAAGAATAAAAACTCGGCAGGCGTCCGGCTTGCCGAGTTTTTTGTCCCATAATTTATTATCCTTCGATCCCGTTCCGGGCATCTAGCTCCTCCGGGTCCGGCAAAGACTGCATGGCTTCCAGCACGGTCCGGAAAAGTTCGGTCAGTTCCCAGCCCAGCATCTCCGCACCCTTTTGGATGACTTCCCGGTCGCAGCCGGCGGCAAATCGCTTGTCTTTGAATTTCTTTTTCACCGACTTCACGTCCATGTCCTTGCAGCTGTGGGACGGGCGAAGAATGATGGCGGCGCCAATCAGTCCGGTGAGTTCGTCGGCGGCAAAAAGAAATTTCTCCATTTCACACTCCGGCCGGACGTCGCAGCAGAGGCCGTAACCGTGGCTGCAGATGGCGTGGACCATTTCCTCCGGCGCCTGGATTTCCGCCAGAAGCTCCAGGGCTTTGGTGCAGTGTTCCTCCGGCCACTGCTCGAAATCCACGTCGTGAAGCAGTCCGCAGATTCCCCAGAAATCCGGATCCTCGCCGATTTTCTCCGCGTAATATCTCATGACGCCTTCCACGGTCACTGCGTGGTGCTGATGAAAGGGCTCCTTGTTGTACTTTGTCAGAAGTCCCCATGCGGTCTCTCTTGTAATTGTGTTCATCTCTAATCCTCCCTTGATGGTTTGATTTCCTATGATTATATCACAGCTTTTTTCGATGTATATATGCATTCTGAATAGATGCTCCGGCGAATATAAATGTAAACAATAATGAATTGGGAAAAATTATGGTATATTTAAGGCTTATTTAAACTACAAATGCAGTGACAGAAATCTAACGAAGGAGTAGACTTAAACTGTATTTTTATACCACCGATAATCGTCCATCGAATAAAGTTTGAAGAAAGGAATGGAAAATGGAAATGGGAAAACTGAAGAAAATGTTCAGCATAGCGTTAAGCTGTGTATTTCTTCTGACTCTCTGCAATGTGGAAAGCGTTTTCGCTGCGGATTTTACCGCTCCGGAAGGGAAACTGCTGACTTCGCTGAAGCAGTACAGCATTGCACCGGGAGTAAAAGAACAGCATATCACACTGGTAGACTCCCAAGGGGATAATCAGGTACAGGGATATGCTGCGACTGTGGATCTCACAAAAAAAGCCGGAATTCTTGCCAGCTATAAGGATTACGATACCAGTGGAAAGTGGGGAATGCAAACCGTTCGAGATCAGGCGGCCGCAGTGACCAAAAAGACCGGCAAGAATATCGTAGCGGCGACGAATGGAGATTACTTTAATATGACCACCGGAGAACCTACCGGTGTCCTTGTCATGAACGGAAAAGTAGTAAAGAACACCAGTGGTTGGGGTGAAGGTTACTATTATTTTGCAATACTGAAGGGGGAAGACGGAAAACCGGGCAAAGCGGTAATTCGTGATATGCACGAACCGGTTGACCTGAGCGACGTCAAAGAAGCAATTGGCGGACCGTTTAAGTTGGTCACAGATGGCAAAGTGGACCTGGCGGATTGGCTCCGTGCAGATAAAGGCAGAATGCCTAGAAATGCGGTTGGTATAAAGGAAAACGGAGAAGTAGTTTTCTTTGGTGCAGATGGACGACAGGCACCGAAATCCGTTGGAATGACTTATGAAGAGACTGCACAGACCATGGTGAAACTGGGCTGTAAGGAAGCAATCTATATTGATGGCGGCGGCTCCTATACTTATGCCAGCAAGTCCGAAGGAACCGATGAGCTGACGGTAAAGAACAGTCCTTCCGATGGCGTGGAAAGAAAAGTCTCTTCTGCATTGATGGTGTATTCCGATGCGAAGGGCAGCGGTGAATTTGACCATGCGACGATTGCTCCGGATAATGAAGTGTACACTCCGGGCTCGAAGGTGCAGTTTAAGGCAACGGGTGCAGACAGTGCGGGCGGCAAGGCAAACATTCCGTCCGGCGCAAAGTTTGTACTGAAGGACAGCCAGATGGGCACCATCACGGAAGACGGTACATTTACAGCCGGCGAGAAAACCGGAACGGCAGAAGTACAGCTGAAGGTTGGAAACGAAGTTGTTGGAACGACGACCATCGAAGTTCAGCAGCCGGATTCAATCTCTTTTGAGAATGAAGAAGTTGCGCTTGGATTTGAAAAGGAATCGGATCTCGGGCTCACCGTAAAATACAAGAATCGTCAGATCCATTATTCCGATGATGATTTTGACTGGAGCGTAACCGATCTGAAAGATGCGGACAAAAAAGAAGTGACCGACCCGAATGTGAAGCTGGGAGAATTCCATGGCAACAAATTCGTGTCTTCCGATGGAAAAACATTATATGGAATCGTTCACTGTGCGTATAAGCACAACAAAGAAGTGAATGGAAAGGTGAACGTTGTCGTTGGCCTGCAGCCAACCGTTGCCATGGATTTTGAAGATCAGGTGGTCGACGGAAAAACCGTTGCGGCGAAAGATTATTGGACCTTTAATCGCGCCGGCTTTGATCCTAGTGGCGGCTGGATTCGCGGCGTATGGGATAAGGACGGCAAATGGCTTGGAACATCTTCCTCGTCAAAGCTGTTATACGGGCATTATCCGAACAATGTGGATCCAACAACCGGTGCCGAGGATTCCAGGGGCGGAAAGGAGTCCGCAGAAATCGTTGGAATTTCCAGCGGAGAACCGGTTCGGAAGGGAAATAATTCCCTCAAGCTGAACTACGATTTCTCCGGCGTCGGAGGAAGCACCGAGGGTGCGTGCGTTGGATTCTCCAACGAAACCCAGGAGATTCCGGGAAATCCATCGGCTATCGGCATGTACGTATATGCACCGAAGGGAACGCCGAATTTCTGGCTTCGAATTCGCGTGAAGGACGGAACCGGCGGAGTGCAGACACTGAACTTTACACCGAACGGCTGCAGTAGTGAAAGTGCAGAAGAGCTGGGCGGCATTGACTGGACCGGCTGGAAATACGTGGAAGCAAAACTGGTTAATCCGCAAAGCAAAGAACCGCTGAAGGGACCGTTTAAGCTGATTGGCGGGGAGACCATTCGGCTGATGTATTTGCCGCCATCGGGAGGAAACTTCATTAAAGAAGACGGAAAAATTGTTCGGGTTCCGAAAGCGGACATCAAGGGTTCTATTTACGTCGATAACGTACAGTTTGTATATGGCGCGAATACGACAGACACGGATAACCCGCTGATTAACAGCATTTCGGTAAACGGAATCGGTCTCAATAACAAAGAAGAAGCCATTAAGTCCAACACCGCAAACTTTGAGGTGAATGTTTCCGATGTGGAAAACAAGTACACATCCGGCGTGGACTACAACACTAAAAATATCTGGATCGATGGAAAGAACATTACCGACAAGGCACTGGAAAACAATTCCCTGCTGGAGGATAAGAGTAAGGATACGATTTATCTGAACAACTGGTATCTACCGAATGGAACTCATTCCATTAAAGTGCTGATTCGGGATAAGGAAGGAAACGAAACCACAAAGAAGTTCTCCTTTGATGTGGACGGAACCGATCAGAATAAGCCGAAGGTAAACGTGTATGCTGCGGAAGACGGAGCATACTTGGGAGAGCATGTTAGCCTGAATCTGAAAGCAGATGATCGGAAATGTGTGAACAACGCATCGACGGAAATTGAACTGGGCAAGGGTATCTCAGAGTACACGGTGGAATACGCGGACGGATTCGAAGAAGCGAAGGCGCCGGTGTACAACAAGACCGATAACAGCGTTCAGATTTTTGTAAAGAAGAAGGCGGATGCGGATGTTTCCGGGGAAGGAAATCTTGCGACGGTCAAGGTGGGTGTGCCAACCGATTTGACGAAGGATAAGAAATTCACCTATACAGTGACGGCCGGTAATTTTGAGTACACGGACGATCAGGGCGAGACCCACGAACTTCCTTTTACCCGCAAGACACAGCGCATGGAAGTAAAATCGGCATACAACATTAGCGTTGAGAATACGGTGGCCGGAGAAGATACGAAGATTGTCGTTATCGACAAGAATGGCAAGAAGGTAAAAGGAATTGGTATCTACATGGCGGACGGCGAGAAAATCGGGGAAACCGATATCCGTGGAACGCTGACCACATCGAAATTCCGGGATGCACAGAAAATTTCAATCTACGCAAAGGATGATCAGGGAAAGCCTTCGTTCATCGAAACCGTTCAGATTTACAATTCCGGTGCAAATGAAGATGGAACACCGGCATATATTCAGCTGAATGCGGTAAAGAACTCGGAAAATACCAAGAGCATCACGTGGATGTCCAATCCGGAGAATGCGGAAAAGAAGGCCGTGGCGAAGGTGGCGCTGAAGAGCGACTATGAAGAGAATAAGGACAAAGCCTTTAAGGAACAGGAAGGAACCTGCGAAAGATTGAACTTCGACGGTTCTTCGATTACGACGAACAATAAGACCATTTACATCAACACCGTGAATGTTACGGACCTGAAGAGCGGAAACGATTACGTTTATAAGGTGGGTGACGGAGAGCACTGGTCCGATGTACGAGAATTCAGTACCTACAATAACGGTGAGGATACGAAATTCTTCCTGCTGGGTGACACACAGGTAGAGGATAAAAGTATCCTACAGGATATTATGAAGGACCTGGCAAAGGATAAGTATTCCTTCGGCGTGCAGACAGGAGATTTCGTGGAGACCTCTAATCTGTATAATGAATGGACTTCTATCCTGGATATGTTCAACGCAGCACCGTTTAACAGAACCGATATGATTCATGTAAGCGGCAACCACGAATTCTACGGTGACACGGAAGGAATCAATCAGAAGAAACTGTTTGATATCAGCAATCAGCAGCATTACTCGGTTACCTATGGCAATGTGTACGTTGCGGTTCTGGGATATAACTCCAAAGATCAGGCTGCCAAGGAAGATGCGGAGTGGCTGGTATCGGATGCAGCAAAGAGCAATGCGAAATGGAAGATTGTAGTTTCCCATCAGCCGCCGTACGGCACCAATGCGACGACAGATGACTGTAAGTCCTTTACGAAGTACATTCCGGATGCTTGCGAACGGGCGGGAATCGACTTTATGTTCTCCGGACATGATCACTCCCTGGTTCGAACCCATCCGACCACAAAGGGAGAGACGGACAAAAAGAATGGCGTTGTGTACTACGTATGCGGCACTACCGGTGGCAAAGCATATCCGCCATCGATACCAGAAGGGTCTAACTTTGCGGTAAGGCCGATTGATGATTTCACCGGTGTTTACTTCAAGATGAATGCCACAGATACGAAATTCTCTGTGGATGTCTACGATGCCGATGGTACGAAGATGGAGGCCTACTGCTACAGTAAGGAGAAGGTAAAGGAAACCTGTGCCAACGATCAGCACGAATTTGTACTCGTAAATAATCGGCTGGTTTGCAAGAATTGCGGAATTTCCAAGAAAATTCCTTCGGATAAGACCGGCATGGTTACCGATAAGGAAACCGGCCTTCCTCGTTATCTGAAAAATGGGGAATTTGTCAAGAATCATTGGGTATCGATTGGTGATGACTGGTATTACATGGACAAGGATGGCTACGCATCAACCGGTACGGTTACCATCGATGGAAAGAAATTTACTTTTAATAAAAAAGGCGTGTTCGTCAAGGGCAGTTTCGTAACGGAAACCGTTACATTGAAGGACGGAACAGAGAAGACGATTACGAGATACTATGAAGGCGGCGGCTCCTATGCCATCCGGTGGAGAGAAATCGACGGAAACATGTACTACTTCCGGAGAAGATACAATAACGTTGTATCTCCGGACGATGGTGAGATGTACGTCGGTAAGGACGGTAAGGATACGAAGATTTCCACACCGGGCAACAAGAAAGTAACTTCAAGATACTTCAAATTCGATACCAACGGCGTCCTGCTTCGTGGAGCGTTTGAGGACGAAACCGATTCGAACAACAAAGTCGTTGGTACACGGTACTACTGGGGCAATGATTACGTAACGGAACCGACCGTGATTGAAGGCGTTCGTTACGATTTCGATCCGGATACCGGATACATGAAGAAGAAGTCCCTCTCGAAGTGTACGGTATCTGCTCCGGATCAGACATACACCGGCAAGGCATTGACGCCGGTTGTGGTAAAAGACGGAGATCAGGCGTTGACCGAAAAGGTTCATTACAAGGTAACCTACTCCAACAACGTGAAGCGGGGTACTGCAACGGCAACGGTTACCGGAATATCCAAGCGCGGATACACCGGAAAGGTAAAGGTAAGCTTTAAGATCAAAGAGGCAAAGAAGGTGGCAAAACCTTCCAAGGTAAAGATTGCTTCGGTGAAGAATCTGAAGGGCCGCAAGGTAAAAATAACTTGGAAAAAGGCTGCAAATGCCGGCGGATACAAGGTATACAGAGCGACCTCAAGCAAAGGAAAGTATCACTGTATGAAGACTGCCGGTTCCAAAACACGGGGTTGGACCAATACGAAGCTGAAAAAAGGCAAGACCTATTACTACAAGGTTCGGGCGTACAGAAAGATTTCCGGCAAGACGATTTACGGCAGCTACTCCGGCGTAAAGAAAATCAAGATTAAGAAGTAATGTGTAAAGGTATAGGTGAAAAATGTATAGCAATTTGAAAAAAAGAACATGGATCCCTGTACTGGTACTGATGCTTGCTGCCCTTTGGGCAGCGGGCATCCTCTGTACTCCAACTGTGTATGCAGAGGAAACGGGAAGTGTTCACTTTAAAGAAGCCTATGCTTCACCGGGGGAGAATCTGACGGCAATCTACGATGGAGATGCAGAAGGCGTCAGCTATCGGTGGTACATGGATGACAAGCAGATTAACTGCAAAGGAAGCAAGTATTGTGTGACATCCGATGATTTGGAGAAACTGATTCGGGTGGAAGCATGGAAAGATCAAAAGAAGGTCTCCCAGTGCATACTGCTGTGCAGCAAATTGCCGGTGGTATACATCAACACGGAAGACGGCGCAGACATCACGTCGAAGGATACCTACGTCACTGCGGATTTTAAGATTCAGGGCTGCGATAAGTACAATAGCGAAAACACCACACTGTACGATGGGAAAACCCAGATTCGCGGCCGGGGAAATTCCTCTTGGAAGCGTTTTGAAAAGAAACCGTACAAAATAAAGCTGGACAAAAAGACCAATCTGTTCGGTATGGGCAAAAACAAACATTGGGCATTGCTTGCCAACTACATCGATGAAAGCTGCATGCGGAATATGCTGGCGTCCTATTACGGAAAACAGCTTGGCACGGTTGCCATGGACTCGGTCTGGGTCGATGTGGTGCTGAACGGAAAGTATGCGGGAAATTATCAGCTGACAGAAACGGTGAAACTGGACAAAAATCGGGTAAATGCCTTCGATTGGGAAAATGCTGCCGGAGACATTGCGGAAGGAATTGCGGCAAAGGACGGCCTTTCCGATGAAGATGCCGAGAAGCTGGAAGATCAGCTGAAATCCGACCTGGATTGGATGACTTCCGATACCGTTAAATTCAACGGGAAGGAATACACCACGACGGATTACTACAAGAAGCCGAAGTCGGTTAACGGCGGATACCTCATGGAAATGGATAAATATTTTGATGAAATATCCAAGTTCAAGACGGACCGGGATGTGCCGATTCAGTTTAAAAATCCGGAATATCTGAACAGCAACAACCAGGCGTTTTCCGGGATTCGAAACTACGTACAGAATTTGGAAGATGCAATTTACAGTTCGGATAAATGCACGAAGGATATTGCCGGAAAGCGGTTATCCTATGTGGACTTATGTGATGTGGACAGCCTGACACGCTTCTGGTTGACCTCGGAAGTGATGCGCAACGAGATCGGTTCCGGAAGTACGTACATGTACAAAGACATCGACGCGCCGATTCATTTCGGCCCGGTATGGGACTTTGACTACGGCTCCGATTCGGTGGCACCGTTCGGTGCGTCCTCGGCAGTGTCCTGGGCTTCGAACGGCAGATGGTGGTTCTCCGAAATCATGAAGGATCCGTATTTCGCCGTAAAGGCAAGGGAACTGTATCTGGACAAAGAGGATACGCTGAAAGAAGCGGTGAAAGAAAATGGCACCTTGGATCGGTGGCACGACTACATTGAGGAATCCGGGATTAAAAATCAGCAGCGTTGGCACTATTCCAGAGGATTTGAAGAGGACAACAAAGCGCTCAAGAGTTGGCTGAACAAGCGGTTCAACTGGATGGACAAACAGTTTGCATCGGATGCATCCACCATGGAGTCCATGCATGTAAATCTGAGCGACAAGCTTGACCTCAAATTTGAGGGAGACGACGTCACGCATCTCAGTGCACAGAGTTACGAAGCGGTAAACAAGAAGTCCGGAGAATATTGTCTGAATGTGGCTATCGGAAACGGCTCCTACAAGTATTTGAGCTATTACGTGAACGGCCATTATGTGGGTCGAATGAACATCGAAGGCAAGAACAACGTTGATGTTCTGCTGGATTCGGGACTCTTTACCGAGTGTGTTGGCGACAAGAACGTGGTGACGGTATGGCTCCAGAACTCGGAAGATGAGTACAACGAGCAGCAGTACTGCACCCTCTCCTTGACCGACGGAAAGGTTTCGTACTGCAATGTGGAACTGGCGGACCGCGGAAAATCAACCGTACGGAAAATCATATCCGGCAAAACTCTCCGCGTGCCTGCGCCAACCGAAAGGGATAAAAATATGCTCTTTGACGGCTGGGACTTCGATGGAAAAATGGTTACGCCGGGAAGCCGGATTACGGTATCTTCGGATATAACCTTGCGCGCCGTATATCGCAGCTGCACCGATGGAGATGTATATCATGACTGGAAGAAAGCCGGTGATGAATATGAATGCAGTCGCTGCCATGCCAAGAAGGCGGATGACAACACATATGTTGATATGGCAGATTGTGAGTATTCTCAGAGCTCTCGGTACAACACTCGCTATACCGGATTTCCGGTAGCTCCGAAGATTACGGTAAAGTACAACGGAAATATCCTGACGGCCGGAAAAGATTACAACATTACGTTTAAGAATAACGTAAATGTTGGATACGCAACCTATACGGTGACTGGAATTAAGGATGCCGGATTTAACGGAAAAGCGGAACTTAGTTACCGGATTATCCCGAGAAAGATGAAATACGTGAGCGTAAAGATGAAATCTTCTCATCTGACATATTCCGGAAAAATCCGGAAGCCGTCCTTAAAACTTTCCTATAAAGGAATTCCGTTGAAGGAAGGAACAGATTATACCGTATCGAAGGCAACCGCAAAGAATGTGGGCACCGGAACCGTTGAAATTACCGGAAAGGGTAATTTTAGCGAAAAAAGAACGGTGACATACCGGATTGTTCCGAAAACCCCATCGGTAACAAAAGCAAAACCGTTACGGGGAAAGAAGATTTACGTTCGTTGGAAGACGAAGAAGAATCAAGTGAGCGGATACCAGATTGCGTACTCCGTCCGCAAGAACTTCAAATCCGGCAAAGTTTTAAAAATCGGTAAGAAGAGTGCGGTTAAAAAGACCTTCAAGGTGAAAAAAGCGAAGAAGAAATACTACGTACGGGTTCGGACGTACAAAACCGTAAAGGGAAAGAAAATCTATTCATCCTGGTCCAAAGCAAAGGTGCTGAAGACCAAACGGTAGAGCGATTCATCGGAACCGCGTATTTGTTATCCTAAAGAAGAAAGCGGGAGGCTGCCGTCGGCAGCCCCCGCTTTCCGTGTAATGTAAAGGGAGTTATCAATTGTTATGTGTAGTGTGTGTAGTGTGTGCAATGTGAATTGCGTTCGCTAATACAGTTCTATGCCAGCGTCTGTCCCAGGTTCCGGCAAGCGGTCTTCGCTTCGTCGTCCGGTTCCTCGTTGGCCATCACGCTGTCGCAGGCCAGAATTGCACCGGCATTCCCTGCGCTCTCTTCCCAGGTGCGCATCCATTCGCCGTCGCCCCATCCGTAGGAACCGAACAGTGCAATCTTCACGCCGCTGAGGCTGCCTTCGCACTCGTTCCACATCGGCTCGAATTCCGCCTCTTCCAGCACTTCCGCACCCATTGCCGGGCAGCCGAAGGCGATGGCATCATAGGAACTGATTTTGGAAGAATCGAAATCCGACGGAGTCAGCACGTCCGCTTCCGCACCGGCAGCCTTTGCGCCGGCAGCGACTTCCTGTGCCATGATTTCTGTATTACCGGTTCCGCTCCAGTATACTACTGCGATTTTGCTCATTTTTTCTACCTCTTTTCTTCGTAAAAATAAATTAAATATATGTTAAGCAGCTACCGTGAGCTGCAAAACACTTCGACCTTGCTCCCAGAGACGGAGATACACGTCTCGGCATTTTCGAAACTGGGCAAACTTCTTGCGGCAGGCGCATTCATCGCAGTACACCTTCCAGCAGCCGACACATTTGAAGTTACGACCGCTGTTGGCGATGAACCCCCGAACATCTCCGAGAGGGTAATCGAGGAAAACCCCGATTTCGTGGGGAAAATCGCGACTCTCTGAAATGCGGTCCCGAAGTCGGGCCAGCGCGGCGGAAAGGTGAATATCGTCATATCCGTAGGAATGAAGGAACTCCGCCACTTCCGGATTGTTTAACCGGGACGCCAGCTGTTTTTCTCGGTATACGTATATCAACGCACGATTTCCCTGAAAGCGCAGGAGGAACAGCCGGACGCCCTTGATTTTCAGTTGAATATTCCAGAAACGAATCTGGGCTTTCGCATCCTCTTTGCTGAGAAAGGTGATGCTGAAGAGGCTGGCCGCCTTAATGGATGCCAGTGTAGAGGAACAGAATTCAATCAAGCAGCGTTCCAGCATGAAAACCTCCTTGCAGCAAGTTAATGTGTAGTATGAACATCCGTAAATGGGATTGATGGTTAGAAGACTATTACAAGAGTTAAAGAACTCTAACCACAATGAAATAATACAAGATGGCGATTGTAATGTCAAGGAAAATATAAAAAAAGATTGCACCCCGGCCGGGATGCAATCCGATGCTTTGCGATATTTTATTTTTACCTTACAGATAGTCTGCGATTACCTGCGGCACCTTCTCCGGTTCCTTGGCCTTCAGAATTTCCTTTTGCTCTTCCCACTCCTCTTTGAGAATCGCCCGCATCTGCAGGTCGAAGTAGTCATTTCCCTGGCGACCCGCATTCTTCATAATGCCCTCCTTCCGGAAACCGATGCTGTCGTAAAGGTGCTCGCTCACCATGTCGTCCAGGAAGTGATCGATGGCCACCCGGTGCAGATTCATCTCGGAAAAAGCGTACTCCAGCACCGCACGGGTGGATTCGCTGCCGTAGCCCTTGCCCCGGTAGCAAGCGTCTCCGATGTAGATGATCTTCAAATTCATGGAGTTGTTAATCGGATCGATATCGTTGATGCCGATTCGACCGATGGGTTTGCGATTTTCCTTCAGCATGATAGTGAGCCATTTCCGAGAAGAGTCGTGCGTCACGTCGTGGAAATCGTCCGTCAGGGTATCCAGATTTCGCTTGTGGTCCAGGCAGAAATGCTCAATAACATCGTCCCGGGATTCCCATTCGGCGAAAGTATCCAGGTCTGCAAAAGATGCGTTTCGTACAATTAGGTGCTCAGTTTCAACCATTGCCTCGTAATCTCCTTCTCCATAAAAACAGTTTGCGCCGCACCGGACGTCTCCGGGGGTGCGTTCTTTCTTTTTACCGTATACGAATTATAGCAAAAAAGAATACGGAATTCCACACCGGGAAAAGAGTTTTATACCGTACAACCCTTGAAAATGAAAGGGTATGAGTGTAAAATTACTAAGTTAATATTTTTTTGGGGAGAAAAAATGAAAGCAAAGTTACAGAGATTTTTTGAAATTTCCGGATTTGAAGGGAAGGGAAAGGTCCTTCTCGTCCGGAAGATTATTTTGACACTGATTATCATCTGCGGAATGGGAATGGTGCTCATGAATGCCGGCACCTTTAACCGCAACTACGTGCTGGAACGGCTGGAGACCCATTCCTACGAGCCGGTGGAGATTGCCGGCGACCGGGAGGTCACGCAGACCTTCGTGGCCCAGAAAGCCCATCTGTGGAAGGCCGGGGTGCGGCTGTACACATTGGACAAAACCGTTCTGAAGGGAAAGGTGAAGGCGGAAATTCGGGACAAGGACGGCAAGGTGCTGTCTGCCGTAGAGGTGCCGTGCAACGAAATTCACCTGACCAAGTACGATGATTTTACGGAATTCGAATTCAACACGGATCTGAAAAAAGGACAGGAATACGTGCTGGCGGTGCGCACCGAGGGCAGCCCGAAATCGGACAACCTGGGCGTCTACATGGGCAAGATGGCCGATGAACAGAAGGACTACCTGAAGGGCAGCACCGTTTACGGCAAAAATACATCCGGTCAGGACCTCCGCGTCCGGTGGGTCTATCAGTTCCTGCCGGTGGTGAGCGTGGCATTTATGGTCATTATGCTCCTGATGGCTTTGATTTTCACATGGCTGCCGATGGACTGGATTGATGCGCGGTGGAAGCGGAAGAAATTCTTCCCGCAGGCCGGCCTGAACCGAATCTTCGGATGGCTGTTCATGGCGGCGACGCCGTTCTTCTGCCACATCATCATGATGCGGTACTACGACATGGGACTGGGTGCCATCATCCATCAGGCGACCCGCGTGCCGCTGGTAGTTCTGCTGAACCTGCTGATTTACATCCTGGTGGCGTGGATTTTCTACGTGATTACCAACCGGACCACCGTGGCAGCGTCTCTGACCGTGCTGGTGGCATCGGTCTGCGCGCTTGGAAACTACTACGTGTTCAAGTTCCGGGGAACCCCGATCATGTTCCAGGACATCTATTCCCTGGGCACAGCGACGGAGGTGGCGGGGAACTATTCCTTTGAACTGGATCTGCGGATTATCTATTCCCTGATATTCACCATCGTCTTCGTGACCGCAGCGCTGAGCCTGCGCATGGAGAAGGGTTTTCCTTGGAAGAAGCGTCTGGTGGGCCTGCTGGCCTGCGCCGTGACATTGGGCGGGTTCTATCACACCCTGTTCAACACCGACTTCCTGAAGAACCACGATATCCAGGTCAAGACCTGGCATCCGCAGGGATATTATAAGCGGAGAGGCACCGCCCTGTCCTTTATCATCACCTGGACCTACAACACCATCGAGAAACCGGAAGAATATTCCGTGAGTGCGGTGGAGAAGGTTGCGGCCAAGTATCCGTCGGATTCGGAGAAAAAGAACATAATCGGTAAGAAGTCTCCGAACGTGCTGGTGGTGATGAATGAATCCTTGGCAGATCTGAACGTGGACGGCAAGATCAAAACTTCTTCGGATTACATGCCGTATATCCACAGCCTGAAGAAAAACACCATCAAGGGACATTGCCACATGTCCATCTTCGGCGCCAATACGGCCAACTCGGAATTCGAGTTCCTGACGGGAACTTCCATGGCCTTCCTGCCGCCGCGAAGCGTGGCTTACAATTCCCTGGTGCACACGGAACTGGCCAACTTTACCACCACGCTGAAGCAGCAGAACTACGGATACAACAAGGCGGTGCATCCGTATTACGGAAGAGGCTGGAACCGGGAAGTGGTCTATCCACTGCTGGGATTTGACGACTTCATCTCCATGGAGGACATTCCGGAAAGCAAGCTGGACTTCATCCGGGCGAAATACATGTCCGACGAAGGGGACTTTAAGCTGCTGAAAGAATACTACGAGGGATATCGGGCAAAGAATCAGAGCAATCCGTTCTACCTCTTCAACGTCACCATGCAGAACCACGGCGGGTTCGATGCGGCGAAGCAGGGAGACATCGATCGTCCGGTTAAAATCACCGATTCCAAGCTGAAGGACGATCAGGCGGAGCTGTTCCTGAACCTGATGAAGAAATCCGACGATGCCTTTAAGGATCTGACGGAGTACTTCGAGAACGTGGACGAACCGACGGTCATCGTCATGTTCGGCGACCACCAGCCGGCCCTGGAGGATTCCTTCTGGGATGCCCTGTACAACGGAAAGTCCGTGGACAACATCTCCAAGGAACAGCAGGCCAACCGGTACGTCACCCCGTTCATCATCTGGGCGAACTACGATATTGGCTCGGAGGACAATGTGGACATCAGCGCCAACATGCTGGGCGCCTACACCCTGGACAAAATGGGGGTTCAGATGACGGGCTACCAGAAGTATCTGGTGGATATGCATAAGACGGTGAAGTTCGTTGCCGGAGAATTCTACATGGGCGACGACAACAAGCTGCACCGCCTGACGGAGGAATCCAAGTATTCCAAGAAAATCAACGAGTATCGGAAGCTGCAGTACAACCTGCTGGCGGATACCGGCCACACGGTGGACAGCTTCTTTAACCTGAAAAAAAGCGGTAAATAGACATGAAAAGAAAACTGTATCTAATCTGGCACGGAAACACGGAGGGGACGGAACGGAAGCTGTTCTACGGAAGCACGGACCTCCCCATTACCCAATCCGGCCGGCAGGAGGTGGAGGCGAAGCGGCGGCGCGGGTTGTATCCGGAGGGCGAGGCCGCTGCGCTGTACACCTCCGGGATGCTCCGCACGGAGCAGACCTTTGAGGCCATCTATGGGGAAAGGCCTCACGGCCGGATTCCGGACCTTCGGGAGATTGAAATCGGAATCTTCGAAATGAAGACCTTCGACGAAGTGCTGGCCACTCCTCTGGGGAGCCGATGGCTCAAGGGGGAGATGCCGGAATTTGATTTTCCGGGCGGGGACTCCTACGAAGGCTTTTTCCGCCGGGTCAACCGGGGCCTGGAAACCCTTCTCCAAGAGGATAATCCGCGGGTCATCGCGGTCCTTCACGGAGCGGTGATTTCCGCAATCATGGAAATCCTGTTCACCGGCGAGAAGAAAAACATCTTCGACTGGACACCGAGCCCGGGAAGCGGATACGAGATCCACATCCAAGACGGCATGGCAACCGAACATCTGAAAATCGCGGCAGAGCACGAGGCGTAACGAGAAGCGCCTCCGGCTCTGCCGTTTTTTCATTCCCGTGCGTCAAAAGGCGCCGGTCGGCCGGCGCCCGAGTAGCCGGTGCCCGAGTTGGCGCCTCATCCCCGGCAAAGCCTTAATCCACCGTTCCGGGGCGCCAACCTTTCGCGTCGGAGTCGGACGTCGGGCCGCCCGAGTTGGCGCCTCACTCCCGGCAAAGCCTTATGCCACCGTTCCGAGTCGCCAACATTTTGCCCCGGAGCCCGCCGGCTGGCCACCCGAGTTGGCGCCTCACTCCCGGCAAAGCCTTG
>CAKQHH010000009.1 GCA_934234035.1 uncultured Clostridia bacterium | reverse complement strand
CGTCTTGAGGCGCGGGTCAGTAAAGGGGGCTTATAGCCCCAGTTCGAACCACCCGTTTTACGGGTGGCACCGATTTGCCCATTTCGGGTGTGTTCGAGCGAAGTATTGGTATAATCAATACTTCCGCACCGAAAATAAAGCCGATTCCTATTTGTTATTTCGGTGAAGAGCCGTTACAATTAAGCAGTGTGATTGTTTTTATGATTTTAGGAGGAATAGAAAGATGAACGAGAAAGAAGTGAATGCTCCAAAGAAGAAGCATACCGGAAAAATCGTCCTGGTGGGACTTCTCATCGCATGCGTTGTAATCTATTTTGCAGTGCCGTCGGTACACGCTTGGATTAACAACGTGGTTGCCATGTTCAAGTCCGGAGACTTCGATCAGATGAGAAACTTCATTGCGAAGTACGGAAAATGGGCGATGCTGGTATCCGCCTTCCTGATGGTATTTCAGTCCATCGCAGCTCCGCTGCCGGCATTCTTCATTACATTGACCAACGCCAACCTTTTCGGATGGTGGCAGGGATGCATCCTGTCTTGGGCGTCCGCGATGCTGGGTGCCGCAGTGTGCTTCTACATTGCCAGAATTCTGGGAAGAGACGTGGTGGAAAAGCTGTGTACGAAGGGCGCACTTCTGTCCATCGAGAAATTCTTTGATAAATACGGAAAGAAATGCATTCTGATTGCCCGGCTGCTGCCGTTTATTTCCTTTGATATCGTCAGCTATGCGGCCGGTCTGACCGCAATGGACTTCGGCGGATTCATGCTGGCAACCGGTATCGGCCAGCTGCCGGCCTGCATCGTGTATTCCTATGTGGGCGGAATGCTCACCGGCGGAGCGCAGAAGCTCTTCATCGGACTGCTGTGCCTCTTCGCACTGGCGATCCTGATTACCCTGGTGCGTCAGGTATGGGTGGCAAAGCACAAGGATATCAGCGGAAACGAGGAAACACCGAAGGCGTAGCAGGTCTATCTGCATAGGTACCCTCCATGATGGATGTCGTGGAGGGTGTTTTTGAGGGCTGAAATATAGAAAATATCAATAGTGAGACAATTGAATATAGATTGTTACTATAATTCACAAAAACAACCGGACTATAATTTATTTTTCATTGAAAAATAGTTATAATTATAGCGTACGGCTTCCGCTTTTGGAATGCCGCAAAGGGGGGAGACCCTTCAATTAATTGTATAGTATTGATGAACGAAGGAGGAATTTGAACATGAAGCGTTCGAAGAGAATGTTCACCGTCATGTTGGCACTGTGCGTGGCACTGTCCATGGCTATGGCATCCGTTACCGCTAATGCGGCAACAAAGAAGCCGAAGAAGATTTACCTCAAAGCCACTTCTACCACAGTGGATATCAAGGGTAAAGTAAAGGTATCTGTTTATAAGACAAAACCTTCCAAGGCAAGCAAGTCCGTTAAATGGAAGAGCAGCAACAAGAAGGTTGCCACCGTTTCCAAATCCGGCTACGTAACCGGAAAGAAGAAGGGAACTGTAAAGATTACAGCAACCTCTAAGAAAAATAAAAGAGCAAAGAAGACCATCAAGATTAAAGTAACGAATCTGAAGGCCAAGTCTGTAACCATGAGCAAGAAGAGTGCTAACATGTATCCGGGTCAGAAATCCGCTTTGAAGGCGACCGTGAAAGGCTCTGCAGGCTTCTACAACCAGGGTGTTACCTGGAAGTCCAGCAACACAAAGATTGCAACGGTAGACAGCAAGGGAAACGTTACGGCAAAGGCAGCAGGCAAGGCGACCATTACTGCAACAGAAAGAGGCGGTTCTAAGAAGGCTACCTGCGCAGTTAATGTAGTAGACGTTACAGGAAAGGTTACAACAGACGAAAATGCAAAGACCGTAACTGTAGAAGCTACTGTACTGAATCCGACATCAAAGACCATGCACTACCTGGTGAGCACAAAGGGTCAAATGGCAGGACAGTCCATGATGGTTACAACTGCTACACCGGCAGAAGTTTCCGAAGCGTTGGGTAAGATTTCCGCAAAGGCATGGAACGAAAAGACAACCTTGAATCCTAGCAAGGCGGATAAAGAAGGTGTATGCAATACCGGAAAGAAGACCATTGCAGATCTTGCCACAGCCGGTGTTGGAAACAAGTATACGGATTATACAAGATTGGATGTTACTGTAAAGTATGGTGATAAATCCTACACTATGCAGGAAACTTTGAAGGATGCGAAGACTGACGACAACTTCAGCATGATCTATGCGAACGTTGCCAATAACCAGAATAAGGCGTTTGGTTGCATCACCTGCAATTCCGGATGCTATTCCGGCGTTGTAGCAAATGAACTTCGTCTCATGGGACAGGGCTTCGAGCCACAGAATCTTCCGGCAGTAGGAACGAAGGTTAGCGTTACTTATTCGATTCATGAAGATAATTATGTCTCTGCGAAAGATCTTCACGATAATGCTAATGACTACGTGATTTTGGATGCAAGAGCAACGGCTGATTATTGGGCAAAGCACATTGACGGTGCTGTTACTGCAAATGTGGCTAGTGACACCAGCAAAATGGATGATACCGTAAAAGCTGTTGTTGACAAGTATGGAAAAGACAAGAAGTATGCGGTAATTTGTTACTCCGGTAATAGATATGCTAAAAAAGCTTCCAGAGATCTTCGTGCACTGGGTGTACCTGCAGACAAGATTTTCACGATGGAAGGCGGCATGAAGGCTTGGGAAGCTGCAAATTATCCGCTTGTAAAGCATTATTACGCAAGTGCAGAAACCGTATTCTCTAAGTTAACAGATGCAAATTCTGTAGTTCTGGATGCCAGAAAGGCTGCAGACTATGATGCCGGCCATATTGCCGGTGCAGTATCTGCAGACGTAGATGGTGCAGTTTCCGGAAGCGACAAGAGTGCAGCCGCAGCAAATGTCAAGGCTGTCGTTGATAAATACGGAAAAGACAAGAATTATTACGTAATCTACTATTCCGGTAACCGTTATGCAAGAGAAGCAACTCAGTTCTTGAAAGACAATGGTGTCGATGAAGCGAAAATCTTTACCTTAGGCGGCGATGATGGAAAGTGGTCCGCTGCCGGCGGCATGAAGGCATGGAATGCAAAGTATGCAGGCTACGTTGTGGCAAAGCACACTTCTTCCGGCAAGTTCGAATTCGCAAACGGCATCACACCGGAGAACCTGAAGGCCGATGTGGAAGGTCAGAAGGTATTCACCGTTATGGACGTAAGAGCGAAAGATGCTTTCGATAAGGGACACATTTCCAACGCGGTATCCGCTCCGTCCGATGATGAAGCGGCAATTATGAAGGCAGTAAACGACAACAAGAACGGTCTGTACGTACTGGTATGCTACAGTGGTAACTCCAAAGCCAATGCAGCTCGGAACACTATGGTAAAGAATGGTGTAGACGAAAGCAGAATCATCTGCCTGGAAGGTGGAATGGGTGCTTGGAACAAGTAAGTTAGCTAAATGATTTTCTAAGCGGGGGTGCGGAAGCATTCCCGCTTTTGCTATTTGAAGGAGATGGGTGATGAGAGACAGAGACTCGAAAAGAAGGAAGATGGTGACGGCGCTGGCCGTGGCATTGATGATGGTTCTATGTACCGCCATTCCGGTTTCGGCAAAAAGCAGAACGCCGAAGAAACTGTATCTGAAGACCACGACGACGGTGGTGGACATCGGCGGGAAGACAAAGGTGTCCGTAAAGAAGACAAAACCGTCCAAAGCCAGCCGAAGCGTTCGCTGGAAAAGCAGCAACAAGAAGATTGCCGTAGTGAGCAGCAAAGGCGTGGTCACCGGAAAGAAGAAGGGAACCGTGCGGATTACCGCAACGTCTAAGAGAAACCGCCGGATTCGGAAGAGCATTACCATAAAGGTAAAGAATTTGAAGAGCACATCTGTGAAACTGAATCGGAAGCAAGTGACTTTAGGGAACAAGGAAGCCGTGACGCTAAAGGCGACATTAAAGGGCCTGAAGGGATATTACAATCAGGGTGTGGTCTGGAAATCTTCCAATCCTGCAATCGTTTCGGTGAGCAAATCCGGTAAGCTGACGGTAAAGAGCACCGGCAGCGCTTCCGTGACGGCGCAGGAAAAAGGCGGGAGCCGGAAGGCGACCTGCAAGGTAGAGGCGTTCCAAACCCTGTCCGCGAAGAGGGTATGGCAGAATCTGAAGCGGAAGGAAGCGGATTATGGAAAGAAAGCCCCGCAGCTGATTCTGGACGTACGCCTTACCGCAGGTACCGGCGATGAGGACGGATACCAGAACGGCCACATTCCAACTGCGGTGAACTGCAGTGCTGCGAAGGAATTTCAGGATGCGAACTCCCTGGAAGAACACAGCGGAAACGAGAACGTTCAGAGTATGCTGCAGCGTTTTGGCAAGGAGCGAAACTTCGTTCTGGTGGGGAACGGCGGAAAATATGAACGTCATGCGGCCGAACTCCTTCGGAAGAACGGAGTAAATCCGGAGCGTATTTTTGTGCTGGCAGAAAAGGATGGTGCCGTATCTGGAAAATGGGGAATGGACTCCTGGAAGCAAACTTACCCGAATTATGTTACCGGATATTACGCCACCGGAAGTTACGTATTCCACAATGATATCAGTGGAGAACAGCTGCAGGAGGACATAGACGGACCGAAGCTGTACACGGTCCTGGACGCTCGGGCAACGGAGCAATACGATTTGGCCCATGCGCCGGGGGCGTGGTCGACGCCGTGCCGGAAAGGGGACGACTATGAGAATGCGTACAACGCGATTTTGAGCCCGGAAGCTCGGAAGGACAACTTTAGGGACGTGGTGGAAAAGAATCCAAACGCTGTCTTTGCGATCATCTGTTACAGCGGAACTCGGTATTCCAACAATGCAAAGGAAACCTTGATGAAAGATTACGGAATTCCGGAAGAACGGATTATCGTTCAGCGAGGCGGCATGAGCAAGTGGAACGGAACGGTGGTTTCGGAGCCGAAGGTGGATTCTGAGGCGAGAAGCGTGACCATTGCCACAAAGGTGAACAAGGCATTGGAATCCAATCCGCAGATGAAAACCGGTACGCTGGTTGCAAGCGAAAGCGGAACCCGAAAGGAAGAAAGCGTTCTCCGTACCTACGTCACCTCAAAGCAGATGAGCGAGGCCATGGCAGAACTGAAGGCGATTGCGGGCAAAACCGAAGTCAGTGTTACGGTTCAATGGAACGATTTTCGGAAAACAGGAGGGGGCACTTTGCCGGAAATCCTGAACAATCTGGAAGGTCAGCCGGCCATGTTGTACGCCGCCGAAAGCAATGATAAGAATTCCGAGACGGGAGAAATCGCTTCTCTCACATCCGGTTCGGAGGCCCTCTTTGGCATCCCGAATCGTCCGGCAACGGAAGGCAATCTGTGCTCCGTGAAATCCGGCGCGCTGCCGAAATCGGATCACGAAATGTCCGCAAGCTTCAGTCCGGACGAGCACAATGTGGTATACCTCACCTTCACGTTAAAGTAAACGTTCCCATTCCGCAGCATTCGTGGTAAAATATTTGGATAATAATTGTGATAAGGAGAGCGAAATGGCACAGCTGTATTATCGATATAGTACGATGAATGCGGGGAAGTCCCTGGAAATCATCAAGGTGGCCAACAACTACGAGGAGCTGGGCAAGCGGGTGATGTGCCTGGTTCCGGAGGTGGATGACCGCTACGAGCGGGATATGGTGACCTCCCGGGTGGGACTGAGCCACAAGGCCTATACGGTGGATGACGATACGAATATCATGACGCTGTTCATCGAGAAGAACATGCGGCATCAGATTGACTGCGTGCTGGTGGACGAATGCCAGTTTTTCCGGAAGCATCACGTGCAGGAGCTGGCGGAAATCGTGGACAGCTTCGACGTGCCGGTACTGGCCTACGGACTGAAAAATGATTTTAAGAACGAGCTGTTCGAAGGGTCCTACTATTTTCTGGTGTACGCAGACAAGATTGAGGAAATCAAGACCATCTGCTGGTGCGGCCGGAAAGCCACCATGGTGGCCCGGATTCAAGACGGAAAGATTATCAAGCAGGGAGATCAGATCGCAATCGGCGGCAATGACATGTACGCCTCTCTGTGCCGAAAGCATTACAACGACGGAAGGTTGTCGGCAGACGACTAGTTCGAGGAAGGAGACAGGCGTGCGGCGATTCGCAGAACGCGGGGGTGGAATTCGAATGATGGTAATCGGCATGATGTTCCTTTGTCTGTGGATGGCGGGAACGAATTTTTCCCATGCCGCGGTAAAAGCAAAACCGGGGAATGCCGCCGCGTCCATCAATGCGAAGGCAGGGACGGTGCTGCGGGAAAAGGCATCCACCTCATCGAAAAAAATCCGAACCCTTCGGAACAATACGAAAATTACCGTTTATTACGAGGTCTATACCCATCGAACCCGGACGGATTCCCGGTACCACTGGTACCGCATCGGCGTGGGAAAGAAGAAGGGCTACGTGCTGGCCAAGCGAGTGGACGGCATCCGCTATCAGGCGGTGCTGGGCCGGGCCTCCCGGAAGGTGCCCGCAAGAGTGGGACCGAAAACATCCATGAAGGCAAAGGGGAAGCTGTCCAAAGGGGCGGTGGTGTCCGTGCGCCTTCGGTCTCGGTACAAGGGTGCCAAGACCTGGTGGGATAAGGTTTTGGTGAACGGAAAGTACCGCTACGTCATCGCGGATTCTCTGACGCAGGTGAGCACCTCCGATTACGATGCTTACCTGAAGTCTCAAGGGTTCCCGGCATCCTATCGGAAATCTTTGAAGAAACTTCATAACGAGCATCCCAATTGGGTTTTTCGGGCGAAGAAGGTCAACCTGAGCTACAGCACGGTGCTGTCCAGGGAAACCCGGGACGGGGTCTCCCTGATCTACAAATCCTACCCGAAATCCTATCGGGACAAGGGCCGGAAGAGCTACCGGAACGGAAAGTACATCGCCAAGGACGGCTCCACCTGGTTCAACGCCAACAAAAAGGTGGTGTCCTACTACATGGATCCCCGTCATTTCCTGAACGACCGGAACATCTACATGTACCTGTCCTTGAATTACCATTCTTATCAGAACACGGGCACGGTGAACAAAGTCCTCAGCGGAACGGAGCTGCCGAAGCGAGGATTCTCTCCGTCTCTATTCGTGAGCGCAGGCAAGAAGTACAAGGTGAGTCCGATTTTCCTGGCATCTCGGGCTCGGCAGGAAACCGGCGGCGGAAGCATCGCCATTCGGGGATACCGGATGAAGGGAAAGACGGTGTACAATCCGTACAACATCGGCGCTGCTTCGGGCTCCAATCCGGTGATGAAGGGCCTGAAGTACGCATATCGAAAGGGCTGGACCTCCCGCAAAAAAGCGGTGTACGGCGGCGCTCAGGTGCTGTCAAAGGATTACATCAACCGGGGGCAGAATACCATCTACTACCAGCGGTTCAACGTGAAGAACGGATGGCTGCGGGCGGGTACCCATCAGTACATGACCAACATCACGGCACCGTACACGGAATCCAAGTCCATGGCAAAGGCCTACAAAGCCTACGGCCTCACCGGTGAGAAGCTGGTATTCGAGATTCCGGTGTACAAGAGTATGCCGTCTTCCACGAAGCTGCCGAAATAAAAAAACAGGTTCGATTCTCCGGACGTTTCCGGGGAGCCGAACCTATTTTTGTGAGCGAATTATTGATTGTGCGCGCCGCATTTAGCCCCTTGGCGAGTATCCCGTTCTTTGAGCCGAAGGTTAATTCGATTCAGAATGGTGCGCTTTCGGTAGCTCCATTCCGGCGCCACCAGAAGGCCGCGCTGGGTGTCGGCGGTGAGCCGGTGCACCGTGATGTCTTCCGGAATGATCTCCAGGAGGTCAACCACCAGCTCGCAGTATTCCTCGATGGAACGGAAAGGAACGTAGTCCGGCATCATGTCGTACAGACGGGAGCTCCGGACGATGTTCAGCATGTGAAGCTTGATGCCGAAGGGGTGGATTCGGGCCACGTAGGACACGGTATCGAACATGTCCTGCCGGCTTTCGCCCGGAAGTCCCAGGATGACGTGAACCACCGTTCGGATGCCCCGCCGGTGGAGTTCGGTAATCGCCTCGTGGAAGGTGTCCAGGGAGTAACCGATGCCCATGGCTTCGGAGGTTTTTGGGTGAATGGTCTGAAGTCCCAGTTCCACCCAGAGGAAGTGCTCCCGATTGATTTCTTCCAGCAGGTCCAGCACGTCTTCCCCCAGGCAGTCCGACCGGGTGGCGATGGCGATGCCATCGATTCGGGAATCCGAAAGAGCATCGTAATAGTATTTTCGAAGAACCGGCACCGGTGCGTAGGTGTTGGTGTGGTTCTGGAAGTAGGCGATGTGCCGGGCATGGGGCCATTTCTCGCTGAGGAGTTCAATCTGCTCGGAGATGGACGAGGCAAACTCGCCGGAACCGGAAGAAGAGCAGAAGGCGCAGCCCCCGGTGCCCAGGGTTCCGTCCCGGTTGGGACAGGTGAATCCCGCATCCAGAGAGAGCTTGATGGTTTTTTCGCCAAAGGTTTGTTTGAAATAATTGCTTATAGAAAAATATCGTTCTCCGCCTTGCATGTTTCCTCCAAAATCGTTGCTACACAAAGGGCAACGTGATATAATTACTTTTATTATTTGAAAGGGAAACAGATTCATGCCAGAAGAGAAACCAACGCTTCTTCTCCTCACATGCTGCGGCCCCTGTGCTACAGCCTGTGTCGAGCGAACCGCATTCGACTACGATGTGACCGTGTTCTATTATAATCCAAATATCACGGATTCGGAAGAGTATTATCTTCGAAAAGAGAATCTGGAGAAATTCCTCCGTCTCTTTAATGAAGAGTACAAGGATCGGACTTTGGTGCATTATTTGGAGGGACGGTACGAACCGGAGAAATATCTGGAACGAACGGCGATGCTGAAGGATGAACCGGAAGGCGGGCGGCGCTGCGAAGAGTGCTTCCGTCTCCGATATGAAGAGGCGGCTCGTGTGGCAAAAGCAAGAAACGCAGATTATTGGACATCCACTATGTCGGTGAGCCCGCACAAGAACTACGAACTTCTCACGAAGACGGGGGAAGAACTTGCTGCAGAGTCGGGTACCTGTTACCTGCCGATTGATTTTAAGAAGAAGAACGGTTTTGGCAGAAGCGTGGAACTTTCAAAGAAGTATGGTCTGTATCGGCAGCGATTCTGCGGATGCGACTATGCAAGGTACGCTAACGCTAAAGGGTTATAAAGGGGACAAGGAGAAAGACAACTATGAGTAACGTAATTATTCCGGAAGGCTATGAGCCGATTCTGGGTCTGAAGGAGACCCAGAGAGCCATCAAGAAGATCAAGGACTACTTCCAGCAGGAGCTGGCCTATGGACTGCAGCTTCGCCGTGTGAGCGCGCCGCTGTTCGTATTCCCGGAAACGGGTTTCAACGATACGCTGAACGGTGTGGAACGCCGGGTGGATTTCACCATTAAGGACATGAACGAGCGTCAGGTGGAAATCGTGCAGTCCCTGGCAAAGTGGAAGAGAATGGCTTTGTACAAGTATGAAGTAGAGCCGGGTCACGGCATCTATACCGACATGAACGCCATTCGGAGAGATGAGGAATTGGACAACCTCCACTCCATCTACGTGGACCAGTGGGACTGGGAGAAGGTAATCACCAGAGAACAGCGGAATGAAGAATACCTGGAAGAAACCGTTGTGACGATTTTCCACGCACTGAAGAACCTGGGAGATTATGTAAACCGTCTCTACCGGGACATTCAGATTGAACTTCCGAACGAGATCACATTCATCGATTCTCAGGAGCTGGAAGACCGTTATCCGGGCAAGAACCCGAAGGAACGGGAGGATCTGATTACCAAGGAATACGGTGCCGTATTCATCAAGAGAATCGGCGGCGTGCTGGCTTCCGGCGAGAAGCACGACGGAAGAGCACCGGACTACGACGATTGGGAATTGAACGGCGATATTCTGGTGTGGAACGATGTCCTGGACAGAGCGTTCGAGATTTCTTCCATGGGAATCCGTGTAGATGCAGAATCCATGAAGCGTCAGCTGAAGATTGACGGAAAGGAAGACCGCCTGGAGCAGCCATTCCATCAGGGTGTTATCACCGGAAAGTATCCGCTGTCCATCGGCGGCGGAATCGGCCAGAGCCGTCTGTGCATGTTCTTCTTGCAGAAAGCGCACATCGGAGAGGTACAGGCATCGGTATGGCCGGAAGATATGATTGAGGAGTGCGCAGAGCACAATATTTTCCTACTGTAAGATATGCAATACATCAATGTTGTAATCGATAATAAAAGTGAATTAACAGATACCTACTTCACCTACCGCGCACCGGATTCGGTGGCGGTAGGTGATAAAGTCAGCGCCCTGTTCAGCAACAGAAAGAAGCCGGTGGATGCGTACGTATTCGAAATCGGCGTGGAAACCGATCTTCCGGAGAACAAAATTCGGGAAATCGAATCTGTGGACAAGAGGCGCTCTCTTTCCGAAGAGATGATTGATACCGCCATCTGGATGCGGCGGCGGTACGGCATCAAGTATATCGACGGGGTCAAGATGTTCACCGTGGGCGGAAAAAGGGAAAAGGAGAAGCTGGTGAAAGCACCGGCACTCCGGGAAGAGCCCTGGGAGTTGACGGAGGAGCAGGAATCTGCGGTGAAGCAGATTAACGAGTCCCTGGATCGTCGAAAGGAAAACGTGTTCCTGCTGAAGGGGGTGACCGGAAGCGGGAAGACGGAAGTTTACATGCATGCGGTGGAGCATGCGCTGGCTCAGGGCAGAAGTGCCATCGTGCTGGTGCCGGAAATCGCTTTGGCCATGCAGATGGAGAAGCGGTTTCAGAACCGTTTCGGCGCGGAGAACGTGGCCATCCTGCACAGCAAGCTGACCACTTCGAAGCGGCTGGAGAACTGGCTTCGGATTCGAGATGGTTCGGCCAAGGTGATTCTGGGTGCCCGGACGGCGATTTTTGCGCCGGTCACGGATCTGGGATTGGTGGTTATCGATGAGGAACACGAATCCACCTACAAATCCGACCACAACCCGAAATACGAGACCATGGACGTGGCGTATAAGAGAGCGGGGACCTTCGGTGCCACGGTGGTGCTCGGAAGCGCGACGCCCAGCGTGGTTTCTTTTTACCGTGCATCCGTCGGAATTTATCACTTGATAGAACTGAAGAACCGGGTGGGAAAAAGCCGTCTGCCGGATGTGGAAATCGAGGACATTCGAGGACAGGTGGTCCGGGGTCGGAATGAGATGATTAGCCTGCGGCTGCAGGAGGAGATGCGGTACTGCCTGGAGAAGGGGGAGCAGGTAATCCTGTTCCTGAATCGGCGGGGATACGCGCCTCAGATTCAGTGCGTGGAGTGCGGCTATCGCTATCAGTGCGACGATTGCGGGATTTCCTTGACCTACCACAAGCGGGAGAATGCGGCGGTGTGTCACTACTGCGGGAAGAAATTTCCGCTGCCGAAGAAATGTCCGGAATGCGGAAGCCCTCATATTCGGTACGGGGGCGTGGGCACCGAGAAGGTGGAAGAAGTGGTGCAGGAGATGTTTCCGGAATACAAGGTGGCGCGGTTCGATCTGGACACGGCGAAGAACCAGAGGGAAATCGACCGCACCATGTCGGATTTTGTCCATCAGCGGACGAACATTCTCATCGGCACTCAGATTCTGGCAAAAGGTCTGGATTTTCGGAATGTGGGACTGGTGGGCATCGTGAATGCGGACATCTCCCTGAACATCCCGGATTACCGGGCGTCGGAGCGCACCTATCAGCTGGTGACTCAGGTGTCCGGAAGAGCGGGGCGGAGTTCGGAATCCAGCCGGGTGGTGATTCAGACCTACAACCCGGAGGCGGAGGCCATCGCTTTTGCCGCGCAGGGGGATTACGACGGGTTCTATGAGTCGGAATTACTCCACCGAAATATCATGAATTATCCACCATACTCCGATTTAATTGCGGTATCCTTTACAGAAGGGGAAAAATACCGACCGGGGAATCGGACCGCAATGGAGTATGCGGAGGATTTCAAAGGGAAATTGGAAAATATGCAGAATCTGCCGGATAAATCCATGATTTACCGGCCTCGGGAGGAAGTGCTCCGGGGGAATACGGAACGGAAGCGGGTGACCTTTCTGATCAAAGCGCCGAAAGGGTCCCGCAGTGGATTCATTCAGATGTACATGCGGTATCGGGACTGGATGATTCAGCAGAAGTCGACAATATATATTGAAATTGATGTCAATCCGTATGGCATCGTGTAGGAGGAACAATGGCTATTCGTAAAATCGTAGAGAAAGGGGACGAGATCCTCGCAAAGAAATGCAAACCGGTGAAAGAGGTGACGAAGCACATTCAGACCCTGACCCGTGACATGATCGACACCATGATCGAAGCCGACGGCGTAGGCCTGGCGGCGCCTCAGATCGGAATCATGAAGCGGATGTTCGTATGCCGTCCGGAACTGGAGGATCCGGAACACAATTACGTGTTCATCAATCCGGAAATTCTGGAGAAAGAAGGAGAGCAGGACTCCATGGAGGGCTGCCTCAGCGTGCCGGGATACATCGGACACGTGGTTCGTCCGGAGAAGGTTCGCATTCAGGGACTGGATGCGGAAGGCGAAATGCAGGATCTGGTCTTTGACGGTTTTGCGGCTACCTGCATCTGTCACGAATACGATCACCTGGACGGAATTCTCTATACCGACCGTTCGGACAACGTGATGACCAACGAGGAATATGCGGAAATCCTGAAAGAACAGGAAGAAGAGGAGCGGTAGATGAAGATTGTTTTTATGGGAACGCCGGAGTTTGCGGTGCCTTCATTGGAAAAGCTGATTGAATGCGGCTGCGAGATTCCGATGGTGGTCACCCAGCCGGACCGCCGGGGCAATCGGGGCAAGGTCACCTTCTCCCCGGTAAAAGAATGTGCGCTGCAGCACGGACTTCCGGTGGCACAGCCGCAGCAGATTCGCAAGGATGAGGAATTCATGCAGGAGCTGGAAGCCTTGGAACCGGATTTCATCGTGGTGGCGGCCTTCGGCCAGCTGCTTCCGGAACGGGTGCTGAATGCATCGAAGTACGACTGCATCAACGTACACGGATCCCTGCTCCCGAAACTTCGGGGCGCGGCGCCGATGCAGTACTCCATCCTTCAGGGAGACAAGACCACCGGCGTGACCATCATGAAGATGGCCAAAGGCTTGGATACGGGAGATATGATTTCCAAAGCGGAAATGAACATCGAAGGCATGACCATCCATGAACTGGCGGATAAGCTGTCGGTACTGGGGGCGGAGCTTCTGGTGAAGACCATTCCGGAGATTGTGAACGGAACGGCCGTCTACACTCCGCAGAACGAGGAAGAGCATACCTATGCATCCATGATTCGGAAGGAAGACGGATTGACGGATTTCAGCGGGGATGCGGCATCGGAAGAACGGAAAATCCGTGCGTACGATCCGTGGCCGGCGCTGTACAGTTTTCTTAATGGCAAGCAGATTAAATTCTTCCGGGCGGAAGTGCTGGAAGAAGAGGGTGCCCACGACGGAGGCGTGATCTCCGAGGTGGACAAGAAGTCCTTCACGGTGGACTGCGGCCGGGGAAAACTCCGGATTCTGGAAGTCCAGCTGCAGGGAAAGAAACGAATGAGTGCAGGAGATTTTCTGCGGGGCGCGGGCGTGTCCGTGGGAGATCGGCTGACGAAAGGAGAATAGACTATGTACTACGGAGGAATGGGATATTACAGCTCGATGATTGTACTGATTCCGGCGATGATTTTTACCATGATTGTCCAGGGCAGAATCAAGCGGGCGTATTCCAGATATTCTCAAGTGGAGAACAGCCATCGCCTAACCGGTGCCCAAGCGGCCCGGATGATGCTGGATGCCAATGGGCTGTCCGGCGTGCCGATCAACATCCTGAACGGCGGCGACGATTTGAATAATTATTTCGACCCGAGAAGCAACTCGGTAAACCTGTCTCAGGCGGTATACCACACGGATTCCATTGCGGCCATGTGCATCGCCTGTCACGAGGTGGGCCACGCGATTCAGCATGCCACCAATTACGCGCCGGTACGAATCCGGAACGGAATCGTTCCGCTGGTGAACTTGACGTCCACCTTCTCCTGGCCGTTGATCATGCTGGGATTGATTTTTTCCACCTCCAGCCGGTACGGCTCCCTGCTGTTCAACCTGGGAGCGCTGTGCTTTGTATTCGTAATCCTGTTCCACCTGGTAACACTGCCGGTAGAACTGAATGCCAGCAATCGGGCGCTGAAGCAGATGACCTCCATCGGCATGGTGAGCGATTTCGATTACAGCGGAAGCCGCAAAGTGCTTCACGCTGCGGCGATGACGTACGTGGCCGCGCTGGCAACCGCCGTTGCATCTCTTATCCGGATCCTGCTGATCCGTGGAAGTAATGACAGATAGATGAACCAAGATTTTCGAGTGAGTTACAATGCGCTTCGGAAGATTTATTCTCAGGAAGCCTATTCGAATATTGCGATGAACGAAGCCCTGGAGGACGGAAAAAACTGTTCTCCCGGCTTCGTTCGTTATGTTGTGAAAGAAATCCTTCGTCGCTCCATGGCTCTGGATTACGTCATTGCCGGCCTTTGCCGGAACGGACTCCGGGGCATGAAAAGCCGGACGAAGGTTCTTCTTCGCATGGGAATTTTTCTCCTGAACGAAGTGGACAGCATCCCGGATGCGGTATGCGTCAACGAAATCGTGGAGCTGGCCGGCGCTGTGGACAGACCCAATCGTGGTTTTATCAACGGCGTCCTTCGAAGCTATCTCCGGGGCGGTAAAAAAATGAATTTGCCGGGCGGAAGCGACCGACACGCTCTGGCCGTTCGGTATTCCTGTCAGGAGAATTTGGTGAAGCTGATGCTGGATCAGTACGGATCGGAAGAGGGAATCCGGATTCTGGATGCCTTTAACCGGCCGGTGCCCGTGGCGCTTCGGAACAATCCGCTGAAGCAGGACCGGGAAGAACTTCTGCAGCGGCTCCGGGACCTGGAGATTGAAGGAGCGCCTTCGGCGGAGTGCGACAACGGCATCCTGACGGAAGGGGGCGCCTTGATTCAAAACGATTTGTTTCGAAAGGGACACTATTCGGTGCAGGGCATTTCCTCCCAGATGGCGATTCAGGCGTTGGCGCCGGAAACGGGTTCCAAGGTGCTGGATATGTGCGCGGCACCCGGCGGGAAGACGACGGGAATCGCGGAACGGATGGGGGACTGCGGAACGGTGGAAGCCTGGGATATTCATCCCCATCGGACGGAGCTGATTCGGAGAAATGCGGAGCGGCTGGGCCTTCATTCCGTGAAGACCGAAGTGAAGGATGCGACTGTGTTCTATCCGGAGCTGGAAGGCTGTTACGATGCAGTGGTGGCGGACGTGCCGTGCTCTGGACTGGGAACCATCCCGGTGAAGCCGGAAATCAAGCTGCGGGACCACACCGGAGAGTACGCGAGCCTGGTGAAAATCCAGCGCCGGATCCTGGAAAACGCGTGGAAATATGTAAAGCTGGGCGGAAGAGTGATGTATTCCACCTGCACAATTAATAAAGAAGAGAATGAAAAAGTCGTGGAGGCATTCCAAAAACGCATGCCGGACAGTCGGGTTATTGAAAAAAGGCTGATTTTACCGTATAATAAGACTGGCTTTTTCTATACCGTAATGGAGAAGCCGGAGTAAATTGACGGGGAAAATAATGGAAATAGGATATTATACAGACAAAGGAAAAAAGCGAACCCAGAACGAGGATGCGATTCGCGTGCTGACGCGGCATAATGTTTTTATGCTGGCGGATGGCGTGGGCGGAAACCGGGCCGGAGAGATTGCCAGCAACAAGACGCTGGACATCGTGAGCGAATATTTTGAGAACAACCCCATTGAGAAACAGGAAGGATCCGATCGGATTTTTCGGTATTTCGAGGATGCGGTGGATTACGTGAACGAAGCCATTAAGCAGATGGCCCATTCCGTTCCGGAGTGCGCCGGAATGGCTACCACATTGGTATTTGCCTACGTGCGAGACCGGATTCTGTACATCGCCAACGTGGGAGACAGCCGGGTATACTTCATTCACGGAAATGAGATTCACCAGATTACGGTGGATCACACCTATGTGAATGACCTGGTTATGATGGGTGCAATTACCCGCAGCGAGGCGGAGCACCATCGGAAGAAGAACGTGATCACCCGGGCCATCGGGGCGAATTCCTACAACAATCCGGACTGCTTCAACATTTATATTGAACCCACGGATCGAATTCTGCTCTGCAGCGACGGGCTGTACGACGAAGTATCGGAAGAGGAAATTCTGGAATTGATGACTTCTACCGATGATATGAAGGCTTGTGCCAAGGAATTGGTGGATCGGGCCAATGCAAACGGTGGAAACGACAACATCTCGGTTATTTGTGTAAGTATGGTGGAGGACAATTATGAGTAACAGATTGCTGGCGGGTCGTTATGAACTGCTGGAGAAAATCGGTGACGGCGGCATGGCCGTTGTGTACAAGGCAAAGGACAAACTGTTGAACCGATTTATCGCCATCAAGATTCTGCGGCCGGAATTTACGAAGGATCCGACGTTCGTAGAGAACTTCAAGCGGGAGTCTCAGGCAGCAGCGGGACTGGCTCATCAGAATATCGTCGGGGTATATGATGTAGGCAGAGAAGGAAACATCAACTACATCGTGATGGAACTGGTGGAAGGCCAGACCCTGAATGAGATTATCGCGAAAGAAGCGCCGATGGATTATCGCCGCGTCATCGAGATTACCAAGCAGGTGGCGGCGGCACTTCGGGTGGCGCACCGGAATAAGATCATTCACCGCGACGTAAAGCCACACAATATCATGGTTACGACGGACGGAATCGTGAAGCTGGCGGATTTCGGAATCGCCAAAGCGGTGAACGATGCCACCATGTCCACCGGCAGCAAAATCATTGGTTCGGTACACTATTTCTCGCCGGAACAGGCGCGGGGAAATTATGTGGACGAGCGTTCGGACATCTATTCCCTGGGAATCGTTATGTACGAGATGCTCACGGGACAGGTTCCGTTCGACGGAGATAATCCGGTGACCATTGCCCTCAAGCACATCAACGAAGAAATCACGCCGCCGAGCCAGTTGGTGGACGGCATTCCGCCGGCACTGGAACAGTGCGTGCTGAAGGCTACCAGCAAATTCCAGACGAACCGCTACAGCAGTGCGGACGAGTTGATCGAAGAGCTGAACAATATTGAATTCGTCACCCGTATGGTAGGAAATTCTATTTTTAACGAAGCCTCCGAACAGGTGGAACAGAGCCGGAAGGGTCAGACCGACGAAGACGAGGATTACGAGGATGAGGACGACGATGAGTCCTACGATCGGAAATCCCGAAAGAAGAAGAAAAAACCGAAGAAGAAGCTGACCAAAGCGCAGAAGAAGCGCCGCATCCTGATTGCGGTAGCCGCCGTGCTGGCAGTGGGCCTGGGCGTTGCGGTTGCCGGATTCAACGGGCTCTTCTCCGGACAGAAGGAGGTTCCGGACCTCTACGGAATGACGGTAAAACAAGCCAAGAAGGAAGTGGAAGCGGCCGGCTTTAAGCTGAAGGAGGGCAAGGAGGTCTACTCCAACGACTACTCCAAGGGCCAGATTGCGGAGCAGGATCCGGAGTCCGGTTCGAAGGCGAAGAAGGGTTCCTCCATCACCGTTCATGTGAGCAAGGGACCGCAGGCCGGAACCGTGCCGAACCTGGTGGGTCACAACGAAAGCGAAGCGGAAGAGATGCTGAAATCGTCGGACTACGAGCTGGGTACGATTAAGCAGCAGACTTCCACGGAAGCGGCAGGCACCATCATTTCCCAGGATCCGAGCGGCGGCGAAGAAGCCGACCACGGCACTCAGGTGAACATTGTGGTCAGCGACGGAAAGGGCGTTCAGAAGTCCACTGTGCCGTCCATTACCGGACGAACCCTCACCGAGGCGAAGCAGGCGCTCCGAAGCGCGGGCTTCAAGGTGGGCAAGGTAACCTACGAGGAAAGCAACGCCTACGGCAGCGGCTACGTAATGTGGCAGCAGTATGCGGCAAACACCGAGCTGAACAAGGGCACCAAGATTGACATCGAGGTCAGCAAGGGCGCACCGAAGACCAACGACAACAAGAAGCCGAATAAGAAACCGTCGAATACCGACGGCGACGACAACGGCAGCAATTCGGTGGACGATTAGCATATGATTGGAAAAGTAGTAAAAGGAATCGGGGGCTTCTATTACGTCTCCGATGGGAAAGAAATCATCCAGGGAAATGCCCGTGGAAATCTGAAGCGCCGAAAGAAGGATACCATCTACGTGGGGGACGAGGTGGAATATGAAATCCGTGCGGAAGACGGGGAGTGCATTATCACAAAAGTACTCCCGCGCCGGAATATTCTGAAGCGTCCGCCGGTATCCAATTTGGATACGCTGGTCATCGTTTCTTCGGCGGAAACACCGGAGATGATTCCCCTGGCGGTGGACAAGCTGACGGTGTACTGCGAGCTCACCGGGATTCGGCCGATCCTTGTTTTTACGAAAGCGGATCTGGTATCGGAGGAGCGAATGCAGGAGCTGGAGAATATGTATCGGGAGGTGTATCCCGTATATCCTATCAGCAGCGTCACCGGAGAGGGCGTGGACGACCTTCGCAAGGCCGTTGCGGGGCAGAGCGTGGCTCTGGCGGGACCGTCCGGCGTAGGCAAATCCACATTGCTGAACGCATTGATTGCGGATGCGGATGCGCAGACCGGAAACCTCAGTGAGAAGACCGGCCGGGGAAAGCACACCACGCGGCATGTAGAAATTTTTCCACTGGATCACGCCACCTATGTGTACGACACGCCGGGATTTACGTCTCTGGATTTGCCGGAGATGGATCCTCGGGAGCTTCGAAACTTCTTTCCGGAATTCCGGGAACCCGGAGCTCATTGCCGCTACGGCGACTGCGTGCACATTAACGAGCCGGCATGCGGCGTGAAGGAAGCCTTGGCAGAGGGCGAAATCTGCCGGACGAGATACGACAGTTATTTAAAAATGTATGAAGAGGTTCAGAAATGGCAAAAGTAGCACCATCAATTCTATCGGCAGATTTTTCCAAGTTGGGAGCGGATGTACAGGAAATATGTGAATTCGGCGCAGATTACATCCATGTGGACGTTATGGACGGCGCCTTTGTTCCGAACATCAGCTTCGGAGCCGGCGTGATGAAAAGTTTGAATAATGTGGCAACCATTCCATATGATGTACATCTGATGATCGAGGATCCGGATCGATACATCGAGGACTTCGTGACACCGAACACGGAATTCATTACCGTGCATCAGGAAGCTTGCCGTCATCTGGACCGGACGATTCAGCATATTCACAGCACCGGCGTGAAAGCCGGCGTTGCCCTGAATCCGGCCACTCCAATCGTGATGGTGGAGGATGTGCTGGACAAAGTGGACATGATTCTGATTATGTCCGTGAACCCGGGTTTTGGCGGACAGAAATTCATTCCGAGAGCGCTGGACAAAATTCGCCGCCTGGATGAAATCCGGAAGGCAAATGGATACGATTTCGTCATCGAAGTGGATGGCGGAGTCAACCTTCAGAACTGCGAAGAGCTGAAATCCGTCGGCACCGACATCCTGGTTGCCGGCTCCGCCGTATTCAAGGCAGAGGACCGGAAGGAAGCCATCGAAGTGCTGGGCAAGTAATTCAGACTGTACCGACGCGAAGGAAAGATGCGACAACAGGGAGTATCACACTAAGGTGTGCTGCTCCCGTTTTTTTTCACGAAGAAAGACGATAATCGAATTCGGGCCCTTGTATAGAAATGTGTACATATGGTAAACTTGGAGTAGAAAGACGCAGGCTAAAGAAAGCGGTGGGGGAGTATTGTGAAACGGAAATTTAGGAAGTGGTTTTAACCGATAATGAATTACGAATTGTGGAAAGAAATACTGAGCTGGGAAGTTTGCTACATGTTCATTGGTTTCGCAATTTCTGTGCTCGGTTCATCGGTTTGTGGAGCAAATGAAGCTCGATTTCTTTTAAGAAAATATGGAAAATGGAAGGGGTTAAAGAAATATGAGAGTAAGCATCCATTTTATCTATATAGCCTCTTATATTTGTGGTATGACCGATACTATCCGGTAAATCAACCGGAGTATAAAAAGTTTAAACGTGCAATTAATAAATCGAGAATAATCAATGTTTTGGGAATACAACTGATGTGCAGCCTGTTGTTGGTTGGTATAAAGCAGTATATTTTGGGCATGTATTTTTGCAATTTGAAAGATGCCGAAATAATAGAAATTTTTAGAGAGACTTCTTGTCGCCTGATTATCGCATATGCTGTTATTCCTTCTATTCTATTAAATGCAGCACAGGCAATCATGAATCGTATGGATAGAAAAAGGGGATAACAAATATGATAGCAGTATTAATTGTATTCTTAATTGCGTCGATTATAAATTGGAGAATTGCACGAAAGAGACAAGCCCATTGTTGGAGAGATGAATCAAGTCGCAGAAAAAACCAGAAAAAAACAATTTTTGTTGTAATTCGTTCGAAGGTGGGCGACACACCAATTGCAGCGATGGTACCTGTTGGTTGCATCTTTTGTATTATTTATTTAACGTATTATGGTCAATCGATGACCAATTCAATGCGCGCCGGTGTTTTTATTGTTAATATCATCGTCTTTGCAATGGGCTGTATTCCATATGCGTACGAGATTTGTTTCGATGAGTATACGATTTGCAGGAGAATTTTCAATCGGAGAAAGTATTGGAATCTTTGCGATATTAAATACTGCAAGGTAAAGATGAAGTCGTATAGGATGGGGGTTTATCCGGTAATATATGTATATATGAAGGGAAAAAGATTACCGGCCTTCTGGGTCAGCGAAGAGCAGTTTGGATTTATGCGTTTTCTAAGATGCATGAAATTTGTAGGAAAGAAAAAGGGGCAAAAGCCCGGTCACCCAAGAGTCCCGCTTATCGGAAAAGAGAAGTTGGATGATTATTTTCTGAGAAGAGATATTTAAAGCTAATTCTTAAATCATAATTCAAAGAAGGGAAATGTACTGGCGGTCCTTTTGGCGACCGTAGGAATCATGCTTTTCGGTACTCTGGCGGTATCGGCGGATGCACACGCCGGAATTCAATCCGCATCCGGAAAGAGCAGTGTGCCAACTGCGATTGCAAATAATGAGTCCGGCGCAGTCACCTCCGCAAAAGCAACTGCGGGGAAGACACGGAAGGCGAAAGCTTCCGCAAACACAGCGGCGTATTCCGGCCTGTACCAGGTGAAGATTGCGGGAGATATATGTCCAAGCGCCGGAAGCCGGGCAATGGATTTGATCAATCAGTACCGTAAAGCGAACGGAAAAAGTAGCATCGAACGGGACAATACTCGTGAGCTTATGGCAATTACCCGTGCGGGAGAGATTTCGGTATACTACAATGCCATGCGTCCTTCCGGAACGGCCGGACCGGATCTTATCATTGGATTCTATGATGAAGATAAGCATGCGACCATCGACACCTGGTTCAACAAATTAGATCCGGATTTGAAGAAATTACTTCTGGACGATCAATGGAAGTCCGGATGGGTTGGCGTTTTCCGCAGTGAAGCCGGATATTCTTATGTTGCCGTGGATTTGTACCCGACGGCAACGCAGGGAAGAACGAACTCCAATTTGGAAGGGGAATACACGCTGCCCTTCCATGTGATGGACAAATGCCTGAACGTGAAGGGCCTGTTCTGCGACAAGAACGTTAACCTTTACAACAAGAACACCTTGACAAAGGGCGCCACCTACTATTACGTAGTGATGAACTACAACCAGGTGGAGGATGTGAATCTGTTCTACTCTCAGACCACCAAGTCCTCCAACACCAAGGTGATTTCCGCCACACAGGATGGCATCCTGAAGGCAAAATACCCGGGAGTAGCGAAGGTAACCGTTAAGCCGGCGGCCAGTTCCGGACTGTCCATGTCCAAGACGCTGGTGGTTCTGCCGAGCAAGGTGACCGGCGTGAAGCTGACCGCAAAGAAGAAAGCCATGAAGGTTGCGTGGAAGAAGACGGCGGGAGCATCCGGATACAAGGTGTACCGGGCAACTTCCAAAAAGGGAAAGTACACATGCGTCAAGACCGCATCTTCCA
This sequence comes from uncultured Clostridia bacterium, assembly GCA_934234035.1. Classification (GTDB taxonomy): domain Bacteria; phylum Bacillota; class Clostridia; order Peptostreptococcales; family Anaerovoracaceae; genus Mogibacterium_A. The sequence goes on along the minus strand of CAKQHH010000009.1, from coordinate 42,304 downwards.
AAACAACTTCCTTCACCAACAAGAAGCTGAAGAAGAACAAGAAATACTACTATAAGGTATGTGCTTTCGTGAAGTCCGGCAAAAAGACGTACAACGGTGCATACTCCACCGTGGTTATGAAGAAAGCAAAATAGCATACGTGAATCCACCGGGGGCAGCCGAAAGGCTGCCCCTGATTTTTAGATTTTCCAGTTGGCTGAAGTTGCTTCATCGAGTGTCCAGTCGGTAATTAGAGTTCTGCAATTGAAATGAATTAAATATGCCTAGAATTTCGGAACGACTTCACGCTAATCTTACAATCTTACAATTTCGGCGGATTAGCGTGAACGGATTTCCGACTCAGCACGATTTTGCCATTCAAGTTCCGGAGAGCAAAGAGGTTTCTTGAAAACAGTTCACGCTTTTTGAAGGGGGCCCCCCTTTGCAGCGTGAATAGAAGGCCGTACGCCCTTGAGGCAAAATTAGAATCCCGCAAATTCGGAGATTTTCGTTCACGCTAAATCCTCCTTTTATGCCAAAAAGCGTGAACTGCTCTCAAAAATCTAGGCATATGGGAATGCGCACGCAGAAAGCGGATAATGTAATTAGAATCGTACCGCTTTTAGCTCAGAGGTTTAATGAGGACGATGCAGGAAACCATTTTTCCTTTACAATGAGGCGAAATAATGGGAAAATAGTCAGCGGATGGTATTCTTTGTTGAAACTATACCGAAAGGAGAAAAAATGAATCACAAGATGACTAAAAGTGAAAAGGAGAAACAGATTCGGCGGGAGGCGAAAGCAACTATTATCCTCTTTCTGATCTGTTTCGTGTGGAATGTGGGCTGCGCCTACGGCCTGTCCGGCTGCAGCGTCCGGGTACTGGGACTGCCCCTGTGGTGGGTGCTCAGCACTCCCGGCGTATTTGTGATTGCGGTGATAGGCGTGATTTTCTTAGTGCGCAAAGTCTTCGTGGACTTTGACCTGGATGAAGAATCGGAGGGAGGTGCCCCTCATGCAGAGTAAGCATTTGATTGTGCTGGCGATTCTGAGCGCCTACCTTTTGATTAACCTGGGAATCGGAATATACATCAACCGAAAGACGGCGGGTGAGGAGAATTTCCTCAGCTCCTATTTCGTGGGATCCCGGGGCATGGGAGGTCTGGTTCTTGCCATGACTTTAGTGGCTACCTACACCAGCGCCAGCTCCTTCCTGGGCGGACCGGGGTTAGCGTCCACCTTCGGCCTGTCCCAGTCTTGGATTGCCGGGGTGCAGATTGGCGCCACGTTCCTGACGCTGGGCGTGCTGGGAAAGAAATTTGCGCTGATTTCCAGACGGATTCAGGGGGTAACCATTTCCGATTACCTGAGGGCCCGGTATCAATCCGGGGCGGTGGTGGTCCTTTGCGGCCTGGCATTGGTGGTGTTCTTCATCACCCAGATGATTGGGCAGTTTATCGGCGGAGCCACACTGATTCAAACGGTGACGGGCGTTCCATACTGGGTCGGACTCCTTCTGTTCGGCGCGGTGGTGGTTTTATATACTGCTTTTGGGGGATTCCGGGCGGTGGTGCTGACGGATACCCTGCAGGGAATCGTGATGACATGCGGAACGTTTTTGATGCTGTTTTTTATCATTCGTCAATGCGGCGGCATGGAGGACATCGTGAATCAGCTGAACGTGTCCAATCCGGGCTGGGACCTGATGGGGAAAGGCGCCTACGGGAAGGACATCGCGGTCCTTCAGCCGGGGTACATGATTTCCTACTGGGTGCTGGTGGGCATTGCGGTGCTGGGGCTTCCGCAGACGGCGGTGCGCTGCATGGGGTTCAAGGATACCCGTTCCATGCACCGGGCGATGATTTACGGAACGGTGGTGATCGGCATCCTGATGATCGGAATGCATTTGGCGGGGACGCTGGCGTATCCTCTGGTGGAGAACGCGAATCTGGCCAGCACGGACCAGGTGATTCCGTACGTGGTGATGAAATACATGCCGGGATGGGCCGCGGGATTTTTCCTGGCGGCACCGCTGGCGGCGGTGATGTCCACGGTGGACTCCCTGCTGATTCTGTCCTCGGCCACAATTCTGAAGGATCTGTATTTGAATTACATCGTGAAGCGGAAGGTGTGTCCGGAGGCAGAGGATGTTCGGGATGTTTCCTCGGAACTGATGAAGAAGCATCCGGCAGCGGCGGCCAACGTGCCGAAAATCAGCTTTGGCATTACGGCGGTGATCGGAATCCTTACCTGCCTGATTGCGCTGAATCCGCCGGACGTGATTGCGTGGATCAACCTCTTCGCATTCGGCGGGCTGGAGGCCACGTTCTTCTGGCCGATTATCGGCGGTCTGTACTGGCGGAAAGGAAACAGCAAAGCCTGCCTGGCGTCCACTACCGTGGGATTGATTACGTTTGTGTTTTTCAACCGGGTAAAAATACTGCCGCTGGGGATTCACGAAATCGTGGCGGCTTTGGTACTGGGCGGAATCGTGTATTTCGCGGTGGGCAGTGGGACTGCGCAGGACGTGCCGGACGAGGACACGCTGGAGAAGTGTTTTTAATAACTAGAATAGGATTATAAGATGAATTTAACACTGTTTATTCCATCCAAAGAATATGCGGCGGCAGGGGAGCGCTGGGCCGAAAAGCTGGGGCTGCCGGTGGTTACGGATTCCGCCGAACTGTCTCCGGACCGGCTCCACCTGCAGGCGGACGATCGGGGCCTTTCCCTGGTTCAGGGAAAGCTGTCGGTGCGGGGGGATTTCACCCACATGATTCCGCGGCTTCGCCCCTCCAATCTGAACCGGGAGTTTCTGGTAAAAGCAGGCCGAATGAAGGGCATAGAGCGTCCGGTGGCCATCGACGCTACCGCCGGGCTGGGGGAGGATTCCCTGCTCCTGGCGGCGGCCGGATTCCGGGTACACCTCTTCGAGTACAACCCGGTCATCGCTGCTTTGCTGCTGGATGCCATGGAGCGGGCCCGGGAGGTGCCGGAGCTTCGGGAGCCGGTTTCTCGCATGGAGCTTCACGTGGGGGACAGCATCGAGGCAATGCACCGGTCGGAAGATTCCATCGGATGCATTCCGGATCTGGTGCTGCTGGATCCCATGTTCCCGGAGCGGCAGAAGAGCGCTCTGGTGAAGAAGAAATTCCAGCTGATTCACCGGCTGGAGTCTCCTTGTATGGAGGAGGAGACCCTGCTGAACGCCGCGATTGCGGCCGGCCCGCGGAAAATCCTCATCAAGCGGCCGCTGAAGGGACCGTGGCTGGCGGGGCGCAAACCGGGGTACTCCATCTTCGGAAAAGCCGTGCGGTACGACTGTATTCTTTTACCTCGAGATTAGTCCGAATCGGAAAATCAATAATTGTTATTTAGAAAATTATAGTAATCGACTTGTTTATTTGTATAAAAAATGTATAATATTGTTGATGATTTATTCCAAATGGAACAAGGAGGATTATGGTAATGAGTGATGTAAGTATGCTGGAGCCAAAAAGTGTATTCCAGTACTTTGATGAGATTAGTGCGGTTCCGCGTGCGTCCAAGTTCAACGCAAAGATCAGCGAATATCTGGTGAATTTTGCGAAGAAAAACAATCTGGAATACTACCAGGATGAGCTGGGCAACGTGATTATTTATAAAGGCGCGACTCCGGGATATGAGACCGCTGAACCGGTGATGCTGCAGGGCCACATGGATATGGTTGCCGCTGTTGCAGAGGGTTACGAACACGATTTCGAAACTCAGCCGCTGGAAATCTACGTAGACGGAGATTATGTAACCGCAGCGGGAACAACCCTGGGTGCGGATAACGGTATCGCAATCGCAATGGCGCTGGCTGCACTGACTTCGGATCAGGTAAGCCACCCGGCATTGGAAGTATTGATTACCGTGGATGAAGAAATCGGAATGCTGGGCGCAGAAGGACTGGATCCTTCCAAGATTTCCGCTCGCAGAATTATCAACATCGATTCCGAGTCTGAAGGCATTATCACCGTAGGCTGTGCCGGTGCGGTAGATTGCATTACAACATTTGAGACTCCGAGAGTAACGAAGTACGGCGTTTGCTACAAGTACGCACTGGACGGACTGCAGGGCGGTCACTCCGGAATGGATATCGATAAAGAGAGAGGCAATGCCATCGACCTGACCGGCCGTGTATTCCTGGACTGCCTGAAAGAAGCAAGAATGAATATCGTCAGCCTCACCGGCGGTGCGGTTACCAACGCAATCTGCAACAAGGTATCCGGTGAAGTTCTGGTACATCCGGATGACTGCATCGCATTCGAGAAGGCAATGCGCGAGGTTGCGGCAGAGCTGAAGTCGGAATACGAAATCGCGGATCCGGGCCTGAAAATCACCATGGAAAGAGTTGGCGAGATGGAAACCGAAGTCGTTGAGGATGAATGCCAGATGAACCTGATGAAGTATCTCTTCGTGATTCCGACCGGCGTTCACCACATGAGCGTAGCGCTTCCGGGCATCGTAGAGACATCCATGTCCATCGGATTTATCCGTCTGGAAGGTGACACCATGAAGACCGGTGCGATGATCCGTTCTTCCGTGGACAGCCGCAAGAAGAACCTGTGCCAGCGCGTAGTGATGGTTTCCGAAGCATACGGCGGCAAGTGCGAATTCTCCGGCGATTACGGCGCATGGGAGTTCAACAACCACTCCACACTGCTGGACATCTGCGTGAACACCTTCAACCTGCACTTCGGCAGAAAGCCGGAAGTAGGTGCGGTTCATGCCGGACTGGAATGCGGAAAGTGGGCTGAGAAGTGGGGTGCCATCGATGCGGTATCCATCGGACCGGAGATGAGGGAAGTTCACTCCCCGAACGAGAAGCTGTCCATCCCATCCACCGCAAGAACATGGGAATACCTGAAGGCAATCCTGGCTGCCTGCAAATAGGATTTCGATTGTACGAATCGGGTAAAATAATCGAGAGTGCATCTTCGCGATGCACTCTCTTTTCACGTGTCTAGAAGTGGGTGTGGCGCACGATGGTGTCCATGAAGACCTGCATGGCCTGGGTGAGGTACCGGCCTTTCTTCCAATAGAAGTACAGATTTCGGGTGATGTTCTCGCCCGCCAGCTTGTAATACACCAGGTTGGGATCCGGGGTGGCTCTGCCGATCAGGAGTTCTCCGGTGAACGCAATTCCCAGGCCGGAACCGGCCACGTTGTAGGCGGTGAGCTGCTGATCCAGTTCCAGTGCAATGCGAGGCTTAAATCCGTATTCCTGGCAGAGGAGCCGGGCGCGGTTTCCGGTATCGTTGAAGGAATGGAGCAGGATGAAAGGCTCTTTTTGGAACAGAGCGAGATCCACTGCCGGATATTGTTCCTGCCGGAAGGATCCGTCCTGAATGGCCTTCTGAGGAATTTGATAGTCTCGCAGTCCCTTGTTGATGGCGAAGTTTTTGGGCACCACCAGTACCAGATCTTCTCGGCCCACCTGGTGCCGGTCAAAGACCTTTAGATCCAGTTCCTTGTTGTCCAGGATAAAGTCAATCTGAGAGTCCTGAAGCAGTTTCACCAGTTCCCGGGATTTCGCTTCCACCAGGGAAATCTCCAGGTCCGGATACTTGGCGGAGAATCGGGCGAGCAGGGGCGGGAGTACCCAGGAGGAGAAGAAGTTGCTCCCGCCGAAGTGCAGGGAGCCGGTGCGCAGCTCCCCAAAGTCGTTGATAAAGGTCTCGAATTCCGTGGTGGCGGTCATAATCTGGTGCACTGCGTGGATATACTGCTTGCCGCATTCGGTGAGCTCCAAGGGCTTGGTGCTGCGGTCGAAAAGAGGATAGCCCACCTTCTTTTCAATCCGTTTCACGTTGGCGCTTAGCGACGGCTGAGAGATGTACAGCTTGGCCGCCGCCTTGGAAAAACTCTTCTGTTTATACACTTCATATACGTATTCCATTCCCTGAAACATGACTTCTCCTTATATAACTTCAAAACTATAGTTTATATAAAAATATAAGTATTTGATTATAATACAATATTTACATATACTTTACAAGTGAGCCGGCACTGCGAATTCTTCGTATTGTCGGAAATGGTTGGAAGATATAAGGTTTTTTTATAGGAGAAGAGAGTTATGGAAATGTACGGAATCAATCAGCTGGGTATTCAGGCAAGTCAGGTGCACCACAATCTGTGCGCGGCAAGACTGGTGAAGAAATCCCTGGAGCGGGGGGAAGCGACCCTGTCTGCGACGGGCGCCCTTTCGGTGGAAACGGGAAAGTATACCGGCCGATCTCCTTACGATAAATACATTGTAGACAGCCCGGCGGTGCACGATCGAATTCACTGGGGAAGCGTCAATCGCCCGATTGACCGGAGAATTTTTAACCGGATTAAGGAAGATATGATTGAGTATCTGAACGGGAAAGAAGTGTTCGTTTTCGATGGTTTTGCCGGTGCAGACAGCAAGTACACCCGAAAAATTCGGGTTATCAACGAGAAAGCGTGGCAGAACCTGTTCATCCACAACCTGCTGATTCGTCCGACGGAGGAACAGCTGGAGGAATACGGCGAGGCGGATTTCACCATCCTGGCGGTGCCGGGGTTCAAATGCGATGCGAAGAAGTACGGCATTCATTCGGAAGCGGCGATTATCATCGATTACGAGGCGCACTTTGTCATCATTGCCGGAACCAGCTATGCGGGAGAGATTAAGAAATCCGTATTTTCTATCATGAATTACGTGCTGCCGGTGGAAGACAACGTACTGCCGATGCACTGCTCGTCCAATATGGATCCGGAGACCGGGGAGACGGCGGTGTTCTTCGGATTGTCCGGAACCGGAAAGACGACCCTGTCGGCCGACCCGGCGCGGAAGCTGATTGGGGATGATGAGCACGGCTGGTCCGACGACGGTGTGTTCAATATTGAGGGGGGATGCTACGCGAAGTGCATCGACCTGGAAGAAGAAGAGCAGCCGGAAATCTATCATGCAATTCGATTCGGTTCGGTGGTGGAGAACGTGATTCTGGATCATGAGACCCGGGAAGCGGATTTTTCCGACCGGGAGCTGACGCCGAATACCCGTGTGGGATATCCGATTGATTTTATCGATAATGCGGAGATTCCGGGAAAGGGCGGAATCCCGAAGGTGGTAATCTTCCTTACGGCGGATTCCTTTGGCGTACTGCCGCCGATTTCCAGACTGTCCAAGAATGCGGCCATGTACCAGTTCGTCACCGGTTTTACCGCAAAGGTGGCCGGCACGGAGCGGGGCATCAAGGAACCGCAGCCGACATTCTCCACACTGTTCGGGGAACCGTTCATGCCGCTGAGAGCGGAATGCTATGCGGAGATGCTGGGCGAGCGTCTGGAGAAATACGGCACAAAAGTATATCTGGTGAATACCGGCTGGACCGGTGGTGCGTACGGTACCGGTTCCAGAATGAAGCTGAAGTACACCCGGGCAATGATTCATGCGGCTCTGGAAGGAAAGCTGGACGATGTGGAGTACGTTCACGACGCCCTCTTTAATCTGGACATTCCACAGAGCTGCCCGGATGTACCGGCAGAAATCATGAATCCGAGAGATACTTGGAAGGATAAGGAGGCGTACGATCTTCAGGCCAGAGAACTGGCGAAAATGTTCCAGGACAACTTTGAAAAAAAGTATCCGGACATGAAGAAAGAAATCGTCGCTGCCGGACCGCATGTGGACAACATCGAGGATGAAGCGGACGCAATATAATGAAAGAGTAAATGGTGGATAAGGAAAGGGGAATCCGGTGCAAATCGGATTCCTTTTTCTGTTGGAGAATTACTCTTCGTCGATTGGGTAGTTTTCCTATGAAGAGTTGGTGAAGTCGTGGAATTACGGCAATCGATGTGCTATTATCAGTCTCATACGTAGAGTGCTAATTCGCACAGAAAATGAGGTAGACTATGAACGAGGTAAAAACACCGAAGAAACCGGTGATTAATTTCTGGATTGGTGCATTGATGGTACTTCTGTGCATCAACATTTTTCTGAGACCGTATATTCAGAAAATGCAGATTCAAGATGTGAAGTACAGCACCTTTATCTCCCAGACCGAAAAGAAGCAAGTGAAAGAGGTGGAGGTGCAGGAAAATAAAATCGTGTTCACTTTGAAGGATGACGACAAGATCTACGAAACCGCAAAGATGAACGATCCGGAGCTGATCGATCGGCTGTCGGAATCCGGCGCCAAGTTCTCCGGGGAGATTAACGAAACCATGTCTCCGCTGGCAAGCTTCCTGTTGACGTGGATTTTACCAATCTTGTTCTTCATGTGGCTGGGCAAGCGGATGCAGAAGAGCCTGATGGATAAGTCCGGCGGCGGTGCCGGTTCCATGATGTTCGGAATGGGTAAGTCCAATGCGAAGATATACGTGCAGTCCACCAACGGCATTAAGTTCTCCGATGTAGCCGGGGAAGATGAGGCCAAAGAGAATCTGCAGGAAATCGTAGATTATCTCCACGACCCGAATAAATACAAGACCATCGGTGCCTCTATGCCGAAGGGCGTGCTTCTGGTGGGCCCTCCGGGAACCGGTAAGACCATGCTGGCAAAAGCTGTAGCGGGAGAATCCAATGTGCCATTCTTCTCCATTTCCGGATCGGAATTCGTGGAGATGTTCGTGGGCATGGGTGCCTCAAAGGTTCGGGATCTGTTCAAGCAGGCGAAGGAGAAGGCTCCGTGCATTGTTTTTATCGACGAGATTGATACAATCGGTAAAAAGAGAGACGGCCAGGTTGGCGGAAACGATGAGCGGGAGCAGACCCTGAATCAGCTGCTGACGGAGATGGACGGATTCGAAGGAAACAACGGCGTCATTATTCTGGCGGCGACCAACCGCCCGGATTCCCTGGATCCGGCACTGACGAGACCGGGACGGTTTGACCGGAGAGTACCGGTGGAACTTCCGGATCTGAAGGGACGAGAAGCGATTCTGCGGGTTCACGCCAAGAAGATTAAAGTGGAGCCGAATGTGGATTATGAGAAAATCGCTCGGATGGCCTCCGGTGCTTCCGGTGCGGAGCTGGCCAATATCGTAAACGAAGCGGCGCTTCGGGCGGTTCGGGACAAGCGTCACTTTGCCACGGAAGCGGATCTGGAGGAAAGCATTGAAGTGGTTATCGCCGGATATCAGAAGAAAAATGCCATTCTGACGGATCGGGAGAAGTGGACCGTATCCTATCATGAGATCGGTCATGCTTTGGTAGCCGCAAAGCAGAGCCACTCTGCACCGGTTCAGAAGATTACCATCATTCCGCGAACTTCCGGAGCGCTGGGATACACCATGCAGGTAGAGGAAGGAAATCACTACCTGATGACCAAGAAGGAGATGGAGAACCGAATAGCCACCTTTACCGGCGGCAGGGCGGCAGAGGAAATCGTTTTCGGGGATGTGACCACCGGCGCCTCCAACGATATCGAGCAGGCCACCAAGATGGCCCGTGCCATGATTACCCGATACGGAATGAGTTCGGACTTCGATATGGTGGCGTTGGAGACGGTGTCCAACCAATACCTGGGCGGAGATGCCTCCCTGGCATGCTCGGCGGAGACCCAGAAGAAGATCGACGAGAAGGTGGTAGCACTGGTGCGTCAGCAGCATGAAAAGGCGGCCGGTATTCTGCTGGAAAATCGAGAGAAATTAGATGAGCTGGCACGGTACCTGTATCAGAAGGAGACCATTACCGGCGAGGAATTTATGAAGATTCTAAACGAAGATGGGGCTCCTGCAGCCGAAATTTAGAAACGCTTTCAAATCGAAAATGGGCGGATTGTTTCAAAACCGAAACAATCCGCCCATTTTTTGAAAAGAACAAAATGACGGAAGTAAAGGATTCCAAATCTGTGGAAAACTTTTCTTGACAAAAGAAAAAAAGACGCTCAAAGGCGAATAACAAAGGGTATCCGAGTTTTCGGTTATCCACAATCAGTTGTTTACGAGATTGTATACAATTTTTCAGATTCTTGTGGAAAATTCCCAATCCGTTGTAAAAACTGACTTTGGGGAATGTTAATAAATTGTAAAGAACAGGTAAGGGCAAAAAAGAACAGCCGGGGTTTTTGACCCGGCTGTGAAAAAAACAATGGAAAACAATTCCCGTTGAAAAGTATTTTTTTGTAAAAAAATTCTATACATTCGGAGAGGCATTTTCGGCGCGGAAGGCTCCCCGGAACCTCATCACCAGTTCTAGGTATGTTAGAGGCTCGATGGCCGGACGGATAAATGACAGTTCAGAGAGAAATTCCCGAAGACGATTCTCCGTAGCCGATTCCGACCCCGTTTCTGTTTCCGGAAGGACAACCTCAATTTCCACATAGCTTCCCAGTCCGTCCAGTTCGTCCAGACAGACGGTAAGGTCCTCTTTCTTGTATTCTTTCCGGCGCTTCTTCACTTCCGCAACGGATTGAAATCCAAGTGCCTGCAAAATCTGACGCATTTTCTGCTCATCTTCCACCCGGGTTTCCAGTTCCCGGCGGCTCTGACCGATGCCGGAAGCATTGGGACCTTTGTAAGTGAGGCAGCAATGGACAGCATCCTCATGCTGTTCCCGGCGAAGCCGCAACGCTTCATCGGTGGTGCGGAAATCCCGTTCCGGGTGGTTAAAGTATTCATCTTGTTGGGTGAAGCAGCAGACCTCTTGGAAGCCTTGCTCCTTCAAATATTGCTCCAGCTCCGGCCGCTTCGAGCTGTCGTATTGTGCTTTTAGTTCGATTTCTTTCATTGAATGCAGAGTTTCCTTTCTTAAATCGCGGAGAATGCGGCATCCCGCAAACCCATCAACATATATAGAATAAACGGAAAACCCGGCGGATTCAATCCTTCTTTTATGGGAAATGGGTGAAATTACGGTAGAAATTGTATACTGCTCATACAATTTTTAAATTTCTTGTGTAGAATTATAGACAAACAAAAAAGATTAATGTAAAATAGACATGTTGTTTTTTACAATTTATTTCGAAATTATATGTGAAGGAGCATGACTTTATGGAAGCAATTAATAACGTGGTATTGGCGGTCAGCAATTTTCTGTACCAGCCATTCATTCTTCCGGTGATTCTGCTGGTGGGCGGACTGTATTTCACGATTCGTACCGGCGGCGTTCAGATTCGGATGTTCAAAGAATGCCTTCGGGTGGTTACGGAAAAACCGAAGACGGAGAACGGTATTTCATCCTTCGGGGCGCTGATGGTATCCACCGCATCCCGAGTAGGTACCGGTAATATTATCGGTGTGGCAACGGCGGTCATCTGCGGCGGATCCGGTGCGATTTTCTGGATGTGGCTCAGTGCCTTCTTGGGCGGAGCGTCTGCTTTCATCGAGTCCACGCTGGCACAGATTTATAAAAAGAAGAATGCGGACGGCTCCAGCTACGGCGGACCTGCGTTCTACATGAGAGATGCGCTGAACGCGAGATGGCTGGGCGTGATTTTCTCCGTACTGATTATTTTTACCTATGCGATTGGATACAACATGCTGGCGGCGTTCAACCTGCAGTCCACCTTCCAGGTGTTCAGCTTCTACGGAGACCGCACACCGGCAATCATCGGTGTCATTCTGGCCGCACTGTTCGGTGCCGTTGTCATCGGCGGTGCACATCGTCTGGTAAAAGTAACCGGTGTTCTGGTTCCGGTGATGGGCCTTGTCTATGTGGCAATTTCCCTGATTGTGCTGGTACTGAATATCGGAAACATTCCGGCAATGTTCGCCGGAATCTTCAAGAATGCATTTGATTTCCACGCAATCTTCGGCGGTTTTGCGGGATCCTGCATCATGTTCGGAATCAAGAGAGGTCTCTACTCCAATGAGGCCGGTATGGGTTCCGCACCGAATGCAGCGGCAACGGCGGACGTTTCCCACCCGGTAAAGCAGGGTCTGGTTCAGATGCTGTCCGTATTCATCGATACCATGCTGATCTGCACCGCAACCGCATTCATGTGCCTCAGCACCAACATCATTCCGCAGAATTATCTGGGCGCGGATGGAAGTGCGGATGCAGCGGGATACGTTCAGGCGGCGACCGCATCCACTCTTGGAAAATTCGGCCCGATTTTCATCGCATTTGCAATGTGCCTGTTCGCATTCACCACATTGATCGGAAACTACTCCTACTGTGAAGGATGCATTCGATTCATCATTCAGAGAGACATCAAGCCGGGCGAACTGCTGGCATTCCGTCTCTTCGCTACCGCACTGGTATTCGTGGGTTCCATCGCTTCGGCGGGACTGGTATGGAACACCGCAGATATGATGCAGGGCCTGATGGTTATCACGAATATGCCGACCATCCTGCTGCTGGGCGGAACCGCGGTAAAATGCCTGCGGGATTACCGGAAGCAGAAGGCGGAAGGAAAAGATCCGCATTTCGTGGCTGCAGATATCGATTTGAAGCAGGATACGGATTTCTGGAAATAGGAATTCCGGGATAATAAAAGAAATAAAAAAAGACGGTTGCCCTCGGGTGACCGTTTTTTGCATATATAGTTAGAATTGACGACGAAAGGGGAAGAAGGAAAGTTCGTCGTCAATTCTTTTCTTCGTCACGGGGCACCACGTCCTCGGCCCTGGATAGGGTTTTGAGCGGCACGACGTGGTGCTTCACCGCCCGCAAACCCTTATTTCTTCGTCACGGGGCACCACGTCCTCGGCCCTGGATAGGGTTTTGAGCGGCACGACGTGGTGCTTCACCGCCCGCAAACCCTTATTTCTTCGTCGCGGGGCACCACGTCCAACCGGTGAGAGACTTGCAATCAAACTTCAAAACAGCGGGACCCTTTCAAAGGATCCCGCTGTTTTCGTTGAATGGAGTGTAAATATAGCGATGACTTAGTTGTTGATCAGCTTCTCATCATCCTTGTTCCAGCTGTACAGCTTCCGGATATCTTCGCCTACCGATTCGCAAGGATGTTCCGATGCTCTCTGACGCATCATTTTGAAGTGAACCTGACCGCCGGCCATGTCGTCCAGGAAGCCTCTTGCGAAGGAACCGTCCTGAATGTCGCGGAGAATGTCCTTCATTGCCTTCTTGGTGTCCTCAGTGATGATCTTCGGACCGGTTACGTAGTCACCGAATTCAGCGGTGTTGGAAATGGAATAACGCATTCCGGCAAAACCGCTTTCGTAGATCAGGTCTACAATCAGCTTCATTTCGTGGATGCATTCGAAGTATGCATTCCGAGGGTCGTAACCGGCTTCGGTCAGTGTCTCGTAACCGGCCTGCATCAGTGCGCATACGCCGCCGCAGAGAACTGCCTGTTCGCCGAAGAGGTCGGTCTCGGTTTCTGTTCTAAATGTGGTCTCCAGTACGCCGGCTCTTGCAACGCCCAGACCTGCCGCATATGCCAGCGCTCTGTCCAGTGCCTTTCCGGTAGCGTCCTGCTGAACGGCAACCAGTGCCGGTGTACCTCTGCCTGCCTGGAACTCGGAACGAACGGTATGTCCCGGAGCCTTTGGCGCGATCATGGTAACATCCACGTCTGCCGGTGGATTGATCAGACCGTAGTGAATATTAAATCCGTGAGCAAACATCAGCATGTTGCCGGCTTCCAGATTCGGTGCGATGTCCTTTGCATACATTGCAGCCTGTGTCTCATCGTGGGTAAGAATCATAACGATATCCGCCCATTTAGCGGCTTCTGCGGTGGTGAGAACCTTCAGACCCTGAGCCTCTGCCTTTGCTTTGGACTTGGAACCTTCATACAGACCGACAACGACATCGCATCCGGATTCCTTCAGGTTCAGTGCATGGGCATGGCCCTGGCTTCCGTAACCGATAACGGCAATCTTCTGTCCGTCCAATACGCTCAGATCACAATCGGCTTCATAATAAATCTTGTGGTTTTCGTAACTGCTCATCTCTAATTTTCCTCCTAATATATTATCCCAATAATTAACCTGTGAACCATACTAAGTTGTATGTTGTATGACAACATAATAAACTTGTCTGACCGCGATGTCAATAGTTTTTTTGTTGTTTTTCACATAAAAACAATATTTTTTTAGATTAACTGTTCCGTCCAAAGCGCACGGTGCAGGTGAATCGTCATGACGCTGCGCATGGCTTCCGCATCTCTTTTTCGCAGAAAGTCGATAATCATGAAGTTGTCGTTGTAGGCCCCTTCTGCTACCGCATCCCATTTGTACTCCAGCTCAAAGGTCTTCTGAATGGTCTGATTCACCACCGGCAGAAAGTGATCGAAGAACCGGTTGTGGGATGCCCGAATCAGGGCATCGTGAAAAGCGATTTCTCGCTGGATGATTTCTTCGTTGTTGAAGTCGTGAGTGAACTGTTCTTGTGTGGCTTTCACCAGGCGGACAATCTCTTCAATCTCTTCATCCGTCGCCCGTTGGCAGGCCAGGGCGGCCGCGGCGGGCTCGATAATCAGCCGGGCTTCGTAGAGGTCTTTCAGGGTGACCTTCTTCTCATCGAAGGAGGGAAGGGTATCGGCCAGCCGGTCTTTCCGTTCCGTGACAAAAGTTCCTTTGCCCCGCTGAACCTGAAGCAGTCCTTCCGCAACCAGGATTCGAATGGATTCCCGCAAAGTGGTTCGGCTCACCCCCAAGTCGATGGAAAGATGATTTTCGTTGGGCAGTTTGCTGCCCGGCGCGTAATCCTCTCCGCTACGAATCCGGGCTCGAAGGGTATCCGCCGTTCGCTGTGCTAAGTTGGTTTTATTCTGAGACATGGCATTCTCCTAACTCCGTTCCGTAAAAATATATTGCGATGTATGATGTTATACAAATATGACGAGTTGTCATACAATAATTTATCACCGAGAAAACAGATTGTAAATAGGAAATCCGCAAAAAAATCTCTAATTCCGCAAGCGACATCTATCGAAAAAACAGTAGAAATAACTGGCTATAGGAAGAACCTAATTGAACCCCTCTCCGAAATTATTTATACTAAAATGAATAGTGTTATAGGATTCAATAGGCGAGGTTGAAAGCATGAAGGAACAATTGATTATTCTGGACGGCGGCATGGGAACCGATCTGCAGCATTCCGGGCTGAAGCCGGGAGAAAATCCGGCGGTGTACGGCATGACCCATGCGGCAGAAATTCGGGACATCCACATGAAATATATCAAGAAGGGCACAAACTGCATCTACACCAATACCTTCGGTGCCAGCGGCAACAAGCTGAAGGGCAGCGGGTATTCCGTGGATGAAGTGGTGCAGCGGAATGTGGAAACGGCCGTGGAAGCGGTGCGGTTGATGAAGGAACAGGGCCGGGAATGCATGGTGGCGCTGGACGTGGGTCCTTTGGGAGAGCTGCTGGAACCGCTGGGGACACTTCCATTTGAAGAAGCCTACCGGGCCTATGCGGAAATCGTCGAGGCCGGTGAGAAAGCCGGCGCAGATTTGGTAGTGTTCGAAACTTTTACGGATTTGTATGAAATGAAAGCGGCGGTGCTGGCAGCGAAAGAGCATTCCAATTTGCCGATTTGGTCCACTATGTCCTTCGAGGCCAACGGCCGTACCTTCCTGGGAACTTCGACGGCGGCCATGGCGCTGACACTGGAAGGACTGGGCGTTTCTGCGCTGGGCATCAACTGTTCTCTGGGTCCGAAGGAAATCCTTCCGATTGCGGAGTCCATGATGGAGTGGACGAACCTGCCGTTGATCATTAAGCCCAACGCAGGGCTGCCGGATCCGCGAACCGGGGAATACGACATCACCGCGGAGGAATTTGCGGAGGAGATGGTGCCGTTTCTGGAGAAGGGCGTAGGCATCGTCGGGGGCTGCTGCGGAACGAATACTGATTTTATCCGAGCCCTATCCCGTAAAAGCAGCCACTACAACCCGGCGGGACGGATTCCGAAATCCCGGAATGGCGTGTGCTCTGCCGGTTCGGTAGCGGAATACGGAAAGCTGAACATCATCGGGGAGCGAATCAATCCGACGGGAAAAAAGAAACTGCAGCAGGCGCTCCGGGACGGCGACATGGACTACATCAAGAAGCTGGCGGTGGAGCAGTACGAATCCGGCGCGCAGATTTTGGACGTCAATGTGGGCGCCCCGGGCGTGGACGAAGTGGCGCTGATGCCGAAGGTGATTCAGGCGGTGCAGAGCGTGACAGACATTCCGCTGCAGCTGGATTCCGTGGATCCGGAAGTGCTGCGGGCCGGCCTTCGGGTGGTGAACGGACGACCGATTGTGAATTCCGTGAACGGAGAACAGGAACGGCTGGATTCCGTGCTTCCGCTGGTGGCGGATTACGGCACGGCGGTGCTGGGCCTGGCCATGGATGAGGATGGCATTCCGGAAAATGCGGAGGGCCGAATTCAGGTGGCGGAGCGGATTCTCCGGGAAGCGGATCGATATGGGATTCCTCGGGAAGACGTGATTGTGGACTGTCTGACCCTGACGGTGTCGGCACAGCAGGAGCAGGCGCGGGAGACGCTGCGGGCGGTTCGGCGGATTCACGACGAGTTCGGACTTCACTGTGCTTTGGGCGTCAGCAACATCTCCTTCGGCCTTCCGATGCGGCGGTACATCACCACCAGCTTTCTCACCCAGGCGATGGGAGCGGGACTGGATTTTCCGATTGTCAATATCAACGAGAAGGCGATTCGGGATGCCGTAGCGGCGTTCCGGGTGCTGAGCGGTGAGGATGCGGACAGCGGAAATTACATTCGGGATTACGCGGCGGAAGAGGCGGAGCGGAAAGCGAAGCTGAAGGCGGCAAAAGAAAACAAGAGCGATGCCGGAGTTACCGGCAAGGGCGAAACGGAATCCGGCATGTCCGGCGCCAAAAGCGAGTCTAAGGAAGATCCGCTGCAGGCGGCGGTCATCAAGGGACTGGAACAGGAAACCCGAGAGATTACAAAGAAGCTTCTCCTGCAGGAAGAGGCCATGAATATCATCAGCGGTCGAATCATTCCGGCGCTGGATAAGGTGGGCGAGCTGTACGAAAGCGGAGAATTTTTCCTGCCTCAGCTCCTCAATGCGGCGACGGCGGCCTGTGCCGGACTGGACCTGATTAAAGAAGAAATCGCCGCCTCCGGCACCCAGCAGGTATCCAAAGGCCGGATTATCCTGGCCACGGTGGAAGGGGATATTCACGATATCGGAAAGAACATCGTCAAGGTGGTGCTGGAAAACTACGGCTACGACGTGCTGGACCTGGGCCGGGATGTGCCGGTGCAGACGGTGGTGGATGCCGCGGTGGAACACGACGTGTACCTGATCGGGCTATCCGCACTGATGACCACCACGGTACCGGCCATGAAAGCCACCATCGAGGCCCTTCGGGAGGCCGGTCACCCATGTAAAATCATGGTGGGTGGTGCGGTGATGACACCGGAATATGCGGAGGAAATCGGCGCGGATTACTATTCCAAAGATGCTCAGGGCGCCGTGGCAATTGCGAAGGAAGTACTGGGCTAGAGAAGGATGAGATGAGAGAAGACATGGAACAATTGACATTTAGAGAGGAACTGTCTCGGGGGACGATGGTATTCGACGGAGGAATGGGCACCTATTTCTCCGCATCGGAGAAGCTGCCGGGGCAGGGCTGCGAGATGGCGAACATCGAGAAACCTTTGCTGATTTCCGCCATCCACCGGGAATATTTGGAAGCCGGTGCCCGGGCCATTAAGACCAATACCTTTTCCTCCAACCGGGTGGCCTATCCCGGCGGAAGCGATGTGGTGCTCCGGCAGATTCGGGCGGGCTTTCGGCTGGCCGGACGGACGGCGGAAGCCTATGGCGCACATGTTTTTGCGGATATCGGTCCGGTGACTGGATTGGATGAGGTGCGCACAAAGGAGGAATATCGGTATATCATCGATGCCTTTCTGGAACAGGGGGCGAAGAATTTTCTGTTCGAGACCAATTCCAATACCATCGGGCTCCTGGAAAGCGCCCGGTATATCCGAAGCCGGGTGCCGGATGCGTATGTGATTATCTCCTACGCGGTGCTGCCCGGCGGATACACCCGCGACGGACTCTTTGGGGAGGATTTGCTGCAGGAAACGGGGGCATCGCCCTTTGTGGATGCGGTGGGGCTGAACTGCATCAGCGGCGTTCGGCAGCTGCAGTCCCTGCTGGAGGACATGAATACGGATGGACTGACCCTTTCCGTTATGCCGAATTCCGGAAGCCCGGTGGTCATTCAGCATCGCACCATCTATCAGAGCGACCCGGAATACTTCGGCCGTGAATTGGCAGAACTGGCGGCGAAAGGCGTGGCCATCGTGGGCGGCTGCTGCGGAACCACGCCGAAGCACATTGCGGCGCTGACGGAAGCGCTGAAGGACGTTTCGGCGGAGGGAACACTGCGTTCGGTTCCGAGGGCGGCGGCACCGGAAATGAAGGAGAGCGCGTTCTTCCGAAAGCTGCGGCAGGGGGAGAAGCCCATTGCCGTGGAATTCGACCCATCGGGATATGCGGCCATCGGGAAATACATCGAAAATGCCAAGGGCCTCTGTGATGTGGGGGCCGATGTAATCACCATTGCGGACTGCCCGACGGCGAAAGCGCGGATGGATTCCAGCCTGGTGGCCTGCATGCTGCAGCAAGAAGGCATCGAGACACTTCCGCATATGACATGCCGAGACCGAAATCTGAACGCCTCTCAGGCGCTCCTCATGGGTCTCAGCGCCGCAGAGGTGCAAAACCTTCTGATTGTCACCGGCGACCCGATTCCAACCGCGGAGCGGGACGAGGTGAAGAGCGTCTACCAATTCAATTCCCGAAAGATGGCCCACTTTATTCGAGGACTGGAAAAGAAAGGAGAAATTCATCCCTTCCACGTGTTCGGCGCACTGAATATCAACGCGATGAATTTCGATGCGGAGCTGGGCCGGGCGGAAAAGAAAATCGAAAAGGGTATGCAGGGCCTGCTGACGCAGCCGGTGCTGAGCCGCCGGGGATTGGAAAATCTGAGAAGGGCAAAAGAATCCTTGGACTGCTATATCCTGGGCGGAATCATGCCGGTCATCAGCGAACGAAATGCTCGTTTTATGAACAGTGAAGTGAACGGCATCGATGTGGAAGAGGCGCTGATTCAGCGATACGTCGGGTTGAACCGGGAAGAGGCGGAAAATCTGGCCCTGGAGGTATCCGTGGAAATCGCGAAAGAGATTGCGGATTCGGCAGACGGATTCTACGTGATCACTCCTTTTAGCCGGGTCAGCCTGGTCAGCCGAATCGTGGAAGCGATTCGGGACGGTCATGTCATTTCCTAGACAATTATAGAGTTTTCCCATAGACCGTGTTATAATACAAATACTCAATTTGTACGTTATGATTATGTTAGGAGATATTTGTATGAAAAAGATTGGTGTACTGGGTGCCGGAACGATTGGTATGTCTCTGGCACGGATGCTGTATAACAGCGGTCACGATGTTTTGGTATGGTCCGCCGTGGAAGCAGAGCTGGTGGCTTGTGAGACGACCCGGAAGCATAAGAATCTGCCGGGAATGGTGATTCCGGACGGGGTTCGTTTTACCAGAAGCTTGGAAGAAGTATGCACGGATAAGGACGTGCTGATGTTCGCCATCCCATCCGTATTCATCCGTTCCACCGCTGCGAAGGCGCGGGACTACATCGTGGACGGACAGATCATCGCCGATGTGGGCAAGGGCGTGGAGGAAAGCACGTTCATGACCATGTCCCAGATTCTGGAGGATGAGCTGAACAAGGACGGAAAGCACGGAAACGTGAAGGTGGTAGCGTTGTCCGGACCGACTCACGCAGAGGAAATTGCGCTGGATATGCCGACCACAATCGTTGCAGCCAGTGAGGATATGGATGCGGCGAAATACGTACAGGACGTCTTCACCAACACCTGCATGAGAGTATATACCAATGCGGACGTGATTGGCGTGGAGCTGTGCGGCGCCATGAAGAACGTCATCGCCCTGGCTTGCGGAATTGCCAACGGCATCGGCTGCGGCGACAATGCCAAAGCGGCCCTGATTACTCGCGGTATGGCGGAGATTTCCAGACTGGGTACGAAGATGGGCTGCATGGAGCAGACGTTTACCGGACTGGCGGGAATCGGTGATTTGATCGTTACCGCGACCAGCATGCACAGCCGGAACAACCGCTGCGGCAATCTGATTGGACAGGGCAAGTCCGTAGAGGAAGCGGTAAAAGAAGTCGGTCAGGTCGTGGAAGGCCTGAATGCGCTTCCGGCAGCAATGGCTCTGTCGAAGAAGTATGACGTAGATATGCCGATTACCATGGCACTGGACAGCATCGTGAACCACGGCGCAAACCCAATTGATGTGGTAGAGAAGCTGATGAGCCGGGCGAAGAAATCGGAAGTATCCGAGGACGTTTTGGTTCAGTTCTTCGAAAAGAAGAAGGCGGAGCGGAAATAGAATCGGGGAAAACCGGATTTGATAATAACTCAATAGCAAAGAAACAGGACTGTCCTTGGACAGTCCTGTTTTGTTATGCCATTTTTTGAAATATCGGTGAGTATCGAAGTCCTATTGACCGTCGTTGGCGGCATCGCCGCCACCGCCGCCGGTGTTGTCACCGCCGCCACCGGTATTGCCGCCGCCGGTATTGTCGCCGCCACCGGTATTTCCACCGCCGCCGGTGCTGCCGCCGCCACCGGTGTTTCCACCGCCGCCGGTACTGCCGCCGCCGGAGCTTCCACCGTTGTGGTTTCCGCCGGAACTGCTGCCGCCGCTGTGGTTTCCGCCGGAGCTGCTGCCGCCGGAACCGCTGCCGCCGCTTCCACTTCCGGAACCGCCGGTGGACGGGTTGTCCGCAGAGGAACCGGAATCCGGTTTCTTGGAACCGGTGTTCTTCTTGCCGGAACTTGTTCCGGAAGAATTGTTGTAGGAGGAGCCGGAGTTGGTTTCCGTTCCCTTGATGTAGTATTCGCTGCCTTTCTGAACCACATCGGACGGTTTGCTCGGATACGATCCTTCTTTTGCCGCCGTAATGTTGTTCATAATCCGTCCCCACAGTGCCGCTGCGCCGGAGGAATCGGAGGACAGCTGGATGTTGTAGTCCGTACCGATCCAAAGGGCTGCCGCGTAGTGCGGTGTGAAACCGTTGAACCAGATATCGTAGTTGTTGGATGTGGTTCCGGTCTTACCGCCGGCCTGAACGCCGGACAGCGCTGCACCGGTACCGGTACCCTGAGAAACAACGGATTTCATCATATCCGTCAGGATGTAGGCAACGCCTTCATCCAATACCTTTGTCTCCTTGGATTCCGAAGTCAGAAGGAGATTTCCGTTCCGATCCAGAACCTTCCGGTATGCGATGGAGGACTGGCGGGTTCCGCCGTTCGGAATGGCGGCATAAGCCTGTGCCATTTCAATCGGCTTTACACCGCTGGAGAGACCGCCCAGCGCCAAAGCCGCAGCGTTCTCGTCGTTGTTGTCGCCCTCTCGGTTCAGGGTGGTGATGCCGAACTTTTCCACCAGATTTGCGGAATACTCCGAGCCGACCTGCAGCCAGATTTTTACCGCACATACGTTGGAGGAGAGCTGCATGGCTCTTCTCATGGAAATCCGGCCCTTGTATCCGCCGTAGGAGTTGGACGGCCAGGTCCGACCCTCGAAGGTCAGCGGTTCGTCCACGATGGTGGATCCGGCGGTCATGTAATCGCCGTAATACTTCGTTCCCTGGGTGTCGTTGTTGTAATCCGTATACTGATATTTCTCACCCTTCTGCAGGTAGTCGTAACTCTTCTGCAGTGCCGCGCCGTATACCGCCAGCGGCTTGATGGAGGATCCCGGCTGTCTCGGATTCAGCGCTCTGTTGAAGAGACCGCTTCCGTGAGAGCCTCGGCCGCCGATCATGGCCTTAATCTCTCCGGTGCCCACTTCGGCGATGACCATAGCACCCTGTGGCTGAATGACTTTGTCCGCCATAGTGATGAGCGCATCCTTCAGTACCAGCTTGCTTCCGGATTTCTTAATCATATCCGGGTTGCTCTTGATGTAATCCGCATCGATGGTGACGTTGCCGCTCTTATCCATGGTTTTGTTCGCCGCCGGAATGTTCACATAGCCGGTGGCGTAGATGTAGAAGTCGCCGTCTTCGCTGGTGTAGGAAGGTTTCAGCTCCACGCTGTAATCCGTGCCGCTGTCCACCGTCGTCTTGTAGAAGTTCAGACGTTTTCCGGCCTTGAGTGTAACGGAGCCGTCGGAGTTTTCCTTGAATTCACTGCTCTTCAGCGTCATATCGCCCTTGCCGTTCACCAGGTTGCTGTGCTTGTACAGGGAAATCGCGCCCTTGTCCGTGGTCACGTTTCCGTTGCTGTCCGTATGGAGGTTCAGCAGCGACGGGAAATTGCTCGGATTCTTGAAGGCCTCATCCACCGTCTTCTGGGCTTCTGCGTCCATGGTGGAATAGATCTTCAGACCGCCGCTGTATACCAGCTTCTGAGCGGTCTCCTCATCCATATCGTATTCCTTTTTCAGGTCCTGAATGATCTCATCGGCCATGTAATCCTTGAAGTAGGTGCTGATTTTATCATTATCCGTAGTAATTGTCGGATCGATAAAGTCCGTCAGCTTCTTATCCTTGTTCTCCCGATATTGCTTGTCGGAGATGTACCCCTGTTCCTTCATCAGGGACAGGCAGAGCTGACGTCTGGACTTGGCAATATCGTTGGCGTAATATTTCTCGCCATCCACGGTGATCTTCGTCATATCCGAAGTGTCCGTGGTATCCGACGGATCCTTGATCAGCGCGTAGGTGTCCGGGGACTGAGGCATGGTGGCCAGAGCCGCACACTGAACCAGACTGAGGTCCTTTACATCCTTGGAAAAATAACATTCGGATGCCGCTTCGATACCGTAGTTGCCGTAGCCGTAGTAAATGCTGTTCAGGTAAGCGGTGACGATTTCCTCCTTGGAAAGAGCGTGCTCAATCCGCGCCGCGTACCACATCTCGATGATTTTACGCCGCAGGCTTCGCTGACTCATGATATCCGGAAGGTAGACGTTTCGGGCCAGCTGCTGGGTCAGGGTACTGGTACCGCTGATTCCGCCGCCTCCGGTAAAGGACTGGAGAACCGCGCCCACCATTCGCTTCCAGTTGAAGCCGTGGTGATCCCAGAATGTTTTGTCTTCCAGGGCCACGATGGCGTTCACCATGTTCTTCGGCAGCTGCTTGTACTTGATGATGGTTCTCTTCTGGCCGTTGCTGACGGAATCCACTGCATCCCCATTATCGTCGTAGACGATGGAGTCCGTAGAAATCGCATCGTAGATGTTCTTCGGATCGATGCTCGGCGCCGTGATGATGACCACCGCAGAGTACAGAATTCCCAGAGACACCAGTGTGGCAACGGTTCGTCTTCCGAACTTGAAAATCTTCTTTCTTCGGGAGAGCGGGTTGCCGTTCTTGTCCACCCAATGGTTCGGATTCAAATCGTAGACGAACGCATCGAACTTCGGATGGGCATCCCGGAAATTATAAAACTTCTCCTTCAGGCTGCCCGCTTTCGCGTCCGGTCTCGGCCGTTTCGGTGCCGGCATCTTGCTGCCGGCGTCCTTCTTCTTCCGGCTAAAAGAAAATTTCTTCTTTCCCTCAGTTTCCGGCGAGGCCGAAGTTTCTGCGGCATGCTTCTTTCCGCCGCCCATAAATTCCTGTTCGAAGGCGGCGATATCATCAAACTGTTCGACATCGCGTCTTGGACTGTTCCCGGACGGGGCCGGGCGGCTCGGCGCTGCCGGCCGGCTGCCGGCATTAGCTCTCCGCAGGTCGTCTTTACGAATTACAGTGGTTTGGTCCGATGCACTTCGGGTGGAATCCGTCGCCTGAGGCGGGGTTGCCTTCTCCGCCATTCTCCGGGCGGCCTTCTCCCGTTCCAGCCGCTCCTTCGCCATCTGGCGGGCCAGCTTCTGCATCAGTTCATAATCGGTTGGTTTTCTATCGCTCATAGTCTTTAATCCTTAATTCCTTTACATATAAATACATAAAAGTACATGTTATTTTACCATGGGAGAGGTGTGAAATAAACAAATCCGCGGGATTTCCAGATAAACTTCAAAAAAATAGAACAAGGTTAGAAACAATCCTCCTAGCCGAATGGTAAATATTGTTCTAATTGGAAAAGGTGCGTTCGGATATACATTGAATCAATATCTGATGATAAAAAAACGGAAATGCGGCCTTGATTGAATTGCTTTTCGCCCTAGAGTATAATTACAATATCTGAGATTTTGAGAGGTATACAATTATGAGCAATTACGATTTATCGACGAAGTGCATCCATTCCGGATACACTCCATCCAAGGGAGAGCCTTGCGCTCTGCCGATTTATCAGAGCACGACGTTTAAATACGACACCACGGCGGAGATGGGCGACCTGTTCGACCTGAAGGCAGAAGGCTATTTTTACACCAGGCTGCAGAACCCGACCAACGATGCGGTGGCCGCAAAAATTGCCGACTTGGAAGGCGGCGTGGCGGCTCTTTTGACGTCCTCGGGACAGGCGGCCAACTTCTACGCTGTTTTTAACATCTGCGAGGCGGGCGACCACATCGTGGCGGCGTCCACCATCTACGGCGGAACCTTCAACCTGCTGGGCGTTACCTTTAAGAAGCTGGGCATCGACTGCACCTTTGTGGATACCGATGCATCGGAAGAAGAGCTTGCGGCGGCATTCCGTCCGAACACCAAGGCGGTTCTGGCGGAGACCATTGCCAACCCGGCACTGGTCATTCTGGACATTGAGAAATTCGCCAAGGTGGCACACGACCACGGCGTTCCGCTGATTGTGGACAATACATTCCCGACACCGGTGAACTGCAGACCGATTGAATGGGGTGCGGATATCGTGACCCACTCCACTACCAAATACATGGACGGCCATGCGGTACAGGTGGGTGGCGCCATCGTGGACAGCGGAAACTTCGATTGGGAGAAGTACGGTCACAAGTATCACGGCTTGACGGAGCCGGATGAATCCTATCACGGCATCGTGTACACAAAGCAGTTCGGAAAGAAGGCGTACATCACCAAAGCCACTTCCCAACTGATGCGAGACCTGGGATCCATTCCGTCGCCGAACAACTGCTTCCTGCTGAACATGGGTCTGGAGACGCTGCCGCTTCGGGTGGAGCGTCACTGCGAAAATGCCCAGGAAATCGCGGAATATCTGGATGCCCATGAGAAGGTTTCTCATGTAAGCTATGCGGGACTGCCGGGCGACAAGTACTACGAACTGGCGCAGAAGTACATGAGAGACGGAAAGACCTGCGGCGTCATTTCCTTCGAGCTGAAGGGCGGAAGAGAAGCGGCGGTGCGCTTCATGGACAGCCTGAAGCTGGCTCAGATTGCCACCCACGTAGCGGCGACCCGAACCATGGTTCTCCATCCGGCCAGCCACACCCACCGTCAGATGAACGACGAGCAGCTGGCGGAAGCCGGAGTATCTCCGGGTCTGATTCGTCTCTCCATCGGTATTGAAAGTGCAAAGGACATCATCGCCGATCTGGAGCAGGCGCTGCAGAATGCGTAAAGATTGAAAAGTGAAAGACCCTTGAGAAAGGTAGATTCTTGAGAAAAAGCCCTGTGACGACGGAGACGTTGCCGCAGGGCTTTTGTCTTCAGTTTTTTGCGCCGGCGGGTTGGACGTGGTGCCTCACCCCCGTCAAAGCCTTGATTCTTCGTCGCGGGGCACCACATCATTAGGGCCGGCCGGTGCTTCGGTGGGTCGGACGTGGTGCTTCACCCCCGTCAAAGCCTTGATTCTTCGTCGCGGGGCACCACGTCGTTGGGACCGGCCGGTGCTTCGGCGGGTTGGACGTGGTGCTTCACCCCCGTCAAAGCCTTGATTCTTCGTCGCGGGGCACCACGTCGTTAGGGCCGGCCGGTGCTTCGGCGGGTCGGACGTGGTGCTTCACCCCCGTCAAAGCCTTGATTCTTCGTCGCGGGGCACCACGTCGTTGGGGCCGGCCGGTGCTTCGGCGGGATGGACGTGGTGCTTCACCCCCGTTAAAGCCTTGATTCTTCGTCGCGGGGCACCACGTCGTTGCCGCCGGAAAGCAATCTCAGTTTACTGCGAATTTCTAATTCGGGCCACCGAAGCAAATCGGGAAATTGATGCAGGAACGCTGAAAAATGATGTTCCTGCATCAATTGGTTCGCAGCCGTCGGGCATATTGAAGGGAAGATGCCAGACGGTAATGGTAAGATATGATGCAGGGACGCTGAAAAAAGTTGCTTATGCATCACATTTCTTATGAACCGAAGGTAAAGTAGAGTAAGATTGACGTGAAAATGACTAGAGTTGATGCATGAGATGCAAAAACAGTTGTTCATGCATCAACTCAGAAAATGGAGTTGATGCACGGAGGCCGGCGTGAACGCTCCGTGCATCACTTTACCACAGAGAGAGCGAAATCTATAGTATCCGCTCTCTCTGCGTCGGTTCTTCACGCCCTTCCAACCAAAAAAACCTGCAGCCAAGAAGTACTCTGATGATATGTACTCTCGGCTGCAGCTTTTTTAATCTTCAATAATTCCTAATACACAATATCCCCTAGTGCGGACTGAATCAGCTTGGACGCCAGGATGCCGGTTTTGTTCCGCTCATCCAGAATCGGATTCACTTCCACCATGTCCATGGACAGCAGCTTGTGGGACTGGGCCAGAAGCTCAACGGCGATAAAGGATTCCCGGGCGGTGAGGCCACTGTGAACCATCGTGCCGGTGCCCGGTGCCACTTCCGGGGTCACCGCATCGATATCGAAGCTCAGGTGGATGCCGGCGGTGCCGTCGGAGGCGATATCGATGGCTTTGCGGATGACCGTCGGCATTCCCAGTTCGTCAATCATGTTGATCGGGAATACGGTGATTCCGGCCTTCTTCATCCGTTCCGCTTCCTTCGGGTCGATATCCCTTCCGGCAATCTGAACGCAGTTCTTTACCTTAATATATGCCGGATCCTGCCCGTAATTCACCATGCAGTCCGGACCGTATCCGCACACTGCAGAGAACGGCATGCCGTGCATGTTTCCGGTATGGGTGGTCTCCTCGTTGTTCCAGTCTCCGTGAGCGTCAATCCAGATGACGCCGATGCCGCCCTTGTCCTGATACGCCTTGCTGACTGCGGAAATGCTGCCGGCGGCGATGCTGTGGTCACCGCCTAGCACCAGCGGGAACCGTCCCCGGGACAGGGAAGTGGTCACCTTATCGTACAGCTTGCGGTTCACGTCGATGACCTGCTCGTAATTCCGCATGGTCTCCGAGGTTTTGCCCCGAAGGAGCGGGAGGATGTCACCCTTGTCGTGAACGTCAAAGCCCATCCCTTTCAGATCATCCAGAAGTCCGGCATAGCGAATGGCGGCCGGGCCCATGGCAACGCCTCTCTTGGAAGCCCCAAAATCCATCTGAACACCGATTACGTCAATTGATTTATTCATAGGAATCTCCTTTCCGATAAAACAACGTTACGGCGAGTCGGAAACGTCCGGCGTTCCCCTCGCTCTTTTTATGGCTATTATTATAGCTCAATCCGTATCAATAATACAGAGAAAAGTGGTAAAATATGGAGCAGCGAAAATTAAGAATATCTTAAGAAAATACATCGGCATTTCTTAAGATGCCGTAAATATAATGGATGCAAGAAAGAGAGGAACGGATATGAACATTTTGGTGTGTGATGACGATAAGGAAATCGTGCGTGCCATCGGCATCTATTTGAAGAATGAGGGATATCGGGTGCTGGAGGCCTATGACGGAATTGAGGCGCTGGACATCCTGCGGAAGGAAGAGGTTCACCTGATCATCATGGACATCATGATGCCGCGGATGGACGGGATGCAGGCCACGGTTCGGATTCGGGAGGAAAAGAACATTCCAATCATCATGCTTTCGGCGAAATCGGAGGATTACGACAAAATCGGCGGTCTGGGGGCCGGAGCGGATGATTACGTGACGAAGCCGTTCAATCCCATGGAGCTGATTGCCCGGGTAAAGTCCCAGCTTCGCCGGTATACCACTTTGGGAAGCATGAATCAGCCTCGGAATGAGAAAACCTTCCAGAGCGGCGGACTGATTCTCAACGACGACACCAAGGAAGTGACGGTGGACGGGACGGAAGTGCGGCTGACGCCGACAGAGTATCGGATTCTGGCACTGCTCACGGCGAACGCCGGCCGGGTCTATACGATCTACCAGATCTACGATGCGGTGTGGGAAGAGCCGGCTTTCAATCCGGAGAACACGGTGGCGGTTCATATTCGGCACATTCGGGAGAAAATCGAAATCAATCCCAAGGAGCCTCGCTATCTGAAAGTGGTCTGGGGAACCGGATACAAGATTGAAAAGTATTAGGAGGAACAGATGGACGAAAATAAGAAAAAAATGATTTTTTACGTGGGATTGGCGGGCTGCTTCCTGTGGTCCGCGGCCTTGATGGTAACGGCGCCCATGACCCCAATCCTGGCGGGAATTCGGGATTTGCAGGGAAAGCTGAAATTCAGCAAAAGCGATTTTGCGTCGAAGGAAATGGTGCTGTGGACCATCGTCATATTTGCGGCCGTTTTGCTGGCCATCAGCATCGGATTGGCGGTTGCGGGATGCGGGCGCCGGGAAGCGGACGGATCCATCCATCGGAATTGGTTCGATCGGTGGCTGCCGGAGCTGCACATCTGCATTGGCATTTTCTGCGGGGTGTTGTTCATACCGATTTCCATCGGCATGTATTCGGCGTACTTCAATTGGGAAGTTCCCATGAAAATCTTTGCCGGGGACGGTTCCAAAACCCTGAACGCCTGCATGGTTCTGGAAGGATACCATATGGATCTCCTGGGAGATGCCGCCTGGATTTCTGCCGGAGCAATCGTGGCGCTGATGATTCTGGCCACGGTTCTGGTGGCGGGCGTTGGAATGGCCTGCCTTCTCGCTTTGGTTCGAAACCTGAAGAACAAAACCCTGTTCTCCGGGACTGTTCTGGGACGGCTGTACCCAAGGCTGGTGATGCTGACGGAGCGCAGTGAGAACTTCTACCGAAAGCTGCTCATTGCTTTGATCCTGCTGATCTTCCTTTCCTGCACGCCGCCGGGACTGGTGGTTGCGCTTCTGCTGGTAATCTTCCTCTTCCCGAAATACTACCGAAAGTACGATGAGGTGAAGAAGGGCATCCATGCGGTGGCAGCGGGGGATTTCTCCTACCGGATTCACCTGGAAGGAAACGGCGAATTTGAACGGTTGGCGCAGGAGGTGAATGCCATTTCCGAAGCGAAGGAAAAAGCGGTGGAGTCGGAAATGCGCAGCCAGCGAATGAAGACGGAACTGATCACCAACGTGTCCCACGACCTTCGGACACCGCTTACATCCATCATCACCTACGTGGACCTGCTGAAGAAGGCGGAACCGGGCAGCGAAGAGGCGGCGGAATATCTGGAGGTGCTGGAAGCGAAATCCAAGCGGCTGAATCATCTGGTGAACAGCCTTTTCGATGCGGCCAAAGCCAGCAGCGGCGACATCCCGGTGGAGTGGATGAACGTGGACATGAAGACTCTGGCGGAGCAGGCGCTGGGGGAATTCTCCGATGACTTCGATAAAAACAATTTGACGCCGGTGTTCCACGGGACCGAAGAATCCACAATGGTGTATGCCGACGGAAAGCTGATGTTCCGGATTATGGAAAATCTCCTGGGCAATGTGAAGAAGTACGCCATGGCGGGAAGCCGGGTGTACGTGGATCTGGTGACGGAAGGCAGCCGGGTGATGCTGACGGTGAAAAACATCTCGGCGGCACCGCTGAACATCACCGCATCGGATCTAATGGAACGATCGGTTCGCGGAGACGATTCGCGAAACACGGAGGGAAGCGGATTGGGCCTTTCCATCGCGGGAGATTTGGCGGAACTGATGAAGGGTGATTTCCATGTGGAAATCGACGGCGACCTGTTCAAGGCCGTGCTCACCATGCCGCGAATCTTCTGCGAGACCGAGTCGGCGACGCCGCAGGACAGTAAAGACGATGAACCCGCAAACTTAAATGTTACCACAGCGTCGGATTCGCCGGACATCTTGGAACTATAAAAAGTTTGTAAAATAAATTCTTTTTACCGTAACAAAAGTAGTGTGCAACAGCCCCAAAAATGATACAATAGCCACGTATGTAAAATTAAGTGATTTACGATTAGGAGATGTATTATGACCTTACTTGATGCGTTTTCGCTGCTTGGAGGTGTGGGGCTGTTCCTTTACGGTATGACTGTCATGTCGGCGGGGCTGAAGGATGCAGCCGGAGACAACCTTCAAGCGATTCTGGAGAAAGCGACGTCCAATAAGATTACCGCGGTGTTCGTGGGAATGGTGATGACCATTCTGGTGCAGAGTTCGTCGGCGACGGACATCATGGTAATCGGTTTCGTTAACTCGGGAATGATGACATTGTTCCAGGCGCTGGGTGTGATCATGGGTGCCAACATCGGTACCACGGTGACGGCACAGATTACGGCCTTCAACCTGGCGGCGTATGCGCCGGTGATTATGTTCTTCGGCGTGGTGGCATTCCTGTTTGTCAAGAACAACACGGTAAAATATGTTGGCGAGGTAATCATGGGTTTCGGAATGCTCTTCGTGGGCATTACCATCATGAAGTCGGCGATTGCCCCTCTGTCCCAGAGCGAATCCTTTATCCGGGTGATTTCCGGACTGGATAATCCGTTCCTGGCGGTGCTCTTCGGCGTGGCCTTCACGGCGCTGCTGCAAAGTTCTTCCTCTTCGACGGTTATCTTCCAGGCTTTTGCGGTGCAGGGGCTGCTGAGTTATCATACGGCAGTGTACCTGGTAATCGGTGCGGCCATCGGTTCCGTAACCCCGAACCTGATCGCATCCCTGACGGTGAACCGGAACGGAAAGCGTTCGGCCATCCTGAACCTGGTGTTTAACCTGATTCGTGCCGTGGTGCTGATGATTCTGATTGCAATCTTCCCACAGATTCTCACCGCAATCCAATCTCTGTCCCCGAACGACATCGGAAGACAGATTGCGAATACCCACACGATGTTTGCCATTATCGCGGTAATCATCGAGCTGCCGTTCATGAAGTATCTGGTAAAAATAGTAGAACGTCTTATCCCGGTGCTGCCGGAAGAGAACGAACGGATGATGGATCGTTCGCTGCAGTACATGATCAATGTGAAGAAGATGCCGACCAGTATCGCCCTTCGTCAGACTCAGCTGGAAATTGCCAGAATGGGACGCGTTGCGGCGAAGAACCTGCGAGAAGCGGTGGAATGCTTCTTCGACTACGATACGTCCAAGGCGGAACGGATTCGGATTCGGGAAGACAGTGTGGATATTCTCAACGATTTGATCGATGAGGGAATGGCGGATCTTCGAGACTTCGCCTTCGGTTCGGAAGGCTTGAAGCATATGTCCGAGTTCTCCATTACCGTAACGGATTTCGAACGTCTCTCGGATCATGCGGTGAACATCGTGGAGTATGCGGAGCAGATGCTGGCAAAACACAGCCTTATGTCGCCGGATGCCCGGGATGAACTGTACATGATGGCCCGAGATGCGGTGGAAATCGTGGAATTGGCCGTGGATGTATTCGAATCCGGCGAGACCATTCCGCTGCAGCGGATTGAGAAGCTGGAGAATCGGCTGGACCGTCAGGAGAAGGAACTGGTGGATCACCATATCGTTCGTCTGATGGGAAATACCTGCGATCCGCTGGCAGGCGTCATCTTCACCAATCTGGTAACGGATTTGGAACGCTGCGGCGACCATGCGTATAACGTTGCCTATGCGCTTTCGGATATCAACCCGAAGGAAATGGAAATGCCGGATGTGACGGTGGTTCCGGCAGAGGATGAAGCGGTGAATGAATAGAATAATGAGCATATGAAAATGCGGCTCCGATTGGGGCCGCATTTTTTCGTATGTCGAATCTCGAATCGTCTGTTGTATTGTCGTTATCCGTAGTTATCCTTGGTGGAATTTATCTTTATGACTTGTTGGGTAGAGCCAGTGTCCGAATATGGTGTACAGA
Source organism: uncultured Clostridia bacterium (assembly GCA_934234035.1). Lineage (GTDB taxonomy): Bacteria > Bacillota > Clostridia > Peptostreptococcales > Anaerovoracaceae > Mogibacterium_A. Next base: position 10,373 of record CAKQHH010000009.1, on the reverse strand, counting down.
ATCATCAGCACGACGCCCACCGCCCAGGAAATCGGATAGAGCACGAAGATTCCGTCAATCGTGTTGTAGTGAGGAAGAATCAGCTGAATGCAGAAAATTCGGAAGAGGCAGAGGGAAATCAGCAGCACTGCCATCGGCGGAATGCTTTTTCCCGTTCCTCGGATGGTTCCTGCCAGTCCGTGAAGGATGCTCAGCAGCCAGTAGAACGGACAGAAGTAGTGCATGGCTTGCTTCCCGTAGGCCACAACCCCCGGATCGTCGGTGAAGAGGCGCATAATCGGGTCGGCGAAGAGCAGAATCAGGGCTCCGGTGACGACGGTGTAGATGATTCCGATCCACAGAGTCTTGTTCATCCCCTTCTTCACCCGGTCCAGCTTTCCGGCACCGAAATTCTGTCCGGTGAAGGTGGTAACCGCCATGCTGATGCTCATCACCGGAAGGATGTTGAATCCATCGACCTTCAGGTAAGCCCCGAAGCCGGCCATCGGCGTTGCCCCGAATCCGTTGACACTGGCCTGCACCAGCACGTTGGAGATGGCGATGACCGTGTTCTGAATTCCCGCCGGAAGACCCACCTTGATAATCCGAATGCACACCATCTTGTGGAAGCGGATTTTCTTCAGGGAGACCCGATAGGACTCATTCGTCTTCAGCAGGAAGCGCATGGAGAACACGCAGGACATGAACTGACTGAATACCGTAGCGATGGCCGCGCCGGCGATGCCCATCCGCAGGAGGGCTACCAGGACGATGTCCAGAACGATGTTGGTGACAGAAGCAACCGCCAGATAGATCAGGGATCGCTTGGAGTTTCCCACGGCGTTCAGTATGCCGGAAACCATGTTGTACAGCACGGTAAAAATCGTTCCCGCAAAATAAATTTTCAGGTAGACGATGGATTCCGGCAAGACCTCTTTCGGCGTGTCCATCCACAGGAGCAGCGGCCGGCTGACCAGCATACCCAGAACGCTCATGAAAACGCCCAGAAAGAGAGCGATGGCAATGGAGGTATGAACCGTTTTCTGCACTCCGTTTCGATTCTGTCCCCCCAGGTATTGGGAGACAATGACTCCGGCACCCACGGCCGCACCCTGGGCAAAGGAGATGATCAGGAAAATCATGGAACCGCTGGATCCCACGGCTGCCAGTGCATTGGCGCCGACGAATTTTCCCACGATGATGGAGTCAAAGGTATTGTAAAATTGCTGCAGCAGGTTTCCCAGAATCAATGGGACGGAAAACAGAAGAATTTCCTTGAGAATATTTCCTTCCGTCATCAGATGGGTGCTGCTTGAATTCGTACTCATGGAGGACCACCCTTTCTTTTTTTATCTATAATGGAATTTTATAACGTAAACTCAAACGACACAATAGTGATTTTAAAAGTCTAAACGGAATCTTCGGATTTGTCAAATGTACTCTTTCGAGTGCTGTTAAAAATAACCAAATAGTTTAAAATGACAGTACGAAACATTGCGCAATAGGGCGGCCGACGGATTCAAGGTCGGAGAGCAAGCCCGATGATGAACAGAAAGGAGGTTTGTCATGAAGAAGAAATTTTTTGCCATTCTTGTGGCAGGAGCGGTATTTTTCTCGATGCTTCCGATGGTGGCATTCGGTGATACCGGAAATGGAAGCGAACCCCCGAACGGGGCTCCGCAAACCGAAATGAATACGTCGAATTCAACCGATTCGGAAGATGTGACCGATTCGGAAGAGCCGGATGGGGTGGAGGATGTATACGCCGATTCCGGAGACATGAGCAAGACGTTGGCAAAGATGAAGGCCGGCACGAAAATGCAGCTGTCGGTAATCAATGAAAATCCGGCAGGATCCTTCATCGACGTGTACTGGGAAACTACCAATAAGAAGGTGGCAACGGTGGACCAGGATGGCAAAGTGACCGCCCTGAAGGCCGGTAAGTGCACCATCTCCGCAACCTTCCCGAACGGAAAGGTAATTACCTGTAAGGTAACAGTTGTTCCGCACCTTAAGTACACAAAGGTGACGCTGTGGAAGCAGAGTTCCCAGACCAACAAGCTGCTGGGTGCGACATCCAAGGTTACGTGGAAGACTTCTTCCAAAAAGATTGCAACGGTATCTTCTAAGGGAAAGATTAAAGGAAAGAAAGCCGGAAAGTGCAAAGTAACTGCGGTTCACAAGGGTAAGAAGTATGTGTGCACCGTATACGTACGGAATCCGAAGCTCAGAAGCAAGAAAGAGACCATTCATAATACGGCGTATTATCAGCAGAGAGTTATCGGCGGCTCCGGAAAGATTAAGTGGACCACTTCCAACAAGAAGGTGGCGACGGTGAATTCCAAGGGCAAGATTACGGCTCGAAAAGCGGGCAAGTGCACCGTCACCGCTGTAAGAAACGGTGTGAAGATGCGCTGTAAGGTAACGGTTCCGTCCAAGTATCAAGGAACGAAGGTTCCGGACTTTGGCGCAAAATTCGGCAAACTCCGTTACGATACCGAGCATTGGGGCGAGGATCCGGATGTTCACATCTACTACAAGAAGGTGAGCAAGGATCAGGTAAAAAAATACTTGGCCGCGGTAAAGAAGGCCGGTTTGAAAAAGCAGAAAATGAGTGACGGCCGGACCTGCTACCAGCATGCAAACGGCGACGGCATCACCTACAGCCTGAAAAAGGGCGTGCTGCACATCAACCTGTACAACATTCACGACTTCGACAACAGCGGAGCCGATGAAGAGTAAGGCGAATTTGTTGAATCGAAAGCGGGTTTAAAAGATTCCCGATGAAAGTAAACGTGTACTGAAGGGGAAAAATTCCTGCAGTATAATGTTCCCATGGATCGAAGAAAATTGATGATATACACGGGAATGCTGATTGCAGGAATTACCGCAGGGTACATATGTCTGGAGCGGCACCGGCCGGTGGAAGGCATCCTCCTTCTTTCCGGGATTGCCGGGAGCTTCGCCGCAATTTCGGAACAGATGGGTAAAGAGTATGGCATGACGCGAAAACAGCTTCGCGTCATGCTTCTTTTTCTGATGGTGGGATTTTTCAATTTCGCGCTGAACTACAACCGCTATTACACCGACGAGACCCTGCTGAAGCGGGACCAAACCGCCTTCAAAGAAATGAAAATTCTCCACGTCCGGGAACAGGCGAAATACATCGCCTACGAAGGCACCGCCGACCTTCCTTCCGGGCGCCGCCGGATCTTGTGCCGAGACTATTCGGAGAACCGAACCTCCTTTTCCGTCGGAACCGTTGTTCGGGTGTCCGGCGAACTGGCCCTTCCGGAAGAGGCTCGAAATCCGGGATGCTTTAACTACCGTCTGCACCTAAAGGGGAAGTGGATTGTGTACACCGTAAATGCCCAAGGAATCCGAGCGCACCGCATCTCCCGCCGTCCGGCGGATGTTTTCCACCGGAAGCTGCAGCGGCGACGAAACGATTTCCTGGATAAATTTCGCCATCGGCCGGCGGTGCGGGGTTTTCTGAAGGGCATTCTCTTTGGAGACCGGGGCGAACTGGATGAAGAGACCTACCGGGAATTCACGGAAAACGGAACCGCCCACATCCTGGCGGTCAGCGGGCTTCACGTGGGTTTCTTGATTGCGCTCTTAAACGCCCTGGCTCGGAAGCGAAAGTATTGGAAAATTACGATGGGCATTTTTCTGGTGCTGATTCTCTACGGCGAGCTCACGGAGTGGAGCCCGTCTACCCTGCGGGCGGTGCTGATTGCCATCCTCTCCATGAGCGGGATGTATCTCAATCGCGCCTTCGACCTCACCACGGGCACCGCTGCCGCAGCCTTTGGGGTGCTGATGGTGCAGCCGTATCAGCTGTTTCAGACCGGTTTCATCATGTCCTACCTGGCGATTCTGGGAATGGCCTTCCTCACCCGGCCGCTGAGCCATTTTCTGGGTGAGGGGCTGGCCTCTCTGATGTCGCTCCAAATCATGATGATTCCCTTTCAGATATACGCCTTCAATCGGTTCAATCCGCTGACGGTACTGATCAACCTGCCCATTATTTTCCTGGCATCGGTGCTGGTTCCCTGCGGGGTGCTCCTGTTCCTGTTCGGTGGGCTTCTTTCATCCGGCGGCATTCCGGCAGAAAGCATAAGCCGGCTCACCGAACTGCTGGTGGGACTGAACCGGATGCTCCACATGAAGGGAAGTCTCAGCGGGAGCTTCACCTCCGCGGGGACGGCGGAGCTCATCCTGTTCTATCTGATACTCCTGTTCCTGAGTTCCGAATTGTTTCGGGTAATGGTTCTTCGGCGGGATGGAAGGAATCTTCGGCGTCTATTTTTGATTCTTGCGATTCCCGCCCTGCTGCTGGTTTTGGGATTTCGGAATCCTCTGGCCGGGGCCGAGGTTGTTTTTATCGACGTGGGGCAGGGGGATGCCATTCATCTGCGAAGCGGCGGCAAGAACGTGCTCATCGACGGGGGCGGCGATTCCAAGCGGAACGTGGGCACGGGAACGCTGCAGCCCTATTTGCTGAAAAACGGGACGCGGACGCTGGATCTGTCCATTTGCACGCACCTTCATATGGACCATTTTCGCGGGGTGCAGGAGTTATCGGAGGTTTTGCCGGTAAAAGCATTTGCGCTGCCGGGAGTGTACCGGGGACTTCCGGAGACGCCCAAGGGGGCGCGGCTGCTGCGGCGGGGAGAGGTGATTCGAATCTCCGATGAAATGTCCGTGAAAGTCCTGTGGCCGGAATCCGAAGAACTGCCGGACGGGATGACAGAGGCGGAGAGCAGCGACGAAAATCTCCTGAACGGGGTCTATCGAATCGATTACCGGGGCATCCGCATTCTGGTGACCGGCGATCTCCTTGAGGAAGGCGAGGCGGATATGGTAAAATACTACGCAGGTACGCAGGAACTTCGGTGCGATGTGCTGAAGGTGGCCCATCACGGAAGTCACAGCAGCAGCAGTGAGGCGTTTCTGGAGGCGGTGCGCCCCAAAGCGGCGGTGATTCAGGTGGGGAAAAAGAACCGGTACGGGCATCCTCACGAGGAGACGCTGGAGAAGCTGAAGCGGCGGAATATTCCGGTGTATCGAAATGACCGGCACGGAGCCATCGGGCTGCGGGTGCGCCGGAACAAGATTTTAATAGATAGGATGATAAATTAGATGTCATATAAAGAGTTTCGAAAAGATTTGCGGAGCAGCATGTTCAAAAATGTGGTGATGCTCACGGGAAAGGAAAACTTCCTGGTGCATTGGGCGGTGAATCAGCTGAAGAAAAAGTACGGCGGGAAGGAGTTCCAGGCGCAGAACGTCCACGAATTCGACGGTGCCCAGGCGGATATCGACGAGGTCATCGGCATGGCCCGGACCCCATCCATGTTCCCCGGCCACCGGGTGCTGATCGTTCGAAATTACCCGTGGCTCTTCCAGAAGAAAGGGAAGGAAGAGCTGAAGGAATTCCGGGAAGGGCCCGGCGCCCGGCTGCTGGAGTACGCGGCCGGGGCGGATCACAGCGAGTACGCATCCATGATTATTATGACGGTGGATGCGCAGTACTACAAGGATTCCAGTCCTCGAAACTGCGGTCTGACGGCCTACGGAAAGAAGCTCCTGCAGAAATCCTCCGGATACGAGATGAATACCCTGAACCGGGCGGAGCTGGAAGGTTTTATCGGGAAGCGGGTGAAGGCGGCGGGAAAGCAGATGACCCGGAGCCAGCTGAACTACCTGATTGACCTGTCCGGTTATTATAATGAAGAGAGCATCTATCGCCTGGACGACTTGGAGAACGACCTCCACAAAATCCTCTATTCCACGGAGGGAGAAGCGATTACCAATGCGGAAATCGAGGATTTGATGGCGGGGGATGCGGACAAATTCGTGTTCCACCTCATCGATGCACTTATGAGCGGCAATCGGAAGGCTGCCATCACCCTGACAGAGCACATCCTGTACGAGGACCCCAAAGCCTCGTTCCAGATTATCGGCCTTCTCATCAGCCAGTTCGAGATGATGTACGATGCCCACCTGGCCATCGAGAAAGGGGTGGACCTGAAGCGGATGGCAAAGGAAACCGGCGTCAACGAGTTCCGGTTCAAGAAGGCCTACGGCGCCGCGAAGAAATTCTGCAAAAACAGAATTCGCGATTTGCTGATTCAGCTGTACAACGCGGACCGGGACATAAAGCGGGGAAATCTAAGTGACCGGGCCGCCCTGGAAGCGTTTATTCTGCATGTGTAGGGATGGGATAGAAAAAAGTTAAATGTAATTTAAAAAAAACTGGGATTCAAAAATATAATTTAATGTACACAAGAGCGTAAATCCTTTATAATGTAAGAACAGGGATAGAGATTGCACGTAAAACCGTTCTAAAACAACGAGGTGAAGAATATGAATACATTAATGCAACTTGCTATTCTGGTAATAAACATCTTCATTTACGCAGGCATGTTTTACCTATTGTACCGCTTTCTTCGGAAAATACCGGGAATTGATCTGTACTTAAGTCAATTTAGAAAACAAAAACACAATACAGATAATGATAAAAACAATGAAGATAATGATGCGGATAACTAGAAGAAACGTATAGAACTAAACCTGTGGGCTGCGTGTGTTGCAGCCCACAGATTTTTGAATGCTGTAAAGTTCGATCCCTCGGTAATTCGATGCAAAACGATTTTTATTTTACCGCGGCAGAGGCGTTCAGTTCCCGTGCGGCATCCAGTGCGCTGGTGCTGTCCGGATCTCCGCTGATCATGCCCGCCAGCATGTGGATTTTGCCGTCCTCATCCAACCGGAGGATATCCGTGTGGGTGGAATTCTCTGACAGGCTCTTCTGAATCTGGAAGTTGGAATTTCCGTAAGCCGCAATCTGAGGCAGGTGGGTGATGCAGAGAATCTGGTGATGTTCCGAAATCTCCCGCATTTTTTTGCCCACTACCAGGGCGGTTTTTCCGCTGATACCCGTGTCGATTTCGTCAAAAATCATGGTTTCCACCGAATCGTTGTCGCCGATGATGTGCTTGAAAGCCAACATGATTCGGGAAATTTCACCGCCGGAAGCGATGCGGGAAAGAGGCCGCAGAGGCTCTCCCGGGTTGGTGGAAATCATGTACTCCATGGCATCGTAGCCGTTTGGTCCGATTTCCGGAAGGCGCGTGGTGTGGATGGCAAATTCGGAATTGGCGAATGCCAAATCCTTCAGTTCTCGCGTCAGTGCCTGGGTGAGTTGTTCTCCGTTTTTCTTTCGGAGGTCGCTGACTCGGTCGGCTTGTTTTTCCAGCCGAGCATAGGCTTCATCCATATCCTTCCGCCGCTGTTCGATTTCGGCATCGAAATTGTCGATGATATTTAGTTTTCCCGCCAGCTCTTCACCGTATGCGATGATTTCCGGGATGCTCATGCGGTATTTTCGCTTGGCATCTTCGATGATGCTGAGGCGTTCCGAAGCCTGGTCGATGTCCGCATCGGAGTAGTTCAGGGAAGACCGCATGTCTCGAAGGGCATCGGAGATGTCCACGATGCTGTAGTAGTTCTCGTCCAGGGTCTGGGCAAAGCTCTCAAAATCTCCGCTGAGGGAGGCGATGGTCTGCAGTCCGTCGATGGCTTTTCGAAGACCGGAAAGCACGGAGTCGTCCTTTTCATAAAGGTTGTCGTACGCTCCGTTCACCGCGGAATATATTTTTTCACTGTTCTTCATGAGCTCCAGCTGTTCCTTGAGCTCCTCATCCTCGCCGTCGTAGAGGTTCAGGTTCCGAATGTAGTCCGATTCAAACCGGTAGAAGTCCTGCTGCCGCAGCGCTTCCGCCTCTTCGGAGCGCAAGGAATTGTAGGATTTCTTCCGTTCCGAATACTGCCGGTAGAGGTCGTGCAGTGTGTTCAGCTCGCCGGAAAGTTCCTTGTGGCGGTAGCGGTCCGTAATCTCCAGATGGTTCTGTGGGTCCAGAATCACCTGGTTGTCGTATTGACCGTGGATGTCCACAAAAGCGCTGCAGAATTTCCGAAGCTGGGCCAGGGTCACCATCTCTCCGTTGAGCTTGGAGATACTCTTTCCGGAGGCCATCAATTCTCGGATGATGATGACATCTTCTCCCTCTAAAGTTCCGGCAATCTGAATGCGGGCCTTGGCAGTTCCGGTTCGAACCATGGAAATGTCCGCCCGGCCACCCAAAGCGGTACTGATGGCTTCCACCAGTACGGATTTGCCGGCGCCGGTTTCGCCGGTGATAATGTTCAGCCCTTCCGTCAAATCGAAGGAAAGGTGTTCTATGGTTGCAAAATTATCGATGATAATTCGATTAATCATTTCTATCCCTCTTGGAAATCATGTTTTCGAACAGGCTGATAATCTCGGCGACATTCTCTTCTTTGTCCACGATAATCAGCATGGTATTGTCTCCGGCGATGGAGCCCACCACGTGATCCAATTCCAGACAGTCGATGGCTTCCGCAGCCGCATTTCCACAGCCGGACAGGGTTTTGATGACAATCAGGTTTCCGGCATGAGCGGTGGAAATGATGGTTTCGCGGAAAATCTTAATGAACCGATCGGAAATCGGCTGCTCAGCGTATTTTCCGGCTGTATATTTATACTTTCCGTTTCCGGCTAATGCCTTGACCAGCTGAAGCTCCTTGATGTCTCTGGAAATTGTCGCCTGGGTCACTTTGAAACCGGCCTGGTTCAGCAAATCCTGAAGCTGATCCTGGGTCTCTACTACATTGTTGGCGATAATCTCAAGTATCTTGTTCTGTCTCGAATAACGCATGGGGTCCTCCTCAAATGCCGAATGGGTCTGCGCCCATCTTATGATCAGTTTGATTATATCACAGGCATTCCCCAAAACGCATAAAAATTTATTATCATGAATATTATATAATTCGATAAAAATTGTTCCTATCCGGCCATTCGCGCCGCTGCCTGTGCCTGCATTTGCTGTTTCAGAAATTCTTCGGGATTGACGCCCGTTGTTTTTTCCTGGACGGTCGGACTCGTAAAGAATTCCCGCTGAATCATTTTATCTATTTTTTCCGTATCGATGGTGCCGCCGCCGTCCTCGAAGGTCGTGAGGATGTTTTTGCCCAAAATAAAGCCGAGAGAGGCGAGCTCGACGGTTTTGATGCAGAAATTGCTGCGGTATCCGGCGCCCTTTGCATCGTGATACCAGTAACCGAGATGTTCCAGAATATACAGCTTTCCGGTCAGCGGATGCAGAATCAGAAAATCCGGATAGACGATGCGGCCTTCGATGATAATCGGGAATTCATAGATTACAAGCAATCCGGCACTGACCAGGTGGTCGTAGATAATCGCTTCAATCCGGCTGCGCACCAGCGTTCCGTCGATGGTGGAAACAGTGCACTTTTCGGGATATTTCACCGGCATAGATTCCTTTATTTCCAAGAGTTTCTGATACCATTTCTGAGCTGTATTTAATGACAATTCCGCTTCGCGAAGGTTCGCAGGAACGTAACATTTCGGAAGCCGCTTACGTATTTCTTCCGTGGTGATATCGATGTAATTATCCTGAAAATGCTTGAGCGCAGCGATGTTGCTTTCCAGCATCGAAATCAGAACTTTTGTTGCGCGAAGATTCTGAATCCGTTGTACTGTAGTGTGCTTCTCGTTTCCAATATATTTCGGCTTCTGGCCGGGACGGTGGCTGGTGAAATATGTTCGTCCGCCGGTTGTGCGAGCGTTGAGAAAGATTCCGTCGTATTCCTTTAGCTTCAGTGCCTTCTGCTTATACTTCCGGAGCAGTTCCTCGTGCTGCCGAAGAATGTCGGAAATTACTTTTAAAAATACAGTTGTCATGTTGAGTACCTCCTTATGCTGATTATGCCATAAAAAAAATTCCCCTTCAGTACACATTTATCGAGAAAAATCGAGATTTTGAAAAATCCAGTCGCTTATACAGGACGGCTGGATGTCGGTGGCGCGGATTGGCTCCGGAGGACGTGGTGCTCCTCGACGAAGAAACAAGGGCTGGCGGACAGTGAAGCACCACGTCCCTAAGGCCGGTCAGCACTTTGAGGGGGCGGACGTGGTGCTCGTCGACGAAGGAACAAGGGGCTAGCGGGCAGTGAAGCACCACGTCCCTGGGGCCGGCCGGCATTTTGGAGCGGAGGACGTGGTGCTCCTCGACGAAGAAACAAGGGCTGGCGGGCAGTGAGGCACCACGTCCCCGGGGCCGGCCGGCATTTTGGAGCGGAGGACGTGGTGCTCCTCGACGAAGAAATAAGGGCTGGCGGGCAGTGAGGCACCACGTCCCTCGGGCTGCCCGGCATTTTGGAGCGGAGGACGTGGTGCTCCTCGACGAAGAAATAAGGGCTAGCGGGCAGTGAAGCACCACGTCCCTAAGGCCGGTCAGCACTTTGAGGGGGCGGACGTGGTGCTCGTCGACGAAGGAACAAGG
>CAKQHH010000008.1 GCA_934234035.1 uncultured Clostridia bacterium | reverse complement strand
AAATACAAATGTGGCTTATCGAGAGATGAAAATTTCTTGTTATCGTCTCTTGACAACGGTCACTTCATAACAGGGTTAGCGGGGAGCGGGGAGCAAACCGGCCTCGGCCCTGGGCCGCCATTTCCGAATATCACGGCCCGTTCTTCACATGTGTTCAGTTCTGTGAAGTTACTTTTACAACTAACCCCAAAAATAATTTTGAAAAAAATAAAAAAAGTACTGGACAAGAGGGTGCTTTTTCTGTATAATAAATCTTGCGTTGAGCAGCGTAAATAATTAATAAATATGGCGTATTGGTCAAGAGGTTAAGACGCAGCCCTCTCACGGCTGAATCTGGGGTTCGATTCCCCAATACGCTACCAATCGGAAACCTGAAGCTTGGGCTTCAGGTTTTTTCTATATCTAAAATATCCGGGGCCGGCGAACGCCCTGCAAGTATGGCAGCGCCCCCACCGGGCCCGGCGCAAAACAACTAGAGAATAATTTTTAAAAAATTTTCACACAAATTAGTTTGCAGAACCCCCTGTAAGTGCGATAATATTAAAGTCAGTTTAGTAAAATGTTAAAGACTTTGGGGAGAAATAATATGCTATCATTTGAGAACGACTACAGTGAGGGAGCTCACTCCAGAATATTGAAAAGATTGGTGTCCACGGATTTGCAGCAGGTGACCGGCTACGGAAACGATCCGTTCTGCGAAGAGGCCAGAATTCGCATTCGCCAGGCCATCGGCGTACCGGATGCGGATATCTATTTCCTTTCCGGCGGAACCCAGACGAACCAGGTGGTTATCGACACCATGCTGCAGCCGTATGAAGGTGTGATTGCCGCAGAAACCGGCCATGTCAGCGTCCACGAAGCCGGCGCCATCGAGTATTCCGGCCATAAAGTCTTGACGGTACCGATGCACAACGGCGGCAAGGTGAATCCGATGGAAGTAAAGAATCTGATTGAGGATTTTTATCAGGACGGAAATCATGAGCACATGGTATTTCCGGGCATGCTGTACATTTCCCAGCCGACGGAGTACGGTGCGCTGTACACCCGCCGGGAACTGGAGGCCCTGAGCCTGATTTGCCGGAAGTACAAGATTCCGCTGTATCTGGACGGTGCACGTCTGGGATACGCCCTGGCCAGCCACGAAAACAACGTGACCCTCAGCGACATCGCTCGCCTGACCGACGTGTTCTACATCGGCGGAACGAAGGTGGGGGCGCTTTGCGGTGAAGCATTGGTATTCACAAAGCACAATACGCCGCCGCATTTTGTGACACAGATAAAGCAGCACGGTGCCCTGATTGCAAAGGGGAGACTGCTGGGCATCCAGTTCGCGGAGCTGTTCCGGGACAACCTCTACTATAAGCTGGGACAGAATGCCATCGAGACGGCGGAGATGCTGAAGATGATTCTTCACGAAAAAAAATATTCGTTTTACTTCGAGTCGCCGACGAATCAGCAGTTTGTCATTATCGAAAACCTTAAAATGGAAGCCCTCCGACAGAAGGTGGTATTCAGCTACATGCAGAAGTACGACGACACCCACTCGGTCATCCGTTTCTGCACCAGCTGGGCGACGAAGCCGGAACAGGTTTTCCGACTGGCAGAGCTTCTGTAGAATGAAGATTTTCCGGAGAGTGCAGCTTAAAACGTTATAAATATTAATGAAAACAATAGGAGGAACATATGAATAAGAAAGAATTGGCAGATCATCTGCACAACAGCAAGTACAACTGCGCCCAGGCGGTGCTCCTGGCATTTGCCGACGAAATCGGAGAGGACAAGGAGGTCCTGTTCCGCATCAGCGAAGGCTTTGGTTTCGGTGCCGGATGCGGAGAGGGCATCTGCGGCGCACTCAGCGGCGCCATCATGCTGGCGGGCCTGAAGAACAGCGACGGCAACCTGGAAGCGCCGGGAACCAAAGCGTCCACCTACAAGATTGCCAAAGAAATGAAAGAGAAATTCGTGGCGAAGACCGGCGGCCTGATCTGCAAGGAGCTGAAAGGCTTGGATGGCGGGGAAGTGCTATGTTCCTGCCCGGACTGCATCGGATACGCCGTAGAGGTTGTGGAAGAAGTTCTGGGCCTTTAATCATAAAAAAAGATTGGGGGGATCTTTACGTTTAGCAAGAAAGTGAAAGAACAGCCGGATTTGCTGAATGGAAGCATCGCGCCGAAGCTGATGGCCTTTGCCATTCCTCTGGCCATGACCAGCATCCTGCAGCAGCTCTTCAACGCAGCGGATATTGCGGTCATCGGTCAGTTTGCGGGAAAGCACGCCATGGCGGCGGTAGGATGCAACAGTCCGGTTATTGCGCTGACGGTAAACCTGTTTGTCGGGGTGTCCATCGGTGCCAACGTGATTATTGCGAATTTTACCGGTCAGCAGGACGAGCGGAAAATTCGGGAATCCGTTCACACGGCCATGGTGCTGGCGATTATTTGCGGGGTGTTTGTCACCTGCGTCGGGCAGATTATTGCCGGTCCCATGATTAATCTGCTGGATACGCCGGCAGTCATCGCACCCATGGCGGTAAAATACCTTCGCATTTATTTTATGGGGATGATTTTTATCATGCTCTATAACTTTGAGGCGGCCATTTTCCGGAGTCAGGGGGACACGGCAACTCCGCTGCGATGCCTGATGATTTCCGGCATCCTGAACGTCATCCTGAATCTCTTCTTTGTCATCGTATTGAAGATGGACGTGGCGGGCGTGGCGTTGGCCACGGTGCTGTCCAACGGCGTCAGCGCCGGACTCCTGTTTTGGCACCTGTGCCGGGCAAAGAGCGCTGTTCGTCTGCAGAAGGGAAGCTTCCGCCTGGAGGGTTCGATTCTGAAGGACATCCTTCGAATCGGCGTTCCGTCGGGACTTCAGGGTGTAGTCTTTTCCATTTCCAATCTGGTCATCCAGTCGGCCATCAACAGCCTGGGGCCGGATGTGGTGGCGGGCTCCGCGGCGGCCTTTAACATGGAGGTGCTGGGATATTACATCCTGAACTCCTTCGCCCAAGCGGCGGTCACCTTCGTGGGCCAGAACTACGGTGCCGGGAATCTTCCGCGGTGCCGCAAAATCACTCGTCAGGCGCTGATTCTGGATGAGGTGTGTGCCATGTCCGTGGCAGCGCTGCTGATTATTTTCGGGCACCGGATTCTGATGCTCTTCAATCCGGATCCGGCGGTCATCCACTTTGGCTATATTCGCGCCACGATTCTCCTTTCCACCCAGGCCCTGAACGTGGTGAACGAAGTCCTTTCCGGAGCGATGCGGGGTTACGGAATCTCTATGGTTCCGGCGGCGGTTACTTTTATCGGCGTCTGCGGAACTCGAATTCTGTGGGTGTACACCGTCTTTCGGCACTCCCACACCTGGTACACCCTGATGGCGGTATATCCGGTGAGCTGGCTCATCACCATGGTGGTGATGATTGCGGCCTACTTCATTTCCATAAAAAAAATCCGCATTCGGCTGGAGACTTCCGGCGATGCGAACAACTAGGCGGTGCGGCACATCGCGTAAATTCACACATAAAAAAGGGGCATCCGGGGAAAATCCCTCGGATGCCTTTTGTCTCTATTCGTACAGGATGATGGCCATAAAGCTCATCGGCTCATCCTTGCGGTTGGTGATGGCGTGTCCTTCTCCCGGACCGGTGAAGGTGATATCCCCCGCCTTGACGGTGGTGATGGTGCCGTTGTCGTTGTATTCCGCTTCGCCGGAAAGGATGACGTAGATCTCGCCGTCTCCCTGATGCACGTGGTATCCCACGCCGCAATCCTTCTCCAGCACGTTCTCGTTCAGCATGCGGCCCCGGTTCCACATCTCGGAATCCTGCTCCACGCCTACCAGCGAAATCAGATGCCCCGGTCCCTTCTGGACTTCTTCCTTTACAACTTTCTTTCGATCTTCTTTTCTTCGAATAATACTCATGTTCAATACCCTCCTTGTATTTTCAAAATAATATGAACGAAGTGAATGCCTGCGATTTTTTTCGAGAAATTACTCCTCTTTCGTATCCGGCCGCTGACCGAATCCCAGCAGGTTGCAGGCTCTGGATTCCACCGCGTTGGCGATGGCCAGCGTCACATCCAGGTCGTTCCCGTAGAAAATCGCACCGTGGTTGGCGATGATGCAGGCGTGGCTGCCCTCGATGGCCTCCATGATGCTGTCGCACAGCTCATCCGTACCCGGTGTCCGATACTCGCTGCAATGCATGTCACCGATCAGCTGATCCATCGGCGGTTCCGAAATCCGGAATCCGGCATGGGCGGCAGCGAATGCACTGATGCCGTTGGAGTGGGTGTGGATGATGGCGTTGCACTCCGGATACCGGCGGTACAGCGCGGCGTGCAGGCGGTACTCCGAAGAGGGCTTTCTCTGCATGCCGTATTTCAAATCGTGGATGTTCATGCGAACGATGTCCTCCGTGCGGATGGAAAAATAGTCCATGCCCGACGGGGTAATCAGCATGGTGTCGGGGTTCAATCGAAGGGAAATATTTCCCCAGGAACCCTGTACCAGTTCGGAACGGCTCATATCTTTGCCGCAGTCGATGATTCGGTTCCGCAGCTGAAACTCTTCTGCACCGCTGCTGATGAAATCCACCTTTTCTTTCTGATTTACCTTGGAATAGCTTCCGTCGTAATATTTATGAAGCTCCTGAGCGGTCGTCGGATCCAGGTATTGGAGTCCGTTCAGCTTGCCGGAGTAAATCTCCGCTTCCGCACTTTTCTCCAGGATGCGGGCACCGGCGATGGCCTCTTCGATGGTATCCCCGACGGCGATGATGCCGGACCCCTGAATGAAGCAGCCTCGGCGGTTCCGCAGGGCTTTCAGCAGGGTTCTTGCGGTTCCGTCCGGACATACGGTCACATCCGGCCCGATAATCTGGGCCAAATCGTCCAGTGCCGGCCGCATTATCTGATTCTCCTTAGAAAAACGCACGGCGGCTTCCGTGCATATGAACACGATGGCGTTGATATCGTCCCGAGATGAAAAAATCCGACCGATATCTCCGGTGTTGATGTCGAACAAATCAAAATCCTTCTCCGTCAGCTTGGACAGGCGAAGGTTCTCGCGCGAAGAAATATAGGTTTCCTCATTCACCCGAAGCACCAGTTGTCCGTATGCAGTAAAGTACCGCTCCCGAAATGCATTCGAGCGTTTCAGCAGCGCTTCTTTTGCTGTATTAATATCCATGTTGTCTCTCCCTTGCTTTGGTTTTCTCTGTGCCTATTATATCATTCCAATTCCCGCGGAATATGATGATTGTTTAAAAAACAATACGTTTTGCCACGGCGTCCCAAGAAGCTCCGGACGTATCCGGAATGTGCTGGGTCCGGCCGGAAGCCTGCGACTCCTCCAAAATTTCTTTTAGGGCGGTCTTCAGGGTAAAAACATATTGCGGCAGTGCATCCGGATCCGGCCGGTCCGATGAAATCAACGGCGGCATGGGGATGAAGCGGGTGGCGTTCTCCGGAATTTCGGCGCGCAGCCATTCCCGAACCCCAGGCAGGTCGTTGCACAGGGTGTTCAGCCCACAGGCCATGGCTTCAATCAGAACCAGCGGCAGTCCCTCGAAATAAGAGGGAAGGACGAAGGTGTGGCAATCGCGGTACAGGTTCGCCAGCACTTCTTGACTCAGCAGGCCGTGATATTGAATGGGGAAGGAACAGGCGGTAATTGCGCCGGCCTTCGGCGGCTGGTTTCGGTCCGGATTTAGGCGGGTCCACAGCCCGGAATCGGTGCAGCCGCCCGCCAGGTGAAGCTCAAAGGGAAGGTCCGTCTCTTTGCGGAGTTGTTCCAGTGCGTCCAGCAGTTCCGGAATGCCTTTCTCCCGGCAGATTTTCCCGGCGTAGATGAACCGGTGCGGCCCTTCCGCTGCAGAGGCATCCGCTTCGCCCGGGAAGAAGATTTTGTCGTTATATCCGGTTCCGATGACGGATACCTGTTCTGCCGGAAGCCGGAAGCAATCCAGGATTGTTTTTTTCTGAGCCTGATGAAGGGCGAAAATCCGGTTCAAGCCGCGAATATTCTCCTGAATATCTTTCGTGCTGAAAGGTTCTCTTCCGTATCCGGCTTCTCCGCGGCAAAGATTCTGCATCTGGCGAAGGTCAGAGCCGTGGCAGATGCCGTAGATTCGCTGCTCCGGAAAGGCTTTCCGAAGGATGGCGGTGAGAAGGTACAGGTGGTGGCAGAGAATGATATCCGGCCGGAGCCGGTCAATCGCTTCGCCTACCGCAGAAATAAAGGCTTTTTCCAGCGCTCCAAGCTGTTCCCGGGTGAGCCGGGAGTAGCGGGTGGACGGATAAGGCATCCGGTCCGACATGCCCAGAACCGGGAAGTCCAAGTCTCCCGGCAGAGGGGATTCCCCCGGAGCCGTATAATATACCGGGTGGAAGGTGACTTCCTCCGGAAAATTGACGATATCGGAATGGTAGATTCCGGCAACAACAGACTGCCGGTGTCCCTGACGATCCAGAGCCCGAACCACTTCGGACAGATAGGTGCCGCTTCCGGTGGAGTGAGGTTTCTGGGTTGTAACGCTCAGAATATTCATTGATAATCCTCCAAAACATAATTAATCTACATTATTATATTTTCTAACCGTCCGGAAGTCAAATTGCTAAAAAATTAGAACCGGAGAATGTATTAAGAAAGTTTATAGGTTAGTATAAGTTAACCTAATTACCGAAATACGAAACCGATTATCGTAATACGGAAAAATCTTTGTGATTCGGTTGACTTGCATATTCGAAAGGAGTATATTTGTTATAGTATTTTGTGGTACTTTGATGCGGAAGGAATGAAGTGATTTCGAATGGCAGAGAGAAACAGTTCTTTAGAAAAAGCCCTTGCCGTTCTGGATTTGTTTCAGTTCCGGCAGCGTTGGACGATGACGGAGATTGCACAGCATACCGGATACTCCAATGCGGCGGTAGCGCGAATCTTGAATTCGCTGGAAAGCATGCACTACGTTTTTCAGGATAAAATTGATGGCGGATATTACCTCACCAGCAAGATGTACGTCCTGGGAAGAAATACCCAACTGAAGAATCAGCTGATCAACATTCTGGATGAACCGGTGGGAACCCTGTGCCGTCGAATCGGTTTTTCCGTGACGGTGGCCATCCGAAAGGGCACCCAGAGCGTTACGGTTATGCGAAAGGATCCCCAGACGGGATTGACCCTTTCCCTGATTCAAACAGTGGGGGATACCATGAGCCTGAACACCACGGCGACGGGGAAAGTACTCACCGCATTCTCCGGGGAGACGGAGAATCTGCTGAACCGGATGGACTACGTGAAGCTGACAAAGCGTTCCGTAACCGACCGGGACGAATTCGCGGAGCTTCTTCAAGAGGTGCGGGCGCAGCGCCTGGCCTACGATATGGAAGAGGTAACCGAAGGATTGGTGTGCGTGGCGACGCCGGTGCTGGCAAAGGACGGAATTGCCATCTGCTCCATCAGCATCAACGGATACAAGGAGCGGATGATTCGGAGCCTGGACAGCATTATCATGCGGCTTCAGGATTGTGCGCGGGAGTGCGAGAAGCTGCTGCAGTAGCGAATGAATATATCAGAAAATGAGGAGATAGATTATGGGACTCTTTTATGAGATGGACAAGAACTTCGGAGACGTTCTCAAGGAAAAAAAGAATTTTCTTTTTATCGGCGAGGCGGGAAGCGGCAAGAGCGAAATCGTTCTGAATGTGGCCGCAAAGCTGGCTAGAGAAACCGGCAAAAAAGTAGATCTCTTCGATATGGACCAGACAAAGCCGCTGTATCGTTCCAGAGATATGGCGGATGATTTCAAGGAGCTGGGTGTGGATATCCACTATCAGGATCAATTCCTGGATGCCCCGACGGCGGTAAGCGGCGTGGCAACCTCCCTGATGGCAGACCATTACACCTTGATGGATATCGGCGGCGGCTCCCCGGCAGCGCGGATGGCGGGCGCCTATGCCCACATCCTGAAGAATGAGGATTCGGTTCCGGTGTACATCATTAACCCGTACCGCCCGTGGACCAAGAGTTTGGAGTCCATCGACGGCACCATGTCCAGCATTCTGAAGGCCGTGAATCTGGATCACATCTACATGCTGGGCAACCCGAACCTGGGCTATCACACGTCGGCGCAGGATTTTCTGGAAGGCTTGGAGAAGATGGATTCCCTGCTGGAGGGAATCACCACCATCAACAGTGCGTGTGTTAAGAAAGACGTTTATGAGGAAGTAAAAGGAGAAACGGATAGATATTTACTTCCGATTGAACTATATTTGACCTATGAATGGGTCGATCGTTAAAACACTATTTCAAAAGAGGAGGTAATTTCGATGGCTAAAGGTAAAATCGAGATCAATTCTGAGGCATGCAAATCCTGCCAGTATTGCGTGATTTCATGTCCGAAGAAGATTCTGGTAGTCGGCGAAGAAGTGAACTCTTTCGGTTATCCTTACGTAATCAGTGCGGAACCGGAAAAGTGCATCGGATGTGCGATGTGTGCACAGATTTGTCCGGAAGCTGCAATTGAAGTGTGGAGATAATTAGAGAGAGGAGAAATTTCATAATGAGTGAACGTGTATTTATGAAGGGCTGCGAAGCTATTGCAGAAGCAGCTGTCAGAGCCGGATGTCGCTTCTTTGCTGGTTATCCTATCACACCGCAGAACGAAATTCCGGAATATTTTGCAAGAAGAATGCCTGAGGTAAACGGTACTTTCGTACAGGGCGAGTCCGAGGTTGCATCCGTTAACATGCTGTACGGTGCGGCTTCCACCGGAATCAGAGCGATGAGCTCTTCTTCCAGCTGCGGAATCAGCTTGTACTCCGAGGGCGTTTCCTACATGGCATCTGCCCGTATCCCGGCAGTATATGTTAACGTACAGAGAGGTGGCCCTGGTATCGGCGCAATTCAGCCGGCACAGCAGGACTACTTCCAGGCAACCAAGGCTTCCGGTAACGGTGGTTTCAAGATGCTGGTTCTGGCACCTTCCACTGTACAGGAGTGCGTAGACATGGTATACGAAGCATTCGATCTGGCTGCAAGAGATGAGAACCCGGTTCTCGTACTGACCGACGGTGTAATGGGTACAATGATGGAGCCGGTTGTTCTGCCGCCAATGAAGAGCGACGAAGAAATCGCTGAGCTGAGAAAGAAGTTCGAGCACAGAGCAATTATCGGACATAAGCGCGGCGAGAACGCATTCTGCCGTCCGGGTTCTGTAGGAACCGGTCAGGAAGCGGTTAACATCGAAGCTGCAAAGCTGTATTCCACATGGGATAAGGATGTTGAGGTTGAGGAATTCATGACAGAGGATGCAGAAATCATCCTGGCTGCATATGGTATTTCCGCTCGTATCTCCAGAGTTGTTGTTAAGAAGCTGAGAGAAGAAGGCATCAAGGCAGGAATGATCAGACCGATTAAGGTTTCCCCATTCCCATATGATACTTTCGCTAACCTGGACTTCAATCAGGTAAAGGGTATCCTGAACGTTGAGATGTCCATTCCGTCCCAGATGAGATGGGATATCGATCACGCGGTTCAGGGAAGAACCCAGGTGAACGATTGCCTGAGATCCGGTGGTCAGCTGCTGACCAACGATCAGGTATACGATGCTGCTCGTAAGCTTATTAAGGAGGTACTGTAATGCAGAAAGTATATGAAAGAACTACAGGCATTCTGCCTAACACTGTATCCGGATTCTGCCCGGGATGCATGCACAGCACAGTACACAAAATCATCGGTGAGGCCGCTGACGAACTGGGTCAGCTGGACAATCTGGTTCGTGTAGAGGGTGTTGGATGCTGCGGTCTGGGACAGTTCTACGTTAACCACGACGCAACCATCGCTGCTCACGGAAGAGCTTGTGCCGTAGCTACCGGTATCAAGAGATCCACTCCGGATTCTCTGGTATACACATACCAGGGTGATGGAGACCTGGCTTCCATCGGTCTGGCAGAGACCATGTCCGCTGCCAACAGAGGCGAGAACTTCACCGTAATCTTCGTTAACAACGGAATTTACGGCATGACCGGTGGTCAGATGGCTCCGACCACACTGATCGGCATGAAGGCAACAACCGCTCCTGGCGGAAGAGATCCGGAAGTTCACGGATACCCAATGCACGTTGTTGAAATTCTGGATCAGCTGACTGCTCCTTACTATCTGGAGAGAGTATCCTGCAATACTCCGCAGAACGTAATGAAGGCACGCAATGCGATTAAGAAGGGCTTCCAGTATCAGCTGGAAGGAAGAGGTTTCTCCCTCATCGAAATCGTAACTTCTTGCCCAACCAACTGGGGACTCTCCACTCTGGACTCCCTGAAGTTCCTGGAAGAGAAGATGTTTGCTGAATATCCACTCGGTCTCGTAAGAGACAAGGGCGCAGAAAAGTAGGAGGTGCAGAATGGAAAGAAATTTGATGGTAGCCGGATTCGGCGGACAAGGTGTAATGACTATGGGCAAGCTCCTGTCTCAGGCAACTTGCGATTCCACAGATCTGAACGTAACATTCTTCCCATCCTATGGTGCAGCGATGAGAGGCGGCACAGCAAACTGCTATGTTGTAATTTCTGATGACGAGATTGGTGCTCCGGTATCCAACAGTGTAGACGACCTGATCGTAATGAACGGTCCGTCCCTGCACAAGTTCTTGCCGAACCTGAAACCGGGCGGCACACTGTTCATCAACAGCTCCATCGTAAAGGATCCGATTGACAGAGACGACATCAAGGTAATCAGCGTACCGGTTACCGAGATGGCTCTGGAAATGGGCAACCCTCGTATCCTCAACATCATCATGCTGGGTGCATACATCGGTTACACCAATGCGGTTCCAAAGGATGTTGTTACTGCAGGTATCCACCACAAGTTCGAGAATAAGCCAAAGGTTATTCCGATCAACGACAAGGCTTTCGAAACCGGTATCGAAATCGGTCAGAGCCAGAACTAATTGAAATAGTTAATAACGATCAAAGGGGAAGTCGCAATGCTGCGGCTTCTCTTTTTTGCATTGACAGCAAAAATGCCATTTGATACACTGACGGTAACGCCATAAAAATAGAACGTCGTTCCTTTTAACGGAACCGATGAGGCGTGGGGAGTATTCACTATATTGGAGGAGTAAAAACATGGAGCGCATGATTCCAAAAGGCCCGGAGCCCGAGTTAGTGTATGAAATTTTTGAGGAAATCAGCAGAATTCCGAGGCCTTCCGGTCACGAAGAGGAAATCAGCAATTGGCTGGTAGCTTTTGCTGACAAGTACCACTTGAGCAGCGTTCAGGATAAAAAGGGAAACGTCCTGATTCGCAAGGCCGGCACGCCGGGAAAGGAAAATCATCTGGGAGTGATTCTTCAGTCTCACATGGACATGGTGTGTGAGAAGGTGCCGGAATCCAACCATGATTTCATGAAGGATCCCATTCGGATTTCCGTGGAGGGAGACAAGATTGTGGCGAAGGAGACCACTTTGGGTGCGGACAACGCGCTTGGATTAGCTTATTCATTGGCCGTTCTGACGCTGGAGGATGTGCCCCATCCGCCGCTGGAAGTGTTGGTCACCGTGGATGAAGAAGTGGGACTTACCGGCGCAGAGGAATTCGATGCATCTCAGCTGAAGGGAAAATATTTCATCAACCTGGATTCCGGAGACGAAGGCATCTTTACCGCCGGAAGTGCCGGCGGCCCGACCATCGGCGCGGATATTCCGATTTCCCGAAAGGCACCGGAGGCGGCGCAAGTGCCGTATCGCCTGTGCGTGGAAGGACTTCTGGGAGGACATTCCGGGGAGGATATCCACCGCCATCGGGGAAATGCCAACAAGCTTCTGTTCCGCCTGCTGGATGCGTTGGAGCGGAAAGGAGATTTTGAGATGGCGTCCGTTAACGGTGGCATGGCGGGAAATGCCATTCCGCGTTCCGCAGAAGCAGTTCTTATGATTCCGGAAAAGGACCGGCAAATTCTCCGGGACGAAGTGGAGAAGTATGACGAAATTTATCGTTCGGAATACCGGGTGAGCGATCCGGATGTCCACGTATTTTTACGACCGTTGGATAAAGAGATTTCCCGGGTGTTCACGAAGGAGTCCATGGATTGCGTGATTGATTTCGGTGTATTCTGCGAGAACGGAATTCTTCGCATGAGCCCGGACGTGGAGGGCGTGGTGGAGTCTTCCAATAACCTGGGATGCGTGACCACCGGCGAAGAGAAGGTTACCTTCGTCTTCGTTACGCGGAGCTTTTTGGAGAGTATGTATCAGGCCATGGAGATGAACATCGACCGTCTGGCGAGAAACGCAGGCGGAAGCAGCCATAGGGATTACGACTGCCTGGAATGGGCGTATGAGCCGGAGAGTGAACTTCGGGAGTTGTTCATCGACGTCTACCGGGAACTCTTCCACAAAGAAGCGAAGGGGGTTCCGGTGCACACCGGTCTGGAGTGCGGCATCATCGCAAAAAATATAGGCCGAAAGGTGGATATGATTTCCATCGGATCGGAAATCAAGGAGTCCCATAAACCGGGAGAATGGTTCAGCATCTCCTCAGCGGATCGGTATTGGAAGCTGCTGCTGGAAGTGTTGAATCGTCTGTAATGGAAACCATGGAGGAGCTGCGGCTGTGCGGCTTCTCCTTTTGCGTGCTAAAATTAAGTGAATAATAATTGACAGTGAAAAAGCACTTTGGTACACTGATGTCAGTACTGAAATAGAACGGTGTTTTTCTGTGCGGAACCAAAGTAGGCGCAGGGGGAGTATTAAGATAATTTTGGAGGAGTAAAAACATGGAGCGTATGATCCCAAAAGGCCTTGAGCCCGAGTTAGTGTATGAAATTTTTGAGGAAATCAGCAGAATTCCGAGGCCTTCCGGTCACGAAGAGGAAATCAGCAATTGGCTGGTGGCTTTTGCAGAGAAGTATCACTTGAGCAGCGTTCAGGATAGGAAGGGAAATATCCTGATTCGCAAAGCCGGCACGCCGGGAAAGGAAGATCATCCGGGCGTGATTCTCCAGTCCCACATGGATATGGTGTGTGAGAAGACAAAGGATTCTGATCACGATTTTCTGAAGGACCCGATTCAGATTACCGTGGAGGGAGATAAGATTATGGCAAAGGAGACCACTCTGGGTGCGGATAACGGCATTGGATTGGCTCTTTCGCTGGCGATTCTCACTTTGGAGGATGCACCGCATCCGCCGCTGGAAGTGTTGGTGACCGTAGATGAAGAAATCGGCCTCACCGGTGCGGAAGAATTCGATGCATCGCAGCTGACCGGAGATTATTTTGTCAATATGGATTCCGCCGATGAGGGAATCTTTGTGGCCGGAAGTGCAGGCGGTCCGACCATCAGTGCGGATATTCCGGTAATTCGGAAGACTCCGGAAGCGGAGCAGGAAGCGTATCGCCTGAGCATTGACGGACTTCTGGGAGGACACTCCGGAGAAGACATTCACCGCCACCGGGGCAATGCCAACAAGCTGCTGTTCCGTCTCCTGGATGCACTGGAGCGGAAGGGCGATATGGAATTGGTTTCCGTTCAGGGAGGAATGGCAGGCAATGCCATTCCGCGTTCCGCCGAAGCGGTGGTGATGATTCCGGCAAAGGATAAGCAGACTTTCCTGGATGAGGTGGAAAGATATTACGGTATCTATAAAAAGGAGTATCGGGTGGGCGATCCGGATCTCACCGTTACATTCGAGCCGTGGGAAGAAGAGGTTTCTGAGGTATTTACCAAGGAAGCGATGGATCGCGTGATCGATTTCGGTGTATTCTGTGAGAACGGAATCCTTCGGATGTGCCCGAATGTGGAGGGCGTAGTGGAATCCTCCAATAACCTGGGGTGCGTGACCACGGATGATGAAAAGGTGACGTTCGTCTTCGTCACACGAAGCTTCTTGGAAAGCATGTATCAAACGATGGTGCTGAACATTGACCGTCTGGCAAGAAATGCCGGGGGAAGCAGCCACAAGGATTACGACTGTCTGGAATGGACGTACGAACCGGAAAGTGAAATCCGGAATCTTTTCGTTGAAGTATATCAGGAACTCTTCCACAAAGAGGCGAAGGGCATTCCGGTGCACACCGGTCTGGAGTGCGGCATCATCGCAAAGAACATGGGCCGAAAGGTGGATATGATTTCTATCGGACCGGAAACCAAGGAGCTGCACAAACCGGGAGAATGGTTCAGCATCTCTTCCACGCAGCGATATTGGAAGCTGCTGCAGGAGGTTCTAAAGCGCTTGTAGAAATGAATAATTGAAGGAGGTTGGCGTATGGAACGAATGATTCCGAAGGGATTGGAGCCGGAGGCGGTACTTGAGATTTTCGAGGAAATCAGCAAGGTCCCAAGAGCATCCAGACACGAAGAGGAGATTAGCAAGTGGTTGGTGAATTTTGCGGAGCGGTATCACCTGGACAGCGTGCAGGACGAGATGGGGAATGTCCTGATTCGTAAGCCGGGCACGCCGGGAAAGGAAGATCATCCGGCAGTGATTTTGCAGTCGCACATGGATATGGTGTGCGAGAAGGTACCGGGTTCCAATCACGATTTCATGAAGGATCCGATTCAGATTACGGTAGAGGGGGACAAAATCACAGCGAAGGAAACCACGCTGGGAGCGGACAACGGTCTGGGACTGGCACTTTCCTTGGCGCTTCTGACATTGGAAGATGCGCCGCATCCGCCGCTGGAGGTGCTGGTGACGGTGGACGAAGAGCTGGGATTGACCGGTGCGGAAAAGTTCGATGCGACTCAGCTAAAAGGAGAATACTTTATCAATACGGATTCCGGGACGGAAGGGGTTTTCACCGTGGGAAGTGCGGGAGGCCCAACCGTCAGCGCGGATATCCCGATTGTGTGGACGTCGCCGGCGGAGGGCTCGGTGCCGTATCGCCTGTGCATCGACGGACTTCTGGGAGGCCACTCCGGCGGAGATATTCACCGCGTTCGGGGAAATGCCAATAAACTTCTGTTCCGGATGCTGGATGCCCTGGAGCGAAAAGGGGATTATGAGGTAGCGAACGTTCGAGGAGGAATGGCGGGGAATGCCATCCCGCGGGAAGCGGAAGCCATTCTGATGATTCCGTCCGAGAATCTGGAGACTTTTCGGGAAGAAGTAAAAAAATATTACGATATCTACAAGGCGGAGTACCGGGTGAGCGATCCGGGCATTACCGTAATCTTCGAGCCTTATGAGGAAGCGGTTTCCAAGGTGTTCGTCCGGAAGACCTTGGATGGCGTAATTGATTTTGGGGTATTCTGCGAAAATGGAATTTTGCGGATGTTCCCGGATGTAGAGGGCGTGGTGGAATCTTCCAACAACCTGGGATGCGTCATCACGGACGAAGAGAAGGTGACCTTCGTCTTTGTTACTCGGAGCTCTTTAGAGAGCATCTATCAAACTATGGTGCTGAATATCGACCGACTGGCACGAAATGTGGGCGGAAGCAGCCACAAGGATTACGACTGTCTGGAATGGCCGTATGAACCGGACAGTGCGATTCGGAAGCTGTTCATCGACGTGTATCGGGATCTCTTTGATGAAGAGGCCATTGGCGTTCCGTGTCACATCGGACTGGAGTGCGGGATCATCGCACAGAATATGGGCCGGAAGGTGGATATGATTTCCATCGGACCGGAAACAAAGGAGCTGCACAAGCCGGGAGAGTGGTTCAGCATTTCCTCCACACAGAAGTACTGGAAGCTGCTGCAGGAGGTCCTGAAGCGCTTGTAGAGATTATTCGTTAATGTGGGAGCTGCGAAATCGCAGCTCCTTTTTAATGTTGTAGATAGAAATCCGCAGGTTCAAACCTTGAATAAATGGTTCATATTGGGTATAATGAAGCTAAGTTTTTATCTACAGAAAAGTAGTGACATAAAGGAGGTACATCATGACCTTGAAGAAAAGAGATACAGCGAAGATGAGAGAAATCATGGCGGAGCAGGACATTGCGGCTGCAAAAGCAATGAGACGGAAGAAAGCGGCGAAGCTGGGAATGCGGATTGCCGGTGTCAGCATGCTGGCAGGTGCACTTCTGGTTGTTACCACCAAAAAGATTTTTGACGAAATCTTCCTGGAAGATGACTGGTCGGATGTGGACTGGGGCGAAGAGGATGACGATTACATCATCGACTAATCGCCAAAAACAATAGCATAGAAAGGTTAAGGGAAATGTCGGAATACAAGGGAACATATTATATTACTACACCAATTTATTATCCAAGTGCGAAACTGCACATCGGACACACCTACTGCACCGTAATGGCGGATGCCATGGCTCGGTTCAAGAGACTCAGCGGATACGATGTGCGCTTCCTCACCGGAACGGATGAGCACGGACAGAAGATTGAGAAATGTGCGGAAGAAGCGCAGGTTACACCGAAAGAATACGTAGACGGTGTGGTGGAGACCATTCTGAGACTGTGGGACAAGATGGAAATCAGCTATGACGATTTCATTCGGACCACGGAGCCGCGTCATATCAAGAGAGTACAGAACATCTTCATGAAGATGTATGAGAACGGAGATATCTACAAGGGCAAGTACGAAGGCTGGTATTGCACTCCGTGTGAATCCTACTGGCCGGAATCTCAGCTGGTAGACGGCAAGTGCCCGGACTGCGGCCGTGAAGTGAAGAAGATGAGCGAAGATGCGTACTTCTTCCGTCTGTCCAAGTACAGCGACGCGCTGCTGGATAATTTCCGGAACAACCCGGATTTTCTGCAGCCGGAAGCCCGCAGAAACGAAATGATTTCCTTTGTGGAGCAGGGTCTGGAAGATCTTTGCATTTCCCGTTCCACCTTTGACTGGGGAATCCCGGTTCCGATTGATGAAGAACACGTCATCTACGTATGGCTGGATGCGCTGTCCAACTACATCACCGCACTGGGATATTCGGAAGACGATGAACTGTACAAGAAGTACTGGCCGGTGGATGTCCACCTGGTGGGCAAAGAAATCGTGCGTTTCCACTCCGTCATTTGGCCGGCAATGCTCATGTCCCTGAAGGAGCCGCTGCCGAAGCAGGTGCTGGGACACGGATGGCTGCTGATTGACGGCGGAAAGATGTCCAAGTCCAAGGGCAATGTGGTGGATCCGGAAATCCTCATCGACCGGTATGGCATTGATGCGCTGAAGTACTTCCTGCTGAGAGAGTATACCTTCGGTCAGGACGGCGTCTACACCAACGAGATTATGCTGAAGCGCCTCAACTACGACCTGGCTAATGACCTGGGGAACTTGCTGTCCAGAACCGTATCCATGATTATGAAGTACAACGATGGTGTGGTTCCGGAAGCAACGACGAAGGATGAAATTGACGAAGAGCTGCAGGAATTGGCAACAACCGCCGGCAACCGGGTGGAAGATAAGATGGATACCTTCCAGTTCAACATGGCGCTGGATGAAATCTGGGCGATCGTTCGCAGAGCAAATAAGTACATCGACGAGAAGACCCCATGGATTCTGGCAAAGGATCCGGAGCGAAAGGCAGAGCTGGATACCGTTCTTCGGAACCTGGTAGAGGCACTGAGAATCGTTTCCATCCTGATTATCCCATACATGCACACCACCTCGGAGCGCATGAGAGAACAGCTGGGACTGGCGGACGTGGAAGTAAAATGGGAGGATGCTTTTACCTTCTATCAGATGGACGGCTGCAAGGTGCAGAAGGGAGAAGTTCTTTTCCCGCGTCTCGATATCGAGAAGGAATTGGAAGCACTGTCTCAAATTCGTCAGGAAAAGGTTGCTACGAAGAACAAGAAATAGATATCGCATAACAGAGAGAACGGGTCTTGAGAGCATGCATCTCGAGACCCATTTTTTTCAACTTGAGGAGAAACATGATATTCGACGCACATACACATTTGAATTTTGAGGGTTTTGACGAGGAAGAGCGGACGCAGCGAGCGGAAGAAATCGCCGCATCGGATGTGGGAATCATCATCGACGCAGGCGACTCGGTGGCATCTTCCCGGAAGGCCATTGAAGATGCGGAAAAATATTCCTGGTGCTATGCGGCGGTGGGCATCCACCCGGAGCATGCGGCGGAATACACGGAGGAAGATTTGGCGCGCATTGAAGAGATGCTGGCCCATCGAAAGGTGCAGGCGCTGGGAGAAATCGGACTGGATTTCCATTACGGCAAAGACACGAAGGAAGAACAGATTGAGTTGTTCCGGAAGCAGCTTCGGATCGGCATGAGGCATCAGGTGCCGGTGATGATTCACACCCGGGATGCCAATCAGCTGACGCTGGACATACTGAAAGAGGAAGGCTTGTTTTCGGAAGAGCGAAAGGCGGCTTTCCCGATGCGACCGGATGAAAAGGGTCAGCCGGTTCCGGATGCCCGGGTGCAGCTCCACTGTTTCTCCGGCTCGGCGGAATTGGCCAAGGAATACGTGGCTTTGGGGGCCACCATTTCCATCGGCGGACCGGTGACCTTCAAGAACGGCCGAAAAACGGTGGAAGTGGCGAAGCAGGTTCCTATCCAATTTATCATGACGGAAACCGATGCACCGTATCTCACACCGGAACCCTTCCGGGGACGGCCGAACCGGTCGCCGTATATCGAACACATCATTCGGCGAATTGCATTGATTAAAGATATGGAATACGAAACGGCGGAAGAAATTCTCTACGCCAACGGCTGCCGATTCTTCGACATTCCAAAGGACGAACAAGAGTAACGAAGGGACGAAAGGACCATGGACGGACTGGTAAAAAGAGTACAGCAAGGCGGAATGATTCCGAAAAACAGCACGGTGATTCTGGGATTGTCCGGGGGACCGGACTCTCTGACATTGCTTCATATTTTGAAAGAGCTGGAATCTCCGGAAAATCTGAATATCGTTCCCGTTCACGTGAACCATCAATTGCGGGAGAACGCCGATGGGGAAGAGCGCCATGCGGCGGAAATCTGCCGAGAATGGAATCTGCCCTGTCGGGTTCGCCGCATCGACTGCCGAAGCATTGCCCGGGAGCAGAAATGCTCTTTGGAAGAGGCGGGACGAACGGCGCGGTACCGGATTTTCGATGAAGTGGCGGAGGAGCTTCTGCGGGAAGGGATTCCGAAGGAACGCATCCGCATCGCCCTGGCCCACAACGGAGACGATCAGTGCGAAACCCTGCTGCAGCGCATCGTGCGAGGTACCGGAATCCGAGGACTGGCGGGAATCCCGTCCGCTCGGTCGGATGAGAAGGGATACACCATCGTCCGCCCGCTGCTGTCCACCTCCCGAAAGGAAATTGAAGACTATGTGGCTGAGCACGCGCTTCGCCCCAACTACGACGAAAGCAACGATAGCGTGGAGTATACCCGGAACCGAATTCGCCGGGAGCTGATCCCCTATCTGGAGAAATATTTTAACCCTGAGGTCAAAGAGGCGCTGCAAAGCCTGGCGAACATCGCCGCCCCGGAAGAGGATTACATGGAAGAGCAGACCCGCACCGCTCTCGCCGCGCTTCAGCGGGAAACGCCGAAGGGCGAACAGATTCTGGACGCGGCCGGGATTCGGGCGCTGCATCCGGCGATGGCCCGTCGGGTGGTGGCTCAAGTGATTCGGGAATGCAGCGGTGACGAAAACCTTCGGTACACCATCGTGGAGAACGTCCTGAACATCTTGCAGTCGGAGAATCCTTCCGCCTCTGTGAATCTGCCCGGTGGCTGGCGGGCGGAGCGCCGCTACGAGAAGCTGGTGTTCCGAAAAACGGCACCGGACGACGGGCGTGCAACGGAAGTGCGGCATCACTTTCGGGTGAAGGTCCTAAAAAAAGACTCCGCGGCCTTCGAAGACGTCCGAAATGCCCGGAAGGAATCGATGCCGTGTGCAGTGCTGGACTACGATAAGCTTTGCCGGGAATATCCGGATCCGGAAAAAAAGCTGATGCTGCGAACCCGAAAGGCCGGAGACCGAATCGGTATCGCCGGGGGAAAGCACAAGAAAATCCAGGATTACATGGTGGACCGAAAAATCCCAAAGGAGTTTCGGGACCGGCTGGAGATGATCGCAATCGGTGGAGAAATACTTTGGATTCTTCCGGATTCCGGAATCCCAAATGAAGTGGAACGGAAAAAAGGAAGGATTTCACAAAAGTATCAGATTGAGGAAGGGTCAAAAGCGTTTTTATTTCTTGAAATCACCGATTGCCTATGATAGAATAACCTAGCAGTTTGTGTAAATAAACAAATTTTATTGTTATCGATAGAAAGGGAATCATTAAATTGAAACGAGCAAGCAAGAACTTCGGTATTTATTTACTTATCTTCATGATTGTTTTGGGTGCAGCCTACCTGTACCGGGGAATGGATAACCCTGCTTCGACGAAGGAGATTAAATTCTCCCAGTTCGTGGAACAGTTGGACGGTAAGAAATATGAATCTTTGAACATTACAGATCGGAAGCTTAGCGGAACGAAGAAGAACGGCAACGTGGAATTTGCCTATGCGCCTTCGGTGGTGGAAATCAGCTGGGTGGAAGAGCATTACATCAATTCCATGCTGGAGAAACACCAGATTACGCTGGAAAGCGATCCGCCGGAAAGCAGCGTGAACTTCTTCTCGCTTCTGCCGACGATTATCATGGTGGTGGCGCTGATTTTCCTGTTCTACTTTATGATGAGCCAGGGCGGGAATAACAAGGCCTTCCAGTTCGGAAAGAATCGGGCGAAACTGTATAAGGATAACGGAAAGAGCATCACCTTTAAGGATGTAGCCGGCCTCAAGGAGGAAAAGGAAGAGCTTCAGGAAATCGTAGACTTCCTTCGGAATCCGGGGAAATATTCCCAGTTGGGAGCGCGGATTCCGAAAGGTGTGCTGATGGTGGGTAATCCGGGTACCGGTAAAACCTACATTTCCAAGGCCACTGCAGGTGAAGCGGGCGTACCGTTCTTTACGATTTCCGGTTCGGATTTCGTGGAGATGTTCGTCGGTGTGGGTGCTTCCCGTGTTCGTGACCTCTTCGAGCAGGCAAAGAAGAATGCACCGTGCATTATTTTTATCGATGAAATCGATGCCGTAGGACGGAAGAGAGGTGCCGGCCTGGGCGGCGGAAACGACGAAAGAGAACAGACCCTGAACCAGCTTCTGGTGGAGATGGACGGATTTGACGAAAATGCCGGAATTATCATCCTGGCAGCCACCAACCGTCCGGATGTTCTGGACCCGGCGCTGCTGAGACCGGGCCGATTCGATCGCCAGATTGTCATCGGTATGCCGGATGTAAAGGCGAGAGAAGAAATTTTCAAAGTACATACAAAGAATAAACCGCTGGCAGAGGACGTATCTCTGGAAGTTCTGGCAAAGAGAACACCGGGATTCTCTCCGGCGGATATCGAGAATCTGGTAAATGAGGCAGCGCTGCTGACCGCACGCCGCAACGGCACCAAGATTCGTATGGATGAAATCGAAGAAGCAACCACAAAGGTCATTGCGGGGCCGCAGAAGAAGTCTCGAGTGATTTCCGAGGAGGAACGGAAGCTGACCGCATACCACGAAGCCGGACATGCGGTAGTGATGAAGTCCCTGCCGAAGTCGGATCCGGTGCATCAGATTACCATCATTCCGAGAGGTATGGCCGGTGGATTCACCATGTCTCTGCCGGAGAAGGATCAGTTCTTTGAGACCAAGGGCAATATGCTGAACTCCATCAAGCATCTGCTGGGCGGCCGTGTGGCGGAGCAGCTGAAGCTGGATGACATCAGCACCGGAGCCAGCAACGACCTGGAGCGTGCGACTCAGATTGCTCGTTCCATGATTACGGAATACGGATTCAGCGAGAAGCTGGGACCGGTAAGCTTCAACTCCGGCGGAGAAGTGTTCCTGGGTAAGGATTTCTCCACCCGCCAGAATTATTCGGAAACCATCGCATCGGAAATCGATATGGAAATCCGCTCCATTCTGGAAGACAGCTATGCGGAAACCATTCGGATTTTGCAGGAGCACGATGATGCTTTGGAAAGGGTAGCACAGGCTCTGCTTCTGGTAGAGACCTTGGATGGAACCCAGTTCGAAGCACTGTATGACGGAACCGTTACACCGGAAGAGCTGCAAGCTCAGGTAAAGGCGGAAGAAGAAGAAAAAGAGAAGCGGAATGCTGCAGAAGCGGAAGAAAGCGCTCGCCTGGAAGCGGAGCGGAAGGCCGCGGAAGAAGCCCGCATGGAAGAATTAAAGCAGTCCATTATGGGATCCGAGGAAGAGATGACCCCGGCCAAAGAAGAAATTCTGAAGGCGCTTTTGAAAGCCGGCGAGGCAGCGGAGGCGATGAAGGCCAAGGATGAGAATTCATCCCGGGAAGAAACTCACGAAATTGAACGCAGTTCCGAATGCGATTCTGAAGAGAAGGATAACGAAACGGAAGAAAAGTAGAGGGGTGTGAAAAGATGAAAATTACAGTCGAGGATTGTCTAAGGTTAGACGCGTTTAGAAACAGTACTGTAGAATCTTGCATGAGAAAAAGCGACCGGCGAGTTCGTTCGGTATCGGTTTTTGATGAAAATAATCTGGAAGCCGGCGTGGAGCGAAACGGCGTGCCGGAACAGATGGTGTTAACTCATTTTTGGCAGATTAAGGATGACGTGGAGGCCCAGTGCCGTGTAATCTCCGGATTTGGCAGAAAACAGATTGCCACGCTGGTGGTATTCCTGAACGAGCACGGTGTTCGTGCGCTGGACAGCCGCGTAATCAAAGCGGCGGAAGAGAGTGGCCTGCTGGTAATTACCATCGCGGATGAGGGCGAGCTGACTTACGCTATGGTTATCGAACAGGTGATGGATAAGATCCTCTACGGACACAACTACAGCGATAACCTGCTGAACAATACCATTTATCATCTGCTGAACTTTGAAAAGCACAGCAATTTCCAGAGTGCACTTAAAGAGGCAGCGGTACACAACGACTACCAGGTGGTTCTGATGACGCTGGAGTTCAATCCGATTCTCACGATTGAAACCCGTCACAAGGAGACCATCGAGAATGCCATCAACGTGGCGAAGAGAAAGGATATCACCCATTCGTCTGTATTCACGCAGGTGGAGATTTCGGATGTAATTACCTATTGGGGAATTATCGATATCAATGGCGAAAAGCACATCCTCATGATTGTGGATGACAATGACAACTATTCTGCCGTAGAAATCACGAAGCTTGCAGAAGTGATTGAACTGGCGATGGGAATGTGGAAGTACACTCCGGAGAGAGATTCCAGAGCCGAATTCATCAAGGCCGCAATTCGGAACGACTTGTCCTTCTGCTATACACTGGTAGATGAAGCGGACATGAAGAATAAGATTTTCCTCAGCTCCTTCTATGCCAACGGAATCGATAATTCGGATTTCATCGATATCATCGATGAATATAAGATGAAATACAACCTGGGCATTCTCCCGCTGGTGGAGCAGAACGAGTTCTACGGTCTGATTTATGTCAGCGCTTCCGAGGAGAAGCCGATGGCACTGAAGAATGCCTGCCTGGACATGTTTGATGCGCTGAAAGCCGGAAAGCCGAATGTTCGGATTTTCCATTCCACCGGAATTGAGAATTTGGACAATGCGGTAGAAGGATTTAAGCTGATTAACGAAACCTGGAACTACGTGGAAACCGTATTCCCATACAAACGTGTTTTTACAAAATACGAAATGTCCATGGTTTGCAACTGCATGGATATCATCCTGCAGAGCAGCAGCCTGAAGAAGATGTATCTGGACCTGCTGGAACCGTTCAGCAGAGAAGTTTCTTCCAACAAAGGAAAACTGTTGCTGGAAACCCTGGAGACTTTTGTGCTGGACGCCAGCATGAACAGCAACAAGACCGCAGAATTCATGAGCATTCATAACAATACGGTACAGTATCGTTTGAAGCGGATTAATGAGATTCTGGGCGCAGAAATGACCGGTAACCGGATTATTCCGGGTTTGACGATGGCATTGGCATTGAGAAGACTGGAGGATCAATAGGATGCTTCTGACAGTGGATGTTGGGAATACAAATGTTGTACTGGGGGTTTTTGAGAATCGAAAGATGATCGGCAGCTGGAGAATGGCTACCGACAACAAGCGAAGCGCGGATGAGTACGGCGTCATTATCGATCAGATGTTCCGCCATGACGGAATCAGTCCGAAGGACATTGACGACGCTATTATCTCAACGGTGGTGCCGTCACTGCTGTTTACGCTGCAGCACATGTGCCTGAAGTATTTTAACATCACGCCGCTGGTGGTGGAGACGGGAATTAAAACCGGCTTAAAGATTAAGTGCGACGACCCTCGTCAGATCGGTTCGGACCGAATCGTGAATGCGGTGGCCGCTCATGCGAAATACGACGGACCGCTGATTGTGGTGGACTTCGGAACGGCGACCACCTTCTGCGTGGTAACAGAGGATGCGGAGTTCCTGGGCGGTGCGATTGCGCCGGGAATTAAGACCTCGGCGACGGCGCTCTTTGAGCACACGGCGAAGTTGCCGAATGTGGATCTGGAAACACCGAACCGGGTGATTTGCAAGAATACCATTGAGAATATGCAGGCGGGTCTGATTTTCGGTCAGATGGGTCTGGCAGAACGAATCATCGAGGGTATGAAGAAGGAACTGGTGTCGGATTACGGAAAAAAATACGAGGACATCAAGGTCATCGCTACCGGCGGTATGGCGACCATGGTGGACAGCGGGGTCTCCTGTATCGATGTAATCGATCGGCGATTGACACTGGATGGTCTCGTTGAGGTTTACGAGAAGAATAAAGCAGTAAGAAAGAAATAGAATATGTTGAATATTGGTGGAATTGAACTCCGAAATCCCTTTATGCTGGCTCCCCTTGCGGGCATCACCGATGCGGTGATGCGTTCCCTGTGCGAAGAGCAGGGTGCGGCGCTGACCTATACGGAGATGGTCAGCGCAAAGGGCTTGTATTACGGAGACCGAAAAACACCGAAACTCTTGTACATTCCGGAAAATGCCGGACCGACCGGAGTTCAGATATTCGGCAGCGAACCGGACATTATCGGTGAAGCAGCCCGGATGCTGAATTCCGGCTTGAACTGTTTTTTGGATATCAACATGGGATGTCCGGTACCAAAGGTTGTACGGAACGGAGACGGAGCGGCACTGATGCGGAATCCGGATCGGATATACGATATTGTGACTGCGGCGGTGAAGAACAGCGACAAGCCGGTGACGGTAAAGATGCGAAAAGGATTCGACGATGAGTCGGTGAATGCGGTAGAATGCGCAAAGGCGGCGGAGGCGGCCGGCGCAGCAGCAGTCACCGTTCATGGGCGAACTCGGGAACAGTATTATCAGGGCACGGCGGATTGGAGCATTATTCGCCGGGTGAAAGAGAACGTGACGATACCGGTAATCGGAAACGGAGATGTGAACTGTGGCGAAGACGCGCTCCGGATGATGAAGGAAACCGGTTGTGACGGCGTGATGATTGCGCGAGGAGCTTTAGGAAATCCATGGATTTTCAAGGACCTTCTCGCGGCATATAACGGAGAGCCTTATACGGCTCCCACTTGGAAAGAACGATCGGAAATGATGATTCGCCACTACGAAGGTTTGGTGACCCTGAAGGGTGAATATTCTGCGGTGCGGGAGATGAGAAAGCACGTGGGCTGGTATACGAAAGGCTATCCCGGTGCGGCAAAGCTGCGCGGCCGCGTGAACGACATTACAGATGGGGAAGAATTGAAAGAGGTACTAAGACTTGAAAATTAGCAGAACAGTTATAAAAACAATCTGTCTCATGCTTACATTTACGGCAGTGCTGATGCTGTCCGGTTGTACCAGTTATGATAATTTTCGCCGGACATTCATCGATAAGGAGACGGAGGATTCCAACGTCATCTATGTTGGCGTATTTGAACCGGAAAGCGGACAATATAAGAAAGTCGGTAAAGAGGAAATCAAGGGAATTCAGCTGGCCCACAGCATGTACAGCAATGTAAAAGGCGTGCGGGTGGAACTGGTCCGGATTGATACCGAATCCGACACCAATACGGCGAAGGCGGCGATTCAGAGTTTAATCAAGCTGAATCCGGTAGCAATTATCGGGAGTGCGGAAGAAGCGAATTCCATGATTGCCGCGGAAGAAGCGAAGAAAGCGAAAATTCCGATGATTACCCCTTCGGCCAGCAACCCGCTGATTACGGAAAACAATCCGTATGCGTTCCGTGCCTGCATTACATATGACCAGAGAGGAACCGGTCTGGCGGAATACACCATCAAAGAGCTTTCCGCCAAAAAGGTTGCTATCATTACCATTCAGAATGACAGTACCCAGGAGAAGATGCGGTCGGCATTTAAGGCTCGCCTTCGGAAAGAGGGAAAGAAGTCCAGACCGGAGGTGGTACTGGATGAATCCATCGGAATGGACGAGTTCAATATGACGAAACTGGCAAAGCAGATTCAGGAATCCGGGGCAGAAGTGGTATTCTCACCGATTGGGCTGGAGAAGGCAGATCTTCTGTATCAGCAAATCGAAAAAAGAAATATGACGAATATTCGATTCCTGGGAAATCAGGAGTGGCTGACGGAAGATTTTCTGAAGATGAAAGAGAAACATCCGGACATTAAGATTTCTTTTACATCGGATAACGTACTGAATTCCGGCGGTACCGCGGAGACGGGGTTTACCGCAGAAACCCAGCGGTTCCTGGTGAAATATGCGAATCGGTACGGACAACGGGATGTTCCAACCCAGAATACGGTGCTGGGGTATGATGCGTATATGCTTACCATCAATGCAATTAACAACGCTCGAAGCTTGAAACCGACGGATATTCGAGATGCTTTGGCTGACACGAAGGACCTGCGCTGCGCTACCGGTGTGTTTAACTTCGATCAGGATGGAAATCCGGTGCGCCGGGTAAATATTTCTACCGTACGAGACGGAAAACTGGTTTCCGCATACGTAACGAAATCGAAAACGAAGGCAGACAGCATGAAGAAAATCGAACATTAATTAGAAGTCAATGAAATGAGGAATTATGGTTTATAAGGAAATACTTGAGAAGAATAAAGCGGAGATGCTGGAAAAGCTTCAGGAACTGGTTCGCATTCGCAGCGTCCAGACCGAGTCTTGCCGGAGTCCCGAGGGCGAAATATATCCATTCGGCGCCGGCGTGGAAGAAGCATATCAATACACCTTGAAGCTTGGGAAGGAACTGGGCTTCGAGGTAAAGGACTGGGACCACTACTGCGGTCATATTGAATGGAAATCCGAGAACCCGGATGCCAAGATTTTCGGTATTGCCGGCCATCTGGACATCGTTCCGGAGGGGGATGGTTGGACCTTCGATCCTTATGCCGCAGAAATCGCCGATGGTTGGATGCTCGGCCGCGGTACTTTGGACGACAAGGGACCGGTTATCGCCTGCTTATACGGAATGAAAGCCCTCAAAGAAGCGGGATATCGCCCGGCTGATACCATTCGTTTGATTCTGGGCCTAGATGAGGAAACCGGACGGGACAGCGTGCACTACTATCTGGAAAAGGATCGGATGCCGGATTACGGCATTACTCCGGACGGAGAGTTTCCGCTGACCAACGGAGAGATGGGAAATATGAAGTTTCAACTGGCATCTCGGATGAAGAAGTATTCCCCGAAAGAAGGTCTGGTTCTGTCGAAAATAAATGCCGGCCTTGCCCCGAATATCGTTCCGCGAACCGCAAAGGCGGTGGTGGCATCGGGAGACAATGGGGAATACGACACGATTCGCGAAAAGGCAGAAGTCTTCGCGGAGGAAACCGGATACAATCTGAAAACCCGAAAGGTAGGAACTTCGCTGGCCATTGAAGCCACCGGAATCAGCGCTCACGGTGCCGATCCCCACAAGGGTTTGAACGCCATCAGCATTCTGATGGCCTTCTTGGGAAGATTGGATTTCGTCAGCGATGAAGTCACCGAATGGATTCGCTATTATAATGAGCACATCGGATTCAATTTGCACGGAGAGAATATGGAATGTGCGTTCCAAGATGAACCATCCGGCAAACTGATTTGCAACGTGGGAATGATGGAACTGAGCAATGATGTGGCCACCGTCACATTGAATGTTCGCTATCCGATCAGCTATACCTCAGAGAACGTTTACGAAGGGGTAGAGAAAACTCTGGAAGGAACGAATATCGGACTGATTAAGAAGGGAGACGACAAGCCGGCTTACGTACCTGTGGACGATCCGTTTATTCAGACCCTGTGTTCCGTATACGTGGAGGAAACCGGCGACGACGAGAACAAACCGTTCGTGGATCGAGGCGGCACTTACGCCAAAGTGTTCCGGCGGATGGTTGCGTTCGGTGCGCTGTTCCCGGGAGAAGAAGACCGGATGCATCAGCCGGATGAGCGACTCAGCATCGAGGCACTGATGAAGATGACGCGAA
The DNA here is from genome assembly GCA_934234035.1 of uncultured Clostridia bacterium. Taxonomy (GTDB): domain Bacteria; phylum Bacillota; class Clostridia; order Peptostreptococcales; family Anaerovoracaceae; genus Mogibacterium_A. Next base: position 48,510 of record CAKQHH010000008.1, on the reverse strand, counting down.
TTTACACGGCCATGATGGAAAAACTTTGTATGGAAACGGAAGCTTAAAGCAATCTATGAGAGAAGAAATCAGGAAGAAATTAGAAGAGAAGAAAAATTTCAACTGGACGGTTCACAATGAGCTCGAGACCCGGGATTTCGGCCTCGAGCTTTCATCGTACCTGAAGCCGGGGGATGTTCTGGCGCTGGAGGGAGACCTGGGAACCGGAAAAACCACTCTGACGAAGTACATAGCGGAAGGGCTGGGCATTCACGAGAATATCAGCAGCCCGACTTTTAACATTGTAAAAGAACATCGAAGCGGCCGGATTCCCCTGTTCCACTTCGATGCGTACCGCCTGGGCTCCGGGGACGAACTCCTGGACATCGGGGTGGAAGACTATTTTTACGGAGACGGAATCAGCATTGTGGAATGGTCGGACATCGTGGAAGATGTCCTGCCGGAGGAGTCCCTGTTGATTCGAATCCGCTATGGAGAGAATGAAGGAGAGCGAATTTATCAATGCATATTCTAGCACTTGAGACTACCGGTAAATACGGATCGGCCGCAGTAATCGATCAAGACGGAAACTGCTGCGCGGCCGCTTCTTCCGATGTGATGAATCACCTGAAGGATATTATCACGCTGACGGAAGAATGCCTTCGGAACGCCGGCATTGAAAAAACAGATTTGACGCATATCGGGGCATCCGTGGGTCCGGGATCCTTTACGGGAATCCGGATTGGCGTGACGACGGCCCGAACTTTGGGACAAGTTCTGGATCTTCCCTGCGTCTCGGTGTCCACTTTGGAAGCCATGGCATATCAGGGAATGGAGAACAGCAGCGGGGAGAAATACATCTGCCCGATCATCAACGCCCGGAGACACCAGACCTACGCCGGATTGTGGAAGGTCACGGCGGACGGATTGGAGTCCGTTCTTCCGGAGAAGCAGTACATGATTGAAGATCTTCTGTCAGAAATCCGGAAGCTGGAGGGAACGGTGTTCTTCACCGGCGACGGAATCGATGCCTATAAGGACATTATTTCCACGGAGCTCTCGGAGGAACAATATGCCTTCGCACCGGAATCGGTTCGATATCAGGACGGAAGAAGTGCAGCGCAGGCAGCACTTCGCCGGGTACAATCCGGGGAGACGGTTTCCTACGAGAAACTGCTGCCGAACTACATGCGCAAAAGCGAAGCCGAGATGCGGCTGGAATCGGGCACACTGAGCAGTAAAATTCATGGATAATACGCGAAAAGAAATACCGTTATTGATTCGTCCGGCGGCTTCGGAAGATATTTCCGATATCGCTTATCTGGAAGAGATTACCTTTCCCATCCCCTGGAGTTTGGAGTCCATTCGTCACGATGTGGAGGAAAACAAATTGGCCACGGTTATCGTGGCGGAATGGAACGGAAGTTTTGCCGGATACATGGATGTGTGGCAGATTGCCGGAGAAGGGCAGCTGAACAACATCGCTGTGTCGCCGGAATACCGAGGCCGGGGCATCGGCCGGAAGATGATGGATTACATGATACGATGGCTGGCGCAGGATGATAACGAAGAATTCAGCTTGGAAGTTCGGGAATCCAACGCACCGGCGATTCACCTCTATGAAAAGCTGGGTTTTGAGGTTATCGGACGCCGGGAGAAGTACTATATCGATAACGGAGAAGACGCATTGCTGATGCGCAAAATTTTAAAATAGAGAATGAGATGATGTTATGAAGAATGGAAAACATATCACCCTTGGAATTGAATCCAGCTGCGATGAAACCGCAATCGGCATTGTTGCCGACGGCCGGGAAGTATTGGCCAATGTGATTTCATCCCAGATTGATATTCACACCGCCTTTGGCGGGGTAGTCCCGGAAATTGCCTCCAGGCGGCACCTGGAGAATATTAACGGGGTGCTGTCCCAGGCATTGGAGGAAGCGCAGATTACCATCGATGACGTGGATTTGATCGGCGTTACCTACGGTCCGGGCTTGGTGGGTGCACTGCTGGTGGGCGTAGCGGCCGCTAAAGCGATATCCTTTGCCAAGGATATTCCGCTGGTGGCGGTGAATCACATGCATGGACATATTGCAGCCAATTACGTGGAATATCCGGAACTGGAGCCGCCTTTTATGGGATTGGTGGTGTCCGGAGGCCATACGAATATTGTTTTTGTAAAGGATTACAATCAATGCGAAACCCTGGGAGAAACCCGAGATGATGCGGCGGGAGAAGCCTTTGACAAGGTGGCCCGGGTCATCGGGCTGGGATATCCCGGCGGACCGAAGGTAGACCGTGCCGCGAAGGAGGGAGACCCCCATGCCATCGAATTCAAGCGGGTGTACCTGGAGCCGGGAAGCTATGACTTCAGCTTCAGCGGACTCAAAACGGCGGCCCTGAATCACATCAATTCCTGCAGACAGGCGGGAAAAGAAATCAATGTGGCGGACATGGCAGCCAGCTTTCAGGAAGCGGTGGTGGAAGTCATCGTGAACAAAGCGATATCCGCAGCCCGGGAATTCGGGCAGGATCGAATCGTTATGGCCGGCGGCGTGGCCTCCAACTCGCGCCTTCGGGAGATGATTCGGGAAGAAGGCGCGAAATACGGAATTCAAATCATGCAGCCGCGGCCGCTGTACTGCACGGATAACGGCGTGATGATTGCGTGCTCTGCTTACTACAAAATGAAGAAAGGAGAATTTGCCGGTCCGGATCTGGATGCGATTCCGGGACTGGAATTCTAGATTACAGATATGCTGATAATGTCGGCCAGTAAAATTGGCAAAAGTTACGGAGTGGATGTGATTCTGGAAGATGTGTCTTTCAGCGTCAACAAGGGAGACCGAATCGGAATCGTGGGACCCAACGGAGCGGGAAAGACCACGCTGCTGTCGATTCTGTCCGGCGAAGCCGGCCCGACCACCGGAAACTTCTACGTACGAAACGGATATACCGTCGGATACCTGAAACAGAGAAATCACTTTTTTTCCGAGGGAACGGTGCTGCGGGAGGCGGAGAAAACCTTTACCCGCTTCCACGAGATGGAGAAGGAAATCCATCGGCTGGAAGAAGCCATTTCCGACCACGAACATCCGGATTTCAATCGGAATCTGGAACAGTACACCGCGCTCCTGGAGAAGTACAAGGAGCAGGGCGGTTATACCTACAAGAGTGAACTGAAGTCCGTGCTTCGCAATATGGGTTTTGGCGAATCGGAATACGATAAAAAAATCAGCATGCTGTCCGGCGGCGAACGTACTCGTCTGGCCATGGCCTGCATGCTCCTGAAACAGCCGGATATTCTGATGCTGGATGAGCCTACCAACCATTTGGATCTTCGGATGCTGGAATGGCTGGAACAGTATCTGAAGGCGTATAAGGGGACGATTATCGTGGTATCCCATGACCGGTACTTTTTGGACCAGCTGGTGAATCGGATTTTCGAGGTGAGCCGGTGTCATCTGACGGATTATCGAGGAAATTACTCCGAGTATCTGATTAAGCACGAAGAGCGGATGGAAGTGGCGCTTCGGGAATATGAGAAGCAGCAGAAGGAAATCGAGAAGCAGGAAGAGATCATCCGCCGTTTCAAGGGTCACGGCACGGAAAAGCTGGTGAACCGGGCGAAATCCCGAGAGAAGCGTCTGGCGCATATGGAAGTGAAGGATCGGCCGGTGCTGGAAAACAATCGGATGAAGCTCACCTTCCACTCGGAATACAAGAGCGGCAACGATGTGATGCTGGCGGAGGATTTGGAGAAATCCTTCGGCGAACGGAAGCTGTTCGATCACGTGTCCTTCGATATCAAGAAGGGAGAACGGATTTGCATCATCGGGGACAACGGTGTGGGCAAAACCACACTGCTTCGGATTCTGATGGGAAAGGAACAGGCGGACCGGGGATATCTGAAAATCGGACACAACGTGAATTTCGGATATTACGACCAGGGACAGCTCCTTCTGGATGAGAACGAAACGGTGCTGGGCGAAATGAAGAATGCCTATCATCTGTATACGGACACGGAGATGCGGTCCATTCTGGGACGGTTCCTGTTCCGCGGGGATGACGTTTTCAAGCAGATTCGCAGCCTGTCCGGCGGCGAGAAGGCGAAGCTTTCTCTGCTGAAGCTGATGCTGTCCGGGGCCAATACCCTGATTCTTGACGAACCTACCAACCATTTGGACATCGATGCCAAAGAGGTGGTGGAAGATGCGCTGCTGGATTTCGAGGGAACCTTGATTATCGTTTCCCACGACCGATATCTTCTGCAGAAGCTGCCGACCCGAATCTTTGAACTGACCACCGACGGAATCGTGGAATACAAAGGACGCTTCGATTACTATCTTCAGAAAAAAGAAGAATTGAAGGCGGCGGAAAGTTCCGGGGAAGAATCCAAGAGTGCACCGACCGGAGAACTGTCTGCCGAGGAAGAGCGGAAGCTTCGGAAGGAGCAGGAAGCGGAGCAGCGGCGGCAGGAACGCCGAATTAAGGAGCTGGAAGGAATCATCGAGGATTTGGAAGCCAAAATCCAGGAAACCGAAGAGATTCTCTGTGCTCCGGAGAACATGTCCAATGTGGAGCTTCTTCAGGAAAAAGGGGAGTTATTGGAACAATATAAGGCGGATTTGGAAGTACAATACGAGGAATGGATGGAACTTCAATAAAAAAACTTGCATAAAGCGCTTGTTTTCACTATAATTAACAATGTGATAAATTAAACGGAGGAAAATGTGATGACATTTGAAAAAATCAGAGAACTGATTGTAGATCAGCTTGGTATTGACGAAGATATGGTAGAGATGGACACAAATCTGATGAAGGATCTGGAGGGTGACTCATTGGATATGGTGGAAATCATCCTGGGAATTGAAGAAACTTTCGGTCTGGAAATTCCGGATGAGGAAGCAGAGAAATTCGAGACCGTACGGGACCTGGTAGAATACGTGGATGACCACGAAGAATAATTTCCGGGACTGCGGTTCGTCTGCTGTGAAATAGAATTCAGAAAGAAGGTCGGTTAAGGTATGAAAAATAATACGAGAGTTTCGAACGCCATCATCCGGCGTCTTCCACGGTACAGAAGATATCTGGGAGATCTTCGAAGCCGTGGAGTGAAGAAAATTTCTTCCAACGAACTAAGTGAATTGATTGGTTATACGGCATCTCAGATTCGCCAGGATTTGAATACGTTCGGCGGATTCGGTCAGCAGGGATACGGATACAGTGTAGATCATCTGTATGCGGAGATTAACAAGATTCTGGGACTGGACAGAGAGTACAAGACGGTTGTAGTCGGTGTCGGTCATTTGGGACAGGCGATTACGAATCACATCCTGAACTACAAGTTCGGATTCAGCATCGTGGGTCTTTTTGACGTGAATCCAACCATTGTGGGTTTGGCAATCAACGGTGTAAAGGTTCAGAATTCGTCTGAACTGGAGGACTATGTTCGGAACAACAATATCGATATCGGAATTATCTGCTGCGGAAAGGACAACGCACAGGAAGTGGCAGATACGTTGGTTCGCGGCGGTGTAGAAGGTATTTGGAACTTTGCACCGATTGATTTGGACATTCCGGAACGGATTGCGATTGAGAACGTACATTTGAGTGAGAGTTTGCATACGCTGTCGTTCTTAATCAGCAGCAAGGAGCAGGAAAATCGTTAATTCGAAATGAATGCATAAAAGAAAATCCCGTAGCGAACGCTACGGGATTTTCTAATAATAAATCATGCATGATAGAATGTCTTGAAGAACTAAGCTTCTGCAGGTGCACCTACAGGACATGTATCTGCACAAGCACCACAATCGATGCATGCATCCGCATCGATAACGTATGGGGAACCTTCGCTGATTGCTTCTACTGGGCATCCAGCGGCACAAGCTCCACAACCGATGCACTCACTGCTGATTACATAAGCCATGACTGTACCTCCTTTTAAAAATTTATGTCACGATTATAACACCTGTTTGGTAGTTTTGTAAACTTAACTTTAGTAAGGATAACTTAACAATGGAAATATATTCTTTTACAGGAAAAAGCGGAACCGGAAAAAGCTACAGTGCGGCGAGAATTTGCCGGGAAAAACATATCGATGCCATCATTGACGACGGACTGCTGATCTATCGGGGCGGCATCGCCGCCGGTCGTTCCGCAAAGGAATGCTCCTCGAAAGCGGCGGCGATGCGAACCGCGCTGTTCAACTACGACGACCATCGGGAAGAGGTTCGAAAAAAGCTTCTGGAATTAAATCCGGATAAACTGATGGTCATTGGAACATCGGACCGAATGGTGAATTGGATTCTGGATGCCCTGGAACTTCCTGCGCCGGATCACCGCATGTACATCGAAGATTTTACGACGGAAGAACAGCGAAGGGTGGCAGGAGAACATCGGATGCAGGGCGGAGAGCATGCCATTCCGGTACCGATGGGTCAATTGAAACGTAATTTTGCGGGATACATCTTGAACCCGACGCGATTCTTCCGCAGCCGGGCATTACAGGAGGAGTCCGGAAAAGAGCGCACCATCGTGCGGCCGCCGTTCAGCTATTCCGGAAAGTTTGAAATTCGGGAAGAAGCCATTCGGGATATTATCATGATTGCGGCGGAAGCCCATCGGGGGTGCATTAAGGTGCTGAATTTCTACCATAACGGAAATGTGTCCGGATTCAACCTGGTGGTGGAAGTGCGAATTCGCAAATTCCCGGGCGCCGGTCGTCACTGCATCATGTTCCAACAGGAAATCTGGCAGGTGCTTCGCACCATGACCTCCTTCTCTTTGGGTCACGTGAATATTCAGGTGAATGATGTGTACATCCGAAAGAGCGAGCGGGAGAAGCGGAAATAAAAAAATGAAGATAACTTCACATTTTTTCCGTGGAAAGAGGTTGACATCCTAGGAGCAGGTGAGTAGAATAATTCTTGGAAGTTGGCACTCAATTAATATGAGTGCTAACAGACAAAGATAATAGAGGAGGAAACTGGAATGAGTTTAGGAATTAAGCCACTGGGCGCAAGAGTAGTTATAAAGAAGGACGAAGCATTGGAAAAGACCGAAGGCGGATTGATTCTTTCCGGCAGTGCAAAGGAAAGACCACAGCAGGCGGTTGTTGTAGCGGTTGGTCCGGGAACCGAGGACGAGAAGATGCAGCTGAAAGAAGGAGACCACGTAATTTTCTCCCGTTACGGCGGCACGGATTTGAAGCACGAAGGTGTGGAATATACCATTATGGAGCAGAAAGATATTCTGGCAGTAATCGAGTAACTGCCGATTGACATAGGAGGATAGAAAAATGGCTAAAGATTTGTTTTACGGAGAAGAATCCAGAAGAAAGCTTCTGGCAGGTGTGGATAAGCTGGCAGACACCGTTAAGATTACACTGGGACCGAAGGGACGGAACGTTCTGATTGAGAAGTCTTACGGATCCCCGCTGATCACCAACGACGGTGTTTCCATCGCAAAGGAAGTTGAGCTGGAAGATCAGGTAGAGAACATGGGTGCACAGCTGGTCAAAGAAGTTGCAACCAAGACCAACGATGTGGCCGGTGACGGTACCACCACTGCGACCCTGCTGACACAGGCAATCGTAAGAGAAGGATTCAAGAATGTCACTGCCGGGGCAAACCCAATGGTTCTGAAGAGAGGTATCGACGGTGCCGTTGAGGCCGCTGTAGATTATCTGAAGAACAGCGCAAAGAAAGTAGACGACAAGGAGAGCATCGCACAGGTTGCTTCCGTATCCGCCGGCGACCAGGAAATCGGCAGACTGATTTCGGAAGCCATGGACAAGGTGGGCAAAGACGGCGTTATCACCGTTGAGGAATCCAAGTCTCTGGGAACTACCTTGGACGTGGTAGAAGGTATGCAGTTCGACAGAGGTTATCTGTCCCCATACATGGCTGCTAACAGCGAGAAGATGGAAGCCGTTCTGGATCACCCGTACATCCTGCTGACCGACAAGAAAATCAGCAACATCCAGGAAATCGTTCCGCTGCTGGAGGATATCATGAAGTCCGGAAGCAAGCTGCTGATTGTTGCCGATGACGTAGAAGGCGAAGCACTGGCTACTCTGGTTGTCAATAAGCTGAGAGGCACCCTGGATGTCGTTGCCGTAAAGGCTCCGGGATTCGGCGACAGAAGAAAGGCCATGATGGAGGATATCGCCATCCTGACCGGCGGTACCGTAATCAGCGAAGAGCTGGGTTACGAGCTGAAGGAGACCACCATCGATATGCTGGGCAGAGCGGAAACCGTTAAGGTCAACAAGGATCACACCGTTATCGTAAACGGAAACGGCAGCCGCACCGAGATTAAGGAGAGAATCGAATCCATCCGCGCAGAGGCAGAAGAGACGACTTCCGATTTCGATCGCGAGAAGCTTCAGGAGAGACTGGCAAAGCTGGCCGGTGGTGTTGCAGTAATCAATGCCGGTGCAGCAACGGAGACCGAGCTGAAGGATAAGAAGCTGAGACTGGAAGATGCACTGAACGCAACCAGAGCTGCGGTAGAGGAAGGCATCGTTTCCGGCGGTGGTGTAGCGCTGATCGGTGCAATTCCGGCAGTTACTGAGTATGCGGACAGCCTGGAAGGCGACATGAGAACCGGTGCGAAGATCGTTGAGAGAGCACTGGAAGAGCCGGTTCGTCAGATTGCGGAGAACGCCGGTTTCGAAGGCAGCGTTGTGGTATCCAAGGTAAAAGAATCTCCGGAAGGAATCGGATTCAACGCCGCAAGCGACGAGTACGTAAACATGATTGATGCCGGCATCGTGGATCCGGTAAAAGTAACCCGTTCCGCACTGCAGAATGCAGCAAGCGTTTCCGGCATGCTCCTTACCACAGAAGCAGGAATTACGGAAATCAAAGAGGATACTCCGGCACCGGCAATGCCTGCCGGCGGCGGTATGGGCGGCATGATGTAATCTGCCCGCTTTAAAGAACATACAAATACCGATTCATTGGAAAAGGACTGCGAAAGCGGTCCTTTTTCTGTTGTCAATTCCGTCGGGGGGTGATACAATATCTTGTATCAGATTTTAAAGGCAGAACAGATGAAACGACAGGAAAGGGGTTTCGCATGGGCGGTTTTTTTGCAGCGACGTTGAAAGAAGATTGTGTGTTTGATTTGTTTTTCGGAACGGATTATCACTCTCATCTGGGAACCAGACGTGGCGGATTGGTAGTGTACGGAGAGAATGGATTTGATCGGGCAATTCATAATATTGAAAATGCTCCTTTTAGAACGAAATTCGATGCCGATGTATCTCGCATGAAGGGCAACATGGGCATGGGATCCATTTCGGATTATGAACCGCAGCCTTTGACGGTGCGTTCCCACCACGGAACCTTTGCCATCACCACCGTTGGAAAGATCAGCAATAAGGCGGAATTGCTGCAGAAGCTGTTCGACAACGGAACGACCCAGTTCATGGAGATGGGGGATGGAGACATCAATACCACGGAACTGGTGGCAGCCCTGATTAACGAGAAAGAGAATATGATTGACGGCATCCGCCATGCGCAGGACGTGATTGAAGGATCCATGAGCATGCTGATCATGACCAAGCGGGGCATTTTCTGCGTGCGGGATAAGCTGGGACGTACGCCGTTGGCCATCGGAAAGAAGGAAACCGGATACTGCGCCAGCTTTGAGGAATTCGCGTATCTGAATCTGGGATACGAAGATTACAAGAACCTGGGTCCGGGAGAAATCGACATCATGACCAGCGATGGCGTGACCGTTCTGGCAGAACCGGGAAAGAAGATGAAAATCTGCACGTTCCTGTGGGTATACTACGGTTATCCGGCATCCTCCTATGAAGATATTTCCGTGGAGGCCATGAGACATCGCTGCGGTGCGGCGATTGCCCATCGAGATACCTTAAAGAGAGAAGATGTGGATATCGTTGCGGGCGTCCCGGATTCCGGCGTGGCACATGCCATCGGATATTCCAATGAGGCCAGACTGCCGTATTCCCGTCCGTTTATCAAATACACCCCGACTTGGCCGAGATCTTTCATGCCGACCATTCAGACCAAGAGGGATTTCATCGCGAAGATGAAGTTGATTCCGGTTCCGGAACTGATTAAGGATAAGAGAATTGTGCTGATCGACGACTCCATCGTCAGAGGCACCCAGCTGGCGGAAAAGGCGAAGTACCTCTATTCCTGCGGGGCAAAAGAAATTCACGTTCGTCCGGCATGTCCGCCGATTCTGTTCGGCTGCAAATATCTCAACTTCTCTCGTTCCCGCTCTGCGCTGGAGCTGATTGCCAGAAGAGCCATTGACGAGCTGGAAGGCCGTCACATGGAGGACGATGAATTGGGCGATTACCTGAATCCGGACAGCGAGAAATATCAGAACATGATTGAAGTGATTCGGAAGCAGCAGGGATACGATACCCTGCAGTACAACCGTCTGGAGGATATGCTGGAATCCGTTGGCATTCCGGTGGAAAACCTGTGCACCTACTGCTGGGACGGAAAAGAAGAATAACGGTTCGAAACCTTTTGGTGTTGGCGATGGACAAAGATTCCGTCGCCGGCACCTTTTTTTGGTTCTTCGCTTTTTCCAAAAATGAAGACTCATGGACGTTCAAATTGCTCAGAATGTATCAAAAAAAGAACATGACTTTTTTATAACAAATGGTATAATTCTTTGTTGGCTGAATATAAATTTTTGTGGTTGATAAAGGAGAAATTTGGTGAAAAGTACAAAAGAACGCATTAAGGATTATATTATTATTACAATTGGAACCATTATCGCTTCCTTTTCGGTGTTTTTCTTCCTGACTCCAAGCCATTTGGCGGTAGGAAGTATCTCCGGTCTGGCAGTGTTGATTGCGAAATTCGTTCCGATGACGGTAGGTACCCTTCTGATTATCCTGAACGGAATCTGCCTGCTGCTGTCCGCTATTTTTGTGGGAAAGGAGTTCACATATCGAACCCTGTACCCGTCCATTCTGCTGCCAATCGTGATTCGGATTCTGGAGAAAGTCTATCCGAACATGCAGTCGCTGATGGGAGATCAGTTCCTGGATATGCTGGGATACCTGTTCCTCTATGCACTGGGGGCATCCCTCTTGTTCATGAACAACGCATCCTCCGGCGGACTGGATGTAATCACCAAAATTATGAATAAATATTTCCATATGGAGCTGGGAACCGCGATGTCCGTCTGCGGAATGGCGGTGGCAATCCCATCCATTTTCATCTACGATATCAAGACCGGACTGCTGAGTATTCTGGGAACCTATTTCCAGGGAATCGTCCTGGATCACTTCCTGTTTGGTTTCAGCATTAAGAAGAAGGTGTGTGTGGTATCGGATCATATTGAAGAAATTCGGGATTACGTCATCAACGTGATGCACAGCGGTGCCACCTTCTACGAGGCAACCGGTGCATACGACTATCGCCGCTATAAAGAACTGAACATCATCGTAAATCGTCAGGAATACGTTACCCTGATTAATTTAATCGATAAGGTGGATCCGGATGCCTTCGTTTCGGTGTATAATGTAAGTGAGATTATGAGTCACACATGGGGCCGAAAGGGAGGAAGTCAGAATGCTTCTGGAAAGTGAGAATAAAAAAAGCCGGCATGTCCTGATTGCAGAGGGAACCGGAAACCGCGGGGAATCGTTGGTGCGTGCTTTTACCGACCGGGGAGCCACCACCGCTTTTTTCTGCCGGGATCGATATAAGGAAGCGCTGGAACTGAGCCGGGAAACCGGGGCGCTGAACATCAAATGCAACGTGTTTAATCGGAATTCCATGGAGTTTGCCGCAGATGTGGTAAAAGAATTCATGGAGGACCGGCTGGATACGTTGGTGTGCAACATTCTTCCGGAGCTGAATCGAGAACAGCCGGCAGAAGATTGGAGCAAAGACCGGGATAGCTTAATGAAGAATTTGGATGCCGTGGGTTTCTACCTGCAGACCATGCTGCCCTTGATGGGGGAAGGGGGAAGCGTGATTGTTCTGCTGCAATCCGGGAATTTGGATTCGGAAACGTCTGAACCGATGTCTTTAGCGGAGAATATGCTGCAGTCGGCCCTGAAAGGGATGATTCAGTCCCTGGCCCGTACGCTGCGGGTGAAGGGAATTCGTGTGAACGGATTGCTTCTTTCGAACCGGGAAGAAGCAGAACCGAAATTGGGCGGGACGGTGCGGTTCCTGGCATCTCGTGATGCGGAGGAAATCACCGGACAACTGATTCAGATGTAAGGGGTAAAACGGATGAAATATACAAAGTCTTTCGAGACAAGGTCTTATGAAATCGACCGCCACGATGCGTTGACGCCGACGGCACTGGTGCAGTATCTCCAGGAAACGGCAGATCATCAGATGCACGATACGGATAAAGACTACGGAATAATCTACCGGGAAGAGCGGAAAGCTTTTGTGGTCAGCCGCATGAGCGTGGAGATAATGCGGCCGGTATACAAGTATGCCCGGGTGGACTGCGATACCTGGGTTGTGCCGGCGAAGGCGGCGAATTTTCCACGGGCGTACGAGCTCTTTTTGGACGGAGAACTGGTGGCGCGGGCATACAGCAACTGGGCGCTGGTGGACGTGGATACCCGGAAGCTGGTGCTTCAGAGCGAATACGACATGTCTTCCTATCCGGAAGATCGGGAGCCGGAGATGGGAATTCCGACGAGATTTCGGATTCCAAAGACGATGGAATGGAAGGAAGGCGGAACGGTACCGGTAACGCTGACGCTGACCGATATTAACGGGCACATGAACAACGCCCGGTATTACAACTGTTTGTACGATTGCATTCCGAATGTGGAGGAATACTGCATCACTTCCCTGAACATGCGGTTCGTTCACGAGGCGCCTCTGGGTAGTGAACTGAAAATCCTTCGAAGTGATTTTTTGGACCCGGGGAAATTGGACCCGCGTGCGGACAAAATCATCTATTTCAAAACCGAAGCGAACGGGGAAGACAACGTCCATGCGGTATTCGGATTGAAGCGTTGGGAATAACGGAATATGCAGAAGTGCGAGAATCGCTGCAGCAATGCAGCGGTTCTTTTTTTATGGAAAAGGGGGGAGAAAATATGTTTTTTGGTGGTTTTTGTTGAAAAGTGGGGTGAAGTGGTTTAAAATGGAGCATATATTAAATTACAGTCGAGACGTGTATGAAAATTCAGGAAGGCAGCTATGTTCACGGGAACTTATGAAAATTCTATTGACAATAAAAATAGAATGATCGTTCCGTCGAAGTATCGGAATCAGCTGGGCGGCAAATGCATGCTGGCCCGTGGTTTTGATACCTGTCTTTACATCTACACCATGGAGGATTGGGAAGAGCTGGTGGCAAAGATGCGGAAGCTCCGCCAGACGGACCGGGATATGCGCCGGTTCATCCGGGAGTTCTTTTCCAATGCCAGCGAGTGTCAGCTGGATTCCCAGGGACGAATCCTGATTCCACAGAATCTCAAGACCTACGCTTCCATTACGAAGGACCTGGTTACTTTGGGTGCCATGGATAAGATTGAGGTGTGGAGCAAGGAGGTCTACAACGACTCCGAAAGCGAGAACATGTTCAACGACGAAGAATTTATTGCAAAGTTAGAAGAATACGATATATAGAGGCGAAAATGACATTCAGACATGTACCGGTACTATACGACGAAGTAATGGAATCCTTGAACATCCGGCCGGACGGGTTCTATGTGGACGGGACCACCGGCGGCGGCGGGCATTCTTCCGGAATTTGCGAACGGTTATCCGAAGCGGGCACACTCCTGGCAGTGGACCGGGATACGGCCGCCCTGGAAGCCTCCCAAAAGCGTTTGGAACCTTATTCTTGTAAAAAAATATTTCTCCATTCCAACTATTCCGAGGTGGATCGAATTCTGGAAACGGCAGGGCAGCCGGTGGACGGCATTCTGTTGGATCTGGGCGTATCTTCATTTCAGTTGGATACGGCGGAACGGGGATTTTCCTACATGCACGATGCGCCGATGGATATGCGGATGAATGAGGACGACAGTTTTACGGCGTACAACGTGGTCAACGAATACGATGAAAAGGAACTTCACCGGATCATTAAGGAATACGGTGAAGAACGGTGGGCATCTCGAATTGCACAGTTCATCGTGCGTCGCCGAGAGGAGAAGCCGATTGAAACCACCGGGGAGCTGGTGGAGGTGATTAAAGCGGCCATTCCGGCGTCGGCAAGACGAAACGGGCCGCATCCGGCAAAGCGGACGTTCCAGGCCATCCGCATTGAGGTAAACGGAGAACTGGAACATTTGAAGACGGCGGTGGAGCGCCTTCCGGATATTCTGGCTCCGGGCGGCCGACTGGCCATCATCACCTTCCATTCACTGGAAGACCGGATGGTAAAGGAGGCCTTTAACGCTCGGCTGAATCCGTGCACCTGTCCGCCGGAATTCCCGGTGTGCGTGTGCGGAAAGAAGCCGGATGTGCGAAAGGTCACTCGAAAGCCAATTGCCCCGGGAGAGCGGGAACTGGAGGAGAATCCGAGAGCGCGGAGTGCAAAGCTGCGCGTCATAGAGAAAATATAGTAAGCTATCAATAATATACAGGAGGAAGCAATGAGTACAGCGGTAAATACCGGCCGAAAAGCAGTTGTAAGACGAAGAACAAAGACGACGACACAGACAGCTGCAGCACAATACAAAATCGCAATTAAATATATTCTGTGCGGTGCTCTGCTGCTCCTGGGAATTGTTTTTATGGCAGCGTATTCCACGAATCTGCAGCAGCAGAACAACACCCTGGCAGCACGAAATGACGTTCTTCAGGCGGAAATCGATTCGCTGAACGAGCAGATTAACGATGCCACCAGCATTGAGAAGGTGGAAACGATTGCCACGAAAAAGTATGGGATGGTTCAGCCGGACGAGAGCAACTACATCACCATTCGGGATGACAAGAAACAGGGCAGCAGTCTGGCGGACACGATAAAGAAAGAAGCCTATAACTAATTTCATGGATAATTGAAACCACACTCCGTCTTTTCGGGGTAGTGGTTTTTTGTGGATATAAGGAATGAGCAGAAAACCCCATAAAAGTACGAAGAAAAAGAGAATAGATGAGGCCATGTCCCGGAGAACCGGGGTGGTGGATGAAAATCGGCGGCGGCTGGGCATCGGATTCATGCTGGTGGTGCTGATGTTTTCGGTTCTGACCTTCCGGCTGGCCTATTGGCAGATTGTTCGGGGAGACGATCTGAACGAAAAGGCCACGGAGATGCAGGATCAGGATACCACCATCGACCCGGTGCGGGGAACGATCTACGATGCCAATATGAATCCGCTGGCACAAAGCGTAACGGAATACGAGCTGTACGTGTATTCCCAAAGTCTGTACAAGGATAAGAAGATTACCGAGGACGAACGAAAAAAAGTCCTGAAGAATCTGTCGAAATACACCGGGCTCAGCGAGAAAGAGCTCAAAAAGAAATTTGAAAACAAGGACAACCTGATTAAGCTGGCGGACGGCCTGAAGCGGGATGACGTAAAGGCGCTTCAGAAATTATACGACGACAGCGTGGTGGTGAAGACCTCCATGACCCGGAGTTATCCGAACAAGGACTTCGCTTCTCACGTCATCGGTTTCGTGGATTCCAACAACAGCGGAAGAAGCGGGCTGGAGTATCAGTACAACGCACTGCTCACCGGTGTGAAGGGACGAAAGCTCAGCACTACCGACAGCCAGGGAAACACCCTGTTCAACGGGAATCGAAAATACTATCAGGCGGAAGACGGTAAGAGCATCGTCACCACCATTGACGGGGTGATTCAGAATTACGCAGAGGAAGCGGTGGCAGCCGGAGAGAAGAAGACCCGTGCCGAATCCATCAGCTGTGTTATAATGAGTCCGAAAACCGGCGATGTGCTGGCCATGGTGAACTATCCGAGCTACGATCCCAACAATCCGTATGAACCGTCGGATCCGTATGCGTTAAAGCAGTTCGGGAAACTATCCGAATCCAAGCAGAGTGAATACCTGAGCCGGATGTGGACGAATCCGATTATCAGCGGCGTCTACGAACCGGGTTCCACCTTCAAGCTGGTAACGGCAGCCTCGGCTTTGGATTCCGGCAGTGCGAATCGGAAATCCCGGTACAAGTGCCCGGGATATATCGTGGTGAACGGAACGAAGATCAACTGCTGGGGAACGGCCCACGGCACAGAATCCCTGAAGCAGGCGGTGGGAAATTCCTGCAACCCGGCGATGGCTCGGGTGGCCCTGAACATGGGATCCAAGAGATTTTACGACTATATCGATCTCTTTGGTTTCGATGACAAGACCGGCATCGATTTGCCGGGAGAGGGAAATTCCATCGTAAAGAATCCGACCAATCTGGGTGACGTGGATCTGGCGACCACCGGATTCGGTCAGGGTATCGCTATCACGCCGATTCAGCTGATGTGCGCCATCAACGCTTTGGGAAATGACGGAAACCTGATGAAACCGAAGGTGGTTCAGAAGATTTTGGACAGCGACGGAAAGACGGTGCAGACCGTAAAGGATACCAAGGTTCGAAAGGTGGTATCTACGGAAGTGGCGGACAAGATGCGGGAAATCATGCAGTATTACGTGGAGAAGGGCGGCGGCGGTGCGGCCTACATCCCGGGATACCGTATCGGCGGCAAGACCGGAACGGCGAATATCGCATCCAATGGCGGATACTCCCACGATACGGTGGCTTCTTTTATCGCAATGGCACCGATGGACGACCCGCAGGTGACGGTTCTGGTTATGGTGACCCGCCCGAAGGGAAGCGAATTCGGTGCGGTGAACGCGGGCCCAATTGTGAAGCGGATTATGTCCAACGTGCTTCCGTACCTGGGTGTCAGCAAGAAATACGCCAAGAATGAAAGAAGAGATCAGGAGACCAAGGTGATTGTTCCGAAGGTCACCGGAATGAACAGCAAGAGCGCCATCAATTACCTTTCCGCAAGGGGATTGAAATACAAGGCGGTACCGGCGGACAGCGGGAAATTCTTCCACGTGGTGGATCAGTATCCGAAATCCGGAACGAAGGTATCCCCGCACAGCACGGTGTATCTGTACAGCAAATAAAATTTTAAGAAGAAGGAACGAAAGAAAATGAAGCGAACGAGTCTGGAATACATTGCAGAGGCGGTAAAAGGAAAAATCTACGCAAGGGCAGAGGAAAACCGACACGACAGCGTCACCGCCGTGTCCATCGACTCCCGGGATATCCCGGCGGAATGCCTGTTCTTTGCCATCATCGGTGAGAGAGCCGATGCACACCGGTTCCTGCCGGATGTATATGAGAAGGGATGCCGGAATGTGGTGGTATCCGATTCGGAATGGGCGGAAAAGATGGGCGCTAAGAAAGATGTGAATGTCATTCTGGTGCCGGATACCCGACTGGCGCTGATGGACCTGGGAGAAAAATACTTGGATGACTGGAGCGGTCTCCGAAAGGTGGGCGTGACCGGAAGCGTGGGGAAAACCAGCACAAAGGAATTCCTCTACAGCGTACTGCGAAGCCGCTACCGCACAGGCAAGACACCGGGAAATCTGAACAGTGAATTCGGAATTCCGCTGACGGCATTTTCCTTTGCGGAAGACATTCAGGTTGCGGTTATCGAAATGGGCGCAGGCTATGGCAGTGCCATGGGGGACCTGTCCCGGATTGCGAAGCCGGAGGCAGCGGTAATCACCAACGTGGGCACCTCCCACCTGGAGGTGTACGGTACTCGGGAGAAGCTTCTGGAAGAGAAGCTTCGGGTATCCACCGGATTCACTCCGGAGAATACATTGGTAATCAATACGGATTCCGATATTCTCACAAAAGAAAATGCGCAGCAGCATCAGCCGTCCGATGCGAGAATCGTTACGGTGGGTTCGAAAGGCGGCGAAGATTATCATCTTTCGGATATTCGTGACCGGGGCATTGAAGGCGTTCAATGTGATGTGACCCACGGCGGCGAGACGGTTACCCTCAAATTGCCGGTTATCGGTGCCCACAACCTGGGAAATGCGGTGCTGGCTATGGCCATTGGAGAAGTCTTCGGAATTTCGATGGAAGAATCCGTAGAAGCGCTTCGCGAAGTGGAGACGAACGCAAACCGGCTCAGCGTGGTGAAAGGGGCGGACTACTCCGTCATCAACGATACCTACAATGCCAGTCCGGAATCCATGAAGGCCGGAATCGACGTGTTGGTGAACAGTCCGGGAAAGAGAAAAATCGCTGTATTGGGAAGCATGTTCGAGCTGGGAGATCACTCGGAACAGCTTCACCGAAGCGTAGGGGAATATGCGGCTTCCAAGCCGGTGGATATTCTGGTGGCCATCGGAGAGAACGGCAAAGCCATTGCAGAAGGGGGAGAATCGGCATCTTCAGATTTGAAGGTTCTGTACTATGAGAACCGGGAAGATGCTGCAAAAGCGGTTCGCCCGATGCTTCAGGCCGGCGATTTGGTCTACGTGAAGGCATCTCGATCCATGGCACTGGAAAAATTTGTCACAGCAATCACAGAGTAGTACAATAGGAACGGAAATAAAAAAAGAAAAGGATAAAAAGAAAAATGACACTATTGGACGTAATTCTATATTTCGTTATGCCTCTGGCGGTTACCGCACTGCTGACCTACGGATTGATTCCGTACTTCCATCGAAAACAGTTCGGTCAGTATATCCGGGAGGAAGGCCCGAAGGCGCACCTCAAGAAGCAGGGTACACCGACGATGGGCGGAATTGCCATCTTCATCGGCATTGCAGCCGGAATAGCGGTATTCATGGTTCGGGTTTCGGACCCGACCAAATCCTGGGCCAGTCCGCACCTGGTGCGGGATGCGGTGGCCATCGTTCTGACGATGCTTGCTTTTGGAGCCATCGGATTTATTGATGACTTTAACAAAATCGCCAAAAAAGAAAATCTGGGATTAACGGCAAAGCAGAAGCTGGTCATGCAGGCCGTGTTCAGCATCGGTCTGGCGTTCTATATGATGCGGACCGGACGGGAAGACCTGTTCATTCCGTTTCTGAAGATCAGCGTAAGCTTCGGACTTCTGTACATTCCGTTTGTAATGTTCGTGGAAATTGCCATGTCCAATGCGGTGAATCTCACCGATGGACTGGACGGATTGGCTGCCGGCGTGACCGCCATTGTGGGAATCGCCTTTGCCGTCATCGGATGGAAGGAAGGAAACACCATTCTGACCGTCAGCGGAACCGTGGTAGCGGGCGCATTGATCGGATTCCTTCTGTTCAATCACTATCCGGCAAAAATTTTCATGGGTGATACCGGCTCCATGGCGCTGGGCGGCGTACTTTCCGGAATCGCAGTGGTAACGGGAAAAGAATTTCTCCTTCCGCTGGTGGGATTGATTTACGTGCTGGAAGCCCTTTCGGTAATCATCCAGGTGGCGTACTTCCGGAAGACCGGCGGGAAGAGATTTTTCCGAATGGCTCCGCTGCACCACCACTTCGAGTTGGGCGGAATGAAAGAATACAACGTCGTGTATATGTTTTGTGCAGTAACAGCGGTTCTGGGTGTAATTGCATACTTCGGAACGATTTAGAATAAGGAGGCGCAGAGATGATGAGAGATGAAGTGAAAGGTAAAAAAATCCTCGTAGTGGGAATGGGGAAATCCGGCAAGGCGGCGGTTCAGGAGCTGCACAAACTGGAGGCACAGGTGGTCGCACAGGATGTGCACACGGTGGATGCCGTGGACCCGAAATTTGCAAAATACTTGGAAAGAGAGAGCATTCCTGCATTCTTTGGATGCAATCCGGACAACATGGGCGAATACGATTTGGTGGTAATCAGCCCCGGCGTTTCACCGGAACTGTCATTTCTGCAGGAAGCGAGATTATCCGGCGTTGAAGTCATCGGTGAACTGGAGCTGGCATATCGCTTGAGCAAGGGAATCTTCATTGCCATTACCGGCACCAACGGAAAGACCACCACGACGACTTTGGTAGGCAAAATCTTCGAGAAGGCACGCCGCAAGACGGCAGTCGTAGGAAATATCGGCGTGGCAGTGGTTTCCAAAGCACTGGAATCCACGGAGGACGAGTGGATGGTAACGGAAGCCAGCAGCTTCCAGCTGGAGACGGTGAAGGAATTCCATGCGAAGGTTTCCGCAATTCTGAACCTGACACCGGACCATCTGAATCGTCACAAGACCATGGAAGCCTATGGCGCGGCAAAGGCACAGGTATTCCGAAATCAGGATGAAAACGATTATCTGGTGATCAACTACGATGACAAGACCTGCTTCGCCTTGGCGGAAAAATGCAAAGCCACCGTGGTTCCTTTTAGCCGAAAAGAAGAGCTGGAGATGGGTGCCTTCCTTCAGGATGATGAGATGGTCATCCGAGATGAAAACGGAATCGTTCGGCCGATCTGCAGCATTCACGATCTGAAGATCATCGGTGATCACAACGTGGAGAACGCATTGGCGGCGGCGGCAATCAGTTTCTTCGCCGGTGTGGATTTGGAGTCCATTCGGGAAGCCATCGTGGAATTCCCGGGCGTGGAACATCGAATTGAGTACTGCGGTCTGGTGGACGGCGTCAAATTCTACAACGATTCCAAGGGAACCAATGTGGATGCGGCAGTTATCGCACTGAAGGCGCTGAAGGAAAACATTATCCTCATCGCCGGCGGAGACGGAAAGGCGCAGGACTTTACGGAACTGGCAGAGAACCTGCAGGGACGAGTAAAGGCGCTGGTACTTCTGGGCCGGGATGCCAACCAGATTGAGGCATGCGCACGGAAAGTCGGATTTGATGCGATTTATAATGAAAAGGATATGAATGCTTGCGTGAAGAAGTGTATGGAGTTGGCAGAAGAAGGAGATAAGGTGCTCCTTTCGCCGGCATGTGCAAGCTGGGATATGTACGATAATTACGAGCAGCGGGGAGACCATTTCAAAGCCTGTGTTCAGCAGCTGCTTCGTTGAAACGATGGATTGGAGAACGGAAAGTAGATGGGTGTAATCAGCCGGAAGAAGCAATCGAATAGTGGAAAGAAGGAGAAAAAGATCCGCAGAACGCCGAAATGGAATGTGGACAGCATGCTGGGTTCCTTAGCGGTGAACTACGATGCATCGGTGGCTCTGATTTCCGGAATCCTGATTTCCTTCGGCATCGTGATGGTGTTCAGTGCAGGGTACTACACCACCACCAATTTCTACAACGATCCGTACTACTACCTGCGGAGACAGCTGGCCTGGGTGGCGTTGGGAATTGGCGTAATGGCGCTGTTCACCCGATGGGATTACCACAAATACGCGAAGTATTACTGGGTGTTTGCGGTGGTGTCTGTTGGGGCGCTTGCGCTCTTGTTCACACCGCTGGGCGTCACGGTTAACTTTGCGACCCGGTGGTTTCAGCTGGGACCGCTGAGAATTACACCGAGTGAATTCTCCAAGCTGGCCATGATTGTTTTCACTGCCGGATACGTGGCGGAACGCCCGAGAAGAGTTCGAACCATCTACGTGTTCGTCCTCTTCGGCGTAATGGTAGTGCATCTGGGACTGATTATCAAACAGCCGAACCTGTCCACGGCGATTGTAGTCGCTGCCATCATGATCGGCATCATGTACGTGGCGGGCATGTGGAACGGATGGCTGGTGCTGGCGGCATTGGCGCTGATCGGCGGATTGATTTTCATCCTGATGTTCTACCCGGACTCCCACTGGTACGCACGAATGACCAACTTCATCGATCCGTTCAAGGATGCTCAAGGAGAAGGATATCAGGTATCTCAAGGATTGATTGCACTGGGAAACGGCGGGCTTTTCGGCCTGGGACCGGGTAAAAGCATTACCAAGAACCTCTATCTTCCGGAACCCCAGAACGATTTCATTCTGGCAATTATCGGAGAAGAATTGGGATTCGTGGGCCTGGTGGTACTGTTGTCCGTATATCTTCTGCTGATCTATCGATGCTTTGTCATCACCGTTCACGCAAAGGATAAGCTGGGATTCTATCTGGGCGCCGGGATTACGGTCATGATGGCACTTCAGGTAATTCTGAATGTGGCCGTTGTAACCGCCTCCATGCCGGCAACGGGAATTACGCTTCCCTTCGTCAGTTACGGCGGAACGTCGCTGCTGGTGTTCATGGCGTCGATGGGAATTATGCTGAATATTTCAAAGAAAAATCGAGGGTAATAATATGAGAATTATTTTAACGGGAGGAATTACCGGAGGCCATATTTATCCGGCACTGGCAATCGGCGATAAATTCAAGGAAATGGATCCGGAATGCGAAATCCTATACATCGGAAATGAGCGGGGAATGGAGAACGAAATTGTTCCGAAACACGGTTTTCCGCTGGAAATCGTTCCCTCCAAAGCGGTGGACCGGTCCAACGTATTTAAAATGGCGGAGACCCTGGCGGTAACGGGCAGGGGGAAGAGTCAGACCTACCGGATTATGAAGAGGTTCCGTCCGGATATCGTCATCAGCACCGGAAGCTACGTCAGCGTTCCGGTGGTGCTGGCAGCACACAAATACGGTGCAAAGGTATTCATCCATGAACAGAACGCTTACCCGGGAATGGCGAATCGGTTCTTGTCCCAATATGCGGAGAAGGTGTTCTTGGGTTTTGAGGATGCGGGAAAATTCTTCAAGCAGAATCGAAAGCTGCAGTATTCCGGAAATCCGGTTCGGAAGGATTTCTACGGAAAGGATAAGAAGGAATCCCGGAAACTGTTGGGCATTCCGGAAGATGATTTTGTGATTATGACCTTTGGCGGAAGTCAGGGTGCTACCGCCATCAACGATACGGCGATTGAACTGATTCGTGCCTACGGCGATTGTCCGAATGTCACCATCCTGTTCGGCACCGGCAAGCGATTCTACGATGAAGTGCAGCATAATTTGGAAGTGCTGGGACTCTCCGGCAAAAGCAATGTCCGCGTATCTCCGTACATTCAAGACATGGCCAACACGCTGGCGGCGACGGATGTGGCTATCAGCCGTTCCGGCGCGCTGTCCGTTTCGGAGATTACCATGTCGGGTTGTCCGGCCATCTTCGTACCGTCTCCGAACGTAACCGGGGATCATCAATACTACAATGCGAAAGCCGTGGTGGATAACGGCGGTGCGATCATCGTTCGAGAGGATGGCGATACGCCGAATCGAATTGTGAACATATTGAAGGAACTCCTTGCGGATCCGGATATCGTCCGGCGGATGGCGGAGTGCAGCCTGAAGTGTGCACCGGTAAACGCTACCGATATTGTGTATGAAGGGATAATGGATATATGGACGAAAGACAAATAGAAAACGATAATTCGGAAACTTCCGCAGGGATGGATTTCGGATTAGACGATGAATTCGTATCCATTGACCGGCAAATTGATGAACTGGCAACAGAAATGGTGGATGTGGACGGTTCGGAAGAGGTGCCGGAAGAACCCCCTTCGGAGCTGGATCGGCAGATTGCAGCGAACATCCTGAAGCGGCAGAAGAAGCGAAGTCGCCCCAGCCCTTTCAAAGTGGCCTGCGGCATCATCATCCTGACCATTGCCATGTTGGTATTCATGAGCACCGGGGTGTTCACCATCGATTCCATTCAGGTGGAGGGAAATGATTATTTTACCGATGAGGAAATCATCAATATGGCCCACGCCACGACGGGAAAGAATTTGTTCTACCATTCCGGCAGCCGGGAAATTGTGGAATATTTGGAAGGCAGCCCGTACATCGAGGAGGCGAAGGTATCCAAGCGGATTCCGGGGACTCTGGTAATTCGGGTAAAAGAGCGGGAACAGATTGCCGCAGTGGTATACAACAAAGAATACTTGGTGGTGGATTCCCAAGGACTGTTGCTGCGCCGCTCCAAAACGAAACCGAAGGTGACCATCGTTACCGGAATCAAAATCCGTAAGATGGAGCTGGGCGAGAAATTGGAAGTGACCAATTCCAAGGAATGGAAGAGCGCGCTGCGCATCCTGAATGCCATGAATGAGGGAGATCTGTACTTTAAGAAATTGAAGGTCTCTGACGATACGGCTCGGGGATACGTATACGATTCCATGGTTTGCAAGGGACGTGTGGAAACCATGATTGAATCCATCGAAAAGGAGCGGCTGCAGAAGGTGCTGAAGGCGCTGTTCAAGAAAGGAATTAAGCGAGGAACCGTCACCTTGACGGAAAGCGGCTACGCTTCCTTCGAACCGAAGGTATAGAAAACTAAAATAGACATGCGAAGTGCATTTTTGAATGCAGAAGCGTTGAAAAAATGTGTAGGTAAACAAGAAAAACTGTAGAAATAGAGTGCATTTCGGTAAATCTTATGGTATTATAAATTAGATATAAATATAGGAGGAGCTTTATGATGGAATTTGTTTCTGACTTTATATCAGATCAGGACAGAGCTGCGATTATCAAGGTTGTCGGTGTAGGTGGCGGCGGATGTAACGCAGTGAATCGAATGGTGGACGCACAGATGTCGGGCGTTACCTTTATTGCCGTAAATACAGACAGACAGGCTCTTGCAAAGTGCAAGGCAGAGGTGAAGATACAGATTGGTGAGAAGCTGACCGGCGGAAGAGGTGCCGGCGCGAATCCGGAGATTGGCCAGAAAGCGGCGGAAGAAACTCTGGAAGAAATTACCGGATATCTTCAGGATGCAGACCTGGTATTCATCACTGCAGGAATGGGCGGCGGTACCGGTACCGGTGCAGCACCGATTATTGCAAAAGCAGCGATGGATTGCGGCGCATTGACGGTAGCCGTAGTAACCAAGCCATTTTCTTTTGAAGGAAAGATGCGTTGGAACAGAGCCCAGAAGGGTATCGAGTATCTCACGAATTTTGTAGATTCTCTGGTAATCATCCCGAACGATCGTCTGATCGACTCCAGCGAGAAGAACACTTCCTTCATGGATGCGTTTGCAATGGCAGACGATGTACTGAGACAGGGTGTTCAGGGTATTTCCGATCTGATTTCCAAGGAAGGTTATGTCAACGTGGATTATGCGGATGTCAGAACCACGATGGAAGGCCGCGGCGTTGCACACATGGGTGTGGGCGTCGGATCCGGCGACAACAAGGTAGAAGAAGCGGTTCGAAATGCAATCGAGAGTCCGTTGCTGGAGACATCGGTGGATGGCGCAAGATCCATTCTTCTGTACGTTTCCGGTGGTCTGGATATGGGAATGCTGGATATCAGCAAGATTGCGGAGAAGATTCAGGCGGAGGCAGATCCGGATGCCAATATCATCTTCGGTGCATCGGTATCGGAAGATATGGCAGACAAGGTATCGGTTACCCTGATTGCAACCGACTTCCAGTCGGAGGGAATTTCCGGTTCCAAGATCGAGTCGCCTAAGATTAGCACTCAGAGCTCAAGCAGAAAGACGGTTTCCAGAGACGGTCTGGAAGGTGTTGAGGTAACGCTGGATGAGCTGATGAGAAGAAACAGCGACCCGGCAGAGAATTCCGCTGCATCGGAATTTGATGTTCCGGATTTCCTGCGTTAATCGATTCAATTATGAGTGAAGTGATTTGTTCAGAAAAAAATCCGCTGATTAAACGCATTCGGAAATTACAGCAGAAGAAAAAGAGAGACGCTTCCGGTCAGATGATTATTGAAGGAAGCAACTTGATACGAGAAGCTGTTCAGAAGGGCATCTGTATGGATGCTCTTCTGATTTCGGATATCTATCCTTCCGAACCTTGGATGGAGGAGCTTTCCAAGCGAGGCGTTCGAGTAGAACGGGTGGATGCGTTCCTTTTTGAGAAGATTACGGATGCGAGAAACGGTGTCGGCCTTCTGGCAATTGTAGATCGACCGGTTGCAGATGAAAGTCAATTCGAAAACTGTTTTCGACCGGGCAGCAATTGCGTGGTGCTGGATCGCCTTCAGGATCCGGGTAATATCGGGACAATCATTCGGACCGCAGTGGCAGCGGGGTATGATGCAATTGTGACCATGAAGGGAACGGGCGATGTGTATTCTCCGAAAGTCCTTCGTGCGACGGCGGGCATGATTTTTGATGTACCGATTGTTCCTTTATCCGATAGCCGGGAACTGGTGAAGTTGGCACATGATTACGGAAAACGCATTGCGGTGACCACACCGGATGGCGGAATCCCATATTACGATTGCGATCTGAGACAAGATGTTTTTCTGGTAATCGGAAATGAAGGAAACGGCATCGGGGATGAATTGATTGAAGCCTCGGATATACGAGTGACACTGCCTATGTACGGTGGAATCGAGTCCCTGAACGCAGCTGTATCGGCGGGCATATTGATGTACGAACGAGTGCGCAGTATATAGAAGAATACAAGTTATTGATAAAGAACAGAGGAGCAGACTATGGACAAGTGCAGAGCGGATGTAACGATTTGTGGCGCTGATTACGTGCTTTCTGGAGAGAAGAGCGAAGATAAGATTAAGGAAATTGCCAAGTTCGTGGATGATGAACTGAGACGAACCAGCCGGGCACTGAATTCCAATCCGAATTACAAGTGTGCCGTGCTGACAGCAATTAATATTGCGGAGAAACTGATGGAGAACAGCGATCTTCTGCTGAAGCTTCAGACAGAGAATCATCAGTTGGACAACGATGTTCAGCATTACATTACCCTTTGGGAGAATGCGAAGAAACAGGTGACAGATCTGAAGGAACAGATGAACGATGATTCTGACAGACAGATCCAGGACAGCGAGAAGTACAAGAATCTTCAGGCGAAATGCACCGAGATGGAGAATGCATACTTCGATCTCCAGATGGAAAATGTGAACCTTAAGAATGAGCTGAGAAGCTTGAAGAAGTTTAGGGAAGAAGATGAACAGTAGAACGATTAAGCTGCTGGAATACAACAGAATATTGGAGATGCTTGCAGAACAGGCCGGTTCCGAACTAACGAAGGAACGAATTTCAAAGCTGGAACCGATGACCCACCTGCACGCAATTCAGGACGCACAGACGGAAACTACGGAAGCAGTTTCCGTTATTCTGTATAAGGGAAATATTCCGGTGGGAGCATTTCCGGACCTGAGCCGCATTCTGAAGATGGCTCGAAAAGGTCGGGTGCTGAACATGCGGGAACTGCTGCAGGTGCGGGTCTGCCTTCAGATTGCCAGAGAGGTAAAAACATTCCTGATGGAAGACGTTCCGGAGATTCCGACCCTTCAGGAAATCGGCAATCTGCTGGAACGGGTGGATGAACTGGAAAAGGACATCGATCGCTGTATTTTGTCGGAGGATGAGATGTCGGACAGTGCTTCACCGGAGCTGAAACGAATTCGAAAAGAAATTCGCAATAAGAATGAAAGCATTCGAAATCGGCTGAACAAGACCGTAAGCACTTCTTCCGCACAGAAATTCCTGCAGGAAGCGATTGTCACCATGCGGAACGGCCGATACGTCATCCCGGTAAAGCGGGAGTATGCGAACATGTTCCCGGGATTGGTTCACGACCAGTCCCAGAGCGGATCCACCCTATTCATCGAACCCCAGTCCGTTGTAAATATGAACAACGAGCTGCGGGAGCTGGATCTGGCGGAACAGGCAGAAATTACCCGAATTCTGGAGATGTTCTCCGGCCGGGTAGCGGAACATTTCCACGGATTGAACAATAACCAGAAGCTTCTTCTGGAGCTGGATTTCATCAGCGCAAAGGGAAAGCTGTCCCTTCAGATGAACGCTTTTGAGCCCCGCATGAACACAGAGGGAATTCTGGAAATATATCACGGACGCCATCCGCTGATTCCGGCGGACAAGGTGGTTCCCATCAATGTTTCCTTGGGAGAGAATTGGAAAACACTCCTGATTACCGGTCCGAACACCGGCGGTAAGACGGTCACCTTAAAGACCATCGGACTCTTTATTTTAATGGCGCAGAGCGGACTGCACGTACCGTGTTCCGAAGAAAGCCGGCTTCCGGTGCTGGAAGAAGTGTTTGCGGATATCGGAGATGAGCAGAGCATTGAGCAGAGCCTCAGTACGTTCTCTGCCCATATGAAGAACATCACGGAAATCTTTCGGACGGTAAACGAGAAATCTTTGGTGCTGCTGGATGAGCTGGGTTCCGGAACGGATCCGGCGGAAGGTGCGGCGCTGGGTATTGCCGAGCTGGAAGAACTTCGGAAGCGCGGGGCTTTGGTGGTAGCCACTACCCATTACACGGAGCTGAAGAAGTATGCGCTGAGCACCCCGGACGTGGAAAACGCCTCCATGGAGTTCGATGTGGAGACGCTGTCTCCCACCTATCACCTTCGGGTCGGCCTGCCGGGAAAATCCAACGCCTTTGAAATTTCACGAAAGCTGGGTCTGGAAGAGAAAATCCTCAAGAGAGCGGAAGCCCTCCTGGGAGAGAACGAGCTGAATTTCGAAGATGCGGTAACTCGGGTAGAGGAAGAGCGAAAAGAAGCGGAACGGATTACCGAGGAAGCCAATCGAATTAAGGAAGAAGCGGAACTGCGACTGAAGGAAGCGGAAACGCGGATTCGCCGGGCAGAGCAAGAAAAGGCGAAAATCCTGGAGGATGCTCGAAATCAGGCGAAAGGCATCCTAAAAGAAACCGAGGACACGGTGGAAGACATCCGGGAAGAGCTGAAGCGGATGAAGGACGAGTCTAAGGGCCATCAAGTGAACAAGGTGGCGGAAAGCCGGCGGAGACTTCGGGAAGCCGAAAAGAAGTACCGGGATAAACCGGCAGAAATTCCGGCAGAGAAGGAAGGAAAGCCGATTCGCCCGGATCAGCTGAAAATCGGAACGCGGGTGAAGGTGATGTCGCTGAACCAGAATGGCGAGGTGGTCTCCCTTCCGGACAATCGCGGAAACCTGATGGTGCAGATCGGCGCATTGAAGACCGGCGTGAACGTGAAGAATCTGATGCTGATTGAAAGCGAAAAGGCCGGGAACAAGGAACGAAAGAAGCGGCAGTACAATCAGATTAAGACTCGGAAGACGCGAAGTGTGCCGATGAGCATCAATCTGATTGGAAAGAATCTGGATGATGCTCGAATGGAAATGGAGAAATATCTGGATGATGCATACCTTGCAGGTCTGCGGAGCGTGACGGTGGTTCACGGCCGAGGAGAAGGTATTCTGAAGAAGGGACTGCGGGATGCCCTGAAACACAACCGATGCGTAAAGAGCTTTAAAGGCGCTCCGTATAATCAGGGCGGAGAAGGCGCGACGGTGGTAGAACTGAAGGAGTAATGCATGTATATTATCAGTAAATGTCTTCTGGGAGAGAACTGCAAGTATAATGGGGGTAACAATCGCTCGGAAGATGTGGTAAAATTCTCACATGAACATTCTTATTTCGGCGTGTGTCCGGAATGTGCCGGGGGGCTTCCCACTCCGCGGGTTCCGGCGGAAATCGTGGAACAGAATGGAGAATGCCGTGTGGTGAACCGAAACGGCGTGGATGTTACCGCCGAATACGTCCGGGGAGCGGAGATTTGCTTCCGGGATGCGCAGAAAGCCGCTGAACAGATGGGGGAAGCCCTGGAAGGGGCCATTCTCCAGGCGAGAAGTCCTTCCTGCGGCGTAGGGCAGATTTACAATGGCCATTTTGACGGGACCTTAATCCCGGGGGATGGTATTTTTGTCCGATTGCTTCGGGAAAACGGGATTCCCGCGGGAACGGAAAATGTAATTAGAGAGAACGGAGAACAGTAAATGATCGATTACAAAAAGAAAATTGCTGAAATTATTGCAGAAGACGAAGCGTTGAATATGACACCGGAGGAAATCCTGGAGTGGATTGAAATTCCGGGAGACACAAAGATGGGAGACTACGCGTTCCCTTGCTTCCGTCTGGCGAAAACATTGCGCAAAGCACCGCCGCTGATTGCACAGGATGTGGCTGCAAGAATCGAAGGTGCCGGCATTTTTGAAAAGGTTCAGCCGGTAAATGCCTATGTGAACATGTTCCTGGATAAGAAGGAATACGCACAGACTCTGACGGAGGATGTGCTGACTCAGGGCAAGGATTACGGCAGATCGGAAGTGGGACAGCATCGCCCGGTAATCGTGGAATACTCTTCCCCGAACATCGCAAAGCCGTTCCATATCGGTCATATCCGAAGCACCGTTATCGGTAATGCAATCTACAAGCTGTACGATGAAATTGGTTATGACGTGATTCGAATCAACCATCTGGGGGATTACGGAACGCAGTTCGGCAAGATGATTGTGGCATACCGCAAGTGGGGCAGTGAAGAGGAGCTGGAAAAGGATCCGATCAAGGCGCTGCTGGGTTACTACACCCGTTTCCACCGGGAGGCAGAAAACGATCCGTCTTTGGACGACGAGGCGAGAGAAGCTTTTGTGAAACTGGAAAATGGCGAGGAAGAAGAGGTTCGTCTCTGGAAGCGCTTCCGGGAACTGAGCCTGCAAGAATTCAACCGCGTGTACGATATGCTGGGAATCACGTTTGATTCCTATGCCGGAGAGAGCTTCTACTCCGACAAGATGCCGGCGGTTATCGAAGAACTGAAGGAAAAGAAGCTGCTGGTAGAATCCAGAGGTGCTCAGATTGTAGACCTGGAGCCGTACGGAATGACACCGGCAATCATCACCAAGTCCGATGGTTCCAGCCTGTATGCAACCAGAGATATCGCCGCAGCGATTTATCGAAAAGAACACTACAACTTCGATAAGTGCATCTACGTGGTAGCATCTCAGCAGAACCTCCACTTCAAGCAGTGGAAGAAGGTCCTGGAGCTGATGGGAAAAGAATGGCAGAAGGACTGCATCCACATCCCATTCGGTCTGGTAAGCCTGGAAGGCGGTGCGACCCTGTCCACCCGTAAGGGCAACGTGGTATTCCTGGAAGATGTTCTGAACGAAGCGGTTCAGAAGACTGCGGAAATCATGAAAGAGAAGAACCCGCAGGGAATCGATGTGGACGAAGTGGCAAAGGAAGTCGGTATCGGTGCCGTAATTTTCCAGGAGCTGTCCAACAACCGCATCAAGGATTATGTATTTAACTGGGACAAGGTGCTGAACTTCGATGGTGAAACCGGTCCGTACGTTCAGTACACTCATGCCAGAGCTTGCAGCGTCCTCCGCAACGCTACCGAGGAGGAAATGGCACGGATTCGCAAGGGGGACTTCGATGCGAAGCACATCACCTCCGACAGTGCGTATAACCTGATTAAGCTGATTTACCGCGTACCGGAAATCATTCTGGATGCAGCGGATAAATATGAACCGTCCATCCTGACCCGTCATCTGGTGGATGTAGCGCAGAGCTTCAATAAGTTCTACCACGATGAACACATCCTGGTGGACAATGAAGATGAGAAAGTGGCGAAGCTGGCCCTGGTTGAGTCGGCTCGAATCGTTATTGCAAATTGCTTGAACCTTCTGGGCATTAAAGCACCGGAAAGAATGTAGGTGATATCCATGAGACTTCTTCTTACAACAATTCAAAATGATTGCATTCACACGAAGCTGTCAATGAAGTACCTCTACAGTGTTGTGGAAGAGGCGCCGTGCCAGACGGATGTGGTAGAATATAAAACCACAGATCATGTGGGATATATTTTCCGGGAAATCCTTCGGGGCGAATACAATATTGTATATTTCCATTGCAATATGATGAATGTGGATAAGGTTGCAGAAGTCGCAGAGATGGTAAAGAAGGCCGTTCCGACATCGATTATGGTGATGGGCGGAACGGAGGTCAGCTTCGGTACCCGGGAGTTCATGGAACAGCACCCGGAAGTCGACTACGTATTCCGAGGCGAACCGGAATCGGTGCTGTACCAATTCCTTCGGACGATTTTTACCTACGAGTTTGATTTTGAAAATATTGCCGGCTTAGCATATCGGCAGGACGACCGGATTCAGGTGAATCCGATGGCAGCGCCGGTGGATTTCGAGACACTTCCGTTTCCGTATGAAAACATGGAACTGGAGCCGAGCGATACGGCATATTATGAAAGCTTCCGAGGCTGCCCGGATCGATGCGGCTATTCCCAATACTATCCGGGAAAGATTCGCTCTTTGCCGTTAAATCGGATCTGTACGGAACTTCGGTATTTTCTGGTGAAGAACGTACAGCGCGTTGTGTTCGTGGATAAATGGTTTAATTACAGCAGGGACCGGGCATATCGCATTTGGGAGTATCTGATCAGCAACGATAACGGAATCACCACGTTTGAATTTGATGTAAACGGAGATCTGTTGGATGAGGAAACCGTGCGTCTTCTGGGAACTGCCCGGGAAGGTCAATTTCGATTCAATGTCGATGTGGAAAGCACCAATGCGGAGGCGCTGGCGGCAGCCGGACGAAAGGCGAATATCTATCAGCTGATGTACAACGTATCTCGTCTTCAGGAATACGGAACTGTGGATATTACAACGGTGATTCGGGCCGGACTTCCTTGTGAGACGCCGGCACTGTTCGCTCGTTCCTTTAATAAGATTTTTGATTTGAAGGCACCCCGCATGGAATTGAAGGTGCTTCGCCTGAAGAAAGGAACGGAGCTTCGAAGAAACGCCCAGCAGTACGGTTACGCTTATCAGAGCCGGGCACCTTATGAAGTTATCGCAAATGATTTTATGCCGGCGACGGAATTGATTCGAATCGAGAATATCGGAAAGCTTCTGAATCTGTTCGTGAACAGCGGGGGGTTCGAAGAGTCCATTCAGAAGATTCTGCTGGACGGGCGCATGAAGCCGTACGCATTCCTGGAGGGGTTGGAGGCCTATATTTCCAAGAACCAGATGGAGAAGCTAATGTACAAGGAAGAGAATCTCTATCGGATTCTATACGCTTACGCGACAGAGCTTTACGATACCATGAATGAAACGCTGAAGCTGCCGGTTCTTCAGGAAATTCTTCACAGTGACATGGAACAGAATCTTTCTTATGAGAAAGTAAAAATATTCGATCGAAAGGGATGGGACATTAATGCATAATATGGAGTTGGATTTATCGGATAAGATACGTTCGTTTCTCATTGAGAAGAATAAAGATTTGCTTTTTGACGAGCTTTCGGAACGATTTTTGGAGTCCGGCAATCTGAAGGATATTCTTACCGGAGTTCCGGTACCCATTACGGGAGATGCAACGGATAATTTTACGAACCTGACCATTGCCATGGGCATGGCGCGGGTCATCGGCGCGGATCCGGATTTCCGGTATGCGGAAGCGTATCGGGCTTGTCTTCGTCGGATGTACGGGGAGAATGCGGAGAAGGTGCTGATTTCCGAGGGAGCGAAGGCCGGCGGCAGCGGCGATTACGAGATGGCTTGCATCTATTTCCGAACGGCGCTTCAGCTGAATCCGGGAAGCCGGGATGCCCTGTACCTTTACGGAAGAGCCTGCAGCGATGCATATAACCGGGAGGATCTGGAGGAAGCCTATGTGGGAATGTTCAAAGCGCAGGCCTTTGATATTTTCGAGGAACTGACCATCCGCCATCCGGATTTCGATATGGGATATTATTTCCTGGGCTATAGCTATGCCAACATGGGGCAGTACACGAAAGCTCAGATTACCTGGCAGGAGTTCATGGAGCTCAGCCGGGACCGAAAGGATGATGCGGATTCCTCCATGGACCCGATTCCGGCAGATGAGATGCAGGAGATGCGGGAAGAAATCGGGAACCGTCTGGAATCCATGGAGCAGGCGGTGGAAATCGAGCATGCAGTGAACCGAATCCTGTCCGGGGACTTCCAGCACGGAATTGACGTTTTGACCATGTATGAGGAGAAATACAGCGAATGGTGGCCGCTTTGGTATTACCTGGGCGTGGCCTATGCCGGAATGGAGCAGGGCGAACAGTCCGTGGAAGCCTACAAGCACGCCCTTCGTCTGAGCCCGAGCAACATTCAGGTGATGACGGAGCTGGTGGAAGTCTTCCAGTCTCTGGGGGATTGGAAGAACGCCGAGAAGTACATTGAGAAAATCCGGGTGGTTCAGAAGGGAATGGAAGAAGAAACCCAGGAGCAGAATGAAGAATAATTGAATCGGGAGGAAAAATGTTCGGACTCTCTATCACTGAGCGAGGGCACCGAATTCTCCGAGAGTATATCCGAAAGGGCGATGTCGCCGTGGACTGCACCGCAGGACATGGACTGGACACGCTCTTTTTGGCTGAGTGCGTGGGAGAAGAGGGTGCGGTGCACGCATTTGAAATACAGGTAAAAGCAATCAACGAGCTGAAGGAGAAATTCCGGGAGAATCCACAGGTAACGATACACGGGGAATCCTATGTGAATCTGTCGCGATACATTTCGGATGCCCGGATTATCATGTACAATCTGGGATATCTGCCCGGCGGGGATTGTGACCTTACCACAAAAACCGAAGAGACCCTGCGGTCGCTGGAGCAAGCCTGCCAATTGGTTTTACCAAAAGGCGTAATCTCCGTTGTGGCTTATCCCGGTCATCCGGAAGGAGCGCGAGAAGCGGCGGCGGTGGAAGAATATCTGAAAGCTTTGCCCGGAAGT
This sequence comes from uncultured Clostridia bacterium, assembly GCA_934234035.1. Classification (GTDB taxonomy): domain Bacteria; phylum Bacillota; class Clostridia; order Peptostreptococcales; family Anaerovoracaceae; genus Mogibacterium_A. Next base: position 14,107 of record CAKQHH010000008.1, on the reverse strand, counting down.
GTTTTTGAGGTGTTGACTCTGCGTCAGACCAATCGCAGCGCGAAGACGCCGGTGCAGCATTTCGTGTTCCGAAATCGATAGAAAAAAATATTTTTTCCGCCCGTATCGTGCGAAAAAGCGTGCCGTTATTGGGTTTAAAAAAAAGAACGCGAAATATAGGGAATTTAAACAATTGACATACAACATCATGGGTAATATAATACCAAAGGAAACAATATGTTGTGGTAGTAAGTACCGAAGAGCACCCTACATGTAGAGTGCTTATTAAAATGGTACATATATATGCGAAAGAAAAGAGGAGATTGTCGTGAACGTAATCAAGAGAAACGGATCGGAAGTAGAATTCGACATCGATAAGATTATCCATGCCATTCAGGGAGCCAACCGTCAGGTGCCGGAAAAGAAAAGAATGACCGAGGTGCAGATTCGCCGAATTGCAGAGAGCGTGACCGTTGCTTGTGATGACTTGGGACGTTCTCCGGTGGTGGAAGAGATTCAGGATTTCGTGGAACAGGCCATCATGCAGCACGGAGCCTACGAGGTTGCAAAGCAGTACATTACCTATCGGTATACCCGTTCCCTGGTTCGTCAGTCCAACACCACGGATGACAAGATTCTTTCTTTGATTGAATGCAACAATGAGGAAGCGAAGCAGGAGAATTCCAACAAGAACCCGGTGATCAACTCCACCCAGAGAGACTACATGGCCGGAGAAGTGAGCCGGGATTTGACCAAGAGAATTCTTCTTCCGGAAGAGATTACCGCCGCCCATGAAGCGGGAATCATTCACTTCCACGATTCCGATTATTATGCGCAGAAGGAACACAACTGCGATTTGATTAACCTGGAGGATATGCTGCAGAACGGCACGGTCATCAGTGAGACCATGATTGAGAAGCCGCACAGCTTCTATACCGCCTGCAATATTACCACCCAGATTATCGCACAGGTAGCCAGCAACCAGTACGGAGGACAGTCCTTCTCCCTGGCACATTTGGCGCCGTTCGTGGATATCAGCCGGAAGAAGCTTCGGGAGCATGTGATTGCGGACCGGAAGGCCTGCGGGGAATCCATGGATGATGAAATCATCGACAAGATTACCGAGCGCCGCCTTCGGGAAGAGGTGAAGAACGGTATTCAGACCATTCAGTATCAGCTGATTACCTTGATGACCTGTAACGGACAGGCACCTTTCGTTACCATGTTCATGTATCTGGACGAGGTACCGGAAGGACAGACGAGAGACGATCTGGCGATGTGTATCGAGGAGGTGCTCCGCCAGAGACTTCAGGGTGTTAAGAATGAGAAGGGCGTGTGGATTACGCCGGCATTCCCGAAGCTGATCTACGTGCTGGACGAAGACAATATCACGGAAGATTCCAAGTATTGGCATCTGACGGAACTGGCAGCGACCTGTACCGCAAAGAGAATGGTACCGGATTACATTTCTGCTAAGGTGATGAAGGAGCTGAAGAAGGGAGAGGTATACACCTGCATGGGATGCCGTTCCTTCCTGACAGTCGAAGATAATCAGCTGCTGCCGAACGGCAAGCATAAATTCTACGGACGGTTTAACCAGGGCGTGGTGACCATCAATCTGGTAGACGTGGCTTGTTCCTCCGACGGGAATATGGATCGCTTCTGGGAAATTCTGGACGACCGTTTGGAACTGTGCCATCGGGCACTGCGTCTCCGCCACGAGCGACTTCTGGGAACGCCGTCGGACGTGGCACCGATTCTGTGGCAGTACGGTGCAATCTCCCGATTGAAGAAGGGCGAAGTCATCGACCCGCTGCTGTACAACGGTTATTCCACCATCTCTTTGGGATATGCCGGACTGGCCGAGATGTGCTACCGCATGATCGGAAAGAGCCATACCACGGAAGAGGGAAGAAAATTCGCTTTGGACGTAATGCAGCGCCTGAACGATAAGTGCGCATACTGGAAGGCAGCGGAACACATCAGCTACTCCGTATACGGAACGCCGATGGAGTCCACCACCTATAAGTTTGCGAAGTGCCTGCAGAGACGATTTGGCATCATCCCGCATGTGACGGACAAAAACTATATCACCAACAGCTATCACATCCATGTGGAGGAGAAGATTGACGCCTTCAGCAAGCTGGCAAAGGAATCGGAATTCCAGCAGCTTTCTCCGGGCGGCGCCATCAGCTACGTGGAAGTTCCGAACATGCAGAACAACATTCCGGCCGTGCTGGAAGTGATGAAGTTCATCTACAACAACATCATGTACGCAGAGCTGAATACCAAGAGCGATTATTGCGCTGCCTGCGGTTACGATGGTGAGATTAAGATTGTAGAGGACAGTGACGGCAAACTGATCTGGGAGTGCCCGAATTGCGGAAACCGGAATCAAGATTTGATGTCCGTGGCTCGCAGAACCTGCGGCTACATCGGTACCCAGTTCTGGAATCAGGGTCGGACTCAGGAAATTAAGGATCGTGTACTGCATCTTTAATGATGATAGATAAAAGAAATTGGCCACTCTTCGGAGCGGCCGATTTTGCTAGGAGGAAAAATAAATGCATTATGGAGAAATAAAAAACTGTGATATTGCAAACGGCATCGGCGTACGGGTGTCCTTGTTCGTTTCCGGATGCACGAATCACTGCGAAGACTGTTTTCAGCCGGAAACCTGGGACTTTAATTACGGAAATAATTTTACGGAGGAGACGGAAAATAAGATTCTGGAAATGCTGGCGCCGGATTACATCTGCGGTCTGACGGTGCTGGGGGGAGAACCCTTCGAGCCGGAGAATCAGCGGGTGCTGGTGGATTTTCTCCGCAAGGTGCGCCGGAAATATCCGGAGAAGAGCATCTGGTGCTTCACCGGATTCACCCTGGAGATGCTGGAAACGGAAGGTACTCATTGTCACTGCGAGGTTACGGAGGAAATGCTGTCGCTGATCGACGTGCTGGTGGACGGACGTTTTGATAAAAACAAAAAGAATATTTCCCTGCGCTTCCGGGGTTCCGAAAATCAGCGTCTGATAGATTTGAACTTAACCCGGGAATGTGGTACGCTTACACTATGGAATGAATAGAACTTTTGCGACAGTGAAAGGAGAATCTCTATGAGTAAGGAAAACACAAAGCCGCAAGGGGAGAAGCGGACAGAGAGTCTGAGTAAAGCAGTTCTGGGAATGCTTGCCGTGGGATTGGGCGGTGGCATCGCATTAATCGCTGCGGCGAAGAAAGTGGGGGATACCTTCCTGGCCGAAGAGGATTCGGCATTATCGGAAGATGAGAAGGAAAACGACACGAAGTAGATTTGATTTGGCAGGAGGGCGTGAAACGGGCTCCTGTGCCACGAGACGGACAGAAATGAAGAATGAATAATTATACATCCATTAAACCGGCGACAAAAGAGAAAAAGTCGGCGACCAAGAACAGCATCATGCGCGTTTTTATGGTGGCCGTGGCGATTTTGCTGCAATGCTATTTTTTGTATCTGGTACTGGTTCAAATTGAAAAAAATTATGAATGGGCGGATCAGGTGGCTCGTATGGCGGCATTGCTTCTCTGCATTGCCCTGTTTAGCATGAACAAAACGGCATCCATGAAGATGCCGTGGTTTATTTTGATGCTGACCTTTCCTATTGCGGGAACCATGATCTATCTGATTGTGGGCCTGAACGGATCCCCTCGGCGAATGCGGCGGCGTTTTGACGATATCGATGCGCGCCTGTTCCAATATATCCAACAGGATCCAAAAGTCATTAAAAAAATGGAAGAGAAGGACTATACCGTGGCCAACATGTCCCGGTACATCGCCCGGCACGCCCCGTTTCCGGTATACGACGACAGCGACATCGAATTCTTTTCCTGTGCAGCGGATGCCTTGGAGGCGCAGAAAGAGGAACTGCGAAAGGCGGAGAAATTCATCTTCATGGAGTATCATGCCATTGAGAATGCCGAATCCTTTGCGGAAATCAAAGAGATTCTCACGAAAAAGGCGGCCGAGGGGCTGGATGTGCGAATTTTCTACGACGATATCGGCAGCATTGCTTTCATCAATACGGACTTTATTCGAGAGATGCGTTCCCGCGGAGTCCAGTGCCGGGTGTTCAATCCGGTCATCCCTTTGGTGAACGTGTTCCTCAACAACCGAGATCATCGGAAGATTACGGTGGTGGACGGCAAGGTGGGATTTACCGGCGGCTACAACCTGGCCAACGAGTATTTCAATATCACCCATCCGTACGGTTATTGGAAGGATACGGGAGTAAAAATCACCGGAAATGCGGTGCGAAATCTCACCATGATGTTTCTGGAGATGTGGAACGCCATCCGCTCGAAAGATAAGGATGATGAGGATTATGAACCGTTCTTCCCGGAGCTGGAGTACACCCAGGAGGAGAAGGGGGCGTTGATTCAGCCCTATGGAGATACCCCGCTGGATTCAGAGCATGTGGGCGAGAACGTGTACCTCAATGCCATCTCTTCCGCAGAACGCTACGTATGGATTATTACGCCGTACCTGGTGATTACGGATGAAATGAACCGGGCGATGGGTTTGGCGGCAGAGCGAGGAGTAGACGTTCGGATTATCACGCCGGGAATTCCGGACAAGCGAACCATCTATACGGTGACCCGTTCCTACTACCAGCGACTGGTTCGAGACGGGGTGCGAATTTTTGAGTACACACCGGGTTTCTGTCACGCGAAGCAGCTCATTGCAGATGACCGTGTGGCGCTGTGCGGAACCATCAACTTCGATTTCCGAAGTCTCTATCACCACTTTGAGGACGGCGTCCTGTTCACCAACTGCAAAGCCGTGCAGGACATGAAAGCGGACTTCGAACACTGTTTTCCGCTGTGCATGGAAGTGACGAAAAAATACAAGAAAACGCGGAACTTACTTCAGAGAGGCTGGAACAGCATTCTTCGGTTGTTCTCCTCGTTATTGTAAAAATAGACGCTGAGACGCAATGTGATCCGAGAGAGTGCGGATTATGTTGCGTCTTTGATTTTAGGAGGTATCGGTATGGAAAAAATCTTGAGCTCGGTTTACGAAAAGGATGATATCTATTTAAAATACTACGAAATTTGCAGTGATAATCCGCCCTTGGTGCTGATTCATGCGCAAGGGGTGGATTCGGAGAGCTTTTTTAAGGTCATGCCAAAGTTGGCAAAGAAATACCACGTGTATGCCGTTGATTGTTACGGACATGGCGGCAGTCTGCATGATGCATCGAAATATAATGTAGTGGACATTGGAAATGCCGTAATTGATTTTATCAAAAAAGAGATTGAAAAACCGGTTTCGCTGCTGGGGCATTCCTCCGGCGGCCTGATTGCGGCATACGTGGCATCTCACAGTGATTTATGTTTGAATTTGATACTGGAGGATCCGCCCTTTTTTTCATCCCAGGGAGAGCGACGGAAAAGTACATTTAATTTCGTGGACCTATCAACCATATGCCATGAGTTTTTGACGCAAACGGAAACGTCGGATTTTGTGTTGTATTATTTTTCACGTCAGTACGCTTGGAACTTTTTTCCGGAGAAATCCAGAGAAAAGATACGAGAAAAAATGATTGGAATGGCCGCAAAATTTCGCCAAAAAAATTCGGACGAGAATCTCCGGGTTCCGTTCTGGCCAAAGATGGCATTGGCAGGATTTCAAGGTATGAATCGGTACGATCCCCGCTTTGGCGAAGCGTTCTATACGGATTCCTTTCACGCAGGGATACCTCATGAAGAGCTGCTTCGAAATATTCATTGCCAAACGATGTTTATGAAGGCGAAAGCGGATGTCAGTTCGGATGGAATTCTGCTGGGAGCATTGGGGGAAGAAGACCTTCATCAGGTGCTGGAGGCGGTGCCGGATTGCCGATTGATTCGATTTGACTGCGGGCACGGGATTCACGTTGAGAAACCAAAGGAATTCATCCGGCAGGTAGAGATTTTCACATAAAAAAGTGAAGAACCAAAAAAGCGGGATAGCTTCTAACACTATCCCGCAACTGTTCGTAAATACCCTGCAAATGCTTACCGTTCCTGCGGCAGCAGTTTCCGGGCAATCAGCGCCACAATCATGGTGATGAGGATGTCCGGGAAGGTGTTGCCCAGCACGAAGTCCACCGTCATGAGGTAGCGGTAGAGGCAGAAGCCCAGAAGCCAAACCAGCAGGTTGACCCACTGGAAGTCTCGGTTACTGTCATCTGCTTTTACCAGGAAATCCGCAATCATAATGGCAATCATCGGGGCGAAGACGGAGCCGATGAAGTACAGGAAATTGGTGATGTCGTCCATCGGGAACAGCATCGCGCCGACGGTTCCGATGATGGCCACAAAGATTCCCATGGTTTTGCCGGAAATCCGAGAAGTAAGGGATTCCGCAGAGATTCCGGCGGAATAGGCATCCAGGAACGTGGTGGTTACGGTGGAGAAAACCACAATCAGCAGGCCGGCCAGTCCCAGTCCGGCGCGAACCATGATCAGGGAAATATCCGTGGTACCCGCAAAGAGCGCCGCACCCATGCCAATGATGTACATCCAGCAGCTGATGATGCCGTAGGTGATGGAGCTGGTAAGGGTTGCGGCGAACGGCTTCTCCGCTTCCTTGGTGTAATCGCTGATCAGCGGCATCCAGGAAAGAGGCATGGCCACCGCCATCTCCACAGCGGCTCCGAAAGTAAGTCCACCTTCGGAAATCGGTGCGGCACTGCCGTTACCGAAGAAAATCACCTTGCACAGAACCAGCGTGAGGATAAACAGCGCGGTCATGGTGACCGTGTTGATTTTACCCAGATTGGTGATGCCGATTTTAATCCACAAGATAATCAGCAGGCCAATCACCAGCGCCCAGACCCAGATTCCGGTATTCCAGATGGCGTTGGCGGACAGCGCGCCGTCGTAGATCATGATGGCCGTCCAGCCAATCAGCTGAATCACGTTCATCAGGGCGAAGAACAATCCGCCTTTCTGACCGAAACTCATCTTCGTGGTTTCCATTGCACTCTTTCTCGCTTTTCCGCCGATGTATCCGGCGAAAAAAAGAAGGGTGCAGCCGATCAGGTGTCCGATGAGTATGGTGAGGAGGGCGTTCCGCAGTCCCAGAGAAGCGAAATAGGTTCCCGTGAGAATTTCCGCAATGGAAACGCCGGCCCCAAACCATATCATGCCGTTTTCCAATAAATTTGTCTTATGCTCCATATATTAATATTCTCCTTCCACTGCAAACGCGTGATCCATCGGACCTTTTCCCTTACCCAGATCCAGCATGGCTGCCAGGGCGCCGGAAATGTAGCGCTTCGCTTGATCTACAGAATCTTCCAGAGACATGCCTTTGGCCAGGTTGGAGGCGATGGCGCTGGAAAGGGTGCATCCGGTTCCGTGGGTGTTCGGATTGTCGATGCGCTTTCCCTTGAACCATCTCAGTCCGTCGCCGGTGCACAGCAGGTCATTGGCATCGTTCAGGTCGTGGCCGCCTTTCAGAAGCACGGCACAGCCGAACTCATCGTAAATTCTTCCGGCGGCCTTTTCCATATCCTCCGGGGAATGAATTTCCATTCCGCTGAGCACTTCGGCCTCCGGAATATTCGGTGTGCTGAGAGGTGCCAGGGGCAGCAGTTTTTCTTTAAGAACGGCAATGGCATCCTCGGAAATCAGGCGGGCACCGCTGGTGGCCACCATTACCGGATCCACCACGATGTTCTTTGCATCGTATTCCGTAAGCTTGTCGGCAATAACCTGAATCAGCTCCGCAGAGGAAACCATGCCGATTTTCACGGCATCCGGGTAGATATCGGTGAATACCGCATCCAGCTGGTGTGCCAGAAATTCCGGCGTGGAATTGAGAATATCCGTTACGCCGGTGGTATTCTGTGCGGTCAATGCGGTGATTGCGCTCATGGCAAAAACGCCGTTTACGGTCATAGTCTTGATGTCGGCCTGAATTCCGGCACCGCCGCCGGAATCGCTTCCGGCAATCGTCAATGCTGTTTTCTTTTGCATCAGTGTCTCCTTCATAAATTACTTATTTACAATGTGCTTGGTCACGGTGAGCAGTCTGCGAGCGGCAGTTTCAATATCCTTCTGCCCGAAAATCGCACTGATTACCGCAACGCCGTCAATTCCCGTTCCGGCAAGATCCAGCGTATTCTCCTCCGTGATTCCGCCGATGGCAACCACCGGAATGTTCACTGCAGCGGTAATTGCTTTTAGGGTGTCCATGGTCAGGGCGCGAGCGTCATCCTTCGAGTTCGTCGGGAAAATCGCCCCTACGCCCAGATAGTCCGCTCCCCGAGCTTCCGCCTGTTTGGCCTCTTCCACGGTTCCGGCGGAAACGCCGATAATCCGCTTGTCGCCCAGAATCTCCCGGACGTTGCCGGCCTCCATATCCGACTGCCCCACGTGTACGCCGTCGGCGCCGATTTCCGCCGCGATTTTCACGTTGTCGTTGATGACAAACGGGACATCGTATTCCCGGCAGAGCTTCTGAATCTCCAGCGCTTCGGCCATAAAATCAGCTTCGTCCAGCTGTTTTTCCCGGAGCTGAATGAATGTTGCGCCGCCGTCCAGGGCTTTTCGAACCACATCCGGAAGACGTTCTCCCTCCTGAAGCCAGTGACGGTCGGTGACACCGTAGACGAGAAAATCCTCTCGGCGAAGGTTATCCCGATGGATGCTCTTGCGAGGGGATGTAAGATTATCGAAGTTCATAACGTGCTCCTTTCTTCAGTTCCGTTCCGGTCATGTTGCAGATGGCGTCGATGATTCGGTTGCGGTAGGTGGAATTTCCGTCGGATGCCTGCATATGGCTCCAGCCGATTTCGCCGGCCAACCCCATTGCCGAAACCGCCGCCGCGGCGGCATCCAACATGTTGTCCGGATTTGCGGCAATAAATGCGGTCATCATTCCGGATAACTGACAGCCGGTTCCCGTAATCCGGCCCATTTCCGGCCGACCGTTTCGAATGACGTAGCAGCGGTCGCCGTCGCTGACAAGATCAATGGCACCGGTGACCGCGACGATGCTGCCGCAGGAAGAGGCAAAGGATTTGACAAAGGCGATGCTGTCATCCAGGTTCTCTTCCGTCACGGCATCCGCTACGTCCGCATCCACGCCCTGAGTGGTGCCGCTTCCCTGTGCCAGGGTTTTAATTTCCGAAATATTTCCGCGAATCACATCCGGATGGATTTCATCCACAATTCTGCGTGCAGTATCCGTGCGCAGCGTGCTGGCGCCGGCACCTACCGGATCCAGAAGAACCGGGTGATTCAGCGCTTTAGCCTGTTTGCCGGCGGCAAACATGGACGAAATGGTTCGCTGATTCAGCGTGCCGATGTTGATGTTCAGTCCCGTGCAGATGGCGGTGATTTCCGCCGCTTCCTCCGGTTCGTCCGCCATAATTGGGCTGGCGCCGCAGGCGAGGATGATGTTGGCCACATCGTTGACGGTTACATAGTTGGTGATATTGTGTACCAGAGCACTCCGCTGCCGGAGCCGATCAAAACAATTCTCGAACATTTTACTTCTCCTTTCATGATGAACGACCGAATAAAGCACAAAAGGCTGCGCCATATGTTGACGCAGCCTTTCAAATCCATTTCCCTCCGTTGGCATTACCCAAATCAGGTCAAGGGTCTAAGTCGTTCCTTACTCTCAGCCCGGATTGGGCTCCCCGTCGTTCGATATTCGGTTATTCCTCTCTCATTATACTCTCCGGGAGCGAAAAAGCAAGGTTAACGATACCGATCGTATTCCTTCACGCGGCACCCGGCTTCCCGCGCTGCCTGAATGGCAAAGGCGGAATCCTCATGGACCAGAGCGTCTTCCGGAGAGACGCTCATTTCCCGGCATACCACCCGAAAAATTTCCGGATTGTCCTTGGAGATGCCCAGTTCCTGGGATACAAAGAGCCGACTGAAATAGTGCTGGATTCCGGTCCGCCCAAGTCCGGCTTCCACGAACTCCCGGGGGGAATTGGTGAGAATAATCATCGGCTCTCCCGTTCGGGACACCGCTTCCAATTCCTCCGGAATTCCCGGAAACAGCTCTAGGTCGTTCTCGTAGTGCCACAGTACCCGGTCCATCAGCCCCTGTGAGGTCTTTTCATAGCCATCCAGGTCAAAGTGGTCTACCAAGTATTGAACGCTCTCCGGGAAGGTGAGAGGATCCAGAATTTCCGCCAGATCCGCCGGCGGCTGAATGCCCAGACTTCGGAGATAATCGCTGCTGATGTTGTCCCACATTCGCATGGAATCCAGCAGCGTACCGTCACAATCAAAGATATGAAGTGCGGTCATCGGATTATTCCTGTTCTCCAAAGGTGCGAATCAATTCCCGGATGACCTGAACGGACTGATCCATTCCTTCCAAAGTGATGTGCTCGTAAGGACCGTGGTATGCGTGTCCGCCGGTTCCCAGATTCGGGCAAGGCAGACCCATGAAGCTCAAGGTGCTTCCGTCGGTGCCGCCTCGTACCGGAAGAATCAGCTCTTCCACGCCGGCTGCTTTGCACGCCTTCTTCGCATTTTCTAAGACGATTGGGCACTTCTCGATAACTTCTGCCATGTTCCGATACTGAACCCGAATATCCAGTTCCACGGTTCCGGCACCGTAACGCTCGTTGAGGAACTTCGCTGCCTGACGCATGGTCTTCTGGCGGTTGTCGAAAACATGCGCATCGTGATCCCGGAGAATGTAGGTCAGGGATGCATCGGAAACGCCGCCTTCCATGTGGGTCAGGTGATAGAAGCCTTCATAGTCCTCGGTTCTTTCCGGACGTTCTGCAGCCGGAAGCAGAGAATCGTATTCCATCGCTACCAGCGCCGCATTTACCATGATGTCCTTTGCGGAACCCGGATGCACGTTGGTGCCGTGGAATGTTAATTTTGCCTGAGCGGCGTTGAATGTCTCGAACTGAATTTCGCCTTCCGTATCACCGTCCAAAGTGTACGCGTAGGTCGCGCCAAATCTCTTCACATCGAAGTGAGATGCGCCGGTGCCGATTTCTTCGTCCGGGGTAAAAGCAACGCTGATCGGTCCGTGAGGGATGTCCGAAAGATCTTCCACTGCGGTGAGAATCTCAGCGATTCCCGCTTTGTCATCGGCGCCCAGAATGGTGGTGCCATCCGAGGTGATGAGGGTGCGGCCCTTCAGTGTCCGAAGGTGCGGGAACATTTCCGGGGAAAGGGTCAGACCGCTGTCGCCCAGTGCCAATGCCTCTCCGTCGTAGTTTTCGTGTACTACCGGTACGATATCGTGATCGCAGAAGTCCGCGACCGTATCCATGTGTGCGATAAAACCAATGGCGGTGCGGTTCTCGTATCCCGGTGTTGCCGGAATGTGACCGTATACGTAGCACTGATCGTCAACCTCCGCATCTTCAATGCCGATGGCTTTCATCTCATCCACCAGAACGTGGGCCAGGTTGAACTGGCAGGAAGAGGATGGGATGGTGCTGCTGTTTTCGTCACTCGGTGTGCGCACGGTAACGTACTTGAGAAGTCTTTCGTAAGCTTTCATTTCTATAGTTCCTCCTTAATGAACATAAACAATCTTCTCTTATTATATTTCCCGTGCAGTGTATTTTCAAGGGTGCAAAAAAAGTGGAATATGCTTGACTTATACGGCTTTTTACGTTATACTCGTCGGGCAAGATTGTTTTTTCTACACCGGACGACATGTCGGGTGTTTTTTATTGGAAGGAGGAAATGCGATGAGTAAAACAATGAAAACTGTAACAGATCTGGTACAACTCGTTCTTGGAAATGCGATGAGCGCTTGTGCTATGGCATGCTTTGCGCTTCCTTATGACATGGTAGTTGCAGGGGTGACCGGTGTGGGAAGAAGTGCGCACCACTTCTTCGGATTCGGTGTGACCCCCACCGTATATGCAATTAATATTGGGCTGTTCGTAATCGGATGGATTCTTCTGGGAAAGAAATTTGCTGCTACAATTGTGGCCGGAACATTCCTGTTTCCGTTCTTCCTCGGATTGTTCCAGAACATCGATGCGCTGCATCATTTGGTAGAAGATCCGCTGATGGCGGCAATCTGTGCCGGCATCATGGATGGTGTGGGAATCGGTATGGTAATTCGAATGGGCGGTTCCACCGGTGGTGTGGACGTACCGCCGATTATTTTGAACCGAAAATTCGGCTGGAAGGTAGCACCGGTCATGTCTGCACTGGACGTATGTATTTTTATCATCCAGATTCCGATGACCAACACCAACGGAATTATTCTGGGAATCTTCTATACGCTGATTTACAGCATGGTTATGAACTACATTCTGGTAATGAACCAGGGCGGCGTACAGACCATGATCTTCAGTAAGGAAAAGAGCCGATCCATCAACGAGAAGCTGTTGGAACTGGGATACGGTACCACCATTTTCCCGGCAAAGGGCGGATACATTCAGGAAGAGTTCGACGTGATTTCCAGCGTCATCAGCAGCCGCAACCTGAATCGCGTGAAGAGAGCGGTTCTGGACATCGATCCGACGGCTTTTATCACCATTTCCAATGTCAGTGAAATTAACGGAAACGGTTTTACCACCATGTTCGGCGACGAGGATTACGTGCCAATCGTATCCCAGCGCCGAGAAGGCACCAAAGTAATCGAGGATGAGGGAAAAAATTAATAAAGAAAAGCCAAAAAAACATTGGAAAATGGCTCATTTCCCTGTATAATGTAGTGTGACTAATTTAAAGGAGTGAAAGAATGGGAAAAGGAAAACAGCGTCCACCACAGTTTAACCGTCAGTCAAAAGGTTATCAGCAGAATATGTATAAGAATCAGATGAAGGAAAAGGGCGTAGAGATGCCGAAGCAGTTGGATATGGAGAAATGGTCCAAATTCAACCGTGTAGCCGGTATTGTCTGGGCTGTTGCCGTGATTCTTCTGGCATTCCTGGTAGGCTGGAAGGCTTCCCTGATTGTTGCAGTTTTGGGATTCGTGTATCTGGGCGGCTTTATGCTGTATATGAATAATTACATGAAGAAATACCTGGGTGCGTACAAGAAGATGGGTGTTCCGAAGGAAATGTATTTGAAGCAGCTCCGTCGAAACGGAACAGACGAAAAGCAGATTCAGAGAATGTCCACCATGTGGGACAAGGTGAAAGAGGACTAGTTCCGGAACCGGAAACTGAATTGAAGCCGAAAGTGCAGTTGCAACTGCACTTTTTTTTGTAAAAAAATTACAACCCATATTGAAACCCCTTGCCGCGGTGTGATAGTATATCTTAAAAATGATGAAAGAGCTTCTTGTACCGTAAGGCAGATAGAGAGACGAAAAGAGGAAGGATATGAAACAGGAAGAGCTGATAAAAATTATGATTGGCGTGGCAAAGGGCATCGCAAAGGTGGAAGGCCGGGACACGGAAGTGGCGGTGCACGACCTTCACGAGATGCAGATGGTGTTCATTGCCAATGGCAATATTACCGGGCGGGAAGTGGGGACCCGCATGGACAAGTCCATCTATAAAATGATTTTGCGTCAGTCCGACGCTGACGGTCATATGATTGCATATCGTACGATGTCCGAGAAGGGAAAACTTCTTCGGTCTTCCCATTTCATCATCCGGGATGAAAAAGGGGAACCGGCGGTGCTGATCTGCATCAATCAGGATGATTCCAAGCTGGAAGAGCTTCGGGATTACATCAACTACAAGATTCACGTGAATACGGACGAAGAAGAATGTTCTCCGGGGGACAGCGGCGGAAATATTATTCAGAACGTGGCGCAGAATGCGATTATGAATTCCATCTGGAAGATGACGACCGGGGATCTGGATACGAAGGAAGGAAAGATTACGCTGCTCAAGGAACTGAAGCGTCAGGGAATCTTTGACGTTCGAGCAACGACGCCGTACATTTGCAAGGCACTTTCCATCTCGCAGACCACGCTGTACAACTACCTTCGGGAGATTAAGAATGAAGGGGAAGAGGACAGCGTGCCGGTAAAGCTGAAATAACCGAATATCCTTTTATTGAAAAAATCAATAGACGCCCTCCTTGCCATAAGACGTATGGCGGGGAGGGTGTTTTTGTTTTGTGGGGCTATGAGCCCCGTCGAGGGCTCGAAGAGTCCGAGACAAATAAACCACCCGCTATGCGGGTGCGCATC
>CAKQHH010000007.1 GCA_934234035.1 uncultured Clostridia bacterium | reverse complement strand
GGGACATCCGATTACAGTGTATGATTCGAAAATCATTTGTACATCGTTTGTCTCTTATACTGATCTTAGACGAAATCTCCATCGAAATGTGTTCCGTCTTTGACCGGTTCTGCACTATGAAGTTTTCAAGGTTCTTGCTGCCTCAAGTGAAACAGCTTATTTAGTATATCGCACTTTCAAGGCTTTGTCAAGCACTTTTTAAATCTTTTTTTAAAAAGTTTTGTTTCAACCTTTCAGCGCTTCTCTCAAGAATATTTTTCCTGAGAGCTTTTTTATTATACTGCTGCCGCAATCAAAAAGCAAGCACTTTTTTAATTTTATTTTATTCCTCCTCTTGGTCCTCCTCTTCGCCTTGATATTCAAAGGTTTCCGCTACATTGCTTCCACGTCTTTCTTCCCTGCCCAGGAATGGCGGATACCCATATAGGTAGTTTTTATATGCCCGCCGAGCCTTCAGAAAATTGTTCCGACCGATTCCATACGTAATGCCGGAGACAAAATTCATGGTGCTTTTACCCATATTCTGTACATTGTCAAAATTCACCACCAATTTCTTCATCACCCGGTAGAAACTCTTCCCGGAAATAATCGGCACAATGTCCTCTATTTTTCCACGGAAGATGTATTCCTGATGTTCAATCGTCATGATATGGAGCATGCTCTCAATCTGTTCGATGAATTCTATTTCATCCACCTTAATCTTGCAGTATCGCTCTTTCGTTATAATCGGGATTACGTCCTTACTTCCATTACCGTCTTTTTCCATAATTTACCCCCCTGGAACATCATCACTCTACGATTTCTTTTTCTGCTTCATGAAGTATTTTCATTCTAATACGAAAGAGAGCAAAATCATATCCCTAAAAAATCGAGAAAAATCGAGATTTTCGAAAATGCAATTTATCGGTTGTTCTATGGGGCCTTTTGTGGTATATTCGAGGACGGTAGAGTAAATATCAAGCGTTAAGTTTCACAGAATGGGATGTTGTCTGTGACCGAAAACAACATGTTGCGGTTTGATATTGCATCCACTACTGCAAATATTATAGAGGAAATATAGAATCTCCTGATTATAATACCAGCAGTTTACGTTACTTCTTTTATTATAATCTTAAGGAGATTTTTTAATGGAAAGAAAAAGAACAAACACCGAAAAGCTCGTTATTACCGCAATCCTCATCGCACTGGAAATCATCCTGACCCGCTTTGTGGGCATCAGCACGCCGATGCTTCGAATCAGCTTCGGCTTTCTGCCGATGGTAATTGTCGCAATGTACTACGGTCCGATATGGGGCGGCGGCGCCTACGCGCTGGCCGACGTTCTGGGAAGCCTCATTTTCCCAACCGGCGCCTACTTCCCGGGCTTCACGGTTTCCGCCTGCCTCACCGGCATCATCTACGGGCTCTTCCTGCACAAACGCAAAGTGACCGTGGGAACCAGCCTCGCCGCCGTCATCGCAGTGGTGCTAGGCATCAACCTTCTGTTGAATACCTTCTGGCTCACCCTTATTCTGGGCAAAGGCTACATGGCAATGCTGCCGGCCAGATTCATCAAGGAGCTCCTTTGCGTGCCAATCGACACTGCACTGATTCTTGTGCTGAGCAAAGCAACCCGGCGAATTTTCCGACCGGCAGTCTAAAAGTTATTTATCCAATTATTTCGTACATCCCTTCCGAGTCCTGTTTCTTGCAGGACTCGGTTAGTTTTTTGACCTGCACCGTCAACTCGCTGGTTCCGAAGGTTACCGTGATGATATCGTCCACCTTCACTTCCACCCCGGGCTTGGCCACTTTTCCGTTCACCTGAACGCGGCCCTGCTCGCAGGCTTCCTTCGCTACCGTTCTTCTCTTTATGATTCTAGAAATCTTCAAAAATTTATCCAGTCGCATTTTTTCTGCCACTCAAAATATGATTAAATATACTCACATCGAGATAATGTAAGTTCTCACGAACATTACTTACTACTTCATCGTGTATGCTTTGGATTGACCGAAATCATATCTACTCACAAGTTCTTGTACACTCCATAGTCGTAAATTCCCGAAATAGCCTTCGGTACATACCTACGTTTGCTTTTATTTATGCAACTTCGTAAGTCGTAGCATCTCTCAAATTAAGTGCAGCATTGAAATCTCTGTCTTCGATATAACCGCAGTCACATGTGAAGGTTCTGTCTGAAAGCTTTAAATCTTTTTTGATAGCGCCGCAGCAATGACAGGTTTTCGATGATGGAAACCATTTGTCTACAACTCGAAGTTCAATGCCGTTTTCGTTACATTTAGCTTGAAGCTTTGTTCTAAATTCATAAAACTTCTGCGAAGAAACTGCCTTTGAAAGATGTTTGTTCTTCATCATTCCTGATACGTTTAAGTCTTCAATCGTTATATAAGATGGTTTGGTTTTCACTATCTCTGCGATTGTTTTATTGATGTAGTCAGTACGAATATTGTCAATTCTATGATGAAGTTTCTGTACCTTAAGCCTTTGCTTTTGTATATTCGCTCTTTGAATGGACCCTCCTTTCTTTAAATTTTCATACTTTCGAGAAAGACTTCTCTGTTCTCGAATGAGTTGTTTTTCCAGTTTCTTTAATTTTGTGGATTTGTTAATGTTCTTATAACTTGTACCATTCGAGACAACGGCGAAATCCTTTAGTCCAAGGTCTATGCCAATTCCTTCATTGGAATTATTGACTATCTTGTTATCCGGGATTTCTATAAGAACTGAAACATAGTATCTGTCCGCTTTTATCGAGACATGACCGCTTCTAATTACGTATCCATCTTTTGTTGTGGGAATATATCCTTTTTCTTTGATTCGAACCCAGCCAAGTGACGGAATATTGATTCTGTGTCTTTCACAACGACAATCTTTCGGATTATTCTTTACGAAATACATTTTTACATCAGATTTGCCTTTCTTTTTAAACCTTGGAAAGGCGCTCTTGTGATTAAAGAATCTCGTAAATGCGGTTTGTCCGTTATTTACTGCCTGTGTTACCGCTTTTGAATAAGCTTCCTTGATCCAAGAATATTCCGGATGATTCGGAATATACTCATTGTTAAGCCAGACTCTAAATTTATTGCTGCTCATAAACTTTTTCCCATTTTCATGAAGTTCCTTATTATGAGCAAGATAGAAGTTATAGATAAACCTACAAGTTCCTATCGTTTTGCGAATCTTGACCTTCTGCTCTTCTGACGGATTTATTTCTGTCTTGAAGCTCTTTAGCAATTCCCTCATCCCTTTCTATTTGTTTTTTATACTTACGAAGTCCATACAGCCTACAAGAGAACACACGAAGTATTGAAACAATATCCTGCACGAGTTCTTCTTGTGGTGATAGTTCTTCGTTATTTACTACCACTATGGTTGTATTAAACTTCATACAGAATTTTTCAAACCAATCATAACCAAATCGGACAAATCTATCTTTATGGGTTACTACTATGGTTTTGATTTTTTGTTCTATCACTTCATCTAATAATTCGTTCCACTTTTTACGGTTGTAATTAAGACCACTTCCATAATCTTCAACACACTGGTCTACAATAATTCCTTTTGCGTTGCAAAACTGTCTTAAAAATGCAACTTAATTTAGCAAATCATCTTTTTGATTTCTTGTAGATACTCTAGTATAAATAACCACCTTGCGTTTATCATTTTCAATATTTATACCTTTGAATTGTAGATACTGATCATAAGTGTAATAACGCCTATTAGTTGGAGTTCGGTTTGCCTTTAAAATTCCTTCTCTGTCCCAACGTTGTAATGTCTTAACAGATATGCCTAAAAGTTCGGCAAAGTCTTTTGGTTTATAAATTGTGATATTTGATGTGTTCATTTTAACACTCTCCTTTAGGTGCATTTAAACACATTTAATCACAATAGTCAATATATTAAGTTGCTTATGTTGCCTCCTATTCTTTTTCCGGTAAAAAAAATTCGTTTGGCTCGGTCTACCGATTCAGGCTGTCCAGTATCTTTTTCCGGGCGTTATCGGTTTCCGCCATCACCTTTTCCAGGTCGATGGTGGTATATTCGCCATCCTGATAAAGCACCTTTCCATCCACCATGGTGAGCAGCACATCTTTGCCGGATGCGGAGTACACCAGGTTGTTCAGCATGCTGTGCACCGGCTGCATGTTCGGCACATTCGCATCTACCACAATCAGGTCCGCCTTGAAGCCTTCCTGAATCAGGCCGCAGTCCTCTCGGCCCTGAGACAGGGCGCCGGCTCTGGTGCCCGCGTACAACACATCTTCCGGCCGGACGATGGTATCCGCGCCGCCTTTTATTTTTTCCAGAAGGGCGAAAAGCTTCATCTCTTCGAAGAAGTCCAAATTGTTGTTGCTGGCGACGCTGTCCGTACCGATGGCAAGAGACACCCCCGCTTTCAGAAGCTTCGGCGTGTCGCAAATTCCGCTGCACAGTTTCAGATTGCTGGCAGCATTCACCGCAACCGTGGCTTTTCCCTCTGCCAGAATCTGCCGATCCTCATCGTTCAGCCACACGCAGTGGGCCGCCGTCACCGGAGAATCGAAGAATCCCATGTCCGACAGATATTTTACCGGGGTGCGGCCGCCGTGGCGTTCCATGCACGCCCGCGTCTCCTTCTCCGTTTCCGATACGTGCACCTGAATCGGAACGCCGAATTCCCGGGCAACATCCGCCACCGCTCGAACGGTCCGCTCATCGTTCGTGTATTCCGCATGGAGGCAGGCATCGGTATGAATCCGGCCGCCTTCAAATCCGTCGTACATGAGAATCAGGTCCTTCATGTTTTTAAAAGAAGGATTGTCTTCCGGCGCCGCTCCGGTAAAATTCGTTACGGAATGGCAGATATTGCTCTTCATGCCGCTCTCCGAAATGCTTCGAATCATATCATCGCAGAACATGTACATATCCGAGGTGGAAACGATGCCATAGCGGATGGATTCTGCCATGGTCAGGAGGGTACTCCAATACACGCCCTTGCGGTACAATTTCGCCTCAAAAGGGAAAATCCGGTTGTTCAGCCACTCATCCAGCGGAAGGTTCTCTCCATAACCCCGCATCAAACACATGGGCGAATGGCCGTGGGCGTTGTAGAATCCCGGTAAAAGCACTTTTCCCGTTCCGTCATAGACCGGGCCGGCTTCCCGGGTGATTTCTACCGAAGGTTTTTCGGAACCGATATAGACAATCCGGTCGCCTTTGGTTACAACGGTCATGTCCGACCGATACTGAAATGACGAATCGATTAATCCAATTTTTTCAAAAATCATCTGAGTTCCTCCTTTTATTCTTCCGGTTCCTTTTTCTGCAGAATCCGAAGAAGCGTTAACACCTGCTTTAACACGTCGTCCGTACCCACGAACAGACTCAGCGACGGTACTTTTCCGCTCTGAATCGTCAGCTTTTTCCCCAGTGCCTGGGTGGCCATGACAAGTCCGTAGGCCGTCATGCGGTTCGTTTCGTAAAATGTGATCTGCACCCGGTTTCCCAGCTGCTTCAGGATTTCAATACCCAGGCGTTCCGATGCGCTGCGGATTTCCGCAATCCGTATCAGATTCACCATGACTTCCGGCATATCTCCGTACCGATCCATCATCTCTTCCATTACATCATCCGCATCTTCTTCCGTCTCAATCTGAGCAATTTTCTTATATGCCTGAAGTTTAAGGGTTTCGTCCCCGATATACTGCTTCGGAATGCGCGCCGGTACGTTGAATTCCAAGGTGCTTTCCGAACGGCTTTCGGTCACGTCCTCCCCTTTCAGGCGGCTGACCGCCCGCTCAATCTCCTTGCAGTACAGCTCGTATCCGATGCCCTCAATGTGTCCGTGCTGCGCTTCTCCCAGCACGTTTCCGGCGCCGCGAAGTTCCAGATCCCGCATGGCCAGCTTAAAGCCCGCACCGAATTCCGTGAATTCCCGAATGGCCGCCAACCGTTTCCGGGCAATTTCCGTAAGGACCTTCTCCGGCTTATAGGTCAGATACGCGTACGCCAGGGTATCGGACCGGCCTACGCGGCCTCGGAGCTGGTACAGCTGGGACAGTCCCATTCGGTCCGCATCCAGGATGATGATGGTATTGGCATTTGGAATGTCGATTCCCGTTTCGATAATCGTGGTGGATACCAGTACATCCGTGCGGTGCTCCACGAAATCCAGCATCACGTTCTCCAGGCTCCGCTCGTCCAGCCGTCCGTGACCGACGCCGACCCGAGCCTGAGGCACTAGCTCCTGAATGGTCTCCGCCACCTTTCGAATACCTTTAATCCGATTGTAGATGACGAACACCTGACCGTTTCGGTTCAGCTCCCGTTCGATAACTTCCTGAATCAGGGTTTCATCTTCCGGCGTCACGTAAGTCTGCACCGGAAGGCGATCCTGCGGCGGTTCCTCGATGGTGCTGATATTCTTAATTCCGGTTAAGGACATGTTCAGTGTCCGCGGAATCGGCGTGGCCGACAGGGTCAGCACGTCGATGTTCTTCCGCAGCATCTTGATTTTTTCCTTGTGTTTCACGCCGAAGCGCTGCTCTTCATCGATGACCAGTAATCCCAAATCCTTGTACTTCACATCATCGGACAGCACCCGGTGGGTCCCGATAACCAAATCCAAAGTTCCTTTTTTCAGCTTTTCGATAATCTTCGTCTGTTCCGCATCCGACCGGAATCGGGAGAGCATTTCGATTTCAAAAGGAAATTTCTCAAAGCGCGCCTTTAGGGTATGGTAATGCTGATCTGCCAACAAAGTGGTAGGCGCCAGCAGAACCGCCTGGCGGCCTTCGGAAATGCATTTGAAAATCGCCCGAGCCGCCACTTCCGTCTTTCCGTACCCCACATCGCCGCAGAGCAAGCGGTCCATCGGCAGCGGCTTCTCCATATCCTCCTTGATTTCCGCGATGGCCTGCAGCTGGTCTTCCGTTTCCGTGTACGGAAAATCATCCTCGAATTCCTGCTGCCACACCGTGTCTTTGGAGAAGGCATATCCGCCGGCGGCTTCCCGCTCCGCATAGAGTTTCACCAGATCTTCCGCGATTTCCATGACGGATTTTCGAACCCGATCCCGGGTACGCCGCCACTCTCCGCCGGAAAGTTTCGACAGGCGCGGTGCATTTCCTTCATTTCCGATATACCGCTGAATGATATCCAGCTGCTCCGTGGGAATGTACAGCACATCCGATCCGGCGTAATGAATTTTCAGATAATCTTTGGCTTCTCCGTCCGTCTCCAGCGTCTTAATTCCTTCGAATCGGCCGATTCCGTGAACCTCGTGCACCACGTAATCGCCCTTCTGAAGATCCGAAAAGTCAATGGATGGGGATTTCTTTTTCTTTCGGCGAAGCGCTTTCTTCTGTCCCGGGAAAATATCATTTTCCGAAATATAGCATAACCGTTCTTCCTCCAGGATCAATCCGGCGCTCAGGTTTCCGGTATCGTATAAAAGATTTCCGTGAACGCCCCCTTCGTCCAAGTATTCCCGCAGCCGTGTTCCCCGTTCTTCCGTAGAGGACACCAGGTGCACTTCATACCCCTTCTTCAGGTATCCTTTAACAGAGGAGGCCAGCATCTGGAGCTGTCCGTTAAACGGTGCTACCGGACGGCTTTCAATATTTTGAATTTCATCCAGCCGGTCCACGCCCTCGATTCGCTCCGGAAAAGGAGTGGTAATCCGAATGTTCTCACACTCCCGGTACATCCGAAGGAAGGAATCCTTGTCCTGATATTCCGGGATGGCCTCTCCGATTCGGGCCGGGTCGTACACCAGTACAAGCCCGTTGTTCATATAGTTCCACATCCGGGTTTCCGGCACATCAAAATAGGAAATGTATTCCGAGAAAATCGGCAGGTTGGTGCGGTTCCGGAACATCTCCCGGATGCGGCCCAGCTCTTCTTCATACCGTTCGATTCGGCCGTCTTTCAGATTTTCTTTTTCCCGCTGCTCCTTCAGCTCGTCGATTCGCTTCCGGTATTCCGCTTCAATCCGCTCTAAGGCTTTCTCCACCGCTTCCGGTTCCGGCATGAATTCCACCGCCGGAACGATTTGAAATTGGGAAACGGACTCCACGGACCGCTGGGAAACGGGGTCGAAAGTTCGCAGGGAATCGATTTCCGTATCGAAGAATTCGATTCGCACCGGGTTCTCCATGGAAGGAGAATACACATCGATGATATCGCCTCGTCCGCTGAATTCTCCGGGTGCGGAGGTAACGCTGTTGTATTCGTATCCGGCTTGTACCAGAAAGTTCTTCAGCTCATCCGGATCCACCTCATCCCCCAACCGGATCATTCGCCGATACTTCAGAAAATGCGCTTTCTCATCCACCGTCGGCAGCAATGCGGAAATCGGCACGATAACCACATCGTGAGAAGTTCCCGCCAAAGACTCCATGCCGCGGATTCGCCGCACCAATTCATCCTTGTCTCGGGCTTCGTAGAGAAAATGAAAATCTTCTTTTTCCGGAAGCGTCTGAACCGAAATATCGGGTACAAAAAAAGAAATATCTTCCCTGAGCCTGTCCGCAACAAGGCCGGAAGATACCACGATTAATGTTGAGTTGTAATTCTTTATTTCTTTGGAAGCGAGGTAAGCGACACGGCTGCCGCTTACCCCTGTGAAGTTAATGATCATCCTTTTTTTCGCTCTTTCTTGTATTATGGATGTTCATCGCATTTTCAATTCCAATGCGAATAATATCCGCTGCCGCAGATGCCGCTGCCTCTGCCGCTTCGTTCAGAATCTGCTGTTCATCCTTCCCCACTTTTCCAATGACAAATTGGATGGTGGAACCGTCACTGCTGCCGATTCCCACCCGAACTCGGGGAAATTTCCGAGAGCCCAGTTCCTGAACCACGGACTTCATTCCATTATGTGTTCCGGGGCCGCCGCTTTTGCGAACACGAATCGACCCGATGGGCAAATCAAAATCATCGTATATTACGATTAAATTTTCTTCCGGAATCTTATAGAAATTCATAATCTCCCGAACCGACTGCCCGCTGAGGTTCATATAAGTCTGAGGCTTCAACAGAATCACCTTTTCGGTTCCAATGCGTCCCTCTCCGATTAAACCTTTGAATTTGGCCCGATTCACATCGATTCCGAATTCCGATGCCATGGCATCGATGGCCTTGAACCCCATATTGTGTCTTGTGTTCTCGTACTTTGAGCCCGGATTGCCTAGTCCTGCAATGATATACATGGATTAGTTAAACATTGCACTGACAGAACCGTGCGTATATACTCTGGAAATCGTTTCAGCGAAAATCGGTGCAGCGGAGAGAATGGTCATCTTGTCAATTCTTTTCTCTTCCGGAATCGGCAATGTGTTCAGAATTACCAGTTCCTTAATTGCACTCTTTTCCAATCTCTCAATCGCCGGACCGGACAGCACGCCGTGGGTAGCACATGCGTATACTTCTTTTGCGCCCATATCCTTGATGGCATTTGCCGCATTGGTGATGGTTCCTGCGGTATCGATCATATCATCGAGAATGATGCAGTTCTTGCCCTTGATATCTCCGATGATGTTCATGATCTCGCTCTTGTTCGGCTCCGGTCTTCTCTTGTCCACGATAGCAATCGGGCAGTTCATGCGTTCTGCCATATTTCTTGCTCTCGGTACGCTTCCGTGGTCCGGAGATACAACGACAACGTCTTCCATCTCCTTCTTAATGAAGTATTCCGTCAGAGTCGGCAGTCCAATCATGTGATCTACCGGAATGTCGAAATATCCCTGAATCTGGTTTGCGTGAAGATCCATGGTGATTACCCGATCCACACCGGCTGCTACCAGCAGGTCTGCCACCAGCTTTGCCGTAATCGGATCTCTGGCCTTTGCCTTTCTGTCCTGACGAGCATAACCGTAATACGGAATTACCGCATTGATGCTGCCTGCAGACGCTCTCTTCATGGCATCTACCATAATCAGGAGTTCCATCAGATTGTCGTTTACCGGATTTCCGGTAGACTGAATGATGAATACATCCTTGTCACGAACGGACTCCCAGATGCTGACCGAAATCTCACCGTCGCTGAACTTGCTAACGGTTGCCTTTCCCAGTTCTACGCCCATCAGATCTGCAATTTCCTTTGCCAACTCCGGATGCGAGTTGCATGCGAAAAGTTTCATGTTGGAAAAAGCCTTTGTTTCCATGTGTATATACCCCCTAAGCATATATTAGAAATAAAAAATTAAGTAACGATTGTCTTACTGGTCCTTCTTGAGAATCTTTCTCTTGGATACCCAGCCTTCTTTATTCTCCGCACGAACGCGTCCAATGCAAAGCGCATCGGAAGGAACGTCTTCCGTTATGGTGGTTGCCGCTGCCACATAGACACCGTCCCCCACGTTTACCGGTGCAACCAGATTCGAGTTGCAGCCGATAAAGCTGTCATCTCCCACCGTAGAGCGATATTTCTTCGCGCCGTCGTAGTTCACGAATACCACGCCGCAGCCCAGATTTACATTCTTTCCGATATCCGCATCTCCGATATAGGTTAAATGAGAGGATTTGCTTCCGTCGCCGAAAGTGGAATTCTTCACTTCCACGAAGTCGCCCACCTTACATTCATTGCCGATTACGCTTCCCGGACGAATATAGGCAAAAGGTCCCACCGTGGTGTTCTCTCCCACCTTGCTGTCCAGAATGTACGAGGTCTGAACCTTCGTTCCGGCACCGATTTCCGCATTTTCCAGGTAAGAGGACTGTCCGATAAACGCCTCCCGATGGATTACGGTATTTCCTTTCAATGTAACGTTGCAGGCGATAAAAGCACCTTCTTCAATTACCACGGAGTCGTCGATATACGCGTTGTAGATATCTTGAAAAATGACTCCATCTTCTTCCATACGTTTCCGGTTCGCCTGAATTCGCTCGCTTTCCCGGGAACGATACTCTTCAAAATTCATCTATTCTCCTTTGCTCTCATTGGTGCGCAGCATCTTTCCAATCTTGTAGACATCCCCGGCACCCATCGTAATAATGATATCATCTTTTCCGGCATTTGCACCAACATATTCTGCAATGCTTTCAAAATCGCCCATGTATCGAATATCCTTATCCGGATGTTTCTTCTGCATGGCCTCTTCCAGCTTCTGAGAAGATACGTTGTACACATCCTTCTCTCTCGCAGCGTAGATATCCGTGATAATCAGATGGTCCACCATTCCGAAGGAATCCACAAAATCATCGAACAGCGCTTTTGTTCGGGTATATGTGTGAGGCTGGAAAATGCACCACAGATCGTTGTGGCGAATGTTCTTTGCCGCACTCAGTGTCGCCTTGATTTCCGTCGGATGGTGAGCATAATCGTCGATTATTTTTGCACCGGCTTCCGTATATCCGGTAAAATCAAAACGACGATGCGTTCCTCGATAGGAAAGCAAGGTGTCCGTAATGACCTCCGTATCCACGCCAAGGTAATGAGCGGTCGCAAAAGCGGCCATGGAGTTCAGCACATTGTGCTCGCCCGGCACGCTGAGATGCACGTGGCACAGCATCTCGCCCTTGTAGTACAGGTCGTATTCCGGGAATCCGTTATCATCGAACTGAATGTTCACCGCACAGTAATCGCTGCTTTCCGTATATCCGTAGGTGATTCGGTTTTCCATGCCCTGGAGCACGTCCCGAACAAACGGATTCCCGTCAAAGGCGATCACCACACCGTCCTTCGGAATCTGCTCCACGAACTGACGGAAGGACTTCTTGATATTATTGATGTTCTTGAAATAATCCAGATGATCGGAATCGATGTTCAGCAGCACACCGATGCGAGGACGCAGGTGCAGGAAGCTGTCCATGTACTCGCAGGCCTCTGTGACAAAATATTCGTTCTCCCCGATTTCCACGTTTCCGTTAATCTCATCCAGATTTCCGCCAACCAAAATTGTCGGCTTGTACTTCGCATTCCGCAGAATCAAGGAAGTCATGGATGTTACCGTGGTCTTTCCGTGGGTTCCGCAAATCGCCACGCTGTTCTTGTAATGCTCCATAATCATTCCCAGAACCTCTGCACGGCTGAAACACGGAATGCCCAGTTCCTTCGCCCGAACCATTTCCGGCTTCTCTGCCGAAACCGCTGCGGAATATACGACGGCATCCACACCGTCCACATTGTCGGCACGATGCTCATACACCACGCGAATGCCCACGCTCTCCAAATGGCGGGTCACGTCGGTTTCGTTTAAATCCGTTCCGGACACGATATGTCCGTTATTCTGTAGAATCTCGGCAACCGCGGAAAGTCCGATTCCGCCGATTCCGAGACAATGTATTCTTTTGTAATTTGAAATGCTCTCCAATCAACACACCTCCTGATGAATCATACAGAATTATTATAGAGTATTTTTCACCGTAATACAAGAATATGAGTCCTCATAATCCGGTCATTTTTTCAAAAAAAGTAAACTGAGAAATATAACACTCTGATTAGAATTCCATTGATTTTTTTGTTCTATCGTTATATAATATTGTTGGAAAACATGTAGGAACAATCCATATTAGGAAGGTTATTGATGAAAATTACAGACGTACGCATACGAAAGATTACCGATGATGAGAAGATGAGAGCCGTCGTTTCCATTACAATCGACAATGAATTCGTGGTTCACGACATCAAGATCATCAACGGAAGCAATGGCGAATTTATCGCCATGCCCAATAAGAGGTTAGGAAATGGTGATTTCCGCGACATTGCTCACCCCCTGACTGCAAAGACTCGCGAGAAAATTTGTGATGCAATTTTTAAAGAATATCACCGGGTGCTGGAGGAGCAGGAATCGGATCATCGATTCGAAGAATCCTTCTTGCAGGAAGAGGAAAAATAATTTCATAAAGAGAAACGATAAAAGGCGAGTATTTCTAGCTTTAAAGAGCTAAGGTACTCGCCTTTTATTATTTTTATAATTTATTTGTATTTATGACGCTCTCTGTCTAAATTCCGCGAACCACAATCCCGCTCTCTAGCGCCATCACTGCAAGCTGTGTTCGGGTGGTGCAACCGGTCTTCTGAAACATGCTTTTTACATGTTTCTTGATGGTATGCACCGATAAGTTCAATCGTTCCGCAATCATCTCATCCGTATCTCCGCTGATCAGTTCCCGAAGGACATCCAATTCCCTTTCAGTGAATTCCGAGCTGGTAGCCAGCCCCATATTGGAAGTCGGGCTTTGATCCGGGTAGATGGATTCTCCCATCATAGTCCGATTCATAATGTCCAGCAGTTTATTTTCAAAAGGATCTTTGTACCAGAAGCTGTCCACTCCGCCCTCCCGAGCTCGTTCAATGAAACTGCATTCCGGAAGGCTGGTGATAATAATAATCCGAATCTGCGGAAACAGCTTCTTAATCTTAATGGCCGCATCCAGTCCGCTGGCATGAAGGGCCGTGCACACATCCATCAAAATCAAATCAATGGATTCTGTCATGCAATAGACTTCCGCCACGGAAGCGCTTTCCACCGATACCGCCAGGTGATAGGACTCATCGGAAGTTACCATAATTTCCAGAAGGCGCCTCGCCATCGGATCGTCTTCTACAATCATCACGTTATACATAATCGCGCCCTCCTTTTGGCATGATAATCTCAATTTGGAAGTACTCTCCGGAAGAGACGGTCATTATCCCCCCCAGTTCTTCCACCTTCTTTCGAAGCCCCGAAAGGCCGCCGCCTTCCACAACGGTACCGGACCCCCTCTTCGCTTCATCCTTCACTTCATTATAGAAAAGCATCCGACAATTCATGGGTTCATCTTCAATGAGAACCCACAATTCCCGGGCCTCCGCATGGCGGACCGCATTAGTCAGCATCTGTATTCCGCTGGCCGCAACCAGTTCCCGAACCGATGGTGCTTCCGGTATCGTTCCATCCAGATGAACCGCAACCCCTACCTTTCGGGCCGCCTCCAGAAAGTATTTCATCCCGTCCTCTGATTCCACCACATCTTCGTCATGCTGGAGCATTCTCACCGTTCGCCGCCAATTCTCTCGAATCGCCTCTCGCCGGGCTTCATCTCCTTTATCGTAGAACAGGTACTTGGTTGCCATCAGATTCTGCCCAATCGTGTCATGGATTCTCATCTTCGTATCCAGCCATTCCTTTGCCGTCGCCAGAGATTCCACCGACTTTCCGTATTCCTGAAGCCGCCGATTGATTTCCTCCAATTTTCGGTTCTCATTCCGCCGCTTCTCCAGCAGCAATTCCAGTTCCGTGGTGTCGATTGCGACAACCTGCAGAATCTCCTCCCCATCGGTTTTCAGCAGCTCCTTTTGAAAGCTCCAGGTACGACCGTCCGGAAATCGCAGTAACGGAATTCCGTCTCGCTCCGTTCGGCATATGCCTTCCCGGTTTCCCGCCTGAACCTGAGTGAAGAATTCATTGGCATTCTTCACCGGCTGATCCGCAATCCGATAGCTCAGCTCATCCATCCGGGCATTCACCAAATAGGGATGACCGTCCATTCGGCTGAAGCACAGACCAATCGGGAACTTATTGGTACTCTCCTGAATGGAGAACCGGCTAATTTCCTGATTCCTCGATTGGGAGGTATATAGGTCAATTTTCATATTCATAAAAATCGCCAGCACAATCGGCAACAGCACCCACGCCAGTGGAAAATCAACGTCCACTTCTCCGGTAAAGAGCAGCAGAAACCAGGAATCCGCGGCGAAGAGCAGCAGCGCAATCAACGAATCCCGAAGCATCCGCTTTCCACGCACCATCAATGCACCGATTACGACAAAAAGGCTCATCGCCCAGTTCAGAAACATGAAAATCAAGTCCATCGACTGAACGATTGTGCCAAAGTCACCGAAACCACTCATTTTATCGTGCCTCCTGTTCCCACTTCCACTCGAATCCGAATATCCCGTTCCTGAATCTGGATATCGCAAGGCAAACCGAATTCTTCCATAAAAACAGTTTTCGCATCCCCCAGCACGTCCGGCGTTCCATCAATATTAAACGCCACATACCCGATGTTATCTTGAATCGCCACAGTGATGATAAATGCCCGAATGGTCTTCCAAACCTGTTCCAACAGCCATTCCGCCGCATCGTATAACCGCACCGCATTTTCTTTATCGATATATCCGGCACCTTGGCAAATCATATTGCCCGGCACCCGGCACAATTTCAAATTCTCCATGGATTCCTGCAGGGACAGCTCCAGCTCTCGAACCGGAATTCGTCCCGATTCCTCCCCCAGAAGAATCAGATTGCTTCTCCGCTTAATATAGGTTCCCAGCACGCAGATTTGCATCCAGCCGTCAATGGAATCCGCATCCATCTGTTCCAGCAGAGTTTCCAACTGGTTGAGTTTTGGGTGAATTTCACTCCGAATGGAATCGTACAGACGAATCTGTTCGTTAATTCGTGCTTTTTCTTCCTGCAGATTCACCTCGCTTTGCAGCAGCCGATTCTTTTCTCGCAGCTGTTCCCGAAGGCTCTGCAATTCCTGAATCGTTTTCCGAACATCCGAAATATTCTCGTTCCAGAATACGTATCCGCCTCGAATTTCCGTTCCTGCCAAACGAAATTTTTCAAAGTTGATGGGACGAATCAGCGCCTGCAGCAGCGTTTTTTTGTTGAACACCCGAGCCCCTTCAGACCTGTAGATGATATTCATCTGCGAATCCGTAATCTTGGCCCCCACCGTAGAATATCGGAACAGCTTGGCATGGTTGCTGTTGGACGGGATGATGGAGAGTGCAATGCAGAGCTCCCAGGTCGCCAGAATCATCACCGTCAATGCGGCCGTCATATCCCCCGCAAACCAGAGGACCAACCGCACCTTTCGAACATAAAGGATGGAATATCCAATCATCACCAAAATTGGCAGGAATACAATACTGTTTCGCCATCTCAGCAAGCTTCTGTGCCTCCTCAGAAACAGAATCACAAAAAACAGCACTACTTCCGCCAGAATCCAACCGACCACGCCGTAATATGCCGGCCCGTACAGGTAATCCGCCAACGGGTTTTCCGCTCCCGGCGGAAAGACGAACACCTTCTGGTGAAAGGAATTGGTCAGCACCGTAAGTATTGCAATTGCGGAAGGGATGTACAAGAGGCGATATCCCCACGGAACCCGGTAATCCTCTCGCTTTCCCAGGCAGCAGGCAACGAAAACCGCCATCTGAGGAATAAGCACCATCGGGATATAGAATCCATACCAGCAGATGCAGCTTCCGTTTATGCTGTGGACATAATTATATTTACAAGTCCGCAGTCCGAACCAGAACAGAAGCAGGAATCCGGTCATCATCAGATAGTTCCGGACCTGGCTCTGGCGAATCCGAAATCGAATGGACAGAATCCACATATAAATCAGCGAAAGGTATATTCCGGTACGAAGCAGCGACAGGGCATTCCACGCCCAATCGCTGAGATCCTCTGCCTTGGTCAGGTAACGGCAAACCATGGCAACCGCAATCATGGCCGCCGCAACTCCGAATTTCAGAATTCCGTGCCGATACTCCGACCTCATACCGAACTCCTTTCCGTCACCCCTGTCACCGGATTCTATCAGTCATACACGTATACCAGGGTTCCCGCATCGATGTATCCAAACAGCTGCTTTGCCTTTGCCGACGGCATATTGACACAGCCGTGAGATCCGCCGCTCTGATAAATACTGCCTCCGAAGCTGCTTCGCCACGGTGCATCGTGCAGTCCGATCCCGCCGTTGAACGGCATCCAATAGCTTACCTTGGAAGCGTAATCCGTTCCGTCCCCGTTGGATCCCTTCAGCGTTACATTGCGCTCCTTATACGCCAGCTGAAAAATTCCCCGAGGGGTCGCATGGTTCGGTCCGCCCGTTACCACCGACGTCTTCAGCTTCACCTTTCCGTTCTGAACGTAATACACCGTCTGGCTGGAGATGCTCACCTCCACCCGGGTGCTCAAGTCCTGATTGGACGCCTTCAGATACAAGGTTCCCTTCTTCTTGGACTTTGCTGCCTTCAGAATGGATTCCGCCGTTTTCTTCCGATCCACGCTGCTCTTGATTCCGTAGTTGATCAGAGTCTTCGCCCCTTCTTCCGTTTCCACCGTGTACACGTCCTGGGAGTAATTCTTCGCCAGCTCCTTTGCCACCTTCTGAGCGCCTTTTTCGCTGTATTCCGGGCCATCCTCCGTGTAGAGAATCACCTTCGACAGCTGTTTCGGCGTCACCTTCACCGTATCGCCGGAATCCGCCCGCAAGGTCAGGCCATCGGCCAGATAGTATTTCGCAAACTTCAGCTCTTTCTGAAGATCGTCGAACTTCACCTTCGGCGTTGCGATGTAGTCTTTGCTCTTAAATGCAAAAGCAGTTTCGTTCGGCGACTGTTCCCGGCTCTCCGCCACATCCTTCGTCAATGCTTCCACATCCAGCGTATCGCCCTGAACTTCCCGTACAATCCGCATGGTCTTGTAGTCGATATAGGCATCTTTTGTTTCCACGGTTCCTCTGTGATCCGGAATGGCTTTCCGAATCCGCTTCGCCGTTTCCTTCTCTCCGCCGGTCACCTTCAGGGGCACGGAATAATTCGCTCCGCTGCCCATGTAATTTCTCGGATCCACTACGGACAGCGCCCGGCGGTTCTTCAGTGTATCCTTGATTTCGTATTTGAATTGAGTCTTTACGGTTACCGCATCCCGCTCATCTTCCTTCAATTCAATTTGATTCGCTTCCCGATTGATTTTTTTCTCCGCTTCCCGGACGGTCAATCCGCCAACAGATACCCCGTCCACCTTTGCGTTGCTCGGAAATTCTTTTACCGTTGAAATTCGGTATGCGGCAAAGCCGCCAATTGCCAGAACGATTGCCAGAATTCCTCCGGCAATCTTCCGCTTTCGCCGGTTCTTTTTTTCGTCCTTCTTTAAATTCTCTTGTTCATTTCTCTCTGTTCGCATCACATTTACCTATCTATCTACACACATCATTGATTACTACAGTTCAAACGTATTCACATGGACATCTTCCGGCTCCTCCGAAGTGTCCCGGGTCTTGATTTCGCCGGACCGGATGGCCAGGTACAGCTCCGCATCCGCTGCATATTTGTACGGATTCGTATAGAAAATTCCTGCGATGCCCAGGGTGCACATCGACAGCAGAATCCAGCCGATAAAGGAGAGGTCGTAGATGAACGCATCAAGTTTGTGGCCTTCCATCATCTTCTTGGAATAATCCAGCGCTTCTTTCGGTCCCAACTCCGGCTTCTCGCTGAGGATATACGGAACCATTCGGTACTGGTAGGACATAATCACACCCGGAATGATAAAGAGAATCACTCCAAGTATCACGAACACGTTTCGAAGCAGAATAGTGCCCACGTTGTTCCAGTAATTGTGATTAAAGCCGTAGCCCACTTCCGAAACCGATGCCGGCCGGAGCTGATTCAGCAGGAAGAACCGGCTGCAGCCCACTTCCAATGCGCCGAACACCAGAATTCCGATGGCCAGACCCACCGCGGCACCGCCGATAACCTTCGGCGAAGTAATGAATCCCAAAAGTGCGGCCGGATCCATGTAATTCTCCTCAAGCTGTCGAGTAATTCTCTGTTCGTTGCCGCTGAGTCCGCCGCTTACCAGCGTAAAAAGCAGCGACGCTACGACACAGTTCCAATAATTTCTTTTAAATCCGGCTTTTCCTTTTGCCTTTACTTCCACGCGATTCCACATGTATTCTTTCCATCCTTCCGTATTTCAAAGCTATTGAAGATTCTCCGGGTTCAGGCACTTCAAATCCTCCGGCAGGAAGATTCCGTCCTTTCGAATCAGCTCTCCGTCGAACCAAATCTCCCCGCCGCCGTAATCCGCTCGCTGAATCAGCACCAAATCCCAATGAACTGCCGATTCATTTCCGTTGGGTGCATCCTCGTAACACATTCCCGGTGTCAGGTGGATGCTTCCGCAGATTTTTTCGTCAAACAGGGTTTCCTTCATGGGATGCAGCACATAGGGGTTGACTCCGATGGCAAATTCACCGAAGTACCGCGCGCCTGCATCCGTATCCAAGATTCGGTTAATCCGCTCCTCATTGTTGCAAGTGGCCCGGACAATCTTGCCGTCCTTGATTTCAAAACGGATATTCTCAAAGGTAAAGCCCTGTTCCTCCGACGGCGTATTGTATGTAATCACACCGTTCATGGAATCCTTCACCGGTGCGGTATACACCTCGCCATCCGGAATGTTGCATTCCCCGGCACACTTCACCGACGGAATATCTTTAATGGAGAAGGTCACATCCGTTCCCGGTGCCACGATTCTCACTTGATCCGTCTCATCCATCCGCTTCTTCAGCGCATCCATGGCGTGATTCATTTTGGAATAATCCAGGGTGCACACGTCATAGTAGAATTCCTCAAACGCCTCCTGGCTCCGGTTCATGCGCTGCGCCATCGCCGGCGTCGGGTATCTCAGAATCACCCACTTGGTGTGGTCCACCCGTTCATTCAGACTCGGCGCCGTGAATTTTTCGTACAGGTGGTATTTCTCCGCCGGCACATCGCTGAACTCCGCTGCGTTGGCCGCCGCCCGAATTCCGATATAGGCATCCATCTGTTTCATCAAGTACAAATCCGCATCGTCCTGCAGCTTCACCTGCTCCTCGCTGCATCCCATCA
Organism: uncultured Clostridia bacterium; assembly: GCA_934234035.1. GTDB lineage: Bacteria > Bacillota > Clostridia > Peptostreptococcales > Anaerovoracaceae > Mogibacterium_A. Next base: position 58,916 of record CAKQHH010000007.1, on the reverse strand, counting down.
GGAATTCACGAGTGACAATCGGATGGTCGCACTTCACAAAAGGAACTCCCGCCGCAGCGTAGACTTCCCGCACAATTCTTTTTACCAGAGGAACGCACTCCTCTCCGGTATAATCGATTAATATTTTTTCTCCCGGCTGAATCCGGACGGAATAATTCACAAGCATCTGTGCCAGTTTGATATCCCTTGGATCGTTCATTTCCGGTCACCTCCCACTTTTTTCTATATACGTAAAGTACCTTGTATTATACCATATCTGTCATTCCTTTTTATCAACTTGTATTAAATTATTATTCACTTCAAGTTCACAATAGAATACGCAAAATTACAAAAAAATAAAACAGACTGCAGGGGAGCAGTCTGTTTCGTAAAAAGGGTATTGGGACTAGAGATTAAAGAGATTATTAAGGATAACCTCTACAGTCATTATACCAATCCTTTTGCAAAAATCAAGCAGTTTTGCAAATAATTTTCAACAATCTTCTGTATGCCGTTCGTTTACACGTTAAACAGGAAGTGGATGACGTCGCCGTCCTGCACCACGTAATCTTTTCCCTCGGAGCGGATCAGGCCCTTTTCTCTGGCCTTTCCCAGGTTGCCGCCGCATTCCACCAGCTGGTCATAGGTGATGGTTTCCGCACGGATAAATCCCTTCTCGAAATCCGTGTGAATCTTTCCGGCTGCCTGCGGTGCTTTGGTGCCTCTCTTGATGGTCCACGCACGAACTTCCGGTTCGCCTGCCGTCAGGTAGGAGATGAGATCCAGCAAGGAGTAAGATGCTTTAATCAGCTTGTCCAGGCCGGACTCCTCAATGCCCAGGTCCTCCAGGAACGCATCCCGTTCCTCATCCTCCAGCTCTGCCATCTCGGCCTCAATTTCCGCACAAATCTGTACGCAGCGTGCACCTTCTGCCGCCGCCAGTTCCGAAACCTGCTTCACATACGGATTGTCCGTATTTGCCACTTCATCCTCGGACACGTTGGCTACGTAGATGATCGGTTTCGAGGTCAGCAGATCGATTTCATCCAGCACCTCGTGATCGTCTTCATCCATTTCCATGGCACGAATATTCTTTCCGCTTTCCAGCCATTCCTTGGCCCGCTCCAGAATCGCCAGCTTGGATCCCAGCTTTTTGTCCGCCTTCATGTTCTTCTGCGTCCGGGCGATGGCTCTCTCCAGAACCTCCAGGTCCGCAAAAATCAACTCCGTATTGATGGTATCGATATCATCCAGCGGATCGATATGACCGTTCACATGAACGATATTGTCATTCTCAAAGCAGCGAACCACGTGCACGATTGCCGAAACCTCTCGGATATGACCCAGGAACTTGTTTCCCAATCCTTCTCCTTTGGACGCACCTTTCACCAGGCCTGCAATGTCGCAGAATTCGATAGTGGTGTAAATGGTCTTCTTCGAATTGTAAATATCGTGCAGCACCTGCAGTCTCTTATCCGGAACCGTCACCACGCCCACATTCGGCTCGATGGTACAGAACGGATAGTTGGCCGCTTCCGCACCGGCCTTCGTAATCGCATTGAACAGCGTACTTTTACCCACGTTTGGGAGACCCACAATACCTAATTTCATATTTCACCTCAAAATCTTTATTCGCACATATTCCCGGAATCACTTCTCATCCCGGCAACTACTTATTGTAACATCATACAGACTTAATTTCAATTTTCTTCTCGTCTCTTCAGGAAGATATAGAGAATGACGCTTCCCACAAAAACAAATGCGCTGAGCACCATGGCCTGCCGAAAAGGCCCGATCATCAGGCTGTCCGTCCGCAGGGACTCCACAAAAAAACGTTCCGCCGAATACAGGATTCCGTACAGGCACATAATCTGACCGGAAAATCGCCGATGACGGTTGTCCATATAGAGGAGAAACAGGCACAGAAGTCCGCACCAAACGGATTCATACAAGAACGTAGGATGCACGTGCTGCCCGTTCACCACAATCGCCCAAGGCAGGTCGGTGGTCCGGCCGTATGCCTCGCTGTTGAAGAAATTCCCCCAGCGACCGATGCACTGCGCCAATGCCACGCCCGGGAGAATCAAATCCGCCATGGAGAGGAACGGAATGTTCTTTTTCCGGCAGACCGTCCAGGCGGTCACCAGTCCGAAAATCAGTCCGCCGTGAATCGCCAGTCCCCCCTCGCGAATGTTAAACGCCTCCATGGGATTGTATCGATACAGGGTATTCCACGAAAAAATCACATAGTAAACCCGTGCGCCGATGATTCCGATAGGCAGGGTCCACAGCACCAGATCCAGCACATCGTCCGGCTGTATCCCCCGCTTCGGCGCCCGCTTGTACGCCAACAGCGTCGCCAGCATGGCGCCGGCCGCAATCAGGATTCCATACCACCGGATTTCCATCGACCCAATGGTAAAAGCAATTGGTCCGGGTGATTCCATACGCTTTCGTCCTTTCTTTTCATTCGTTTCTCTACATGTTATATTACGATTTCTGTTCTCGCATTTCCATATGGATTCTGTAAAAAATCGCAAAAAACAAAAGAAGCGATTTCTCGCTTCTTTTGTAGTGGAGGCGACACCCAGATTCGAACTGGGGATGAGGGTTTTGCAGACCCGAGCCTTACCACTTGGCTATGTCGCCGAATTGGCTAGGGTAGCAGGATTCGAACCTGCGCATGATGGAATCAGAATCCATTGCCTTACCACTTGGCTATACCCCAACAACATAATATTAATTTTTCATAGCCTCTATATGGGGTGGGTAGTGGGATTCGAACCCACGCATACAGGAGCCACAACCCTGGGTCTTAACCGCTTGACGATACCCACCATATTTTGGCGACCGGGAACGGGCTCGAACCGTCGACCTCCAGCGTGACAGGCTGGCATTCTAACCAACTGAACTACCCGGCCAAAATGGTGGACGCTATAGGGCTCGAACCTATGACCCTCTGCTTGTAAGGCAGATGCTCTCCCAGCTGAGCTAAGCGTCCACATTAGTGGTGGCGGCGAGTGGACTCGAACCACTGACCTTTCGGGTATGAACCGAACGCTATAGCCAACTAAGCTACGCCGCCATCTTCGTTGCTTTGTGAATTTCTTTCTCACTCACGTCGCCATATTATAATAGCAAACTATCGGGCTCATGTCAACAACTTTTTCAAACTTTTTTGTTTTCAAAATTTTGACCTATCCGCCCGCTGCAGATGTGTTATAATTCTCTGCAGAAAGCAACTCTGACATTATAGCACTTCATTCACCGGAAAGGAAGGGGTATTTTGAAAAAATTTTGCAGAAAATATAAAATGCCGGAACTGAGCGGTTCCCTGTACCGGCGGTACTACGGTTCCCTCAAGCCCTGCATCTTCGATATCGAAACCACCGGTTTCGCCAACGGACGGAATACTAGCCGCGTCATCATGACGGCGCTGCTCATTCCCTCGGGAGAAAACGAAATATCCGTAACTCAGTTTCTGGCGGAAGATCCCTATGAAGAAGACCGGGTTCTCCGGGCCACTCTGGATTTTCTGAACGAACAGAAAGCGGACTTCCTGGTCACCTACAACGGTACATCCTTCGATATTCCTTTTATGAACCGGCGACTGGAGGCTCTTCATTTTCCTTTTACCCTAAAGATGTACAACCTGGACCTGTACTCCTGGATTCGGCGGAACACCGGACTTCCGGGACAGCTGTCCACCCTCTCCCAGAAATCCGTGGAGAATTTTTTTCATATCGGAACCGACCGAATGGATTCCATCTCCGGGAAGGAAAGCGTCCGACTCTATTACGAATACGTTACAAGCCACAACGGGATGCTGGAGAAGGTTCTCCTCACCCACAACCGAGAGGACGTGGTACAGCTCTACCGAATTCTGCGGCGCCTGTTTTCCGACGAAGGGCAATCACTCCTGCTTCACGGGGATTTTCATCAAGCTCAGGCCAACTACGGATTTCCGCTCCTGCCGGATGCCGGTCTATCCCTGCGGCCGAAAATCTCCGGCGGAAAGCTGCAGCTGTCCGGCCTTCAGCACTGCTCCGTAGAGAAGATGGCGGCAATGAATCCGGACGTGAACGCCCGGGTGTATTACCGGGAGGAGGAACTGCCGTTTCCTCTGAACGCGTCTATTTTCCCGGATGCCCACAATCCTCTGCAAGGGGAATTTCGGGCACGCACCGCCGACTACCGAATTACCCTGCCACTGGAATCCTATGACAACGCCCTGTATGCAGATGTGTCCGGAGTGAAACTCCAATCACCGCATCGGGAGGTTTTGGAACAGATGGAAGAATACGTGAACGGCTATCTGATCCTCAAAGAGGGAGAGGACCTTTCCTACTCCGCCCTCAACATGCTGGCCCAGCTCACCGCCGAAGACATCAAAAAACGCATCCGTACATTCTAGGGCCGTACGGATGCGTTTTTTTATTTCCATAACAAACATTCTAATTGTTGTCCACCTCGTGGATATCGGAGAAGCCTCTTCCCAGCCCCCAGACGCTGCTCAGCTTTGTCACCGTCACAAAGGCGTGCTCATCGTGCTCCGCCAGAAAACTCTTAATCTGCAGGCTTTCCCGCGGAGAGCAGATAATCTGCACTAATCGCCGTTCCGTTTTCGTATATTCTCCGGTGGAGGTATAGGTGGTCACGCCGCGGTGCATCTCATGCATCACGAAATCCACCAGCAGCTGCGGCTCCTTCGTAATCACCGCCACGGACACCTGCACTCCGGAAATACCCAGAAGAATCGATTCCGTGATTTTACTGGTGATAAAAACAGTGACCAACGCGTAGAAGGCCACGTTCCGGTCGAAGACGAAGGCGGACATCACGATGACCGATCCGTCCAGAAAAAGCATAATTCGTCCGATAGGAACGTGCTTCATCAGCCGAAATTTAATGACCCGGGCGATGGAATCCGTGCCGCCGGAAGAAAACCCATCGATATACCCAATGCCGGTGGCGGTGCCGTACAGCACACCCACCAGAACGGAAGCCAAGAACGGATCCTTGTGGGACAGCAGGCAGAAATCCACCTGCTCCATGCCATACATGATGACCGGATAGGCGATGGACAGGGCGATGATTTTCTGCACGTCCTTCCATCCCAAGGTGAAGTATACCAAAAGCACCACCGCCATGCCGAAGCAGTAGTACACCAGCGAATAGTTCCACGGCATAAAATGAGTGATGATTCGCACAATACCCGGCAGTCCGCCGGATGTCAGGCCGTTTGGAATCATTACAAAAATCTGAGCGGCGGAACCGGCAAAAGCGGAACATACCACCACAATCGCAGAACGCAAAAACTTCTTTCCCTTATCGTTTTTCTTTTCGTCCATCATAGAAATATTCCTTTCCGAACACGTCTACCAGAATTATTGCATAATTCCCATTTGATTGGAATTGGAATTGACTCGGAGTTTCACTGATAAGGTGTCGCCCCCGGAAGGTGCCGTCGTAATCCGGGTCCACCATCACGTGGTCGATGTATTGTTCCGGCGCCTCGATGCCGATTTTCATGGCCAAATCTCGATCCTTCAGCGGAATGTGACCGTAATCGATTTCCGGCCGGAACTGATTGACCCTGCACGTATACATGTTTTTTCCATTTTCCAAAGGAACAGAATCCTCCACCTCTACGGAGAACCAGCCGTATTTGTTGCCGGTCCGCTGACGGTAGTAGTCGTACGTTCCTTCTCGGGCCTCCAGTCTCTTTCGAGTGGTGGAGATCGCCAAAGGCTCCGTATCGCAGCCCACCCAGTGGCGGTTCAGTGCCTCTGCCGTTTCCGGAAGGGTTCCGGAGCCGCAGAAGAAATCCGCACAGTAGTCGCCTTCTTCCGTGGTGGCTTCGATAATCCGCCGCAGAAGCTCCGTCGGCTTCTGGGTGGCATACCCGTTTCGCTCGGCCGAGGTTCGCCCCACCATATCGATGGACCACACGTCCTTCATGTTCACCATGGTGTACCAGCCGTACTCATCCTTGTACTCCTTCACGCCTTTGAAACGGTACGGTTTCAGCCCCCGATTGTAGGATTTTTCCTTCGGCACGTTCAGGTGGTAATAGGCGGTCTTGCTGTACACCAGAATGGTATCGTGCTTCCGGGAAAAATGCCGCTTCCCGCTGCCGCCGGATTTGTACTGCCAGATGATCTCGTTCTGGAAATTCTTCGCCCCGAACACCTCATCCATAATCAGCTTCATGTAGTGGGCGGAGTGCCAATCCAGGTGCACCCAGATCAGCCCGTCCTCTGCCAGCAGCTTCCGCATGAGGATCAATCGCGCGGTCATATTTTCCACGTAGCATTCCAGGCTTCGCTCAAAAGTATCGTCATACGCCAAATGCTTGATTTTGTGATTCTTTCCGGTTCGGTCCTTCAGATCGATGGTGGCGTTGAATTTGCTTTTGGTAAAAAAAGGAGGATCGATGTAGATCAGACGAAACCGACCCTCATATCCATTTTCCAAAAGGCCCTGCATATAGGCCAAATTATCCCCCAGAACCAAGGCATTCCGGCTCTCTTCATCGGGGATGGGGTTGTGCTGCGCCACCCGGTCGAAGACGGCATCCACCTTCTCCCCCGCCAGCATCTTTCCCTGTTCCAGCCCATTCTGTAAATCCGCTAATATACTCATATTCTAATATCTATCCTTACTCTTTAGTTCTGTAGATATTATAAAACACCGGACTTACCTTGTCTATATATCAACTTTTTCAATTTTCTACACTTCGATGTAGCTTCCCAAATACCGGAAATCCTTGCACACCCCTTCCAGATGGTTCATCAGTCGGATGAACTGCTCCGTGTATACGGATTCCTCGAAGTCGAAATAGAAGCGGAAATCGAAATCGCTTCCCGGAATCGGTCTGGATTCCAGCTTGGTGATGTTGATTCCGCAGGCATTGATGGCGGAAAGCACTTTGTACAAGGAACCCGGTGTGTGATCCGTGGTGCACATGAAGCTGGTCTTGTTCGCCCCCGGATAGATTTCCAGAGGTTTCGTGATACAGATAAAACGAGTATAGTTGTTATCGCTGTCCTGCACCGCCCGTTCCAGGCTCTCCAAGGAGTAATACGCTCCGTTGATTTCCGCACCCAGTGCCGCCGCATCCCTTCGGCCGGATTCCGATAGGTACTTCGCCGCCGCTGCCGTGTTTTCGCACACCGTAATCTTCGCTTCCGGGAATTCCCTCCGCATATATTCATCGCACTGCGACAGGGCCTGCTCCTGAGAAATGATTTCCTTGATATCCGCCTTCTGCACCCCCTTGTTCACCAGGAGGCTGTGCTCAATCTTAATCTTGATGCTCTTCACGATGTGAAAATCATAGGTCCGCATCAAATCGTAGACACGGTTCACCGAACCGGCCGTGCTGTTCTCCACCGGAAGCACTCCGTACCGGCACAGGCCCTCATCGATGGCCGCGAAAACCCCTTTGAAATTTTTGGTGTAGACGATTTTCGGCATCTTGAAGAACCGCTCGCAGGCGTCCTGGGAATACGCGCCCTGCACGCCCTGACACGCCACCACCGCCATCTCCGGAAAAATCGGCGACGTGTCCTTCAGGGCCTGACGAATTTCTTTTACCGCCCGAGACTCCGTGTGCGTCACCTGTCTCTGATGGTCCGCACTCATCTCCATCAGCAGGCTGAACAGCATCCGGTTGTAATACGCCATATCGTTGGCCGAATCTTCGGTAATCTTCTCCATCAGCGCCCGTTCCCGCAGCGGATCCACAATTCCCAGATTGTTGGCCTGCTTGTATTTCGCAATGCCCTCCGCCACGCGCATCCGTTCATCCACCTTCTCAATCAAGGTGCGGTCGATTTCGTCGATTTTCTTTCTGTACTCTTCCAAATTAGTCATCTCTCTATCTCCTCTCAAGGTTATTCCCCATTTCATTCTCTTCCAATACGGTAAAAAAAGTCGGATAGGATTTGTTTACCGCCGCGCCGCCGGTTAAAATTACTTTATCGGTTGTAATCAGCGAGGCGATGGCCGCCATCATGACGATTCGGTGGTCGTTGTATCCGTCCGCCCTTCCGCCGGAAAGAACGTCCCTTCCGGTAATCACCAATCCATCCGACCGCTCTTCCACCCGGCCGCCCAGTGCATTCAGCACTTCCGTGATGGACATCAGCCGGTCGCTCTCCTTCAGGCGAAGCCGCTCCGCATGGCGAATCTCCGTCGTTCCTTTTGCTGCCGACGCTGCCAAAGCCAGCGCCGGCACCATGTCCGGAATCTGGGATGCGTCGATGACAATTCCATGCAGGGATGTTCTCGACGGATAAGCGGTAACTGTATCCTCTTGAACTTCTATTTTTGCACCAAACTGTCGGAGCAGTTTCACGATTTCTCGGTCCCCTTGGGCCGAATCCGGATTCAGACCGGTCACCCGGACCGCTTCCTCCCCCAGCACACCGGCGGTGAGCCAGAAGGCCGCGTTGGACCAATCTCCTTCCACCTTGCAGGTTCCCGGGCTTCGGTACTTCTGATTTCCCGGAATCCGGTACACAAGCTCCTCTCCCATTCGTTCTGTAATGATTTCAATGCCGAATTTCTGCAATACCTGAAGGGTCAGATTCACATATCCCATGGACTGACGTTCCCCGGTCACCCGAATGGTGCTGTCATCCGCCAGCAGCGGCAGCGCCATCATCAATCCGGTGATGTATTGGGAGGACACATTTCCCGGGATGCGGAACGCTCCCGATTGCAGCTGCCCCCTTACCTGAAATGGATTCGCACCCAAAGCGGAAAGGGTGACACCCTTTTTCTCCAGTTCTTCCGCCAGCGGCGACAGGGGCCGCCGGGAAAGCCGTCCCTCAAGGTAGAATTTCGCTTCCACATCCAACGCCGCTGCCAACGGAATCAGAAAGCGGAAGGTGGACCCGCTCTCGCCGCAGTGCAGCTGCGCTTCTTCTGCCGCATCGCCCTTTCCTTCCGACATCGCCCTTTCCTTTCGCACCCGGCGGATTTCCGCCAGGCAATTTTCGGTGGCTTCGATATCCAGGGAGCGTTCCGAAAGGATTACGTCGCAGGGTTCCTCACAGAGGGCGGCAGCAATCAGCATTCGGTGCGCTGCGGATTTGGACGGTAAGATTTCTATTCTCTTCATAGCAGATCTCTCACCTCCCGGATGTGGAATTCCCGGATGGAACACCTTCCGATTTCTTCCGGAATCACCATTCGAATGGTATCCCCTTGCCGCTTCTTGTCGGAGCAGAGGAGCCCATAGATTTCCTCCCGGTTCTCCGGCAGGGTCAGATCGAAATCGTATTTTCGAAGCAGCTGTTCCAGCGCATCCAGCGTCTCCCGGCTGCACCAGCCCTGTTCTGCCGAGATTCGGGTTATCCAATACATACCCTTGGCCACCGCATCTCCGTGGCTCAGCCGGTACCCCTCCGCCTGTTCCATGGCGTGCCCCAGGGTGTGGCCGAAATTCAGCTTGTGCCGGAGACCCCGGTCGAATTCGTCCGCCTCCACGTATTCTTTTTTTATGGCCACGCAGGTTTCAATCACCTCGTCTAACGAATTCCGCACCTCCGCCGGATCCTCCAGCCTTTCGAACAGCTTCCGGTCGTGAATCATCCCGTATTTGATGACTTCCGCCATCCCCTCCCGGTAAACCTCCGGCGGTAAAGTGTTCAGCAAGCGGCTGTCCTGCAAAACCAGTTTCGGCTGATGAAACGCCCCCGCCAGGTTCTTACCGGACGGCAGGTCGATGGCCGTCTTCCCGCCCACGGAAGAATCCACCGCCGCCAGCAAGGTGGTGGGCACCTGATACACGTTAATTCCCCGCATGTAGGTCGCCGCCGCGAAACCGGCCAGATCGCCCACCATGCCGCCGCCCAGCGCCACGATACCGTCGCTCCGAGTGAAAGGCACCTCTGCCAGATACTCCAGAATCCGGAGATAATTCGTTCCGTTCTTCGAGGCTTCTCCCGGCGGAAGAACGTATTCCCGCACATCATAGCCGGCCGTTTCCAGGCTCTCCCTGCAGATATCCATGTACAGCGGCGCCACGTTTCGGTCGGAGATGATGCATATTTTTCCCCCTCGCTGAATTTCCGCGAGGGCGGTTCCTATTTTCCGCAACTCCATGTTAGTTCTCCATTCCCACCGCAGCACGCACCCTGCGGATTTTCTCCATCACCCCATCGAACTGATTCGGCGTGAGGGACTGAGGGCCGTCACTTAAGGCATGGGCCGGGTCGTTGTGCACTTCAATCATGATGCCGTCCGCACCGCAGGCCGCTGCCGCCGAGGCCATGGAATCCACGAAAGATGCCTTGCCTGTGGCATGGCTGGGATCCACCACCACCGGAAGATGGGTCAGCTCGTGCAGCGCCGGAACGGCGGAGATGTCCAGTGTGTTCCGAGTATACGGTTCAAAGGTGCGGATGCCTCGCTCGCATAGGATGACATTCTCGTTTCCGCCCGCCATGATGTATTCCGCACTCATCAATAATTCCTTCAGCGTGTTGGCCAATCCCCGCTTCAGGAGAATCGGCTTCCGGGTCTTTCCCAGCGCTTTCAGCAGTTCAAAATTCTGCATGTTCCGGGCCCCCACCTGAATCACATCCACCTCCTCGAACAGCGGGAGGTGGTTCTCATTCATGATTTCCGTCACGATAGGAAGGCCGGTGGCTTTCTTTGCCTTCACCAGCAGTTCGATGCCGTCGGCTTTCATTCCCTGAAACGCATAGGGAGAAGTCCGGGGTTTGAAGGCACCGCCCCGCAGCATGGTGGCACCGGCAGCCTTCACCCGTTTGGCAATTCCGATAATCTGCTCTTCGGATTCCACGGAGCAAGGTCCTGCAATCACGGAAAAATATCCCCCGCCGATTTTTGCACCGTTCACATCCACGATGGTATCCTTTGGATGAAACAGGCGGTTGGCTTTCTTGTACGGTGCGGAAATTTTTCGCACGTTCTGCACCATGTCCAGCATCTCCACCATGCTCACGTCCACCACGGACGTATCCCCGATCAGCCGCAGCAATTCATGGTCGTCCTCTTCCGATACGTCGACCTCCAGTCCCCTTCCGGACAGCCAGCGCATCAATTGATCTTTCTGTTCTTCCTCTGTGTGAGGCTTCAGTGTGATAATCATTCATACCCTCCGTAACTAAAAAAAGCCTGCAGCAAGCTGCAGGCCATCATTCCAATTCAGAAAAAGAAACCACCTCTACCTGAATATGCCGCAGCAAAAGACGTCTTTCTTGAAAAAGAAAAACCCAAAAAAGAAGAAAAATACTGCTGCAAAAAACAGATTGCTCATGGTTTCATATCTCCTTTCCCCAATAATTGTGAACGTGAGTATAATAATACCACCGTCCGCCGTATTTGTCCAGTATTTCCCCCAATTTTTACGAAATATTTTGTGCTTTTCGCCAAATTATTTTTCTTCGTTCCGCTTTGCCAGGATTTCTTTCAACTCTTCCACCGAGAATTTGTAGGTGGAATTGCAGAAGTGGCACTTCACTTCGATGTCCTCGCCATCCTGAATCATCTGATCCAGTTCCCCGGTTTGAATGGTGGCCAATGCACCCGCCACCTTCTCCTTGGTGCATCCGCAGTGGAAACGAACCGGCATCGTCTCGAAAATTTCCGGATTCAGCTCTCCCAACAAGGCCTGAATCATATCCTCCGGCGTCATTCCCGCCTCCATCATCTCGCTGACGGATTTGCTGTTCTGCAGCGCCTTCTCGATGGCAGAAATGGTCTCCTCTTCTACATCCGGCATCATCTGGATGATAAAACCGCCGGCGTGGCGAACCGTCGAATCCGTATTGATCATTACGCCCAGTCCTACCGCGGACGGCGTCTGCTCCGAAGTGGTAAAGTAGTAGGCAAAATCATCGCCAATCTCCCCGGTCTGTAGTTCTACCTGACCGTTGTACGGCTCCTTCAGCCCTAAGTCCATGCTTACCGTCATGGTGCCGGCACCCACGGCAGCGCCCACATCCAGTTTTCCCGCGTACTTCAGCGGAATGTCCACGCACGGATTTGCCGGAAACCCCTTTACGTTTCCGTGGCTGTCTACGGTGACGGTCATCTGGCCGATGGGACCGTCTCCTTTTATGGTCACCATCAGCTTATCCTCATCGCCCTTCATCATGGATCCCATCATTGCCGTTGCACCCATCAGCCGGCCCATAGCCGCAGTGACTACCGGAAAGGTGTGATGCTTCTCCCGGGCGGTCGCCGTCATCTCCGTGGAATCGATGGCAAAAGCCCGTACCGTTTCGTTTGCCGCAGTTGCTCGTACTATATAATCTGACATTTTCGTCCTCCTGTATTCTTTTAAATCCTTCCCCATCCTCACAATAGAATCATGGAACAGGGGTTCATAGTGTGCTATAATACATTAGATATTGTACCATACATCTGAAATAAAGGAGTTAAAAATATTATGAATCTATGCATCGATTCCCGCAAGGTACAGGAAGGCGATATGTTTTTCTGCATCGACGGTTCTGCTCTGGACGGACACGATTTCGCAGAACAGGCGGTTGATAACGGGGCAAAAGTAATTATCTATGAACACGATATGCCGATGAAGGATCGAGAAGGTGTCATTTACATCAAGGTGCCAAGCACGCTGGATGCGCTGAACGAGGCGGCCGCTTCTCTGAACGGATGGCCCAGCAAGCACCTCACCATGTTCGGTGTCACCGGAACCAACGGCAAATCTTCCATTTCCTATCTGATCAGCAAGATTTACACCAAGTACAAGGGCGAGTGCGGATATCTGGGCACCATCGGCGGCCAGATGGAAGGAAAGAAATACGATGTTCCCCTGACCACGCCGGACATCATCCCGCTGCAGCGGACTCTGGAGGAGATGCGCCGGGACGGAGCCGAGGCGGCGTCCATTGAGGTCAGCTCCCACGGTCTCATTCAGAAGCGCGTGGGCGCGGTGGATTTCGATTATGCCATCTTCACCAACCTCACCCGGGAACACCTGGATTATTTCAAGGATATGGAGAATTACTTCCAGGCCAAATCCCTGTTCTTCCGGAATCTGAAGCCGACCGCCGTGGCGATGGTGAACATCGACGATCCGTACGGAAAGCGCATCGAAGAGTTGTGCACCGGCAAATTCATGTCCTACGCCATTGAACAGCCGGCGGATTACATGGCAAAAGATATCGTCTACAGTCCGGAAGGCATGTCCTTCACGCTGGTTCACGAAGGCAAGGAATATCCGGTAACCACCAACCTGCAGGTGACTTACAACCTGTACAACCTGCTGGCCGTTGCCGGCACTCTGGATCAGGCCGGTCTGAACTTGGAGGATGTGATTCGGGAATTCGAGTACATCCCATCCATTCCGGGAAGAATGGACGAAATCCGTTTCGGCCAGAACTACCGGGTCATCGTGGACTACGCCCACACCGACGACAGCTACAACAAGCTGCTGCACTACGTGCGCCACGACCTGCCGGGCATCCGCCGAATCATCACCGTATCCGGTGCGCCGGGAAAAAGAGATGCGGGCAACCGGGAGATTTTCGGACACTACTTCAGCCAATACTGCGACTATTCCATCCTGACGGAAGAGGATTGCCGCGATGAATCTCCAAAGAAGGTGGCGGATGAAATCGCCGCCGGCATGAAGGAAGGATACCCTCACGAATACATCGAGAACCGGGCGGAAGCCATCCAGGCTGCCGTGGACATGGCGCAGCCGGGAGATATCGTCCTGGTTCTGGGCAAAGGTGCGGAGAACTATCTGGACGGCACCACCGGAAAGCGCTACTGGGAAGGGGACGATGTGAGTGCCCGGAAGGCAGTGAAGAACCGCATGGAGCGGGAGAAATAAGGTACGCAGAAAAGGAGATGAGCTGTGGGCTCATCTCCTTTTTTGGTTACGCGGCAGCGAACTGGGTGCTTTTCGCCGGTGTGCGCCTCTGTTATGGGCGTTTCCCCAAATTATCAAACAAAAGCAAATGAATATACAATTATTCCTGCAATTAATGAAATCAACAGTGTTATACTCACTAAGAGTTTTGCAGGCATTAGTTTGCTACTCCATAGATACTGTATAAGTATTGAAGCTAGCATACCAACTATCCAGGATAGAATAAATACAATAATCCCTGACTTATTTGCAGCATATGCAATCGCAAAAGAACATAACGCCATCACTACTACCGAGGTTATTATCTTATTTTTTTTCATTTACGCCACCTCTATCGCTTGTAATATGACACTACCTTTATTTATGTAAAACACTTCGAAATCCGACGGTGCTCTTTATGGTATAGAATACTGTATTCCTGGATTTATTGCAAGAGAAACCACCATTTGACAAAGAATCAAAAACATCCTCCCTGCCGGTTTCCCGGCAGGGAGGATGTTTTCACGTTTCCGATATTCTATTTGAAGTCGCGAACTGACTCACCGTTATCATTCGATGATACTAGTTCAGAACCTCACACTCGTCAAAGTTGACACCAATCATCTCTTCCAGCTCTGCGCTGACACTTACAACGAAGTCGATTCCGTAATCCTTGGAAATCACTTTGATCTTCTCGATAAATTCAGGAAGTACCTCCAGAGAAATATCTGCATGCTTCATAATTCCATCCAGATAGAATTTCTCAATATCGCTGTTGGAACTGATAATTCCGAAAATAAAACCGATGTACTCGCTTACATTTGTGATGTGAACGAAGTCCTCCATGCAGATAACACGAATGCGGTGATCCAAATCGTAGATCAGGCGGGAATTCTTGTTGATGAATACAACGCTTCCCTTGCACTCTTCCGCGTCTTTATTCGCGAAATCAATCATGTTCTTTGTTTTTCCACTCCCTTTGTGTCCTACTAACAGTTTAACCATGGCAGTGTCCTCCTTAAATTTATTTTTGATGATTGAGTCATATGACAAATATGTCTTATGTTGCGTTAATTATACAACATCTTGTGTAACGGTTCAATAACTCAAATTATTTTTCTGCTGCTTTTTCTGCATCCAGCTGCTTCACCACTTCGTCGATGCGGTGAGCCACCTTGATGAAGTCGTCTTCCTTGTATCCACGGGTCGTCATCGGTGCAGTACCGACACGAACACCACTGGTCTGCATCGGGGAACGCTTTTCGTTCGGAACGCAGTTCTTGTTCAGGGTAATACCTACTTCATCCAGCGCGTTCTGCAGGTCTCTTCCGGAGAATTCGTGATCCGACAGATCCAGCAAGAATACGTGGTTATCGGTACCGCCGGTTACCACATTGTAACCCATCTTGATGAATTCTTCTGCAAACGCCTTGCAGTTCACAACAACCTGATGAGCGTATTCCTTGAACTCCGGACGCAGTGCTTCTTCTGCGCAAACTGCTTTTCCGGCAATGATGTGCTCCAGCGGGCCACCCTGTGCATAAGGGAATACGGCACTGTCTACCTTCTTTGCCAGCTCCGTTCTGCAGAAAATCATTCCGCCGCGAGGTCCTCTCAGCGTCTTGTGAGTGGTGGTGGTGATGATGTCCGCATAACCGAATGGGCTGATGTGCTCACCACCGGCAACCAGACCGGCAATGTGTGCCATATCTACCATGAAGTATGCATCTACGCTCTTTGCAATCTCTGCGAATGCCGGGAAATCAATCGTTCTGGAATAAGCGCTGGCACCGGTGAGGATCAGCTTCGGATGCAGCTCATTTGCCTTCTTCTTCAGGTCTTCCATATCGATGAATCCGTTTTCATCTACGTTGTAGAAATGTACATCGTACAGCTTGCCGCTGAAGTTTACTGCGGATCCGTGAGTCAGGTGACCACCGTTGTCCAGATTCAGGGAAAGAATGGTGTCTCCCGGTTCCAGAACAGCCTTGTACGCTGCAAAGTTTGCCTGAGATCCACTGTGCGGCTGTACGTTTACGTGGTAGTCGGTATCGAATACCTTTCTCCACATGTCGCAGCAGTACTCTTCCAGTTCATCTACGTAACGGGTTCCGCCGTAGTATCTGCCCTTGTTTCCGGAATGTCTTTCAATCGGCTTTGCCGGATAACCTTCCGCATACTTCCAGGAGAGGCAGCTTCCGCATGCAGCCATTACCGCTTCAGAGCAGTAGTTCTCAGAAGCAATCAGCTCTACGTTGTTCTTCTGACGATTGTACTCCTTCTCAATCAGGTCTGCGACTCTCGGGGAGGTCTTGCGGATTTCCGCAATGTTCTCCTGATTATAAGTGCTCGAATCGTTTCCGTTTCTGTCAAACATTTTTTACCATCCTTTCGTTTGATACAGTATTCTCATATCTCCAATTAAATATATCGATCCGATGAACAGTACAACATCATAGCAACCATTAACCGCTGTTGTGTATGCTTCCCTCTCATCAGGAATCGCGATGCAATGGAACCCCTTCTCGGTCAGCTTCTCCGTCAGCACATCGCACGAAAGTGCGCGCTCGCTGTGAGGCTCCGTAATGATGAAATCCGCATGAACCGGTGCTTTTCCAAGCTCCTCTGCCATTTCGTCGTATTCCTTGTCCTTGAAACATCCAAAGACAATCAAAACCTTTTTATCTTCGATTTCTTCCCCGTAATACTGCTTCAGCGCAGCAATCCCGGCCCGAATTCCGTCCGGATTGTGTCCGCCGTCGATGATGACCGCCGGGTTTTCCTTTTGAAGAAATTCAAATCTTCCCATAATCCGGGCTTTCTGCAGACCGGCCCGAATATGCTCCTCGGAGACGGAGACCTTTCCTTCTTCGCATGCTTTCAGCAAAGCCATCATCGCCGTAACCGCATTTCGTACCTGATGGTCGCCCTGCATGGACAGGTGCAAATCCCGGTATTCTTTCTCTCCGATGGTCACATCGAACAGCATCTCCGGCCGGCGGGAAACAATCTTGTACTCCGAATCGGAGACATCCAGAAATTCTGAACCGTTCTGCTCCGCCTTCCAGCGGATGAATTCCTGCGTTTCCGGTTCCACACTTTCCGAAATCACCGGAATGCCGGCTTTAATAATTCCGGCCTTGTTCCAGGCAATCTCCCGAAGGGTGTCTCCCAGAATGCCCGTGTGATCCCGTCCCACCTGCGTGATAATGGTGGAGACCGGATGCTCGATGGTATTGGTGGAATCGATGACGCCGCCCAGACCCACTTCGGAAATCATGTAGTCCACACCGTTGTCCGCAAAGAACAGGTAAGCAATCGCCGTCAGAATTTCGAACTCGGACAGATATCCATATCCTTCCTGATTCAGCCATTCGTTGTAGTTCAGCACCGCCTCCCCGTATCGGGTAAAGGCCTCATCGGAAATCAGGTGGTTGTTGATCATAAATCGCTCATTGTACACCATAACGTGCGGCGAAGTATGTACGCCCACCGTATATCCCGCTTCCTGCAAGATGGAAGAAAGGTACGTGGCCACGGATCCCTTTCCGTTGGTCCCGGCCACGTGAAAAATATTCAGTTTTTCTTCCGGATTTCCCAGAAGGCTGAGAAGTCTTCTCATCCGGTCCAATCCCATCGGACCTTTTCGCGCAGTGCTGTCATGAATAGCATCAATAACCTTTTGACTATTCGTTGTCACTTTTCGCTCCCATAGATTCCAAACGGGCAACTACGGTTGCCAGCATTTCTTTATATTTTTCTTGTTTTTCCTTCTCCTGGTTTACGACCGCTTCCGGTGCCTTCTCCACGAAGCCCTTGTTGGACAATTTCTTCTCCACGCGGGTTACTTCGCCTTCCAGGCGCTTCTTTTCTTTCTGAAGTCTTTCCAGCTCCGCCTCGAAGTCTACCAGATCTTCCAGCGGAATCAGGATTTCCGCACCGTCGATAACTGCGGACATTACATCCTTCGGCGCATCCCCGTCGGTGCCTTCCACGGTGATTTCCACCACGTTGGCAATCTTACGGATGATGTCTCCGGTACCTTCAATGGTATCCGCCAGGGAATCCGTCCGGACAATCATGTTCAGTTTCCGGCTCGGTGCCGCATCCGCTTCTACACGAATGTTACGAACCGCCTTGATGGCTGCGATTGCCGTTTCGATGCGAGCCGTCGCGTCCGGATATTCCAGATTCTCGTCGTACTGCGGCCAAGATGCCCGAATCAGCATTGCATCCGCACCAGTTTCCGATCCTTCTTTTGGAAAGAATCCCCAGATTTCCTCGGTAATGAACGGCATGAACGGATGGAGCAGCTTAATCAGATCCTTCAGCGTTTTCTGCAGGACATATCTCGCCGTCTTCTTATCCTCCTCGTCCTCACCGTACAGTCTTCTCTTGACGATTTCGATGTACCAGTCGCAGTACTCATCCCAAATAACTTCATATACCTTCTGTCCGGCCAGGCCCAGCTCGAACTTATCCAGAGATTCGGTCACTGCTTTTGCGGCCGCATTCACTCTGGAAATCATCCACTTGTCCTCGTCCTGCAGAACGGCAGTCGCTTCATCTGCCATCGGCAGGAAATTGCCGTCCTCATCCTGCAGGTTCATGATGGTGAACCGGGATGCGTTCCACAGCTTGTTGGCGAAGTTCCGGGAAGACTCCAGACGGCTGGTCAGGAATCGGGTATCGTTACCCGGAGAAATTCCGGTGCACAGCATGAATCTCAGTGCATCCGCACCGTACTGGTCGATGACAACCAGCGGATCGATTCCGTTGCCCAGAGATTTACTCATCTTCCGACCCTGTTCATCACGTACCAGACCGTGCAGGAAGACGTACTTGAACGGGATTTCATGCATCGCTTCACATGCGGAGAATACCATTCGAATTACCCAGAAGAACAGGATATCGTATCCGGTTACCATAACGGAAGTCGGATAGAAGTAATCCAGTTCCGGCGTCTTCTCCGGCCAGCCCAGCGTGGAAAACGGCCACAGTGCCGAACTGAACCAGGTATCCAGAACATCCTCATCCTGATGGAAGTGGTGTCCGCCGCATTTCGGACATGTCTCCGGCATGTGATCTGCCACTACCAGTTCCCCGCACTCGTCGCAGTAGTACGCCGGAATCCGGTGTCCCCACCACAGCTGACGGGAAATGCACCAGTCGTGAATATCGTTCAGCCAGTTCAGATAAATCTTCTCAAATCTCGCCGGAATGTGCTCCAGCTCTCCGGAGGTTGCCGCCTCGATGGCCGGTTTTGCCAAATCCTCCATCTTTACGAACCACTGATCCGACAGCATCGGCTCAATGGCGTTGTGGCAGCGGTAACATTTACCCACCGGAATGACCATATCTTCTGTCTTCACCAGGTATCCGGCCTCTTCCAGCTCTTTTACCCAAGCCTTCCGGCACTCGTACCGATCCATACCTTCGTATTTGCCGGCCAGCTCGTTCATGGTGGCATCGTCGTTCATGCAGCTCAGGATTTCCAGATCGTGACGAGCACCTACCTCAAAGTCGTTCGGGTCGTGTGCCGGCGTAATCTTCACCGCACCGGTTCCCTTCTCCGGATCCGGATACTCATCTGCGATTACCGGAATCTCCCGGTTCAGAATCGGCAGGTATACGTTCTTGCCCACCATGTCCTTATATCTCTCATCGCTTGGATGAACCGCAATGGCAATATCGCCGAACATGGTTTCCGGACGAGATGTGGCCACGACAATTCCTTCTCCGCCATCCACAGCCGGGTAGCGGAAATACCAATACTTTCCGTTTTCGTCCTCGTGCTCTACCTCTGCATCCGACAGGGACGTCTTGCAGCTCGGGCACCAGTTAATCAAGCGGTTTCCGCGATAAATCCAGCCTTTGTTGTACAGGTCGATAAAGAATTTCGTTACGGCCTTGCTGCAGCCTTCGTCCATGGTAAAGCGCTCTCTCCGCCAGTCACAGGAGTCGCCCAGCTTCCGGCACTGCTTCGTGATCCGGCTGCCGTACTCCTCTTTCCACGCCCAAGCGTGCTCCAAAAACTCCTCTCGAGTAAACTCGTTCTTGTGCTTGCCGGTATCCTCGTAGAGCTTGTTGGCTACTTTTACCTCGGTGGCAATGCTGGCGTGATCGCTGCCCGGAAGCCACAGTGCGCTGTAGCCTTCCATCCGCTTCCAACGGGTCAGCACGTCCTGAAGGGTCTGGTCCAAAGCGTGTCCCATGTGCAGCTGTCCCGTGATATTTGGCGGCGGCATTACGATGGTAAACGGTTTCTTGTCCGGATCCACTTCGGCGTTAAACGCACCGGACTCCTCCCAGGTCTCATAAATACGATCCTCAAAGTCCTTTGGATCGTATGTTTTCGCAAGATTCTTTTTCATTTAGTTCTCCTATCTCCAATCCGGTAAAAATAATTTCCGGTATTTCGCCATTTTTCGTACGGTCATCAGAAGACCTGATGCCGAATTCGCTCCATCTGTTCATCCACATCCGACAGGGTCTTCGCACACTGGGTCAGCTGCTTCTGGATGTCCTCCGTCAGAGCGCCTTTATTCTTATACTTCAATTCGTGTTCCAAGCTGGCCCAAGTATCCATGGCAATGCTTCGGAACTGGATTTCCACGGGTACGGTGGTCTTGCTGTTCACCAGAAACACCGGAATCGAAATGACCACGTGGAGGCTTCGATATCCGCTTGGTTTCGGATTCTTGCAATAATCCTTGATCTTAATCAAATCCACATCCGACTGCTTCAGAAGAAGTTCGGACATGGTGTAAATATCTTCCCGATAGTTGCACACCACTCGGATTCCGGCAATGTCGAACACCTCCGCCCGAACCGTGTCCAGGTTGTGAATCGGGTCCTCAATGCCGTAACGCTCCGCCTTGTCAATCAAGCTTTCAAAGGACTTCAGCCGAGACTGCATATGATGAATCGGCACGTAGGAATGCTTCATCCGGAAGTCATCTCCCAGCACATCCAGCTTTGTGCTCACCTCGCGAATCGCCGCACTGTACAGCAGGTTGATGTCCATAATCTGCTGCTGAAGCTCCTCGTCCGTCTGGAGGTGCTCCGGCACGCTGGTGGACATATCGTCCGGTTTGTAATATTGGGTAAAGGTCATTGTATTTTACCTTTCCTTTTCTATTTGTTATTTAAATTTTTGATATTTTCTCTCTTTTGAAAATGCTTTGCGGCCTTCATCACATTCCGCAGCAGCAGGGTGGTGGTCACCGTTCCCACACCGCCCGGAACCGGTGTATACGCCACATTTTCCGACCACTCGCATTCGGTCAGTGCCTTGGCGTTCAAATCTCCGGCCATCTTTCCGTCGGATCCGGTTCCCGCGCCGGCATCCACGATGATCTGTCCTTCGTGGAAAAATTCCGGTCCGTAAGACTCAATCTGTCCCGTTGCCAGAACCACGATATCCGCAGCTTCACACGCTTCCTTCAGGTCTTCCGGCTTCGTACGGGTATGGCACACCGTCACCGTGGCGTTGGCATTCAACATCATCAGCATCAGCGGCTTTCCGATTCGAACGCTTCGTCCCACGATGGTCACTTTCTTTCCCTGCAGCTCCACATCGTTCTTCTGCAGAATTTCCATGCAGGCCTCTGCGGTGCAGGCACAAAAATAATCGTCCAGCGGTTTCTTCGCATCAAAAAGATTGGCATAGGATGCGTCCGTGATGGCATCGATATCCTTCTCCGGTGCCAGCAATCGCTTCATCCGAGCTTCATCCACAAACTTCGGGAAAGGCATCAGCATGATGATTCCGTGGATGGACGGGTCTCCGTTCAATTCCGCCAGTCCCTCCTCCAGCTCTTCCTGCGACGCTTCCTCCGTATAGACTCGGTTCACGCATTCAATGCCGTATTTATCGGAGTTCTTCCGGATGGCATTCTCGTAATACATATCCCCGGAACGATCTCCCACTCGCAGGGTCGCCACCTTTGGGCACACCCCATTTTCTTTTAACTTCATTACATCACTTCGGAGCTGATCCGCGATGAGGTCCCTCACCGGCGCTCCACGCAACAATTTGGCCATTCGTTCTATCCTTTCAGTGATTCTTCATAAAATAGACAGAACAATTATATCACACAGACTAAAAAAGTCCAATAGCGTCTTTTGCCAGGCGGTCCGCCATCTCGTTATATTTCACCCCGGTATGGGCTTCCACCTTGATAAAAACAATTTTCATGTTCTTCCGGGCGTCCGCAACGAACTGCTTGTACTTTCGGGTCAGCGGGAGGTTCGCTTTCCATTCGTCGTCCCCCCACTTGCCGATTCCGTTGTAGTCATGGTAGATGTACACCTCACGGATGTCGTGTTCTTGGCAATAGCGGATGGCGGTCACCGCCCCCATCACCTCGCCGGCAACGTTTCTCAGCTCCGCCGATGCCGGGTCGTCGTATCCGTGTTTCAGGGTAATTTCTTCTCCTTTGTACAGAATCACCACGCCGCAGCCGAACCTTTTGGTGCGCACATCGAAGCTTCCGTCCACGTAGATTTCCGCCGCCGTTTCCGGAATGGCCTGCACATTCTGTTTCTTTCCCAGGTACTCCTCTGCCGCTTCCCAGGTGGTAAAACTCTTGTACTCCGCACCGGGATATCCGGTCACCAGCCGCTGACATTCCTTCCAGGTCTGAAAGATTCCGGTTTCCCGGCCGGCCCGAACGGCATATACTTTCTTTCCGGTCATCTTCTTAGCCCCGGTGCTTTCCAGCGCCTTGCCGCCGTGACGGCTTTCCAGATTCTTGAGAAAGCTCTTCCGGTGAATCGGCGTAATGCCCTGCGCCCGAATTCCATCGTAATGGGCGGCCGTGCCATACCCCTTGTTGCTTTCGAACGCATATCCGGGATATTTTTCTCCCATCTCCACCATGTAGGCATCTCGCGTGACCTTTGCCACGATGGATGCCGCCGCAATGGATACGGAACTGGCATCTCCGTGAACGATTCCCTCCTGAGGAACCGAAAAGCCCGGCAGTTCCAAGGCATCGATCAGCAGATGCTGAATCTCCGCCCCCGGAATCTTCCGGCCCAGCTTCTCATTGGCGTCGTGAAAGGCCCGCACCATCGCACACTTGGTGGCCTCCAGTATGTTCATCTCATCGATTTCTTCCGGTGACGCGATACCGATGCCGATGGCCAGTGCCCGGTCCTGAATCTCTTGGTTCATGGCCAGCCGCCGCTTCTCTGTCAGCTTCTTGGAATCGTCCACCCCCGGTACGTGAAAATCTTCCGGAAGCACCACGCAGGCGGTGACCACCGGGCCGGCCAACGGACCGCGGCCCACCTCATCGATCCCCGCAATGTACCGGATTCCCTGTTCGTGCAGCGCCTTTTCCTGACGGATCATCTCCTGAAAACGCTGCTCCATCTTTTCCAGCCGTTCCTGCTTAGTCATTCTCCGGCTCTCCTTCCGACGACACCGTCTCCAGCGTAATGCGTCCCAGCTTTCCGCTCCGGAATTCGTCGATTACCGTCCGGCCGGTGCGCTCGTAGTCGATTCTCTTTCCCGGCATCAGGAATCCGCGCTTAAAGGCAATGGCTTCCATGTTGTCCAAGGTTTCTTCCTGTATTTCATCCAGCTTGTAGCGATTCAATAAGGATTCCGGATACCGCTTCTCCAGCACCTTAATCAGCTCAAACGCCAAATCCTGGGTGTCCAGAATTTCGTCCCGAATGCTTCCGCAGAAGGCCAGGTACAGACCCACCCGCTGATCCTCGAACTTCGGCCACAGAATGCCCGGTGTATCCAGCAGCTGCATCCCGTTCTTCAGGGTGACCCACTGCTTTCCCCGGGTCACGCCCGCCTTGTCACCGGTCTTTGCGCTCTTCTTTCCGATCAGCCGGTTGATGAGGGAGGATTTTCCCACATTCGGCACGCCCACCACCATCATCCGGATGGAACGGTTCATCTGCCGCTGCTGATTCTTCTCTCGCTGCACGTCGTCCAAGATGCTGAACAGGCGATTGATATTCTCTCCGGAACGGGCGTCGATAGCCAGGGTTTTATCCTCTTTCCGGCTAAAATAACGCTGCCACTTCTCGGTCTCTTCCGAATCTGCCAGATCGGATTTGCCCAGAAGTACGATCCTTCTTTTATCCCCCACCAGTTCGTCAATAATTGGGTTCCGGCTGGAAATCGGAATCCGGCTGTCCAGCAGCTCGATGACCAGGTCCACCGCTTTGAGGTTCTCCTGAATCATCTCCCGGGTCTTCTTCATATGCCCCGGATACCAGTTAATATTCTGAATCATCCATTTCCTCCTTCATCGTCGTCGCAATGGAAAATATCGGATAAAAAAAGCATACCTTCGGCAATGCCAAGGTATGCTTTTTAATTTTCAGCAAATCATTCTTATTTTGCAGACTTGATTCTTGCAGCCTTACCGGTTCTTTCACGCATGTAGTTCAGCTTTGCTCTTCTAACTCTTCCGCGCTTCAGTACCTCAATCTTTGCTACCTTCGGCGAATGCATTGGGAAAGTCTTCTCTACACCAATACCCTGAGCCAGTCTTCTTACTGTGAATGTTTCAGAAATTCCGCCGCTCTGCTTCTTCAGGACATATCCTTCGAATACCTGAATTCTTTCTCTCTGACCCTCAACGATCTTAACGTGAACTCTTACGGTATCACCAACGTTGAATTCCGGAATATCGTTCTTCTTGTATTCCTTTGTGATCGAATCAATTACGTTCATTGTTATTCCTCCTTCCTTTCCAAGACGCTCGTGGTTTCTCTCTATAATCAAATGTCGTTCCCGGCTTCCTAAGCCATGCTGTCAACTACCAGAGGACCGCCCGTAATAACTATCAAAGTTTATCACAACGAGTGACTGATTTCAACACTTTTTTCAAAAAATATTATTTTTATGCCCTCGGATGAGTCCGTTGGTACACGTCCCGAATCCGCACGTTCAGTACCGCCAGATAGGCAATGCCCACGGACATATCCTCGAAGCCCATCAGCTCCTGAAGGGTCTTCAGATCTCCTCCGTTCTGAAGGATGTGTACCGCAAAGCTGTTCCGCAGAATCTGAGGTGTCATCCGCTCTTCGATATCCATCTCCTTGCCGTATTCCTTCAGAATCTTCCAGATTCCCTGACGGGTCAGCGCCTGGCCCCGGAAGTTGATGAAGATGTAGTCGTCCTCTTCCCGCGGCTCGCCCTTAATTTCCTCATAGGCCTCGTCCATATATTTCTTCATCGCGGCATGGGCGTAAGATCCAATCGGCACGATTCGGCTCTCTCCGTCGTTGTCTTTCAGCGTAACGAAGTTCATCCGCAGGTTCATGTCCGAGAATCGCAGGCGCACCAGCTCCGTCACACGAGCGCCCGTTCCGTACATGAACTCCAGCAGTGCCTTGTCCCGGATGCCCTTGGCAGAATCATCCGGAAGGGACAGCATTTGATTCACCTCTTCCACCGTCAGAAACTCAATTTGGCGCTTATCGTTTTTCGCCGATTTGATTTTCTGAAAAGGATTGGTTTCTCGTTCCCCTTCATCGATTTTGTAATCGTAGAATGCCCGCAGAGAAGAAATTTTTCGGTTAATCGTCGCCTTGGACTTACTTTCATTATTCAGTTCCAATATGTAAGCGGCTGCATCACTTTCCTTGCAGTCGTTCAAACTCTTTCCGCCGCGGCCCTCCAGGAAGACCTCGAAGGCTTTCAAATCCCGGCGATAGGCAACGAGAGTGTTTTCCGCCTTGTTTTTCGTATTCTTTAGATATTCAATGAAGGCATCCATCTTCGTCTCCTGTGTCTTCTATATTTCTCCTGCGGTTCGAGCAAAAAGAACCCCCACGATGGTCTTGGCATCCTGAATCTTACCCTTCATAATCAGCTCCACCAGTTCGTCCGCCGTGTATTCGTAAAGGTCTAAGTCTTCCGTATCGTCGAAATGGGTTTCCCCCGGCGTCAAATCCTTGCAAAGGTAAATGTACAAAAGCTCCGTGGTGTATCCGCAGCTCGGGCTGATGGTGGTCAGGTGCCGAATGCTCCCGGCCCGGTAGCCCGTTTCTTCCTGCAATTCCCGAAGCGCCGTGTCCATGGGATCCTCATCGCCGTCAATCTTTCCCGCCGGAAGCTCCAGCACTTCCCGTTCCAGCGCCTTTCGGAACTGCCGCACCATGAGAATATTGCCGTCTTCTTTTACCGCCAGAATCACCGCGCCTCCGTTGTGCTCCAGAATGTCCCGATAGGAGGTCTTTCCGCCCACTACCGTTACCTTATCCTTGCGAATTCGAAAAATCGGACCGTCGTATACCACTTCCGACTGCAATGTCTTTTCCGGAAAAGCCATAAAACCCTCCCAATATATATCATTTTCTTTACAAATAAGTTTTATCGTCTATTTAAATATTCTATCACTTTTTTATTCCGGAATAAAGCGTAAAACAAAAAAGTGGCGGCATTGCTGCCGCCGATACCCAGATGCACTCGCATCCTTAAATAATAGAAGTGAAAACAATAGAGACGTTACGTCATTTGCCAGTAATTTCCGTATCGCCCTATCTGACAGCCCCATCATACCATAAAAAAAATTCCCCTTCAGTACACATTTTACGGAATCAACCGCAGGTTTTCCGCCAGCATATAGATAAAACGCTGCTTCCATTTCTTCCAGGTATTTTCGTGGGCGGAGCAGGGATAGCCGGTTCGCCGGGTCCGGATGTTCTCGATGATTCCTTCCCGGTAATTTTCCGGAATCTCCATCAAGGCCCGATGAATGCAGTCCAGCTTGAACATGGCTTCTGCTGCCACCGGACTTTCCTGCATCGCCGTATTCCCGTAGGTGAGCACATCCTCTGCCAGCATCTCCCGGCGGAATTCCGTTCCGGCAATCTCTTGAAGCCGATCCATATCCTTTACCACCCACAGACATTGATAATACACTTCGCTGGGAAGGACCCGCTTCCGGTCCTTCTGAATCTGATATTCCTTCATACCAAAACACCATCCTTTCGGCTCCATTGTATCGCCAAAGGATGGTGCTGTACATTCACTTGGAAAAGAAAGGACTGAAACCCTCAAAAAAAGTACTTTTCTCCGTGATTCTTAAACTTGTTATTCAGAAACTCGCTCTTCTGTCATCTCCTCCAGCAGCGCCGCTTTCAGGTTCGCTTCCGACTCCGCCAATTCCTGAATGATGTTGTTAATTTCAATCAGCCGTTCCGGACTGATATTCTTTCCGGTTTCCACCGCCGCGGTGTTCAGCAGATCCCCGATGGAGCTGCTGAGTCCGGAGATCTTATTCCGCAGGGCATTGATTTCATCCGCATCCAGCTGGAACGCAGATACCGGTCCCACATGAGTTCCTTCCGGACGGCTTCCCGGAACCAGTTCAAACTCGCTGTTCTGCTGTATCACAATCGGATGGATATCCAGATTCTTTCCCAGGTAAGCGGCGAAATCCTCCTTGGCTTCCTTCTCCCCGTGCACCAGGAACACCATCGGATGGGTCACGAAGGATCCCACCCAGTGGGCCAAGCCGTCTCGATCCGCATGACCGGAGAATCCTTCCAGATTCACGATTTCCGCATTGACCTGAATCTCCTCTCCAAAGAGGTTCACCGATTCCGCACCTTCCACCAATTTCCGGCCCAGGGTGCCTTCCGCCTGGTATCCCACGAACACGATGGAGCACTTTGGATTCCACAGGTTGTGCTTCAGGTGATGACGAATTCGACCGGCTTCGCACATGCCGCTGGCAGAGATGATGATCTTCGGCTTCCGGTCGCTGTTCAGCGCCTGAGATTCCTCCGTGGACTGGGTAAAATGAAGGTTTTTGAACTCCAGCGGATGATCGCCCTTATCCATAAACGCCTTGAAGTCGTCGTCGAACACCGCCGTATTCTTCTTAAAGACCTCCGTCGCCGCATTGGCCATCGGGCTGTCGATGTACACCGGAACGTTCTTCAGCTTTCCGTACGTCTCCGGGTTCTCATCGTAAAGCATGTTCAGCTGGTAGATCATCTCCTGGGTTCTTCCCACGGCGAAGGACGGAATGACCACCGTGCCGCCCCGTTCCACCGTTCGGAGAATGACCTTTACCAGTTTCTCGATGCTCATGGCGTTTTCCGGATGGAGACGGTTTCCGTAGGTGCTCTCCATAATGACGTAATCCGCATGGCGAATGATGGTAGGATCCCGGAGAATCGGCCGGTGCTCCACCCCAAGATCTCCGGAAAAAACAATTTTCGTCTCCGAATCGCCTTCCTGCACCCAGAGCTCCGTTTCCGCCGACCCCAGAATGTGGCCCGCATCGTTGAAGCAGACGTGGATGCCCTCGCTCACCTCAATGAGCTGATCGTACAGGACCGGATGAATATACCGAAGGGATTCCTCTGCGTCCTCCACCGTATACAGCGGCTGAACCAGCGGCTGTCCCTTTCGTTCCGCTTTTTTGTTGGCCCACTCCGCTTCCTTCTCGTGGATGTACCCGCTGTCCCGCAGCATAATCGGAAGAAGATCCGCCGTCGCCTTGGTGCAGTAGATGTTTCCGCGAAAACCTCTTTTTACCAGAAGTGGAATCCGCCCGCAGTGATCGATGTGTGCGTGGCTCAGCACCAGACAATCGATTTCAGACGGCTCAAAAGGAAACTCCCGGTAGTTCAGGCGGTCCTGGGCTTTGCCCCCCTGGAACTGCCCGCAGTCCAGCAATACATTCGCTTTGTCCGTAATCAGAAGGTGACAGGAACCTGTAACGCCTTCGGTTGCTCCGCAAAATCTGATTTTCATTTCTCCGCCTCCTTGCAAGGTTGTCCGGAATTATTGTTTATTTTCCTTCGTTCTGAAGATAGCTGATGTACGGCAGATTTCGATACTTCTGGTCGTAATCCAGGCCGTAACCGATGATGAACAGGTCTTCCACCTGGAAACCGATATAATCCGCATGGAAATCGGCGGTTCTCCGGGACGGCTTGTCCAGCATGGTGCACACCTTCAGAGATTTCGGATGGCGCTCGTTCAGCTTCTCCAGCAGGTACTTAAGGGTGGTTCCCGTATCCACGATATCCTCCACCACCAGTACGTTCTTGTTGTACAGGTTCAGCTCCGTGTCCATGGATATCTTTACCACGCCGGAGGTTGTGGTGCTGGAACCGTAGCTGCTGGCCTTTACGAAGTCGATGACGGTATCCAAATCCAGGCACTTTATGAGGTCGCACATCCACGGAACAGAGCCCTTCAGCGTGCCGATAACCACCAGCTCTTCGCCCTTGAATTCATTGCTGATTTCCTCGCCCAGCTCTTCCGCTCTCTTCCGGATTTCCGCCTCCGTGAAGAGAATTTTTCCGATTACATGATCATTCGTGCTCATCTTCCGAACCCTCCTTGTTTAAAATCGACTCAATGACATTCAGCAGCTCTTCCTGTCCGGTGCGCTTCAGCGCCGACACCGGAATCACCACATCTTCTTTTTTCATATCCAGCTTCTGACGAATCTGCCGGATGGCTTTCTGCTGCTGGTTCTTGGAAATCTTGTCCGCCTTCGTGGCCACAACCACGCCGTCCAGCCCGTAGTACCGAAGGTAGTCGTACATCTGCACATCCTGTGCCGACGGCTCGTGGCGAATATCCACCAGCTGCACCACCTTCAACAGGCCCGGTCTCTTGCTGAGATACATCTCCATCATGGCGCCCCACTTCTCCGTCTCGGAGCGGGACAGCTTGGCATATCCGTACCCCGGCAGGTCCACAATCCGGAAATCGTCGTTCACCAAATAAAAGTTGATGGTACGCGTCTTTCCCGGGCTTCCGCTGACCCTGGCAAGGGCCTTCCGGCCGGTGAGAAGATTCAGCAGGGAGGATTTCCCCACGTTGGATCGGCCCGCAAAGGCAATTTCATAGCGGTTCGCTTCCGGATACTGTGCCGGTTTTACCGCAACCGCTTCCAATTCTGATTTTGTGATTCTCATCCTAGTTCTCTTTCTCGCTTTCCTCCGAAATCAGCACCTCTCGGAACGCATCCTCTGCTTTCTCCAGCAAAACGAATTCCAATCGGCTGCGCACGGATTTCGGAATTTCTTCGATGTCCGCCGCGTTGTCCTTCGGCAGAAGAATCTTGCGAATTCCCTGCTGATAAGCGGCCAGCACCTTTTCCTTGATTCCGCCCACCGGAAGGATGTTGCCCTGCAGGGTAATCTCTCCCGTCATGGCGATGTCCCGCCGCGCCTTCTTTCCGGACAGCAGGGAGAACAGCGCCGTGCACATGGTGACGCCGGCCGACGGACCGTCCTTCGGGGTGGCACCCTCCGGAATGTGAATCTGAATATCGTTCTCCTTAAAAACAGACGCGTCCAGGCCGTACTTTTCCGACAGGGACTTGATGTATCCCATGGCGGTCTGCGCCGATTCCTTCATCACGTCTCCCATCTGTCCCGTGAGAATCAGATGGCCGCTTCCCGGCATCCGCACGCTTTCAATCTGCAGGGTCACACCGCCCACTGCCGTCCAGGCCATGCCGGTGGTGACGCCGATTCCCGGTTCCAGATTCATCAAATCCTCCCGGAAAATTTTCGGTCCCAGATAATTCTCCAGATTCCTCTTATTCACAGTATACTTGTTTTTCTTTTCCGTTACAATTCGCTTTGCAACTTTTCTGCATACGGATGCAATCTGCCGTTCCAGATTCCGCACGCCGGACTCCCGGGTGTAGTACTGGATGATTTCCCGTATTGCGGATTCCGAGAAGGTGAGCTGGTTCTTTCGAATCGCATAGGACTTCAGAACCTTCGGAACCAGGTAATCCTCCGCAATCCGAACCTTCTCCTCTTCGATATAACTGGAAAGTTCAATCACTTCCATCCGGTCCAGAAGCGGTCTCGGAATGGTCTGCGTGGTGTTGGCCGTGGTGATGAACATCACATTGGACAGATCGAACGGGATTTCCAGATAGTGATCCGTAAAATCCTTGTTCTGTTCCGGATCCAGCACTTCCAGCAGTGCCGATGCCGGGTCCCCCCGGAAATCATTTCCCAGCTTGTCCACCTCATCCAGCAGGAACAGCGGGTTGTTGGTTCCCACCTCATTGATGCTGTTGATGATTCGTCCCGGAATGGCACCCACATAGGTGCGGCGGTGTCCCCGAATTTCCGCTTCGTCCCGAACGCCGCCCAGAGACATCCGAATGAACTCCCGGTTGGTTGCTCTGGCGATGGAACGGGCGATGGACGTCTTTCCCACGCCCGGCGGGCCCACCAGGCAGAGAATCGGTCCCTGAATGGATTTGGTCAGGTGCATCACCGCCAAATGCTCCAGGATTCGTTCCTTCACCTTCTCCAGGCCGTAGTGGTCCTCGTTCAGAATCTTTTCCGCCCGTTTGATATTGATATTGGTCTTGCTGGCCTCGTGCCACGGAAGTTCCAGAATCGTCTCGATGTAGGTCCGACTCACGTTGGCATCCGGGCTCATGGCCGGCATCTTGGCAAAACGCTGGATTTCCTTTCGGATTTTCGCGTCCGTCTTTTCTTCCAGCTGCAGTTCATCCAGCTTCTTCAGCCACTGGGTGGCATCATCGTCCTCTCCGGTCTCCCGTCCCAGCTCATCCTGCATCACCTTAATCTGCTCCCGAAGGTAATACTCCTGCTGGCTTCGGTCCATATTCTTCATAACTTTGGTCTGAATCTTCTGAGACAGCATCGCAATTCTCGTCTCGCCGTTCAGAAGTTCAATCAGCTGTTCCAGCCGGCCGGGAATGTAGTCGATTTCCAGCAGTGCCTGTTTTTCGTCAAAGGAAACATCCAGTTCCTCAGCGATGATGTTGGTGAGCGCCGCCGAATCCTCTACGTCTTCCACCATGTCACGGGCTTCCGCCGCACTGCCGGGATGAAGGACTTTGGCGTACTGAACGAAGGCTTCTTTGACCGCCCGAACGTACGCTTCCAATTCCTCCTCATCATCTGCCGGCAAATCCTCCGCCTGCACGTAATCGCAGAACAGGGCACCGTTCTCCTCGTAAATGTTCTCCAATCGAATCCGCTGACCGCACTCCGCCAGCACCCGGATGTAATCCTTTCGGCGAACAATCTGCTTGATTCGAATCAGCACACCGGTAAGGTAACAATCCTCCCCGGACGGGTCGTTCACTTCCGGGTTTCGCTGGGCGGACACCGCTACCAGCCGTTCCCGGTTCATTGCAATTTCAATGGATTTCAGGGACTTATCCCGACCCACATCAAATCCTACCAGCGTATCCGGGAAAAAAGCCTTTCCCCGAAGTGCAATGTAAGGAATGTGCGTTCTACTTTCTCTCTCCATCTGCGCCTCCCTTTATCTATACAGAACAGGCGGCAAGAAATAACCCTGCCGCCTGATGTTTTCTTATTTCGCACCGTCTTCAGCGCTATTTTGTCTCTAATATCGGTTCTGCACCGTTCTCCACGGTTTCCTTCGTGATAATGCATTTGGTCACATCATCCCGAGATGGCAACTCGAACATGATGTCCGTCATCATCTTCTCGAAGATTCCCCGCAGGCCTCTGGCTCCCGTATGCAGCTCAATGGCCTTGTTGGCAATGGCATTCACCGCATCATCCTCAATTTCCAGCTCCACGCCGTCCATCCGGAACAGCTCCTGATACTGGCGAATCAAGGAATTCTTCGGTTCCCGCATGATTCGAACCAACGCCTCTTCCGTCAGTTCCCGAAGGGATACGATCATCGGAAGACGACCGATTAGTTCCGGAATCAATCCGAAACGGAGCAAATCTTCCGGCTCCACCTTCAGCAGAATTTCGTGATCCTCCGTCAGGTCCACCCGATCCTCATCGGAATTGAAACCGATGACCTTGTTGCCCAGCCGGCGTTTGATGATGGTGGACAATCCGGTAAAAGCACCTCCGCAGATGAACAGCACATCCTTCGTATCGAAATGGATGAACTCCTGCAGCGGATGCTTCCGGCCGCCCTGCGGCGGAACATTGGCAACGGTTCCTTCGATAATTTTCAGCAATGCCTGCTGAACGCCTTCTCCGCTTACGTCACGGGTAATGGACATGTTTTCGGATTTCCGGGCAATCTTGTCGATTTCATCCACATAGATGATGCCCTTCTGCGCCCGTTCCAGGTCGCCGTCTGCCGCCTGGTACAGTCTCAGCAGAATGTTCTCCACGTCCTCGCCCACATATCCGGCTTCCGTCAATGCGGTGGCATCCACGATGGCAAACGGAACATCCAGAATCTTTGCCAGGGTCTGAGCCAGAAGGGTCTTGCCGCTTCCTGTCGGTCCCAGCATCAGAATGTTGCTCTTCTGGATTTCCACGCTGTCCTTCTCATGGCCGGCAGTCTCCTCCAAATGGCGGATTCTTTTGTAGTGATTGTACACCGCAACCGCCAGATTCTTCTTCGCCTCATCCTGTTCGATAACGTAGTCGCTCAGGAAATCCGCGATTTCCTTTGGTTTCGGAAGTTCCTCCATGTGCTTCGGTTCCACGAACTCCTTCTCATCCAGAAGGGATTCGCACAGCTCGATGCACTCGTTGCAGATCGCTACATCCGGTCCCACGATAATTTTCTTGACTTGCGAGCTGGTCTTCCCGCAAAAGGAGCAGACCAGCTCATGGTTTTCGTTCTTTTTACTCACAGATTCTCCTCTATTACTTCTTCAATACCCGATCGATCAGTCCGTATTCCACCGCTTCATCTGCGTACATGAAATTATCTCTGTCGGTATCCCGCTCGATAATGGAAAGATCTTTTCCCGTATTTTCAGCAAGAATGTGGTTCAGACGTTCCTTGGTCTTCATCATCCAATCGGCCTGAATCTTAATATCGGAAGCTTGGCCCTGTGCGCCACCCAGCGGCTGATGAATCATAATCTCCGCGTTGGGCAGAGCATATCGTTTCCCTTTGGTTCCCGCCGAAAGCAGCACGGCACCCATGCTGGCAGCCAGGCCCACACAAATGGTGGAAATATCCGGTTTTACGTAATTCATGGTATCCAGAATCGCCAAGCCGGCCGTCACCATTCCGCCCGGAGAGTTGATGTAGATATTAATATCCTTTTCCGGGTCCTCCGCTTCCAGGAACAAGAGCTGTGCCACCACAATGCTGGCCAGATGCTCGTCCACCTGCTGGTCGATGAAAATGATTCGATCCTTCAGCAGTCTGGAATAAATATCGTAACTGCGCTCGCCGTTTCCGGTCTGTTCAACAACTACTGGAATTGTGTTCATAGATTATTCTTCTTCCTTTGCCTTAGCAGCAACAAAATTTGCCTTCTCGAACATCATGTCGATGGCCTTCTTCATCTTAACATCCTCTTCGAAGTAGTGCAGGTCGTTTCCGATCATCTTCTTCACATCTTCTACGGACTGTCCGTACTGAGCAGCGAAATCTGCCATTTCCTTATCGATATCCTCTTCGGTTGCCTCGATGTTCTCCTGACGGATTACGGCCTTCAGCAGGATTCTGGATGCGACTCTCTTCTCTGCGTCCATACGAGCCTGGTCTCTCATGGCAGCCATATCCATTCCGGTGAACTTCTGATACTGCTCCAGAGACAGACCCTGGTATGCCAGCTGCTGCTGCATTCCCTGAATCATGGTGTCGATTTCGGATTCTACCATGGATGCCGGAGTGTCTACGCTGTTCACGTCGATCAGCTTCTGAACCATGCTGTCCTTCATGATGCTGTCCGCTCTCTCGTCATCCTCTTTCTGCATTCTCTCGCGGATGGAGTTCTTGTACTCTTCCAGAGTCTCGAACTCGCTGACATCGCTTGCCAGCTCATCGTTAATTTCCGGCAGAACTTCTCTCTTGATTTCGTTAATCTTGCATTCGAAGAGCGCTTCCTTTCCTGCCAGATCCTCTGCCTGATAACCTTCCGGGAAAGTAACGTGAACGTCTACTTCCTCACCGGCTTCTTTGCCAACCAGCTGATCCTCAAAACCCGGGATGAACTGTCCGGAACCCAGCTTCAGGTCAAAGTTCTCTGCCTTGCCGCCGTCGAAGTGAACGCCGTCTACGGAACCGTCAAAGTCCAGAACAACGGTATCTCCCTCTTCGGTCTTGCGGTCGGTTACGGTCTCCATGCTGGAATGAGCCTTCTGAACTCTCTCCAGTTCTCTCTGAATATCCTCATCGGTTACTTCGTGCTCGATCTTCTCAACTTCCAGTCCGAAGTAATCCTTCGCTTCTACTTCCGGGAAGCAAGCAACGGTTGCGGTGATTTCAACATCTTCGCCCTTCTTCAGCTCGCCCAGGTTCAGTCTCGGCTGCTCGATTACTTCCAGGTCCAGCTCGTTCAGTGCTGCCGGATAACCGCTCTGCAGCAGGTCGTTCAGTGCTTCATCATAGAAGATATCTTCGCCATAGGTGTTCTCGATCATCTTTCTCGGAGCCTTTCCTTTACGGAAGCCCTTGATTTCGAAACGATCCTTGTTGTTCTTATAAGCATTCACTACAGCATTTTCGAACTCTTCACCGGTAAAAACCATAGTAAACTTTGCATCATTGCCTTCTTTTGCGATAAAAGTAGTTTTCATTAATATTCCTCCTGAAAAACGAACTTAATTTGTTTTATTTTTCCGGCTCGTCGTCCGGTAAAAATCCTCTTTGCAGTTTCGAGATGTCTTCCGGCTCCAGAGAATACTTCTCTGCCAGAGATTCCGCAATGTCCTGGAAATCTTCCGAGTTTCCGTAGTACCATTCCAGCTCCATCTCCAATACGTCCTTGTCTCCGTGCAATCCGTGAATCACGCCCTCGTCGAAGGAAAGCGCGCTGATGGAATTGCCGGTGTCCACCTTGATCAGCTTCCGGGTGAAATCCATTTCCACCTTCTTGTGAAGCTCCTTATGACCGGCCGCCTTCAGCAGCACGTCATACGCATCACTGGACTCAAATGCTTCAATATTCGGATGCTCTGCGAAACGCTCATCCGTTATGACTAGATTAAATTCTTCTCTGGAATGACGTCCATTCTCCACGTGATTATCCCACTTAATCGTTGCTGTGATCCGATCGTTCTCATATCGAATCCGATACGCAATTCCGGATTGTCTCAAATCCATGTCGTCCGTATCAAAATACACGGCATGCATCCGAATCTTCTCCAGGGAATCCCGGTCTACGTATTCATCCAGCATGGGATCGTCGATAATCTCCTGAATCAAAGATTCATCATCCAGACGATACTTGTATTCTGTTTCCATATTATCTCCCACTGGCCGCATTGCGGCAAAATATCAACAATATCAAGTAATTTTACATAAAAAAGCCATTATTGTCAATGGATAGGGCTCAATCTTGCACATATCCATTCCATAAAATGACTTTTTTTGGGGATAATCCCCCTTATTCTTCCATTTTTTTCAGTTTAATTCTGGAATTTTTTCCCTCTGTCAGCCGATCCGTCATCCGAATAAAATTATCCGACAGGTCGCTGGCATAGAACCGGTCTTCCTCGGTCCGCTGCTCGGCAAACTGATTCCGAGCCGCCAGCACCTCCTCCACCTCATCGATGACCGCTTCGGAAGAGCTGATCAGATTCATATGAGGGTAAATTCGCTTCAGGTTGTCCGCAATCATCGGATAGTGGGTGCATCCCAGAATCAGATGATTGAATCCGTTTTCCCGCACGAAATCATCCATGTAGTAGCGGATGGTCAAATCCATAATCTCATTGTCGATGATGCCTTCTTCAATCAGGGGCACGAACGCCGGACAAGCCAGACTGCTGGTCCGAATAGAAGGATCCAGGTTGTGCAGCAGCCGCGCATAGACATCGCTCTGGATGGTGGCTTTGGTGGCAATGATTCCCACATTCGGGCAATGGCTCTCCACCACCTTCCGAACCGTCGGTTCGATGACGCCGATAATCGGCAGCTCCGGATGCTGCTGCCGCAGCTCATCCAGCGCCAGAGACGTCACGGTATTGCAGGCGATCACCACCATTTTCACATCCTTGCTCACCAGATAGTCCACAATCTGGGAAGCGAACTTTCGAATTGTTTCCGGGGACTTGGATCCGTAAGGGGTTCTCGCCGTGTCCCCATAATATATCACCCGTTCTTTCGGCAGCCGGTTCTGCAGTGCAGATACACTGGTAAGGCCGCCCAGTCCGGAGTCAAAAAAACCAATCGGTCTGTTATCCATTTATTTCTTGTTTTCCTCCGATAAAAGTAAAAAGCGATATTCCGCAGAATATCGCTTTTCTTGGTGCGGATGGTGGGACTCGAACCCACATGATTTGTGGTCACACGGACCTGAACCGTGCGCGTCTGCCAATTCCGCCACATCCGCAGATTTATTTTTCTGAGTTGTTTCTTTCGCAACTCACAATAGCTATTATACACACTCTAGGGTGGTTTGTAAACCCCTTTTTTAAAAAAAGTTTTTGCGCCGTTTTGAAACGGCGCAAAAGCCTTATTTCACTACTGCATCATCAGGCGATCGAATTCCTCCACCGCTGCGCCGAACTCCTCTTCGCTCTCGATTTCAACCAAGTCGAATGTGTCGTCACCGTTGTCCTTATATCCGTAAATATATACATCATCGGTGCCATCATCCGGCTCCAGTGCAATGTATTCCTTTCCGTTCAGATCGAATACACCTGTAATGAAGCATTCCACTACTGTACCGTCATCAAATTCCAGTGTGATGAAATCCTCTTCAGTTTCTTCTTCCAGCAGCTCTTTGTTCTGATCTTCCGCCATTTCGCTACTCTCCTTACCT
Organism: uncultured Clostridia bacterium; assembly: GCA_934234035.1. Taxonomy (GTDB): domain Bacteria; phylum Bacillota; class Clostridia; order Peptostreptococcales; family Anaerovoracaceae; genus Mogibacterium_A. Next base: position 21,392 of record CAKQHH010000007.1, on the reverse strand, counting down.
TCAACATAAATGTAATTTCCCAATCCACTCTCCTTCCGGAGAGATAAATCGTAATTCAAAATATACCATGAATATCTTTAAATAGCAAGTTATTGATGAAAGAATTCCAAAACACTTTCCGCCGCCTGAGAATTCATCCCTTCCGTTTCCATCAATTCCTCGTAGGAAGCCTTCCGAATCGCTTCGATGCTGCGGAATTTTTCCATCAGCGCCTTCCGCCGCTTCGGTCCGATTTTCGGAATTTCCTCCAGCACGGAGTGGGTCATCTTCTTCCCTCGCGTGCCACGGTGGAAGGTAATGGCGAAGCGGTGCACTTCTTCCTGAATGTTTCCCGCGTAGCTGAACAGCAGGGGTTCCGACTTCAGATCGATTTCACTTCCGTCGGTGAATACCACGGCTCGGGTTCGATGGGCATCGTCCTTCGCCAAGCCCACCACCGGAATCGTCAGCCGGAACGCGTCCATCACTGTTTTTACCGCGTGCACCTGTCCCAGCCCGCCGTCGATGAACATGATATCCGGATACCGGCTGAAACCCGGATCGCCTTCCCGCGCCCGCTTCAGCCGCCGGTACATCACTTCCTGCAAGCTGCCGTAGTCGTCGCCCTCAGCGGTTCGAATCCGGAACTTCCGGTAATCGTTCCGCACCGGCCGGCTGCCCTCGTATACCACCATGGCGCCCACCGTATCCAGACCGTTCATGTTGGAGATATCGTAGGCTTCCACCCGGTATTCTTCTTCGTCATCCTCCTCCAGCAGCCGGGGAATCGATCCGTCGATTTCCGCCGCCCGGCGAATCAATTCCGAAATCTTCTGCCTCAGGTTTCTCTTTCGCTCCTCATCCCGGTCGGCTCTCTCGTCCAGGGAGCGGGCCAGTTCCACCGAATCCGCCAGGGTCATGTCCAGGATGGCCTTTTTCTCCCCTCTCTCCGGTATGTACAGGCGGGTTTTGTGGGGCACATCCGTTCCCGCTTTCGCATTCATCTCATCGATGTGGTTCAAAAGCTCGGAAATCAAGTCCTCTTCTTCCGGGTGCACCGGCACGATTACCTCTTTTGGAATTCGCGAGGTGGACAGGTAGTACTGCTTCAGAAAAGCGCTGAGCAGCTCCTCCCGGGTAGATTCCGTTTCGTCGTTCATATAGATGATTTCCCGGCCGATCATCTTGCCTTCCCGCACCCGGTACTGCGCCACAATCTGATTGCGGTGGGTCCGAATCGGAATCAGGATATCGATATCGTGTTCCCGCACCATGGTGGCTCGCTGCTTCTCGCCGAGGGACCGCAGCGCCCGAATGTAGTCCCGGTATTTCGCCGCCTCCTCATACTTCAGGGCATCCGATGCTTCCATCATCTTTCCTTCCAGCTTCCGGATAACCCCCGCATCTTTTCCGCCCAAAATACCCAGGATATCTCGGATCATCTCCATGTATTCCTCCCGGTCCGCTTTTCCCACGCAAATGCCTTTGCACTTTCCGATAAAAAAATTCAGGCAGGGCCGGGTGTTTTCCGGGAAGTGCAGGGTACTGCATTTCTTCAGGGGATACATCTCATCAATCATTTTCAGAATTCGCCACACAGCGGTGCTGTCGGAATAAGGTCCAAAATACCGATTCTCATCCCGTTTGACCTCCCGAGTGCGAATCACCCGAGGAAAATCCTCACTCATGGTCACTTCGATGTAGGGATAGGTCTTATCGTCCTTCAGAAGGATGTTGTACTTCGGCATGTACTTCTTAATCAGGTTGCATTCCAGAATCAACGCTTCCATCTCCGTGCCGCAGGTGATGTAGTCGAATTCTGCGATGTTGGATACCATGGACCGGACTTTCGGGCTGTGCTGAGAAGAGTTCTGAAAGTATTGCCGAACCCGGCTTCGCAGGTTTACGGCTTTTCCCACATAAATTACCGTTCCCAAGCGGTCCTTATGCATATAGACCCCCGGACAGGTGGGAAGTTTTTTCAATTCTTCGCTGATATCAAACATCTCTTTTCCCTCCTGCGCACTCCTTCGGTTCTCTACCGATAGGTCCAGTTTCTTCTTTTCCGATCCTCTTCAATTTCGTATTCCCGCAGGGCGATTTCCCGGATTTTCTGCTTCCGCCGGCGCTCTGCCAGCAACCGCTTCCGTCTCCGAATACGCCGAATGCGGAGCACGAAGTACAGCAGGCACATCAGCACCGCGGCAATCAAAACCGTCAGCCAATTGGAAATGTACAGATAGGACGGAAACCATCCGGTTTTCACCTCTTCTTTTACCACCAGATCCACGGTGCCGGTCAGTTCGTCCGCAACGTAAACCTGAAGTTCTCCGGCCTTCGTTCCGGCTTTTACCGGCGCTTCCAGCTTGTCGTAGATGATGGTCTGGGTGCGAATCAGACTGTCGCTCCCTTCCTTCGGGACGTAGGCGTACGCCTTGCTTTTCGTATATACCGGAACCCGGGTGCTTGCGCCGTGGTGAATTTTGATTTTACCCACCTTCGCCCCGGCCTTCCGAACCGTATGGCGAGCCACCTTCCCGTAGCCGTAATCCAGAAGCTGTTTCTGCTGCGCATCCTTTTCCTTAGCGGCAGTCCCGAAAATCACGGAAATCAGCTTCATTCCGTCCTGCTCCGCGTACGCAAAAGAATTCACCGAATGCTTCGAGGTGCCGCTCTCCACCGCTTTTGCCGCCACCAAACCGGAGTACCGGAAGGTGTCGGAATGACGCAGGGTTTTCGGTGCGGTCTTGCCCACGGCCGTTGTAGTGCAGGCCTCCGTCGTAAGGTATTTCTCAATCAGAGAGTACTTAAACGCCGCCTGAACCAGGTATCCCGTATCCTCCGTGGTGGTGTACTGAAGAGCATCGTATTTGCCGGTCACCGTGGTGTAGTGGGTGTTCTCCAACTCCAACTCCTGCGCTTTGGTATTCATCGCCTCCACGAAGGCCGGTACGTTCTCGGCAGAGTACACCGCCAGAGCCACGGCCGCCTCGTCGGAATCCGCCACCAACATGGCCGCCAGAAGGTCGCGGACGGTAATCTGATCGCCCTTCTTGAAGAGCTTCCCCTTCGACGCCACATCCCTGGTAACGGTAATCCGATTCCGAAGCTCCGCCCGGTCGTGCATCCGATCCAGCACCACCATGGCCGCCATGATTTTGGTAAAACCGCCCGGCGACAGCTTTCGGTCCGTGTGCAGCCGGTACACCGTCTGCCCCGTAGATGCGGACACCACAAAAGCAGAATCCGCCCCGATCTCCGGCTTAGATTCCGCAAACGCTTCATCTAAAAAGAGGGTGGTCACCCCCATCAGCACCATCAGTGCCGACAAAATGACCACCATCACGCTCTTTCCGATATTATTCGATTTTTGAGTCCGGGTGTTTGCCCTATTTGTTCTCATCTTCGAATTCTTTCATGTATGCAATCAGTGTATCCACACCTTCTTCCGGCATCGCATTATAGATGCTGGCTCTCATACCACCGGTTGTTCTGTGTCCGGCCAGGTTGAGCATGCCGCGCTCTCTTGCGCCGGCGATGAACTTCTTGTCCAGTTCCGGATCTCCGGTTACGAAGGTAACGTTCATCAGGGAACGGTCTTCCTTTGCAACGGTCGGTGTGAACATTTCGCTGTGATCCAGGTAATCATACAGCTTGCCTGCCTTGCGAACGTCTCTCTCATGCATTTCCTTAACACCGCCGATGCGCTTCAGATACTTGAATACTTCGCCGGCCATGTAGATTGGATAGCAAGGAGGGGTGTTGTACATGGAACCCTTCTTTGCATGAGTTGCATAGTCCAGGTAAATCGGAGTGTTCTCCGGTGCGTGTCCTACCAAATCCTTCCGAACGATAACGATTGTTACACCTGCCGGAGCAATGTTCTTCTGTGCGCCTGCATAAATCAGACCGAACTTGGTAACGTCGATTTCTTCGGACAGAATGCAGGAAGACATATCTGCTACCAGCAGATGATCTCCTACATCCGGAACTTCGTTGTAGTGTGTTCCGTAGATGGTGTTGTTGTAGCATACGTATACGTAGTCTACATCTTCACGGATATCTTCCTTGTTGAACTTCGGAATGTAAGAGAAGTTCTTGTCTGCAGAACTTGCCAGTGCGCGAATATCACCGAACTTCTGAGCTTCTTCATATGCTTTCTTCGCCCAGTTACCGGTAATGATGTAGTCTGCCTTCTTGGAATTGGTCAGCAGGTTGATCGGAACCATGGAGAACTGCAGTGTACCGCCGCCCTGCAGGAACAGTACATAGTAGTCATCCGGAATGTTCATCAGATCTCTCAGATTCTGCTCCGCAGCATCGATGATCTTCTGGAATTCCGCAGATCTGTGGCTCATCTCCATTACGGATTCGCCGGTTCCTTCATAGTTCAGCATCTCAGCAGCTGCCTTCTTCAGTACCTCTTCAGGAAGGGTAGACGGACCTGCAGAGAAATTAATTGCACGATAGCCCATTGGTATTTACCTCCAGTTAATTAAATATAGATTCATGTACAAGAATTATAACTCTTTCGCAATTGAAAGTAAAGTTCAATAATGATATACTAGCATGTAATGAGAGAGTTTTCTCATTAAAAATCATAGAACACAATAATGGTTGTATCACAGGAGGTAACACAATGGCGAAGTACTCAATTGGTACTCTGAACAACATCTCTAAGGTAGGTCTGGATCGTCTTACCGACCAGTACGCACTCACCGAAGACATCAACGAAGCAAACGGAATTGTAGTCCGCAGCTACAAGATGCACGAAATGGATTTCTCCGACAATCTGCTGGCAATCGGTCGTGCCGGCGCCGGCGTTAACAACATTCCGCTGGATCGCTGCGCCGATGAAGGCATCGTTGTATTCAACACACCGGGTGCAAATGCCAACGCAGTTAAAGAGCTGGTAATCGCCGGCCTGATTATGGGTTCCAGAAACATGTATGAAGGAATCAGCTGGGCAAACACCCTGGAAGGTGATGTTTCCGCCCAGGTTGAGAAGGGCAAGAAGCAGTTCGCCGGAACCGAAATCGAAGGCAAGACCCTGGGTATCATCGGTCTGGGCGCCATCGGTGCAAAGGTTGCCAACGCAGCACACGCACTGGGCATGAACATTGTCGGCAACTCCGTAGTCGTTCACCCATTCCTGACCGCACCATGCGAAATGTATGATGACATTGCAGAAATGGTAAAAGTATGTGACTACGTTTCCATCCACGTTCCGTCCCTGCCGGCTACAAAGGGAATGATCAACAAGGATCTGATTGCCAACATGAAGGACGGTGCCATCGTTCTGAACTACGCAAGACCGGACCTGGTTGTAGAAGAAGACATCATTGCCGCTCTGGAATCCGGCAAGCTGAGAAAGTACATGACCGACCTGGCAGACGAGAACCTGATTAACAAGCCGGGCATCGTATCCACTCCGCACCTGGGCGCATCCACCAAGGAAGCAGAAGACAACTGCGCATCCATGGCTGTAGATGAACTGATGGATTACATCGAAAACGGCAACATCAGAAACTCCGTAAACTTCCCGCCGGTATCCCTGGATGCAGAAGCCGGAACCACTCGCGTTGGTATCCTGTACAAGGGTGAAGTTGACGTAACCGCACTGCTGAACGACGCAGTTGGCGCAGACAAGGTTGTCAAGGTTGAAATCGGCAAGAGCCGCACCGAATACGGATACGCTCTGGCACTGGTTAAGGAAGACGCTTGCAAGGATTGCCTGGCAGGCATCAAGACAGATGGCGTAATCAAGGTTCGCGTTCTGTAATAACCGATTTAATAGAGAACAAATCTATCGAAGTTCACAGGAATTTGTTAAACGAATACCAAGACTATGAAACGCAAGGGATTTTAATATTCCTTGCGTTTATCTTTTGCCTTGATTGTTTATTACATTCCATATTTATCCCGTAAGAATTGGGGTACAAAGTGGGGTATAAATTGGGGTATAAATTGGGATGGGTAAACTATAATGCTTTCTACACGTTTTACGGTTATACACGCTCATAATAACTAGAGCACGGAAACCAAATGTATTCCGTTTTGATGCGCGAACCTCGGGCCGTGGAAATGAAAAAGCCGGCCCGGACGGCATCAGAGTTCGCGCTCGATTCCCCGCAAACCCAATAAATTCGGTTTCTGGGCGCAAACTTCGGGCCGGAAAAAATGGGCAAGGCGGCCCGGACGGCGTCACAGTTCGCGCTCGATTCCCTGCAAACCCAATAAATTCGGTTTCCAAGCGCGAACCTCGGGCCGTGGAAATGGGCAAGCCGGCCCGGCCGCCGGGATAAGCCCTCAGTTTCTTCACAAATGTTTGTGAAGAAACCCCTTTTTGACAAAAAAAGCAACTCGCCGCGGCAGGGGCATGCCGCGGCGAGTTCTTGCTTTTCGTCAGGATTTATCAACAAAACTATCGATCGGAATTTTTCTCCTGATTTGCCAGAAGATCGCGAATCTCCCGGAGAAGCACCACATCTTCAGCCGGTGCCGGCGGTGCCGCCGGTTCTTCTTCCTTCTTCTTCGCCAGCTTGTTAAAGCTTCGAATCACGCAGAAGATCACGAAAGAAATCAGAAGGAAGTTGATTACCGCCTGAATGAAGGCCCCGTATCCGATGGTGGCCTCCCCCACTTTAACCGACAATCCGGTGAAATCCAAACCGCCCACCAGGACGCCGATCAGCGGCGTGATGATGTTATCCACCAAGGCCGTGACGATGGCGGTAAAAGCGCCGCCGATGACAACACCTACGGCCATGTCCAGCACATTTCCGCGAGAAATAAACTCCTTAAACTCCGAAACAAACTTTTTCATTAACGACTCCTTTTCCGAGACTCCGTTCTTTCCGGGATTCTCTACACAATCAGTTCAATTGCACTCTGAAGGGTGTGAATCTCCACATGGTCTGCGCCCTTCTCATATTCCCCGTCCAGCGTCCAGTGGGTCCCGGGCTGAATGTCCACCTCGATGTCCCGTGCACTGAAAAATTGAATGTTCGGCGCGTCCAGTGAACCGTCCAGCAGCGCCCGCACCATCTCGTTCAATTCGATCAGCGATGTCGGCGATTCAATCAGAAGCACCTCCATCATTCCGTCATTCATATCCACATCGAAGGTGTCCAGCTTCAACAGGCCACCCACCGAAGTAGAGTTACAAATCGCCCCGAATATATAATCCCCCTCATGGGTCTCCTCATTTGGCGTCCCATGATCCGTAACAATTTTTGCATGGATTTTCTTGATGTTCACGATATCCCGAATGCCCTGCAGCACGTATGCCGTATGGCCCATGATGTTCTTCAGGTTCTGGGGAACGCTGTAAGACGTACTGGTAAACGCCCCGAAAGAAGCCACGTACGAAAAGTATCTTCCGTTAAAAGAACCCACATCGAAGGTCTGAGGTTTTCCGGTGAGAACCACTTCTGCCGCGTCCATAATACTCTTCGGCAGCCCTACGCTGGATGCGAAGTCATTGGTACTACCCGAAGGAATGTATCCGATTCGCACCGGAACGCCCGCTGTAATCACTCCGTCGATTACTTCATTCAAGGTACCGTCTCCGCCGGAAACCACGATGGTTTCCACCTCCGACGCGTATTGAATGGCAAATTCTCTCGCATCCCCACTCGCCTGGGTCATCAGCACCGATGTATAAAAACCGGCATCAGAATACATCTGCAGCATTCCCGCTAAATACCGGAATGCCTGCATGGTTCCGGATTTCGGATTCATAATAAACAGAATCCGATCCCGTTTCTTCTCTAAATCACTCATCTAAGAATCCTCTGTCTCTTCTTTCAATATTTTGTTTCATCTCCGTGTAAAGCTCATCCGCTTTCGCATCGATGATCTGTTTTCTTCGAATCTCCTGCTGTTTCTTTTCGATTTCCTTTTCGAAACCGTCCACATACCGTTTGCTCATTTTCACCGCAACGGAATCCAGCTCTGGATACAATAAATCATCCGGCCGCACGAAAAAGTTCTCATAGCTCTGACTGGATCCTTTGAGCTGCGCCTTCAGATATCCTCTCATCTTCGTCAACGTCAGCCGATTCCGTTTCATCACGTCGTCCCAGGCTTTGTTGAACATCATACCGATGCAGAGTACCCAGGAAATCAGATAAAACCACAGCATCAGCGCCACGATGTTGGCAAAAGTCCCGTACAGGATGTTGTAATGGGCAATCTTGTCGCTGTAGACCGAGTATGCCACCGTCACAATCATGATGCCGATCCAGGCAAACAGCGCGCCGGGAAGCAGGCACCGAATCGGTACTTTAATTCGCGGAAGCAAGTAATAATTCATGAGAATCATCAAAAAGAAAAGTCCCGCCGCAATTGGCAGCCGCAATGCCACCAGATATTCGGCAAAGCGACTGTGGTGGAAAAGCGTTTGAATAATATTCTCTCCGTACACGTAGATTACCAGCGAAAAGGCGATGGCCGCGATGGAAATAATCGCCGTCGGAATCGCCTTCATCCGCTCCGTCCAGAATTCAAAGCGATAGGTACCGTTGGTCAGCACATGGCTTTCCAGCCGCCCCAGGGAGAACTCCAAACTGGATGCGGACCAGAGGGCAACAATCACCATGACCGTATTGGTGAACTGCACCGACGTAGCGCTGAACAGGTCCATCACCAGGCTGTTCACATTGGAGCTCACGTGGGTCTCCAGCCACACTTTTATAAAATCCAGCGATACATCGAAAAGACCCAACACCTGGGATAACACGATCAGCGTTGGCATACTTGCCATGAAAAAGAAGTACGCAATCTGCGCCGCAAATCCGGTGTAATACGGGTCGTCGAACTGCCGCCACACATGGAATGTGATACTCAGAAGATTCTTTTTGGTCAATCTCTCTTTAGCATGAACATTTTTCACGAATCATATCCTCAAGTTTCTCCAGCGCTCGAGCTCGATGGCTGATCCGGTTCTTTTCTTCCGGCGCCATTTCCGCAAAAGAACGATTCTCCCCTTCCGGAAGGAACAGCGGGTCGTACCCGAATCCCTCCGTTCCGTGAAGCTCCGTCAGAATCTTTCCTCTGCATTCACCACGAGCCACCAGCTTTCTCCCATCCGGGAAGAGCATGGTGATAACGGACACAAAAGCGGCTCCCCGTTCTTCCTCCGGAACGCCTTCCAGCTCCTTCAGAAGCTTTCGATTGTTATCCTCGAAAGTGCAGTTCTCCCCTGCAAAACGGGCAGAATAAACTCCGGGAGCACCCTCCAGTGCATCCACTTCCAATCCGCTGTCATCCGCAATGGTGATGGTATGAGCCTCATCCAGGATTGCCTGTGCCTTGAGAAGAGAGTTTTCTTCAAAAGTCGTTCCGGTCTCTTCCACCTCGAACTCCGGAATTCCCGCATCGTCCCGGGAAATGGTTTCCATGCCGAACTTCTCCAGGATTGCCTGAATCTCTTTCAATTTTCCTTTGTTTCTGGATGCCAGAATTACTTTTTCCATAATCTTCCCTCCTAGTTATGCCCGAACTATTCTTCCAGTCCCAGCTCCTGCTCGGCCACCTTCAGCATAATCGCGCATTCGATTCTTTTACGGTGGAGTTCACACCCCAGCTCATATACTTTATCGATATCCCCGTTGGAATGATAGTTGTTGGCCGAACATCCGCCGGCGCAGTACCGCTTCGCAAAGCAGTCCCGGCATTTATCCCGGGTATATACGTTATTTCCCTTCAGGAACATTTCCACGATTTCCGGATGGGTGACCCCTTCGTACACGTTGCCCATGAGCATCTCATCGTTGCCCACGAACTGGTGGCACGGATACAGGTCGCCCGTCGGCGTTACCGCCAGGTATTCCGTTCCCACGCCACAGCCGGCCACTCTCTTGTAGATGCACGGACCGCCGGTGAGGTCGATGGTGTAATGGTAGAAGTTGAAGCCTTCACCCTTCTTTTTCCGCTCCAGCATGCCTTCCGCCAGCTCTTCGTACTGCTCGCAGAGGAACGGCACGTCCTCTTCGTGAAGCGCATAGTCCACGTCCGGTGCGCTGACAACCGGCTCGATGCTGGTTTCCTTGAAGCCCATGTCCGCCATGTGCAGCACGTCCTTCGCAAAATCCTTGTTGTAAGCGGTGTAGGTTCCCCGCATGTAGTAATTCTGCTGGTTCCGGGCATCCGCCAGGCGTTTGAACTTCTCGATAATTTTATCATAAGTTCCTTCCCCGGATTGTGTATGTCTCATGAAATCATGGACTTCCTTCCGGCCGTCCAAGCTCAGAACCACATTTCCCATCTCCTTGTTGCAGAAATCGATGACTTCATCATCGATCAGCAATCCGTTTGTGGTGAGGGTAAAATTAAATTTCTTGTCGTATTTCTTTTCCAACTCGCGACCGTACGCCACCAGCTCTTTACATACGTCCCAGTTCAGCAGCGGCTCTCCGCCAAAAAAATCCACTTCCAGATTCTTCCGGCTTCCGGACTGCTCCACCAGATAATCCAGCGCCTGCTTTCCCACTTCCAGCGGCATGATTCCGGCTTTTCCGCTGTAATCGCCCTTTCCGGCAAAGCAATAGCGGCAATCCATATTGCAGCCGTGGGCCACGTGAAGGCAGATGGCCTTCAGCACCGATTGCTTTCTCTTAATCTTCGATGCCGCCTCTTCAAAGATATCCTCGGAGAAGAGGGTTCCTTCCTTTTGAAGCTCCTCCAGGTCATCCATCACATCCCGAATGTCCTGCTCCGTGAGATTTTCCGAAGCGTACTTCGGCAGGATTTCCTTGCAGATTTCATCGAAGTCCGCATTTTCGTACATGCCGATGATATCGTACGCCACGTCGTCCACCGAATGAACGGATCCGCTGTTAGCATCGATTACAATGTTGTATCCACCTAATTTGTACTGATGTACCATGTTTTTAATTCACTCCAATTCTATGAGTCCGCAAATAGACGAAAGCGACCTGTCAGGAGACAGACCGCCTAAATGTCAGCAAAAAGCGCTGCGAACCGCAGCGCTTCACAATTAATTTTCCTTGCACTGTTCGCAATGCTGATTTGCTACGCTGCAAGAAGTCTTGCTTGCAGACTGGCAAGAAGTCTGGCACTCGCCACAACCACCGGTAACAGATGATTTCTCTAAGTTTCTTGTGGAAATTGTCTTGATTCTTTTCATTGTCTTTTCCTCCTATAGTTTCATTTCAGAATAACAAAACATTGTCGTTTTGTCAAATTTTTTTCATTCCGTCAGGTCCTCCTGAGCGGGATTACTGTCATCTTTTCGAATTTGGTAATGGAATACCGCCTCCGTCTTCATATTCCGGTTCACCACGCGAATCCGGTCAATAACATCGCCGGTTCCGGCATTTACCGGTATTTCCATCGTCTCGCCGGTGGAGATATCGGTGATTTCCTCATCTCCGTTCTCCGGCGGAAGATCCCACTCCCGGGTTTCCGGATTGTAGGATCGATGAAGGAACCGCACCCGACCCCGGGTTACGTGAATCCGGTAGATAACGTCGCCCTCCACGCTCGGCAGCAGGCATTCGCTCTGCTTCAGGCTGAGTGCACCGCGAAGATTCACCGTGCTCTCCACATTCCGGTAAATCATTCCCCGATACTCTTCCTTCATATTTCGAGCCCGTTCCTGCACCACCAGCACGTTGCATCCGGCGTGTCGGATAATATAGGAAGCGGTCATGCCGATGGTATTGCTGTGGTTCACCTTTGTGGATTTCATGATGACAATCATGCCGGCACCGGTTTCCTGAGCGCACTCCACGATTCGCTGCCCCGGCTTTCCGATGGCGGTTTTTCGAATGACGGAATACCGCTCCAGATTTTTTGCGATGATTTCCAGCTGGGAATCCAGCTCTTCCTGAATCTGCCGAATGGCTTCCTTATCCGTAATCATCATCATATTCTCATGCACCATCATCAGCACGATTTCGAAGGCCTTCGGGGAGAAGGTGGTCTTAATGTGCTCCAGTGCAATCAGGCTCTTTGGCGATCCATCGATTGGAACAAGAATCCTGTTCATGTTCTGCCTCCTAGTTCTTCCTATTTCACAAACCCGTTCAGCGAGGTGATGAGCTCCTGCAGAATCATATACCACAACAGGTACTCATTGTCCAAGCTGCAGATTACATCGTTTTCGATTAATCCGGTGGATTCGAAACGAATCCGCGGCGAGGATGCCATCACCGCTTTCCGCTCTCCGTTCAGGGTCAGAATATAGTTCATTCCGATATTGCCCCGGCGAACCGCCCGGAAGGAATCCAGGCGGAACTGACCGTCGGGGCCATCTAAATAGAACACATCGTTATCCGCCGACTTATCGTAATATACGGTACCGTATTTTTCTCCGGAAATTCGCACTTCGAATCCATCGGCCCGCTTCTTCTTGTCTCCCGTCACCGTTGCCACTTCGTTCCCGTCCATATCGTAGATGATGATGGACAGCGGCTCGAACACCACGGAGGTTCGGGCATAGCAGTTCTCATCCATATCCCGAACGGTGGTATCCGTACTGTTGTAGTGATACAGCGTGTACATGTCCAGGGATTCCGGCATTTCGCCGGTTCCGGCCATCTGAGATTCCAGAAGCGCTGCCAAATCTCCCAGCAGCACGGATGTCATCACTTTATCTCCGGCAAAAGCAGAATACCGCTTCGGCGTCACTGCCAGGTTCTCCGTATCCAGGAGCTGATCGAACCGCCACTGCTCCGATTCCGGGGCAGCCAGATGATCCGTATCGGTTCCGGATACCAGATGGATTTCCTTTTCGTCGGCGGTAATCAGGATGTAATCCTTGAACAGGGCCGGTCCGAAAACAATGCATTTTTCGTTATTTTCTTTTTTCGACCCCATCCAGCAGGTCCCCAGAGGGGTTTCCAAAGACGCCAAACGCTTGCAGATTTCTTCCAAGGTCCAGCCGGCCGTGTTCTCCACCTTTTTGTCATACAGATTTCGATGGTTGAAGTCTCCGCCTCCGATATTCATGTGGATGGCCAGCGCCGTCAGGATGGCGATGCCGCTGTAGGTCCACTTTCCTACTGAGAAAAACAGGATGGCCAGCAGGATTACCAGCGCCGTAAATATTCTGAAAAGTCTGTCTTTATTCATTCTAACTCCGATATCTTACTTTTCTTCTTCTGCATGAGCTTGCTTCAGCAGCTCCTCTTTCTTGCTCATGATGTGACTGTACTCTCTCAGTGCCACCATAGCATTAACTGCCTGCTCCATGGTGGAGAAAGCCGGAATTCCGTGATCTCTCAACTTCATAATCGCTTCACGGCACTCGTTTCCGCCCTGGCACTCCATGATGAACGGTTTGCCCAAGGACTTGTACTGCTTGTGAATTTCGATGACTGTATCCGTAATCGCTTCCACATCGGTAACTGCGGTCGGGCATACGGAAATCACAATTCCGTCTACATTTTCATCCCGATATGCGGTACGCAGCGCGCCGCCGTACATCTCGGATGTTGCGGTACCGCTGATATCTACCGGATTCAGCGGAGAGCCGAAGGACGGCATGTATTTCCGGATGGCACTGCGCAGGTTCTGCGAGATTTCTTTCAGTTCCTTCAGCGGCATGCCCAAGCGTTCGAAGTGATCGCACGCCAGCAGTCCGGCTCCGCCACCGTTGGTAATCATTACCACGTTGTCTCCACGAAGCGGCGGACACATTCCCAGAGCCAGGGAAGTGTCCAGGAATTCCTGCCAGGTTTCTTCTCTCATTACACCGGATTCCAGGAACAGCTGGTCGTATTCCGCATTGTTATGTCCGGTATTGTCGGAAGCGGTGTGGGCAAATGCTGCTTTTACACCGATCTTCGATGAGCCCACCTTGATAACGGTGATTGGCTTCTCGCACTCCAGGCACGCCTTCTTGAATGCTTCCGGGCTGTCCAGCGCTTCGATGTATACGGCGATGCACTTGGTGTGCTCTTCCTGCTCTGCATATTTGATGACTTCACTGAAGTCTACGTCTGCCTTGTTGCCCAGGCCGACGAACATGCTGATGCCGAAGTGATCCAGCTGAGAGGAGCCCAGCGCCGCCAGCAGGTTGGAACCGGACTGAGAAATCAGGGCAACCGGTCCCTTGTTCGGCAGATACGGTACGAAACCGCAGTTGTAGTTGTGATACGGAGTTCCGATACCTACCAGGTTCGGTCCGATTAGAGGCAATTTATTCTCTCTGCAGTATTCGGTAATTTCGTTCTGCAGATTCTTATTTCCGATTTCTCCGAATCCGGAGGAAGAAACCACGGCGATTTTCACCTTTTTCTCCACACACTGTTCCAGAGCTTCGAAAACGCCCGTTGCCGGAAGGGAAACGAATGCCAGATCCACTTCGTCCGGAACATCCAGGATGGATTTGTATGCCGGCAGGCCGGCAACTTCCGTCGCCTTTACGTTAATCGGGTAAATAATTCCTTCATACCCGCATCGACGCAGACCCTGAATGACCTTAAAGCCTACTTTTTTCTCATTCCGGCTCGCTCCGATTACCGCTACGGACTTTGGTTTGAATGCGTAATTGAGTCGATCAATTACATATTGTCTTGCCTCTTTGATTTCCATTTCCTATATCTCCTTTCAGAAACAAGTAACAATAGTGTATTAAAGAGATGCCATATAAATCATGGTGCGAATCAGCTGACTCACATAGCTCATCTCATTGTCATACCAGGAAACCACTCTAACCTCATAGATATTCGTACCGCACCGCTGCGCCAGTGTCTGGGTCGCATCGAACAGAGAACCATAACTCATGCCGATGACATCGGTGGATACAATTTCATCTTCATTATAGCCAAAAGACTCATTTTGTTCTGCCCTCATGGCCGCATTGATTCCTTCCACCGTCACGCTGTCCGTCGGGTCTTTCAGCGTTGCGTCCAGAATGGTGATGGATCCGGTTGCCACCGGAACACGCTGTGCCGAACCGATTAATTTTCCGGCCAGCTCCGGAATCACGTTTCCGATGGCCTGCGCCGCACCGGTTGTCGTCGGTACGATGTTGATTGCCGCCGCACGGGATCTCCGGAATTTGTCCCCTTTGTCCGGTGCATCCAGAATTTTCTGATTGCCGGTGTACGCGTGAATCGTGGTCATGAAACCGGTTCTCACCTCGCGGTAATCGTTCAATGCTTTTGCCATCGGCGCCAGGCAGTTGGTGGTGCAGGATGCACCGGAAACGATACGATCTTCTGCCGTCAGGGTTTCGTGATTGACCCCGTAGACAATGGTCTTCATATCATTTCCCGCAGGGGCAGAAATCAGCACCTTTCCTGCGCCGGCATCCAGATGCGCCTGAGCTTTTGCCTTCGATGTGTAGAAGCCGGTGCACTCCAACACCAGATCGATATCCCGTTCCTTCCACGGAAGGTTCGACGCATCCGGCTCCTTGTAAATTGTGATTTCTTTTCCGTCCACAACCAGGCTGTTCTCCGTGCTGTCCACCTGATGTCCCAAATACGCCCCCTGTACACTATCGTATTTGAGCAGGTACGCCAGCATCGACGGAGATGCCAGATCGTTAATCGCTACAACTTCAAAGTTCTCCAGTTCCATAGCTTTACGGAAAGCCAGTCGGCCGATTCGGCCAAATCCATTAATTGCTAATCGAATCATAGTGTCACCCCTTTTTAATGTAAACTATCCAAGCAATATGAATTAAAATATTTAATTGTCCTATTCAAATGGGAAGGTAATGTCAATTCCGAATTCGTCCCGAACTTCGATGAATTCCTTCTGAACCGCTTCGCTCATCGGAACGCCCTTGTCCGCACGGTACTCCTTCATAATCCATTCCTTCTCGCCTGCCGTATAGATGCGATCCTCGCCCGGTGCCTTCTGAGAATTTCTCAGCGCCCGGAGGATATCTCCGCAGGTCTTCTCAAAGGCTTCCCGACCCATGAATGCTTCCGGATCGATTACCACGAAGAAGTGTCCCAGGTGATATGGCTTCAATCCGCCGTTTTCATCATAGCAGGTCAGGCTCTTCAGGAAGTTGCCCTGTGCCAGCGCCGCCGACAGAATTTCAATGGCTGCCGCATAGCTGTAACCCTTGTATCCGGCCATCTCTTCGCCGATGCCGCCCAACGGTGCCAGTGCCGCATCCCCGGTGGTCAGCGCCTTCAGAATGTAAGAAGTATCGGTCAGCGCAGAGCCGTCTCTTCCGATGACCATGCCCGCCGGTGTATCCTTGCCGATGTGTTCATAATATTCCAACTTTCCTCTCTGGGTAATGGAGGTTGCCGCATCAATCAGGAACGGATACTTCTCATCACTCGGAAGACCGATGGTCAGCGGGTTGGTGCCCATCATGTTCTCCACTCCGAACGTCGGTGCGATGGACGGACGCGCATTGGTACCGGTGATGCCGATCATGCCCTGGTCCGTCGCCATGGACGCCCAATATCCGGCGATTCCGTAGTGAGAAGAATTGCGGACAGCCACGCAGGCGGTTCCGTACTTCTTCGCCTTCTCGATGGCCATATCCATGGCCTGCTTGCTGGCAACCATGCCCATTCCGTCATTGGCATCCAGCACCGCGGTGGTCGGAGATTCTCTCAGAATATCGATTTTCGTCACCGGATTCAGAATTCCCTTCTTAATGCGGTCCACGTAAATCGGCTTGAACCGATTCACCCCGTGGCTCTCAATTCCTCGGCGATCGCTCTCCATCAGGACATCGGCACAGATCTTTGCATCCTCTTCCGGCACGCCCAGCTTCATGAAAGCCTGCGTCATAAAAGAACCTGCCATGTCCCAAGACATATACGGTCTTGTCTCAGTTATCATATGTTCCTCCTTTATTCTCTCGTCCATCCCGGATAATCCCCCCGGTCCGTGACTATTTGATATCCAATATATTTCATCCGATTCTCCAGGCAGGCGTGGCATTCCGCCGCCTCCTCCCCGGTACAGATCTTTCCGTCGTATAGAAGGTACTTTCCCCGCACCTCCTTCGGCGAAAGGCTCGGCATGATGACATTCGCTCCGGCTTCCACGCCCATCTCGCGGCCCCGCGGATCAATGGTTCCAAGCGCCGTGGTGGCGGGTAAAAGCACGTTCGGAAACATCAGACGGAGTATGCTCAAGCAGTACAGGGTCATCTCCAGAGTTCCGTCCGGCCGATCCCGGAACGGCGTATCCTGATGATGGATGAACGGCCCGATGCCGATCATGTGCGGCTTCAGCTCCGCCAGATACAGAAAATCCTGTGCCAGATGTTCCACCATCTGTCCCGGTGCGCCCACCATGAATCCGGCCCCCACCTGGAACCCGATATCCTTCAGGTCCCGCAGGCACCGCATCCGATTGGCCAGCATCAGTTCTTTCGGATGGAGTTTCTCGTACAGCGCCTCCGATGCCGTCTCATGACGGAGAAGATACCGCTCCGCTCCGGCCCGGTAGAACGCTTCGTAGCTTTCCCGGCTCCGCTCCCCCACCGAAAGGGTGACGGCACAGTCCGGAAACTCCGTCCGAATGCTCTTCACAATATCACAAATCGCCTCATCGCTGAATCCCATGTCCTCGCCGCTCTGAAGCACGAACGTCCGGAAGCCGAAACCGTATCCGGTTCTGCAGCAATCCAGAATCTCTTCCTTCGTCAGGCGATACCGATCCGCCTTGGCATTGCTTCGGCGAATCCCGCAATACAAGCAATCGTTCCGACAGTAATTTGAGAATTCAATCAATCCTCGCACGTAAATTCGATTGCCGAACACCTTCTGCGCTTCCTCCTGTGCCAGCTTCCTCATGAACTCCGTATCCTCCGGGTTCCGATGTTCCAGAAGTTCCACATATTCCGGCGCCGTCAAAATGCGATTTTCGTGCAATTTTTCTATCAATGGCTGTAATTTTCCCATATTTCTACCTCTACCGCTCCATTTTATCATACATGCATTCCTTCTCCAATACGTGGTATGAAAAATTGAACATTCGAGACAAATCATTTATATTTTTTATGAAATATCACAACAGGTCCGGACGCTTCCGCAATCCGAACCTGTTTTTTTACAATGTATGAATAGGATATTCCGTAAAAATACTATACGATTTCGCCGGCATTGGCGCGCGCCTGTTCTTCCGGTGTCATCTTTGCAACGGTGATTCCGAAGAATGCCATTACGAAGCATACAATCGGCATCATGTAGTTGAACACTGCCCATGGCAGGTACTGTGCGGTGGTTACGCCCAATGTGGTAGCAATGAACATTCCGCAGGTGTTCCACGGAACGAGGCAGGATGTAACGGTTCCCGCAGATTCCAATGCGTTGGACAATGTCTTCGGATGCAGGCCTTCCTTCCGGTATGCCGGTGCAAACATTCTGCCCGGAACCAGGATGGAGATGTACTGTTCCGGCATCACGATATTGGACAGGAAGCAGGTGAGTTCCGTTACGCCCACCAGAGCTGCTGCGCTGTGGATTTTCTTGATGATTGCTTCGATTACTACGGCCAGCTGTCCGGTGCCTTCCATGATTCCGCCGAACATCATGGCGATGACGGTCATCAGGATGGAAGAAGCCATGTTCATCAGACCTCCGGTGGTCAGCAGGCTGTTCAGCGCATCCACTTCCGTCTTGCAGAAGAAGCCGTTTCTGGCAACGCCCAGAATATCACCGAAAGTAACGCCGGTGTGCAGGTATTCCAGAGAGTCGCTGAAAATCTTCAGGTTTCCCTGGAAAATCGGTGCCATCACCGCTGCGGAAAGCAGTCCCAAAGTGATTCCCGGGATGGCCGGAATCTTCAATGCGATGGCCAGAATTACCACCAGCGGCGGCAGAAGCAATATCGGATTGATATTGAAATTGTTTTTAAGACCTTCCATCAGAAGCTGTGCCTGGGAAGTATCTGCGGAACCGCCGGAAGCAAATTTGAATCCCACAACGCCGAAGAACACCAGCGCAATTGCATAAGTGAACAGAGTGGATCGGAGCATGAACTTCACGTGGGTGAACACATCCGTTCCGGCCATCGCCGGTGCCAGGTTCGTGGTATCGGACAGCGGCGACATCTTATCGCCGAAATACGCTCCGGCCAGAATCGCGCCGGCGGTCGGTCCAATCGGCATTCCCAGTCCATGACCGATTCCCATCAGTGCCAGACCCATGGTTCCCATGGTTCCCCAGGAAGTACCCGTCGCCAGGGAAGTGATGGAGCAGATCAGCACCGCCGCAATCAGGAAGATGGACGGACGGAGCAATGTCAGACCGTAATAAATCATGGTCGGAATGGTTCCGGAAAGCAGCCACACGCCAATCATCATTCCCACGATTGCCAGAATCAGAATGGACTGCATGGCTTTGGAAATTCCATCCACCATCATATGCTCGATTTCACTCCAGCTGAATCCCAAGGAGAGGGATACAATCGCCGCAATAATTACTCCAATAAACATCGGAATATGGGGATCTACGCCAAATTTCACGATGCCCACAGACATTACAATAACGAGTCCCAAGAATGAAATAATCGCATGAAAAAGTTTCACCGGTTTCTTCTCTCGTTCAGCAGTAAATATATTCATATAATCGTTCCTCCGTTCTACGGACCGTCGGTCAGTCTATTTTTTCTAAACTGCCAACATGTGTTAAAACTTATATTGCTAATATTATAACACACTGTCTCTTTATGTTATACATTTTTATTTGTATTTTTTGTGAGATTTTCTATTGCGTTTTTCTTCAAGAAAACATATAATAAGTTGAGAGTTTAATAAGCTAGTACTCTGGGGTAAGCAAAAGGATGAGGACCTATGAAGACAATAGCAGACAACATTAAGGCATTAAGGAAAAACTATTCCTTAACACAGGGACAGCTCGGGGAAATTGCTGGTGTAACGGATAAGGCAGTCTCAACCTGGGAAAATGGTGTAGCCGTTCCACGGATGGCTGTAGCAAGAAGAATTTCGGAACATTTCGGCATCAGTCTTTCTGAGATTTTGGAAGAAAGCGATGAAGCAGCAAAGTACGACGTTGATCCGAAGGCACTGGCCCTTGCAAAGACAATTGAGCAGAACCCGTCACTTAAGCAAGCATTGCACGCATTACAGAAACGTCCGGAGACCATTCCGGTGGTTCAGAAAATCGGCATGCTCACTTCCGACGAAATCGTAATGCTGAACCAGCTTCTCAGCCG
This sequence comes from uncultured Clostridia bacterium, assembly GCA_934234035.1. GTDB lineage: Bacteria > Bacillota > Clostridia > Peptostreptococcales > Anaerovoracaceae > Mogibacterium_A. Next base: position 1,277 of record CAKQHH010000007.1, on the reverse strand, counting down.
GTTCTACAGCGTACGCACAAAGAAGTAGACTTTTCCGGTGGTAGGATTATGAAATAGAAAAAGCAACTCGTTTTGCGAGTTGCTTTTTTGCTTTTTACATTTCCGGGAAGGGCGGCGGGGCCGGGTTTTCTGCTCGGACCGGCCCCGAGGTTTGCGCACGAAAACCGAATTCATTGGCTTTGCGAGCAGGCGTGCGCAAACGACGCCGGATTCAGATGAAAAATGATGCACGGTCCCATGTTTTTCTGCCTCATGCATCAATTCCATTTTCAGGGTTGATGCATGAGTGTCCGGTTTTTCATCCCATGCATCAACTCTAATCGTTTCATATTATTCCCCCTCTGTCATGATTTCATTTCGCAAAAAAAATGATGCATAAGCATCTGTTTTCTTCTTTCCTACATCACATCCTGCCATTACCGACAGACACCGTCTTTCTAATTTGCCCGGCGACTGCGGACAAATTGATGCAGGAACATCTTTTTTCAGCGTTCCTGCATCAATTTCCCGATTTTCACGGCGGCCCGGATTAGAGTCTGGCCGCGTTCAGATGAAAAGTGATGCACGGAGGGCGCCCCCCGCCCTCCATGTATCACTTTCCACCTCTATATTTCCCAAAAGGAAAGAATTGACGACGGAACCTCTGGGAAGAGGGTTTCGTCGTCAATTTCTTCTGATTTTTTGAAAGCAGACGGGAAATAGTGTTCGCTGTTGGCGCCTCATAACGAAGAATCAAGGCTTTCCCGCCAGGCAGGCGCCAACTTTACCGGCCACGTGCTGGGTTAACGGTGCCGCTGTTGGCGCCCCATAACGAAGAATCAAGGCTTTGACGGCACCCGGGCGCCAACTCTAACGTCCTCCCCGCGGGCTCCATGGCAAAATGTTGGCGCCTCATAACGAAGAATTAAGGCTTTCCCGCCACCCGGGCGCCAACTCTAACGTCCTCCCCGCGGGCTCTATGGCAAAATGTTGGCGCCTCATAACGAAGAATTAAGGCTTTCCCGCCACCCGGGCGCCAACTCTAACGACCTCCCCGCGGGCTCTATGGCAAAATGTTGGCGCCTCTCTACGGAAGATTAAGGCTTTCACGCCAGGCAGGCGCCAACTTTACCGACCACGCGCCGGGTTAACGGCGCCGTTGTTGGCGCCTCATAACGAAGAATCAAGGCTTTCCCGGCACCCGGGCGCCAACTCTAACGTCCTCCCCGCGGGCTCTATGGCAAAATGTTGGCGCCTCTCTACGGAAGATTAAGGCTTTCACGCCAGGCAGGCGCCAA
>CAKQHH010000006.1 GCA_934234035.1 uncultured Clostridia bacterium | reverse complement strand
AAAGATGCAGGGAAGAAACTTTGTGCAATTAATCAGATTACAGAAACCGCAATTATTCATCCGGTAATAGATAGATTGCTTTTGCTGCCGGATAAACAAATATAACTTGCAGTCGATTTTTTTCGGCCGCAAAATTGATGTTATGAGGTGACCAGAATGTCTAAAGAGAAAAGATTCATCTATATATCAGGAATTTTGAAATGTCCAGTCTGCGGTGCTGGAATGTATGGCAACAAGTCTTTTAAGAAGCGCAAGGATGGAAGTAGATACTGGTGCATTAAATCAGGAAATGGAAAATTACATAATACAATTAAAAAAGCTATATCATAATAAAGATACTATTTTATCAGATATGGATTCTCTTGATTATGAGGACAAGCATTATCAGCGAAGAAAAACAGATTTAGAGAACCATTTGTACAAGGCTTATGATAAAATAGATAAAACATAATTTTAAGGAGAGTGCTTTTTGATCAAGTACAACACAATGGAGATTGTAGCGTAACCGGGAGGTTGCGGATACAGTCACACACAACCTCCCGCAGGAATGCAGTTGCAGTTAACAACATTCAGGAGGAAATAAAGAATGAATAAAAATAACATTACAATACGTTTGGAGAAAAAAGAAGAATACCATGAAGTAGAAAACTTAGTAAGAGAATCATTTTGGAATGTGTACCGTCCGGGTTGTCTGGAACATTTTGTTCTGAATCAGTTGCGAAATAATCCGGACTTCATTGCAGAACTGGATTATGTGATGGAGCTTAATGGAAAGCTGATTGGACAGACTATTTTCATGAAAGCGGTAATCAAGGCTGATGATGGGAGCGATATTCCAATCGTGACCATGGGGCCGATCTGCATCACACCGAAGCTTAAGAGAAAGGGATATGGCAAGGTATTGCTGGACTATTCTCTTGATCAGGCTGCAAAGATGGGATTCGGTGCAGTATGCTTTGAAGGTGACATTGACTTCTATGGAAAGAGTGGATTCACTTATGCCAGCGAATTCGGTATTCGTTATCATGGACTTCCGGAGGGGGAAGATGCATCGTTCTTCCTTTGCAAGGAGTTGATTCCGGGTTATTTAGATAGCATAACCGGAGAGTATGAAACACCTGCAGGATATTTTGTAGATGAAGCAGAAGCTGACGAATTTGATAAGGGTTTTCCATACAAAGAGAAACTTACGCAACTGGGACAACTTTTCTAAACGAAAAAGATTTATGATGGCGGGGAGATAAAATCTCCCTGCCTGAAAAAAGAAGGTGAACGATAGTGAAATGTTTAAATTGTGGAAATGAAATAGCAAGCCATCGACAGTTTGGAGGAGATATTGCATGAAAGTATTAGTAATAGATGCTCAGGGCGGCGGAATCGGAAAACAAGTAGTCGCCGCGATTAAGCACAAACAGCCACAGATAGAAATTACGGCAGTTGGAACAAACAGTACAGCCACAACAGCGATGCTGAAAGCCGGCGCCGATCATGCGGCGACCGGAGAAAATGCAGTTGTTGTTGGATGCCGGACCGCCGACGTAATTATTGGACCGATTGGTATTGTTATTGCCGATGCCATGTTTGGCGAAGTGACACCCACCATGGCAGTAGCTGTTGGTCAAAGCAGAGCAAAACGGCTGCTGATTCCGGTGAATCATTGCGATAATACCATTGTCGGGGTTTCACACCTGTCTGTCGGAAACTTAATAGAAGAAGTTCTGAAGGAAATAAAATAATATTCTAGCCGCAGATTCTTGCGCTTCTTGTTATGCCGTGGTAAAATTACCACATACTCATACAGGAAGTTGAGTAATGATGCAGAAGCATCCATGATAAAACATTCAAAGCAAATAACAGATGACGATGATGTATACACAAGAAGGTATACGGCTCCTCTGAAGAGGGGCGGTACGCCTTCTTTTTTTGTTTGGCGTAGAAGCATCTGTGAAATTTAGGAGGTACAATTATGGCATGTTTTCTTGTTCCGGCTACGGAAGCTATTATCACAACGGTTGCTGCAAAGGTAATCCAGTCCAAGGAAAAAGAAGAATCGGTAAAGCTCTCTCTTCCGGACGGCTCTGTTCAAGAGGCAACGAGAATTAAGTTTTCCACGAAGCTTGGCTGGCTGAACAAGCTGCTCTGGGGCGGTTCTGCGCTGCTGGCGTTTGAACACCTGTGGCACGGCGAAGTGGTACCGTTTTTTCCGTTCCTAACTGCAGTTGAAAATGGCGAAACTACGGATATGCTGGCAGAAATGGGCAGTGCAGGCGTTATGATGGCGGTACTGGTTACAGGTGTATGGTGCGGTATGCTTGCTGTTTCTTCTTTTATGGAAAAAAGAGCGATACAGGATTGCAAGCTCGCAAAGGAGGGAATGTAGAGTATGACATTACTAACAACGGTTTTTGCAGCAATAATTGCTACGGTCGTCTGGTATAAGGGCGCTCCCCAAAGTGAAATGAAAGTTGGTACTCTTTGCTGGATGTACTGGGGGGCATCTCTGATGTGGCTGGTGGATGCCATTTTTGAGTATGCAGAACTTGGTGCGGAGTACTTTACCCCTGCTCCTGTGGATATGCTGAACGATTTTTATTTGGGTCTGTCAGTTGCAGCTCTGGGGCTCATTATCTGGCTGGTTATTCTGTTAGTGAAAGATCCGAAGGGCGTTGTAAAAGCAGCGTTGTTCAAGAAGAAATAAGTGATATGGCCGAGCGGTTCTGTTGCAATGCAGAACCGCTATTGTCGTATTTGGGGTTCAAACGGAAACGGAATGAATTTGAATCATCATATTTTATTTACATAAGTTTGATTGACTTTTGTGTCCTGAAACATTAAAGTTAAGGGAATATAAATGATAGCTGTTGCTTTAGTTGGAATTGTTCTTGCAGTAATGGGTATTAAAAAACAAAAGTCTGCACTAATCGTAATTTCATTAGTGGCTGCATCGTTATCTGCAGGAGTTATAATTATATTATTTGGGATAATGCTCATTATGGGACTGGGCGATTGAAGGGAAGCCTGTTATTTCAACAATTCGTAATAGCTAAGATGATTGCTGTATCGTAGTTTAAGCAAAGAGGAAACAATATGATAAGCAAAAGAATGTAAAGAAGGACGAAGAAGTAAATGAGAGTATTCATACAAGCAAAAAACGGAATTCCAACGGATCAGGACCACTTTAATGCGTACATCGGATTCCGGGAAATGGGTTTTGAAACAGTTTTTTTTGAAACCTTTGAGGACTTGGCAGAAAGCAAAATACGGTAAACTCCAACCCGGAGATGTGGCCTGTTTTTATGAAACCGATTCACAACAAAAAATTCAAAGGCCGAATTATTCGGGAGCCGGCGGATTTGATCGGATGCGGAAGTTACTATGAGGACTATCCGGTATACTGCAGCGAGGTAAAAGAAATTATCGCTGAATTCCGGGTGTTCGTTCTGTATGGAGAGATTATCGACGTGCGAAGATACGGCGGCCGGTGGGATGTTGCGTGCGATGCGGATGTCGTGGAATCCTGTGTGAAGAATTTCGAGGGGGCACCGAAGGCATATGCACTGGATTTTGGCGTGACCAAAGATGGTGAAACCGTTCTGGTGGAAGTGAACAATACCTGCTCAAGTTATGGGTTGGAACCGGTTCTTTATGCCCGATTCCTGTCCGCAAGGTGGGCGGAATTGACCGGAACGACGGACGAGTGCTTTTAACCGCGCGTTTAATACACTATTTGCATGTGGATATACATAAGCGGCAAGAGACGGAGCAACAGCATTGCACATATTAGAATAATTCCGGTTAGGGCGGTTTCCTTTGATTTGGCTATCGCTCCTACTATTACTATTCCGGCTGACATCAATACCCCTGCCGTAGGCAGAAACGCATAGCATGCAGCACCGATTACGGAAAAAACGGTTAGGAACGCAGATATATTTTCGGCAAAAACATCGCCTTTAAGTGAGTACATTCCGTAGAGGATTGCCCAAATAATGAAATGCAGAATACAAATTCCAAATATTGTGCAGACGATGATTTTTAGTGTTTTAGAAATATCTTTGCGTTTCTTCACGTTTCCGCTAGTATCTGATGTTTCTTGTGTAAACGCATCCAACGAAACATCAAAAAGTTCTGCCAGACACAGTAGATTACCGGTGCTGGGTCTTGATACTCCGCTTTCCCACTTCGATACAGATTGTCTGCTCACACCAATTTGTTCAGCAACGTATTCTTGGCTGAGGTGACGCTCATTTCTAAGATTCTTAATTCTGTTCCCTAGATTCGTGTTCATCATAAACCTCCTTCGTCGTCTGTATCAACAGATTACTACATCCGTCAATATCCTGCAATCAACTTTATGTCAACTATTGAGTGCATATTTAAAAGATTCCCGTTTGTTGAATTTGTACCTTTATGTGGGAATGCCCGGGTTCAATTTTGAAATATGATATTTCCTTTTACCACATCCCATTCTATAATATCAGTATAGGCGGGTGCGATTCCGGGAATTGGCGCTGGAACGTTACGGTCGGTAATTTTAGAGAAACGATATATTGCTTTTATGAAAAAGAACAGGAGGAAAGCGGTATGAATAGTTTTATCTACGATATTCCGACAAAGGTGTACTTCGGCGAGAACCAGCTGGGCCATCTGGGGGAAGAATTAAGAAAGTATGGGAAAAAGGTGCTGCTCACCTTTGCACCAAGTCTCGGACACATCTCCGCCGGCAACCGGCGAAAACTTGGTGCAAGAAATCCCGCAAAGGCTTATGATTTCGTTTCCTTTGCACCAAATTTTGGATGCATTTTCGCCAGCACCCGGAGAAAACTTGGTGCAAGAAATCCCGCAAAGGCTTATGGTTTCGTTTCCGTTGCACCAAATTTTGGACGCATCTCCGTCGGTAACCTGCGAAGACTTGGTGCAAGAAATCCCGCAACGGGTTATGATTTCGTTTCCTTTGCACCAAGTCTCGGACGCATCTCCGCCGGCAACCGGCATGAACTTGGTGAAAAAGCAAAAAGTATGATATAGTTTCCTTAAAGTAACGTAAGTAATGCTCGAAAAAGAAAAACGCGGAGGGACAGATAATGAAAGTAATCGACTTAACGCATACGATTCGTGAAAATATGCCGGTATACCCCGGGACGGAGCCGCCGAAGTTAAGTCCAACCAGCTCGTACGAGAGCGACGGGTTCAAAGAAACACTGCTGCAGATGTACACCCACACGGGGACGCATATGGATCCTCCGGCGCATATTTTTTCGGGGAGAACCACGCTGGATGAATTTCCGGTGGAGCAGTTCATCGGGAAGGCGCTGGTCATCGACTGCAGAGAACTGAAAGAAGGTCAGGCCATTACCATGGATTGCATTCGCCGAGCCGGAGAGAAAGCCGAGCAGGCGGATTTTCTGCTGTTCAATCTGGGCTGGGACTGTCGATGGGGGACTGCAGGATACTTTGGGGAATACCCGTGTATAGATGAAGAAGTAATGGCATACATCCTGTCCGGAAATTACAAGGGAATAGGATTTGACGTAATCGGGTTGGATCCCATCTCGGATGAGCAGTTGATTCGCCATCATCGGCTTTTTGAAGAGAAGGATATTGTAAATATTGAGAACCTCAAGAACCTGAATCTGTGCGGAACGGATTTGTTTTGGTTCAGTTGCTTTCCGCTGAAGGTGGAGAATTGCGACGGTTCGCCGATTCGCGCTGTTGCCTGGTTTGAGCAGTAATCGCTGAAAATCTCGGATATCAACCGCAGGTATGTGTGAATGAGTCTTCGCTTGCGGTAGATTGAAGGCGGAAAGGAGGTTGCTCTCATGGATCAAAACAAAATCGGAAAGTTTATCGCAGAATGCCGAAAGGAGAAATCGCTTACCCAGGCGGCCTGAGCTGAACAGCTGGGAATCACCGACCGAGCCGTATCAAAGTGGGAACGGGGAAAAAACATGCCGGACCTTTCGATAATGCCGGACCTATGTGAATTGCTGGGAATCAGTATCAATGAATTGCTGACCGGAGAGCACATCGAGATGGATGATTACAGAAACACAGCGGAACAGAACCTGTTGGAGCTGACAAAGCAGGAAATGCTGAACAACAAGAAGCTGCTTTCGCTGGAAAAGGTCATCGGATACACGAGCACCGTTTCCTTTATGCTGTTGATTTTCTCGGCATCCTTTGCGGTGGATGACATAAAGTGGCGAGTGGGAATGATTCTGATGGGAAGCATTATCTTTGCGACAGGGATGGTATCCTGCCTTCGAATTGAGCACGATGCCGGATACTATCAATGCCCGAACTGCGGATGGAAATACGTGCCGTCCATGAAAGCGGTGTTTTTGGCTCCGCATATGGGACTGAGCCGAAAAATGACCTGCCCCCATTGCGGAAAACGCGGATACCACAAGAAAGTTCTGACGAAATAATTTGATTAGATTACTCCCCCTGTTTTTAGCACATGCCTATATTAAAACGAAAACTGAATTGGTTCGCCGGCAGCTTCCGAGTTGTCGGTGTTTTTTTATGGGGAAACGGATTCCGAATATGAGATATAACGAAATTTGATGGATTGTCGTGTATACTTTTCAATGCAATTGTGCTAAAATATAAAGAGTGATGAAAATTAGTTGTTTCTGCTAACAATTTTCGAAGGAGGGAATGGAGTATCATGAATGGGGATCCATCCAACAAGAAAAATCAATTTATCTATACCTTGTTCTATTCGGTTCTGGTAGTGCTGACGGCGCAGATTAATGTGCATCTGTTCACCCAGAACTTTGTTGCGTCAGCGGGTGTTATCGTGTTTGCACTGCTGATGCTGCTCTTAGACGAATTCGCCGCGATGCCGGTGATGTTCCTGTCTGCCACCGGCGTAATGGTGACCCGTTCTATCGCCGGCGCGGGAAAGGTGCTCACATCGGCGGAAATCTGGAAAACCGGAATGCCGGAATTTGTATTCTACATCGTGTTCGGCGTGGTGATTTACCTTCTGTACAACTACGTATATTCGGAAGAGCGGAGCTGGACCCTGTTTATCGTCCTGTTTGTTCCGGATTTTGCGGCCAACCTGGCGGAGCTGTACATTCGAATCGGCAGCGAGATGGGGAACGCCTCCACGATATTCGCATTGCTGCTGATTGCCTTGGTGAGAACCGCAATTGTTTTGTTGATCTATCGAATCATCATTTGTTACGGAATTCGAATTACCCGGATGCCGCGAAGCGGAGTGGAAGTTCTGGACGGAAAGGTCTGCAAGGTGAATGCGGAAGCCGGCGATGTGGATGAAGGCTTGGCGGATGCGGCCGAAACGGCAAGGGGGCTGTACCGTAAGCTGTCGGCAAGCAAAGCACCGTCGGAGCTGACGGATAGAGCGCGGGCTTTGGCCGAGGATCTGGAAAATATTTCCATGAAGTAGCGTTGGTAAGGTTTTTGGAGGATATGAATGGTTACGATTATTTCCGGAATTGCACTGCTTTTGATTACATTAGCGGCTTTTTCCCTGTTTAGTTTGAAGATGCCCAAGGGGCAGGCCGCGATGTCCGGCATGGCAAATGCGGCCGTGGCAACTTTCTTGGTGGAAGCGATTATGAGTTATATTGCCGGAGACTTATTCGGTATTTCGTTCTTTAAAGATGTGGGCTCCATTGCCGGCGGAATGGGCGGCGTAGCGGCGGCGGCTCTGGTGCCCATGGGCATGGGAGCCAGTCCGGTGCTGTCCATGTGTGCCGGAGTTGCGGTGGGAGGATATGGAATTCTCCCGGGCTTCATTGCCGGATATATAGTGGGGCTGATCGGACCGGCCATCGAGAAAAAACTTCCGGAAGGGCTGGACGTCATTGTGGGCGCTCTGGTTGTTGCATCGGTGGCAAGAGCCATTGCGGCATTCGTGAATCCGGGTGTGACGATGGTGCTCTCGATTATCGGAAAAACAATTACGGAGGCGACCCTCACATCCCCAATCATCATGGGATTCCTTTTGGGCGGAATTATCAAGATGATTTGCACCTCCCCGCTGAGTTCCATGGCCCTTACCGCTATGCTGGGATTGACCGGACTTCCGATGGGAATTGCCGCCGTGGCTTGTTTTGGCGGATCCTTTACCAACGGAATGATTTTCAAAAGACTTCACTTCGGAAACAACGGAAACGTGATTGCGGTCATGCTGGAGCCGCTGACTCAGGCGGATATCGTCACCACCCATCCGATTCCAATCTACGGCTCCAATTTCTTCGGCGGCGGCATCGCCGGAGTGGGCGCCGCGATGCTGGGCATTGTAAACAACGCACCGGGCACCGCCTCCCCGATTCCGGGAATGCTGGCACCTTTCGCCTTCAATGCACCGGGAAAGGTGGTAATGGCACTGGCCATCGCGGCAGTCGGTGGCAGCATCGCCGGATTTATCGGAAGCATTGTGTTCAAGAAATTTGATGAAGGCGCGAAATCGGTGAGAATCTAGATGTTGAAGTAGAACCGCAGCAGTCCCAGAATGAGCAGATGCACCGGATAGAACAGGTAGTTCAGCAATTTGGACTGCTTTCCCCGCTCGCCGTTGTAGGTCAGGGTGAGGCCGAGACCCAGCAGCGCCCACGGTTCTTTTACCACGGAGAGGTATCCGAAGAGGATTCGCGGGAACGGATGGTTTCGGAATAGGTAGAAGAAGTAGGCCATCAGGATGCCGTTGTAATCGTAGTCCAGGCTGCAGAACATGGCCAGGAGGCACATGATAGCAACTACCGGAATGGAAACGAGGAACCACAGCCACTTCTTCTCGTCGCCGATTTTCTCTCGGATGACATCCACAATCCAGATGGTCACCAGCATGAAGGCCAGGGTGAACATCACGTTGTTCCAGCGCCAGTTCACGAGTTCCTTGGTGGTGAAGAGGTCGAACGGAACCTCGGAAATGACGCCGAACAGCAGGAGGTTCCCCAGGTAGTGCCAGCGGCTGTGGGTGCGGTAGAAGCCTTCCACCAGCATAAAAGCAAACAGCGGGAAGGCAATGCGCCCCAGGATGTCAAAGAAGTTGCTGAGGTACAGCAGTTTTCCGCCGTCCAGATTCGGATAGATCATGCTCTTGTTGAAATGATCGATGAACATGGAAATAAATGCGATGTATTTCAGCTGCGCGTTGGACAGCTTTTTAATCTTCTCCAAGAACGGTCGCTGGGCAGGGGTCGTGCCTGCCGGCGGCATGTTATTTTGCGTCATATTTTTTTCTCCTTATACTTTTCTTTTTTCGTGCGAACGAAACTCTATTGAAAAATTTCACGTATGTAATAGTATATAGTATAAACGAAATTTTTGATACCTCCGAGGTGTTGGGTATATGTTTTTTATATGGAGTTTGCTTCCCGGAAATGAAATGCTTCCGGATTGAAATTGTATGGGAGAAGAACGATGAGAGGAACAACGAAAAAGCGCAGGCGCCGGGCCGTGCTCTTGCTGATTCTTTTGATAACCGGGATTGCGGTCCTCCTGAAGTCCGGCGTTGTGACGAAGAGGATTCAGCGGGAAGAGACGAAGAAGGCGGTGGCAGCGGAAGTGGATGCGCTCCATGAAAAAGCGAACCGGGACGGCATCGTGGAGGAGACGGCGAATCCTTATTTTATTCGCAAACAGCCCGGCTATTCGTATCCGAAGCCGAAGCTGATTCAGTACGATTCCGGAATTACCCACACCCGCCGACACGCGATGGTCTTCCTTCCGGCGGACTACGATGCGGCGAAAACCTATCCGGTGCTGTACCTGCTCCATGGCTGGGGCGGAAGCCACCGGACCTGGGCGAACAAAAAAGCGAATATCATCCTGCAGAACCTGTATTACTTCGAGGACGTTCCGGAAATGATTGTGGTGTGCCCCAACAGCAACGTGAATGCGGCGGTGGCCGGCAATTCTCTGGGGGGACGCAATGCACTGGCGTTGGCGTACAAATATCCGAAGCAGTTCGGTTCGGTGGGCAGCTTTTCTCCCTCCGTTTCCGTGGAAGCGGCGAACGGCACCGGACTCAAAGCACCCCTCCGAGATTTAAATCTGCCGGAGAACAAGCATCGTCCATTTGAAGTGCTGATGCTGATGGTGGGGCGTTCCGACAAGGTCTGCGGAAATGTTTCCTATGAACTGGACCGATATATGAAAGCGCAGAACATTTCCCACGATTTCTACGACACGGCGGGCGGACACGAGACCTCCGTGTGGCAGAACGGGCTGTATAATTTCGCCAGAAAATTGTAGAAGAAGGTAAAGACCAAATAGGCAGCAATCAAAAAACAAAAAAACAAGAATTCGACACGATTCTCCGATACACAAATTGTTCCGAATGTGGTATACTTAAGCGATATATTTAAACGCAGAAGATAACGAATACCGGGGAGGATTCATGAAGCGAATTCTGAAAACGAAACATAAGTTAATAGGCTTCATTGGTATCATACTGGTGTTGGATTTGGTATTGGTCGGGGCACTGATTAAGCCGGTCAATGCGGATCGCAAGACGGAGGATTATGATGCGGCAGCGGAGATCTCCACGTCCTTGAATGTGGCGGCTATGGAAGCAAAGCTGACTGTGGAGGATGAGAGCAAGGCGGTTATCAAATCCGGAAAGGCGGAGCGGACCAAGACTCAGGGAACCGAAAAGTGGCTGGATACTCTGGAGACTTTGGAAGGTCAGATTTTCGCCCACGGGATTACCTACAGCTGGTATCATCCGGCATCTTCGTATGAATCCGCGGTAAATGGAAATCATCACGTGAACTGTGCGGCGTATATTTCATGGGGCCTTCAGAGAATGGGCCTTCTGCCTCACGGAACTACGTTCTACATTTCCGATACCCTTCACGGAAAGGGTGCTTCCTACATCAAGAACTCGGAGTATTTCACTGTGAAGTACAACTTGGGTCATCCGGGAAGTGCCGGACTGGAGCCGGGGGATATCGTCGGATGGAAGACACACACCTGTGTCTATGCCGGGAAGGATTCCAACGGAAACATGCTGTGGTACACCGCCGGCGGTTCGGATGTGAGCAGCAAGAACCTGGGACCGAGAACGAAGAAGTATGCCAACAAGAACATCACCGTGCTGATTCGGATTAATTATGATAAGATCCCGAAGAACTAGAACAGCCGCGTGTACGGTGAAGAAAATATTGAATTGCTGATATGAGGAGGAATCCGATGCGAACGCGCCGGATTCCTCCTTTCGGGTGTAATCACTTGATTCTGCCGCATAAAAATATTAGAATATGTAAGTATTAACAACGAAAAGAGGAACATGTATGTCTTATTCATTTGTCATTCCCTGTTATTGCTCGTCTCACACCATCCGAGAAGTAGTGGAGAGCACCATACAGGAAATGGAACGAATCGATCGGAAACCCTACGAATTCATTCTGGTGGACGATCATTCACCGGACGAAGGGGCAACCCTTCAGGAGCTGAAGGCATTGGCCAATGAATATTCCTGCGTTAAGGCCATCGAGCTGGCGAAGAATTCCGGCCAGCACAACGCGTCGATTGCGGGAATGAATTACGCCAAAGGAGATTACATCATCTCTATGGACGACGACCTGCAGACCCGTCCGTCTCAATTGCCGAAACTCTTTGAGGAAATTGAAAAAGGCTATGATGTGGTCTATGGATACTATCCGGAAAAGAAGCACAGCCGTTTCCGGAATTTCGGAAGCTGGGTTCACTTCGAATCCGTTCGAATCCTGATCGGGAAACCGAAGGGGATGAAGACATCCAGCTTCTTTGTGATAAGAAAATTCGTTCGGGATTACATCATCCAGTACAAAGAGCCGTACACCCATCTGCAGGGGCTGGTGCTCCGCACCACACGCAACATCTCCTGCATTCCGGTGGAGCATTTCGACCGAGCTTACGGACAGTCCGGATATACTTTTAAGAAGCTGATCAAGCTTTGGTCCAATATTGTAGGATATTCTGTCGTTCCACTGCGCATGGCCACCTGCCTGGGAATGGTCTTTTCCATGCTGGGACTGATTGGCACCATCGTGGTGATTGTGCGGAAAATCATGAATCCGGCCATGATGATGGGCTGGGCATCCCTGATGGCAGCCATCTTCTTTTTCTCCGGATTGATTCTGTTTTCTTTGGGACTGATTGGGGAATACATCGGACGAATGTTCCTGGGAATGGGCAACAATCCGCAGTTCGTGGTGAGAGAAATTTATACTAAAGATTCGGACTCGTCCGTCAATTTCGAAGACCTGGGGAAGCAGTAACCTTCCGGGCCTGTCCGGGACAGTTTGAAAGAAGTTCGTATTTTTTTATGGGATCTAGAATATGAAAGGGAGTAACTATGATACGATTCAATGTTCCACCTTATGTGGGAAAAGAAACCGAATACATGAAGGCGGCGATCGACAGCCATAAGATCTGTGGAGATGGGGAATTCACCAAGCGCTGCAACGCCTGGATTGAGGAGCATACCGGAACGGCAAAGGCCCTTCTGACCACCTCCGGCACGCAGGCTTTGGAGATGGCGGCATTGCTCAGCGATATTCAGCCGGGGGATGAAGTGATTCTTCCGTCCTACACCTTTGTGTCCACCGCGAACGCGTTTGTGCTGCGCGGGGCAAAGCTGGTTTTCGTGGACATCCGTCCGGATACCATGAACATCGATGAGAAGCTGATTGAGGATGCCATCACGGACAAAACCAGAGCCATCGTCCCGGTGCACTATGCCGGCGTGGGCTGCGAGATGGACACCATCATGGATATTGCAAAGAGACACAACCTGGTGGTTGTGGAGGATGCGGCGCAGGGCGTGAATGCGTTCTACAAGGGCCGGGCGCTGGGCAGCATCGGCGATTACGGCTGCTTCAGCTTCCATGAGACAAAGAATTACAGCATGGGCGAAGGCGGTGCCATCCTGATCAACCGGCCGGAGCAGATTGAAGATGCGGAAATCATCCGGGAGAAGGGAACGGACCGGAGCCGGTTCTTCCGGGGTCAGGTGGATAAATACACCTGGGTGAACATCGGATCGTCCTTCCTGCCAAGCGATATCAACGCGGCGTACCTGATGGCACAGCTGGAGATGGCGGATGAGATTAACGAGAATCGCCTTCAGAGTTGGGCGCGCTACAACGAAGGCCTGCAGGATTTGGCGCAGGAGGGTGTCATCGAACTTCCGTACATTCCGGAAGAATGCGCCCACAACGCCCACATGTTCTACATCAAGACAAAGGATATGGAAGAGCGGAAAGCCCTGATTTCCTACCTGAAGGAGCGGGACATCGCAGCGGTATTCCATTACGTGCCGCTTCACTCCGCACCGGCGGGCCTGCGGTTCGGACGGTTCCACGGAGAGGATCGATATACCACAAAAGAAAGTGAACGCCTGCTGAGACTGCCGATGTACTACAATCTGTCGGAAAGCGATCAGCAGAAGGTCATCGACGCGGTTCACGGTTTTTACCACAAATAGGTGACATATGCTTAAAAAGATTCGAAATCGTCTGGAGAAAGCCGACAATATCGAGCGGAGCAGCTACCTGTGGAATATGATTAACGCCATGCTCAGTGCCGGGGAATCCCCGGTAATGACTTTGGTGCTGACCCGGAGCCAGGGCGTCTACGATGCGGGGGTGTTCAGCATCGCCTATGCGGTGGCGGCCCTGATGCTGTATGTGGGACAGTATGGATTCCGAAAGTTCCAATCCTCGGACATCCGGGAAAAATATTCCTTCGCGGAGTACTACGGAATTCGGATTATCACCTGCGTGGTGATGATGCTGGCGGCGCTGGGATATTGCCTGTATGGTACCGTATGTCTGGGATACGACTCCCAGAAGTTCATCGTCATTCTTCTGGTGAATGCACTGAAGTGCGTTCAGGCCTTTACGGATGTGGTCCACGGACGGATGCAGCAGATGGGAAGACTGGATGCAGCGACGAAGTCATCCTCTTTCCGGTATCTGATGGAGATGGTATCCTTCTCCGCAACGTATTTGGTGACTCGGAATCTGGTGAGCGCCATTCTGATGTGCGTCATCGTATCCGTCGTGGTGGCCGGTTTCACCTCCATGAATGTGGCGACGGATTTCTGTGCGCTGCGGCCGGAATTCAACATGCGGCGGATGTGGATGATGATGGTGGAAGGATTTCCGCTGTTTCTCAGTCTGTTCCTGAACATGTATCTGAGCAACGCACCGAAGTATGCCATCGATGCCTATCTCACGGAAGAAATCCAGGCCATGTATAACATTATCTTTATGCCGGCCTTTGTGGTACAGCTGGTGGTGCATTTCATCTTCAACCCGATTCTCACCTCCTATGCGGAGATTTGGGCGAGAGGGGAAATCGAGCGGTTCAAGAAAGCCATCCGGAAACAGATGGTTCTGGTGCTGGGACTCACGGTGCTGGGGCTGGCGGTGGCGGCCACCATCGGAATACCGGTGCTGAGCTGGATTTTCGGAATGAACCTAGCCGGACACCGGAAGGAGCTGATCATCGTGATGCTGGGCGGCGGAATGCTGGCCTATTCCGTATTCTTCAATACGGTCATCACCATTGTGCGGATGCACCGGACGCTGATCTACAGCTACGGAGCCGCGGCGCTGGCTGCTTTTACCCTGTCGGGAGTATTTGTGCGAAACTACGGCATGCTGGGTGCGACGGTGCTGTACACCACAATTATGACGATATTAACCATTATATTAGGAGTGATTCTGTTCATTAGAATCAGAAAAGAAAGTAGGAGAATTGTATGAAGGGAATTGTTTTAGCCGGGGGAAAGGGAACGAGACTCTATCCGATGACAAAGGCGGTATCGAAGCAGCTGCTGCCGATTTACGATAAGCCGCTGGTGTACTATCCGATTTCGGTGCTGCTTCTGGCGGGCATCCGGGACATCTTGATTATTTCTTCACCGGAGGCCATCGACGGTTATGAAGAGCTGCTGGGCGACGGAAGCAGTCTGGGCGTCCATTTCGAATACAAGGTGCAGGATCAGCCGAGAGGACTGGCGGACGCATTTATTCTGGGCGAAGAATTTATCGGCGACGATAACGTATGTCTGGTTCTGGGCGACAACATCTTCTACGGTCAGGATCTGAGCGGAATCCTCAAGAGAGCCATTTCCCATGAGACGGGGGCGACGGTGTTCGGATATCCGGTAAAGGATCCGACGGCCTTCGGCGTGGTGGAATTCGATTCGGAAAAGAACGTGGTTTCCATCGAGGAGAAACCGAAGCAGCCGAAGTCCAATTTCGCGGTGCCGGGACTGTATTTCTACGACAACGATGTTATCGAAATTGCCAAGAACGTGAAACCGTCGGCGCGGGGAGAGATTGAAATTACGGCGGTGAACAACGAATACCTGCGGAGAGGCACGCTGAAGGTGGAGCTGATGGGCAGAGGTATGGCATGGCTGGATACCGGTACGCCGGAGGGCATGCTGAACGCATCGGAATACGTATCCACCATTCAGGCCAGACAGGGATTCTACATCGCTTGCCTGGAGGAAATCGCCTGGAGAAAGGGTTTCATCGATGACGCACAGCTTCGCGAGGTGGGTGAGTCTTTGAAGATGACCCAGTATGGACAGTACATCCTTTCCCTGCTCTAATCGGGATTGAAGAAGAAAAGGAGATTGAACGATGAAAATTCTAGTAACCGGTGCGGCCGGATTTATCGGAAGTAATTTTGTTTTTCATATGAGAAAGGCCCATCCGGAGTACGATATTATCGCGCTGGATTCCCTGACCTATGCCGGTAACCTGGAGACTCTGGCGCCGGTAATGGAGGAGGATCATTTTACTTTTGTGCGCTGCGATATCACGGATCGAGAAGGGGTACGCAAGGTGTTTGAAGAGCATCATCCGGACGTGGTGGTAAACTTTGCGGCGGAATCCCACGTAGACCGTTCCATTGAGGATCCGGGCGTATTCCTGCGCACCAACATTCTGGGCACTCAGGTGCTGATGGATGCGTGCCGGGAGTTCGGCATTCAGCGTTTCCACCAGGTGGGAACCGATGAAGTCTACGGAGACCTGCCGCTGGACCGGCCGGACCTGTTCTTCACGGAAGACCTGCCGCTTCAGGCCTCCAGCCCGTATTCTGCGTCCAAAGCATCGGCGGATCTGCTGGCCATGGCGTATCACCGAACCTACGGACTTCCGGTGACGATCTCCAGATGTTCCAATAACTACGGACCGTATCAGTTCCCGGAGAAGCTGATTCCGCTGATGATTGCCAATGCGCTGGCCGACAAGCCGCTGCCGGTATACGGTACCGGTGAGAACGTGCGGGACTGGCTCTACGTGGAAGATCACTGCCGGGCCATCGACATGATCCTGGAGAACGGAAAGGTGGGCGAAGTCTACAACATCGGCGGACACAACGAGCGTTCCAACCTGGATGTGGTAAAAACAATCCTGAAGCAGCTGGGCAAACCGGAAAGCTTGATTACCTTTGTGGGAGACCGAAAGGGCCACGATCTTCGTTATGCCATCGATCCGTCCAAGATTCACGGCGAGCTGGGCTGGCTGCCGGAGACCAAGTTCGACGACGGAATTCGTCAGACCATCGACTGGTATTTGAACAACGAAAGCTGGTGGAAGAATATCATTTCCGGCGACTATATGGAATATTACGAGAAGATGTACGGAAATCGGTAGATTTTCGGTGAAGTAAGGAGAGTGAAATGAGAGGGACGTCCCGGCATTATGCAGAACCGGAACTGAGCAGAGAGTGGAGCTGGAAAAAACAGTGGCTGGTGTATACCGGTCTGTTTGTCGTGACGGCACTTCTGGTCTTTGCGGCATTCTTCGTGTATCAGAAAACCCTTCTGAAGGGAAACGGAAACGTGGACGGATTGATGCAGCACTATCCCTCTTACACCAAATTGAAGCGCGTTCTGGCGCAAGGGGGCGAAGGCTGGTCCTGGGACGTGGGACTGGGTGCAAGTTTCTTTGACACTTTTAAGGGAAAGCTGACCAATCCGCTGACGTACCTTCTGCTGGCGTTCCCTCAGAAGTATTTAGACCTGGCCTACGATTTCGTCACGATTCTTCGGCAGTATCTGGCCGGTGTGGCATTCCTGATTTTCGGCCGGGAAGTGAAGCTGACCACGGAGCAGAACGTGCTGGGCGCATTTGCCTACGCCTTCTCCGGGTGGGCGATTATCGCCACTTTGACTCAGGGAACCTTCAATAACTCCATGATGCTGTTCCCGATTCTCATTATGGGTGCGGAACGGATTCTGAAGGGAAAATCACCGATGGTGTTCATCGCGGCGGAAGTACTGTTTCTGGCCTCCACCGTTCTGTGGGCATATATCGCCGGAATTTTCGTAATCCTGTACTTTATCGTGAGATACTTCCACTTCTACGGAAAGAACGGAGTCCTTCGAACCGCCCTGCCGCCGGACCGGCCGGCGTGGAAGGCCTTTGCCGGGCGCTTTGGCAGTTTTATCGGGGATGGGCTGATCGGACTGATGATTTCCGCAATCTTCGTGGAATCCATCATTTACACCACCACATCGGCGGTAATCAATTCCGATTACGACGCGAACCAGGGGGTGTTCTATTCCCTAAAAACATATTTCGCCATGCCGACGGCGCTGGTTTCGCTGAACGAGGTGCATGAGGCGTACAGCGCGGTTTTTGCCGGCCTGCTGGTGACGGCACTGATGCCGATGATTATTTGGACCGTACGAAAGAAAAAGAGCACTGCCGGAATCTTTGCGATTTTCTGCTTGATTATCGGATTGTTCCCGGTGACGGGCAAAATCCTGAACGGTTTCAGTTATTCCGTGGGCAGATGGTATTTCGTCCTGACATTCTTCCTGGTATGGGCGGCCATGGAGTGCCTGGATCATGAAGTGCTGGAAAGCCGGAAGCGAATGACGGTGCTGCTGGGCTGGTGGTTCTTCCTTTGCGTCTGGGTGGTGCTGCTTTGCATTTTCTCCCTGAAGATGCTGAAGCACAATATCGCCTGGGAATCCTTGCTTTCCCTGTGTATGATGTTCCCGCTGCTGGCGGCACTGGCCGTTCGGGAACTGCACGTTCCGAAGCTGGGACAGCGAAGAGCGAAGGTGTACCGAGGGATGACTGCCGTAATTACCGCAATACTGGTGGTAAATGTGGGGCTTAATTCCTGGATTATGATGACGGGCGCCGGCGAAGGCGGATCTCAGCGGATTAAGACGTATATCGATAAAGGAGCGACGCCGGAACTGTACGATCAATACGTTCAGCGGGTGGTGCCGGACATTCAGGCGGAAGACACTTCTTTTTATCGCACGGACCAGCTGGATGACGGTTTTGAGAAATCCAATGTGAATATCGTATTTGGCGGAAGAACCATCTATGAGTATTTCTCCTCCATCAGCAGCGACTGGCTGTATTTCAACAAAATGCTGGGGAACAACGCAGGATACAACCGGCGGATTGTCAGCCTTTCCAACGACAACCGTCCGGGAATGGACTACCTGTTGGGCGTAAAATATTTCCTTCGGGACAAGAATTACAAAGAGGCGGAGAAACCGGGGTACGTGCCGTACGGATTCGAGTATTGGAAGACCATCGATGGAGTGGAGGTGTACCGAAACAAGCACTGCATGGGCATCGGAACCGGATACTCGCAGTACATTACGGAATCGGAACTGAAGAAGTTCAATCCTCTGGAACGGGAGCAGGTGATGCTGCAGGCGGCAGTGGTGCCGGACAAAGAAGCGACAAAGGTTTCCGGACTGAAGCACGCGAAAATCTCGGAACTGCATACGGATGTGCAGTCGCTGGAATGTTCCGTCACATCCCCGTATAACGTGAAGCTGAAGGGCGTAAAGAAGGGGGAAATGACGGTTCAGAAGGGGGATGACAGCGAAGAAGACAATTACTTTAACATTCACGTTCCGAAGACCTGGAAGAACATGCAGATTATGGTTTCCTTCCAGGGACTGGACCGGGAACCGATTACCTGGGATCAGCACATTCATCTGAAAGACGAGACGGTGGCGGATCAGGGGTACAATCGGCTGAAGGAGTATCTGTACCGGAACGATTATACCGGAGGCACCAGTTTCATCATTACAGCTACGAAGGGAGACCGGAGCAAAACCGGAGAGTGTTATAAATACGGAAACACCGGCCTTAACGATATCAGCGATTACAATATCAATCTGGGATATTACGACTCCTTTAGCGGGGATATCCGCATCCATTTCGATAAGGCGGGTTTCTACAAATACGATGCCATCAAGGTATACGGAATCCCGATGGAAGGCTACGACCGGGACGCATCTGTACTGGATGAAAATAGCCTAAAGGATGTTTCCTTCGATGACAAAACCGTTCGCGGAACGGTAAACAACGATTCGGAGCGGATTATGTACTTCTCCATTATCGACAATGCGGGATGGACCGCATACGTGGATGGGAAGAAGGCGGATAAAATCAGCCGGACGAATCTGGGCTTTACCGGCATCAAAGTGCCGGCGGGAAAGCATGAGATTACTCTTCGATATCGCTATCCGGGCCTGAAGGCCGGAATCGCGGTGACGATCATCGGTCTGGGACTGCTGGTTGTGGTTCTGCGCAAAGGGAAGAGAAAGAATCAATTAGAAGAATAAGGCAGAAATTAACCTGCACCGGACAGCAAACGCTTTGCAATGCTTTCCGGATGCAGGTTTTTTCATCCCCCGGCACCGGCGCAGCCGAATGGCAGAAAAAGTGAATTTAAATTTCAGGTTTACTGTTTCGATGCGGTGCCGGAAAGTCAATAAAAAGGATGTGAAAAAATGTGCTGTGTTTGTGACAGATGAACGAATATTGCCGTGGTGAACTTGAAAAAAAAGTCATGACACGTTATAATTAAATGAATTTTTGTGTATATAATTATTCGAGGGACAGAATGGTAGAATTTTTTCAGAATGTATTCGTAGGATTTCGGTTAATTGATGTGCTGGATATCGTTATTGTGGCATATCTGGTCTATAAGATTCTGGGATTTATCCAAGAAACCCGTGCACAGCAATTGGTTCGTGGACTGGTGGTTTTGGGTATCGTTTTCTTTCTGTCCGATTTTCTGAATCTTTACCTGTTAAATTGGCTGCTTCGTAATTTCGTGACCATGGGACTCTTCGCCTTGATTGTCCTGTTCCAGCCGGAACTGCGTCGAGGACTGGAGCAACTGGGACGTCGGAACATCGTTGCCGGTCAATTCCGAAGCCTGGACAAGGAAAATGCCATTGAAGTGGTAAAGGAAATTGTGGCAGCGGTGGATGATTTTTCGGCAACCCGTACCGGGGCGCTGATTGTTTTTGAACGGGAAACCATGCTGAATGATATTATTGAAACCGGGACCATTGTGGATGCCCGGATTTCTGTGCGCCTTCTGGGAAATTTGTTTTACGAAGGATCGCCGCTGCATGACGGTGCCGTAATCATTCGCGGAGATCGGATTCATGCAGCCAGCTGCGTTCTCCCCCTTACGGAAAAAAAGAATATCGGCCGAAATTTGGGAACGCGGCATCGAGCGGGCCTGGGCGTGTCGGAGGTGTCCGATGCGCTGGTAATCGTCGTATCGGAGGAGACCGGCGTGATTTCGGTGGCGGAAAACGGAAATTTCCGTCGATTCATGGATCTGAAATCGGTAGAGAAAATACTACTGGGGGTATATATGCCTCAGGAAGAGACTTTCCGAGAGCGGATGACTCGGACGTTGAAGCATCGTCGGAAGGAGGGGACGCGGGATGGAGAATAATCGGAAAATTAATATCATCCTTTCATTGATTATCGCTTTCTGCGGATGGCTCTACGTAATGTACAATGTGGATCCCACCACGACGCGAACCTTCCGAAACGTTCCCATTACCTATTCCAATGAGAAGGATTTGGAGGCAAAGGGAATTGCATTGAAGTCCGCCGACAAGAAGTCTGTCGAGATTGAAGTGGAAGGTCACCGAAGTGAATTGAACAAGATGGATGACAGCGATATTAAGGTGCGGGCGGATTTGTCCGATGCCGGCAAAGGGGAAAACACCCTTTCGCTTCACGTTCAGACTCCGTCTAAGGTCAGCATCGTATCCAAGAGTGACGAAACGGTCACGGTAAATACGGAGACCATGGATACCCGGTCGGTGCCGGGACGAGTGGAGTACCGAGTGGAGAGTACTTCCGGTACGGAACCGATTGTAGAGGAACAGAGCAGCGACTATTTCTCGGTAACCGGTGCCAAGAGCAAGGTGAAGGAAGTGGAATATGTGCGAATTCCGGTGGAAGAGCAGAAGCTCACGGGAAAGACGCACACCTACAGTGTTTCCGTGATTCCGGTGGATCGCAGCGGGGACGAGGTCACTCATGTTAAAGTAAATCCGACCAAGGCATCGGTAGCGGTGTTCAAGGGCTCCACCAAGAGCGTTCCGCTGAATATCGAGGTAAATAATCCGGAGAATGACGAGTACCTGCATACCTACAGTGCGCCGAAGAAAATTGAAATCAAAGGGAAGAAAGAAGTCCTTGAAAAGGTGAAATCCGTTTCGGCGGAGCCGGCGGATTTAGAGAAGATGACGGAATCCGGACGGCTGGCACTGAAGTACAAGCTGCCGGAAGGGGTATTTGTTGCCAACAGTTCCCTGAATCTGGGAATTACCGTGAACGTGACGGAGTATCAAACGAAGGAAATCGAAATATCAACCGGTAGCGTTACGGTAAAGAATCTTAATAGCAAATATAAGCCGACTTTTGAGGATAAAACCATTACGGTAGAGGTGACGGACACCGGCAGCACGCTGGAGAGTCTGACCGCTAAGGATTTCGATGTCAGCGTAGATGCAAAGGGGCTTCGCAGCGGGTCTCACTCTTTAAAAGGAACAGTGAATTCGGAAAAGAAGTTACATAAAGCAACGTTAGAAAATGAAAATATTAATATATATCTAAGCAAGAAGGACTGATTAAATGGGTAGATTATTTGGAACAGATGGCGTTCGCGGAGTGGCGAACAAAGAATTAACCGCAACTTTGGCATATGAAATCGGCAGAGCCGCTTCTTATGTGCTGGGAAACGGAAATCATCGGCCGGTATTTCTGATTGGCAGAGATACCCGAATTTCCGGTGAGCTGCTGGAAAATGCACTGGCGGCGGGCATCATGTCCGTCGGCGGAGATGTAATTAAGCTGGGCGTTCTGCCGACGCCGGCAGTGGCACGCCTGGTACGGCACTACGAGGCGGATGCCGGAGTGGTAATCTCCGCATCGCATAATTCCTTTGAATACAACGGAATCAAGATTTTTAACGGTAAAGGTTTTAAGCTGGACGATCGAATCGAAGAAAAAATCGAAGACATCATCCTGGCCAAGGAATTCCAGCATCCGGAATACGTGGGCGAGCACGTGGGCTGCTGCAGACCGGTGGAAGATGCTTTTAGCATATATGAGCAGGATCTGCTGAATACCATCGACACGCGACTGGATGGAATGAAAATCGTACTGGACACTGCAAACGGCGCGTCCTATCAGATTGCACCGGCGGTATACAAGGCGCTGGGGGCGGACGTCACCGTTCTTTCTAACACACCGGACGGAATCAACATCAACGAGCATTGCGGTTCCACCCATCCGGAAAACCTTCAGAAGAAGGTGGTAGAAGTGGGTGCCGATGTGGGCTTTGCCTACGACGGTGATGCCGATCGTTTGATTGTTGTGGATGACAAGGGCCAGGTGCTGAACGGCGACCACGTTCTGTGCATTTGCGGAAAAATGCTGAAATCACAGGGCAAGCTGTATGACAACAAGATTACTGCTACGGTAATGAGCAATCTGGGCGTTCACAAATACATGGAAAAACAAGGCATTTCCGTTGACGTGACCGGTGTGGGCGACCGCTACGTGCTGGAATCCATGCTGAAGACCGGATCCGTTCTGGGCGGAGAACAGTCAGGACATATGATTTTCCTGGATTACACCACCACCGGCGATGGCGTGCTGTCCTCCCTGCAGTTCATCAAGGCCATTCAGGCTTCCGGAAAGAAGGTCAGCGAGATGGGTGAGGAAATCGTTATCTATCCGCAGGCACTGGTAAATGCAAAAGTCAATCCGGAGTACAAGAAAGAAGCCATGAATGATTCGGATGTACAGGCACGGATTGCGGAAGTAGAAAAGAAACTGGAAGGCGTTGGACGAGTTCTGATTCGCCCGTCCGGCACGGAGCCACTGATCCGCGTAATGCTGGAAGGGGAAGATACGGAAGAATTGAAAGCGGATGCGGAATACATCGCACAGCTGATTATAGAGAAATTTGGGGAGAAGTAGTACATGAACACAGTAGAATTAAGCAATCGAATTTATCCGGACATCACCCGGACGCCGGAAGATTATGAAGCAATGTATCCGAAGAGAAATCTGCCGGAAGGCGCGAAGGTTACCCGTCTGGGACCGAGCCCGACCGGTTTTATCCACCTGGGAAATCTGTACGGTGCCTTTGTGGATGAACGACTGGCCCATCAGAGCGAAGGCGTTTTCTACCTTCGAATTGAAGATACAGACGACAAGAGATATGTAGAGAATGCCGTGGAAACCATTATTTCCTCGCTGGCATTCTTCGGTATTCAGTTCGATGAAGGGGTTACCGCCCATGGTGATGTGGGCGATTACGGCGATTATACCCAGAGTCACAGAGGTGAAATCTATCGCTGCTACGCAAAGAAGTTGATTGCGGAGGGAAAAGCATATCCGTGCTTCCTTTCCGAAGAGGAGATTTCCGAGATTCGGGAGAAACAGGAAGAGCTGAAAATCGCACCGGGAATCTACGGTGAATGGTCTCGTTACAGAGATTGGGAGACCGATAAGGTGCTCCAAAAAGAAGTGGCCGAGCGGCTGGAGCGTGGCGATGATTTCGTCATCCGACTGAAGTCCTCCGGCGTGCCAAACGCCACCGGCGATGATATTCGCAGAACCAAGGTGGTGGATGCCATTCGCGGTGAGCTGGACGTTCCGGAAAACTTCCAGGATATCGTCATCATCAAGACCACCGGCATTCCGACTTATCACTTTGCCCATGCGGTAGACGATCACCTGATGAGAACCACCCATGTGGTTCGCGGTGAGGAATGGCTTCCGTCGCTGCCGATTCACGTAGAGCTGTTTGACAAGTTGGGATTCGAGCTCCCGACCTATTGTCACACCGCTCAGCTGATGAAAATCGGGGAGGATGGAAACAAGAGAAAGCTTTCCAAGAGAAAGGATCCGGAATTGTCATTGGATTATTACCGCAGCCAGGGATATCACCCGGCGGCAGTACGGGAATATCTGCTGACCATCCTGAACTCCAATTACGAGGAATGGAGAATGGCCAATCCGGATGCGGATATTGACGAATTTGCTTTTACCACGGAAAAGATGAGCAACTCCGGTGCGCTGTTCGACTTGAACAAGCTGAACGATGTGAGCAAGGATACCTTGCTGCGTATCCCGGCGGCGGAGCTGGCAGAGTGGCTGCATTCTTGGTCGCAGGAATTTGCACCGGAATATGAATACGTATTCCGGGATATGGATCTTCTGACGCAGATTCTGGATCTGGGCAGAGAAGACCGGAAACCGCGGAAGGATTTGATTTACGCTCGTCAGATTATGACATTTATCGGATACTTCTTCGATGAATCCTTTAAGATTGAGGATGAGTACCCGGAAGAAGCGGCCGCCGACCGAAAGAATATTTTGCAGGCGTACCTGGACAGTTACAATCACAGTGACGATCAGGAGAACTGGTTCAACAAGATTCGCGAAATCGCCGTGGAACAGGGCTACGCAGCAAAACCGAAGGATTACAAGAAGAATCCGGAGGAATATAAAGGACATGTTGGACATGTTAGTACCGTTATTCGAATCGCACTGATGGGACGTTCCCAGTCCCCGGATGTGTGGACGATACAGCAAATTATGGGGGAAGATAAGGTTCGGGCTCGAATTGAAGCAGAGCTGAACCGGTAGCTGGAAGGAGAAGACATGCAACCGTTACTAGTTATTATGGCCGCCGGAATGGGAAGCCGGTACGGCGGCAGCAAACAAATTGACCCAATCAGCAAAGAAGGGGATATCATCATGGATTTTTCCCTCTTCGATGCGTATCGGGCCGGTTTTCGAAGAGTCGTATTTATTATTAAAGAGGATTTCGAAGAAACTTTTCGCCAACATGTGAGTGAGCGGGCCGGTAAGGTGTACGAAACTCATTTTGTCCATCAGAAATTGACGGATTTGCCGGCAGGTTATGCCGTTCCGGAAGGACGGACCAAGCCATGGGGGACCGCGCATGCGGTGCTGGCTGCGAGGGATGTCATCGATGCACCGTTTGCGGTGCTGAATGCCGACGATTATTACGGACCGGAAGCATTCCGCCTGATTTACGATTATCTCACGTCAAAGGCGGATGCCACCCATCACTGCATGGTGGGCTTTTCCATTGAGAACACCTTGTCCGACAACGGAACGGTTTCTCGCGGAATCTGCCGGGCCGCGGAAGGTATGCTGACCGATATCGAGGAGCATACGGAAGTGGGCTACCGGGAAGATGGAAAAATTCACGGAAAAGATATCAGCGGAACGGATCGGGTGATTCCGGAAGGATCCCCGGTATCCATGAATCTGCTGGGATTCGGCGGTTCGTTTGTACAGGTAATGAAGGACCGGTTTGCAGAGTCGCTGGATCGAGTGCTGGAAGAAAACCCGATGAAGGGAGAAATCTATCTGCCGACCATGGTGAACGACGAACTTCAGAGCAACAGAGCTTCCATGCAGGTTCTCCACTCCGGAGATAAGTGGTATGGCGTAACCTATCGGGAAGACCGGGAGAGCGTGGTAAATGCTCTTGCGGAAATGAAACAGCAGGGAATCTATCCGCAGGATTTATGGAATAAAGGAGAATAATATGTGTGGCATTGTAGGATATATCGGAACAAAAGAACCTCAAGATATCATCATTAACGGCTTGAAGAAGCTGGAGTATCGTGGATACGATTCAGCCGGAATCGCCGTGGTGAATCATGGAAAGATTGAACTGAGAAAGCATGTAGGTGCCATCAGCAACCTGGAAAAACTGATTGGCGAGGAGCGTCTGGGCGGACATGTTGGAATCGGTCATACTCGCTGGGCAACTCACGGTGCACCGTCGGATCTGAACTCCCATCCGCACATGGATATGGACGGAACCATCGCTGTGGTTCACAACGGAACGGTAGAGAACTATGTGGAGCTGAAGGCGGAGCTGGAAAAAGAAGGTGTGGTTTTCCGTACGGAGACCGATACGGAAGTGGCAACCATGCTGATCAGCAAATACTATCACCGGAATCACGACTTGAAAAAGGCGCTGGATCAGGCGATTTCGGAGATGAAGGGAACCTATGCCCTTGCTGTAGTAGCAAAAGACCAGCCGGACCAGTTCGTGGCATATCGAAAGAATGCACCGTTGATTGTGGGCATCGGAAATAATTGTAATTTTGTGGCATCGGACTTCTCCGCACTGCTGGCATACACCAAAGACGTATATCTTCTGGAAAACGGGGATACCGTTGTATTGACAAAGGATTCCGTCAGCATCTATGATGAAGAAGACCATTTGATTGAACGTCCGATGATGCATGTGGATTGGGATGTCAGTGCGGCCGAAAAGGGCGGATACGAACACTTCATGCTAAAAGAAATTTACGAGCAGCCGACGGCAATCCGGGAAACCCTGAGCCGGAACCTGGACGATAACGGCCGCGTGCACCTGCAGGAGACCGTACAGCTCACCAAGAAGGACTTCGAGAAGATCAATAAAATCGTAATCGTTGCCTGCGGAACCGCATACCATGCCGGCCTGGTGGGAAGATACGTCATCGAGAAGCTGGCTCGCATTCCGGTAGAAGTAGATATTGCTTCCGAATTCCGGTATCGGGATCCGTTCGTGGATGAGCATACCCTGTTCATCGCTGTCAGCCAGTCCGGAGAGACGGCGGATACTTTGGAAGCCATGAGAGAGGCGAAACGGAAAGGCGCTCGCGTGCTGTCCGTTGTCAATGTAGTGGGCAGCACCGTAGCAAGAGAAAGCGATGATGTGTTCTACACACAGGCGGGTCCGGAAATTGCCGTGGCATCCACAAAGGCATACACAACTCAGTTGGTGTGCATGTACCTGCTGGCACTGTTCTTTGCAGATCTGAACGATGCCATTTCGCCGGAAGAATATGAGAATTTCGTACAGGATTTGGAAGCAATTTCGGGCAAGCTGGAGGATGTTCTGAAAATGGCACCGGAAATTGAGGCATTGGCAAATCGTCTGTATGACCGGGATCAGGTGTTCTACATCGGTCGTGGGGTGGATTCCAGTGTTGCTTATGAAGGCTCCCTCAAATTGAAGGAGATTTCCTATATCAACTCCTTTGCGATTGCCGCAGGAGAATTGAAGCACGGTACGATTGCGTTGATGGAGCCGCGCACCATCGTGTGGGCGCTGGCAACGCAGGAGAGATTGTTCGATAAGATGGTTTCCAATATTCAGGAAGTCAAGGCGAGAAATGCTCATATCATCTCTCTGGCGCAGGAAGGAAACAGCGGAATTGAAGCGCACTCCGATGAGGTGTTCTATATTCCGAGAACGAAAGACGAGT
This sequence comes from uncultured Clostridia bacterium, assembly GCA_934234035.1. Lineage (GTDB taxonomy): Bacteria > Bacillota > Clostridia > Peptostreptococcales > Anaerovoracaceae > Mogibacterium_A. The sequence goes on along the minus strand of CAKQHH010000006.1, from coordinate 57,785 downwards.
TAACACCTCTTCTCAGCGTAGTGCCGCTGCAGCTGTATGCATATTACGTTGCCAAGGCAAAGGGATGCGAAATTGACAAACCGAGAAATTTGGCGAAGAGCGTTACGGTAGAGTAAACAAAAAATCACGCCTTAGAAAGGATGATACTATGGAAGAGAGCAGAGCAGTTCAGAAATACACCGCATGGATAAATGCGAAGAATGTGGACCCGCTGATTCGCCGGGAACTACTGAATATTATAAGCTCGCCGGAAGAAATTACAGAACGATTCAGTGAAAATCTTGCTTTTGGTACGGCCGGCCTTCGCGCAGTGATGGGCGCCGGTACCAATCGAATCAACATTTACACCATTGCGTCTGCCGCGAAAGGGTTGGCCGCATGCCTTCAGGCTTCAGATGCCGCCGAAGAAGGGGTGATCGTGTGCTACGATTCGCGGAATCATTCCAAAGATTTTGCTGAAATTACGGCCAGAGTGTTAGCGTGCGAAGGGGTAAAAGTATACCTCTCCGATCAGCTGCGCCCGGTTCCGATGCTCTCTTTCGGAATCCGCCATTATCGCACCGCCGGCGGTGTAATGATCACCGCTTCCCACAATCCGCGGGAATACAATGGGTTCAAGGTGTATGGAAATGACGGCGGACAGTTGAGTCCGGCCGGAGCGAATGCGGTTCAGGAACGCATGCCGGAATTCGAGGACGTAGTGGACTATCTGGCGGAAATGCTGCCGCTGGAAGATTATGTTCAGAAGGAACAGGTAACATATCTAGGAAAGAATTGGGATGATGCCTATATGGAAATGCTCCACGGTATGAAGATTTCCCAGAAATTATCTCAGGATTCCAAGTCACGCCTGCGAATTGTGTATACACCGCTGAACGGTGCCGGTGCGAAACCGGTTCTCCGAGTGTTGAACGAAAACGGATTCCGGCGGGTATTCATGGTGTCGGAGCAAGAAAAGCCGGACGGTAATTTCCCAACGCTTCGGGTGCCGAACCCGGAACGGGAAGACAGCTTTGAACTGGCAAAGAAGTACGCAAGAGCGGTGGCCGCAGACGTGATCATCGCAACGGATCCGGATTCGGACCGTCTGGGCGTGGCGGTGCTGGACGATGACGGCGGGTATCAGATGCTCACCGGAAATCAAATCGGCCTTCTGCTGATGGAATACATTTTGGCGACGAAGAGTGCAAAGGGCGAGCTTTCGGAAAACGATTACTGCATTACGTCTGTGGTATCTTCGAATCTGGCACGAGTGATTGCAGAGCGATACAATGTGAAATTGATTGAAACCTTAACGGGTTCCCGACATTTCGCGGAGTGCATTCGAAATCACGAAGCGGAGGAGTCCGGAACCTTCCGGTTTGGTTTTGAAGAAGGAAATGGCTATATGTTCCATTCCGAAGTGAGAGATAAGGATGCGGTAGCGGCTTGCCTGGCCATTGCGGAGATGGCGGCGGTTTCCAAATCCTATGGTCTGCGCCTGATGGACCAGTTGAAGGCGATTTATCGTCTGTACGGATATGCGGCGGAGAAAAACGTTTCCATCGATTGTTCCGGGCCGGAAGGTACTGAGAAAATCCGTCGATGCATGGATCATTATCGCCTGCTCAACGGAAAGTTGGGGGCAATGGGGAAGGATCTCTATTACCGGGATGTAAAGACATTTATCGATCGGATGCCGGAGTCCAACCTGCTCATCTATGAGCTGAACGATATGGATTGGATTGCGATTCGTCCGTCCGGAACGGAACCGAAGCTGAAGGTTTATTTCGGATTCTACGGCGAAAAAACAGCGGCGGAAAGTCGGCTGAACACCGTATCTACGCAATTGATCCAGGATATCCGGGAGATATTGAATCAGAAATAGAAACAGACAGCGAGGCATTTGCCTCGTTGTTTTTTTTGCGGGAAACTGAGAGTTAACCAATAATTATTTTGATTTTATCTTGAAACGGTTTACCGATAATGTTACAATGCTTTTATCGGTAAACTGATTAAGGCGGTATAATTATGAATAAGAGAAGACAATTAGGAAAAAGAATAGTAAGCCTGACTTTGGCAACAGTATTGCTCCTATTCACTGTTGTTCCGGCGAATGCAGCAACAACCGGAGCGCTGAACAGCGATGCAGCGGCCATCAACAGCGATGGAAACATTAACAGCGATGGGGCGATTAACAGCGACGGCAATGCCAGAATGCGGACTTTTTCGGTACGAGGCCGTTCGATGATTGCATCGTCCAAAGCCAAGAGCATGACAAAGGGATGGCATTCCATCGGCGGATATCGTTACTATTTCTATGCAACCGGAAAGTATTATAAGGATGAGATTAAATCCGTTTCCGGAAAGAAATATTGCTTTGATAAAAGTGGACATCTTCTGTATGGCGTAAATAAATACGACGGAAGTTATTACTATTCCGATTCGAAGGGTGTGATTCGAGAGTCGTCCGGCTTTGTGACCAGCGACGGATATCGCTACTATGTTACAAAGGGCGGAAAGATTATGACCGGCCGAACCTTTAAAGTGGCCGGAAAGACCTACAAAGCGTTCGGCAGCGGAAAACTGGGCACCGGCGTGTTCAAGTACGGCACGGTAGCTCGTTTTTATGCGGACAAAAACGGCGTGGTTCGTATGAAGGCCGGATTTATCACTTGGAATGGAGATCGGTATTACATCACGAAGGACAAGGGCCGAATCGAGTGCGGCCGGACGTTCAAAGTGAGTGGAAAGATGTACAAAGCGTTTGGCAACGGAAAACTGGGAACCGGCGTATTTAAGTATGGAACGACCGCCCATTTCTATGCGGATAAGAACGGCGTGGTTCGTACGAAGACCGGATTTATCACCTGGAACGGATACCGTTACTACATTACAAAGAATGCGGGAAAACTGGAATGCGGCCGAACCTTTAAGGTGAAAGGAAAGACCTATAAGGCATATTCCACCGGAAAGCTGGGCACCGGTGTGTTTAAGTATGGAACGACTGCTCGTTTCTATGCGGATAAGTACGGTGTGGTAAAGACTACCGCCGGTTTCGTAGAGTATTCGGGCAATCGTTACTATGTACAGAAGGGCGGAAAAATTGAATTAGGACATACTTTTACCGTAAATGGGAAGAAGTATAAGGCCTTCTCGGATGGCCGTCTGGGAACCGGAATCTTCAAGTATGGCAGTAAGTACTACTATGCGGATGAAGACGGGGTGATTGCTTCCAAATCCGGTGTGGTAAGCTTCAAGAAGAAGTACTATTACATAAACAAGAACGGTACCGTTGCGATGAACGGACTGATTACTGCCGGATCCAAGAAGTACATGGCAAATGCAGACGGAACTTTGAAAACCGGATTCTTCCAGGATTCTGAAATCAAGTACTATGCCGGTAAAAAGGGTGAAATCGTGACAAAGGAAGGATTCCTGGTAGTAGATGGAGACACCTATTACATCCAGAAGGGCGGTGCCATTTTCTGGGGACATACTTTCACGAAGAACGGCAAGACCTATAAGGCATATTCCAGCGGAAAATTGGGTACCGGACTGTTTAAATACGGTTCCTCGTATTACTATGCTGACGGCACCGGAGCGGTGAAGACCACGGCAGGTTTGATTACCGTAAGCGGTAAGAAGTATTACGTGAAGAAGGGCGGAAAAATTGCAGTTAACACTACAATCACCACCGGAGGAACGACCTACAAGGCGGACAGCATGGGCGTTCTGACGGCCCAGAAATCTACCACCGGAACCGAGCTGATGAAGATTGCACAGAAGGAAGTGGGAACCAAGTCCGGAAAGAAGTATTGGGAAGCGTACTTCGGTACGAAATTCCGAAACGGAGACTCCACGCCATGGTGTGGAACGTTCGTTACCTGGTGCTTCAAGAAAGCGGGTCTGTACAGTTTGATCAAGGATATCGAGGACTACGGAAATCTGGGTTATGTTCCTTCCTATTCTGCTTATGCGAACAAGAAGAAAATCTGGGTAAGCGCCAATAAGGCGAAAGCCGGAGATATCATCATCTTTGGATCCAGTTCTCACGTGGGCTTGGTAAAATCCGTGTCCGGAAATGTGATTACCACCATTGAGGGAAATACGGGAAGCACACGGAACGGTGAGGTGAAGCAGAAAACCTATTCCTTGACAAACAGTTGGATTAAGGGCGTTATGCGTGTCATCCGATAATGACATGAATTCAAGATAACAAAAGAATGTGGCTTCGGGAAATTCCGGTGAATTCCCGAGGCCATTTGCTGTTTTAGCAGCGGTGAGAACGGTCTCCCCTTGTATTTCATCGGAAAATTGTTATAATAATACAATAGAACAAAAAATTTTGAGTGAAAGCAGAATATGAAGAAAAAGAATAAAATTAAAGATAACTCATATGTTAATGATGTAGTGGACAAGCTGGAATGCATCGCGGAAATCGCCGTCCTTTCGGTGATTTATTTCTATTTCTGGCGTTTCCAGTACGATGCGGCACTGTTCCCGCCACTGCAGCACCGGGGGAGATTTGTAATCGCCGGTGTATATGCACTTCTGTTGATTATCGGATTTGTGTGGACGGAAGGTTTCCGATGGGGATATTTGAAGCGACTGGATGTGGTCATTTCTCAGGGCGTTTCAATTTTCGTGGTTAATTTTATTTCCTATTGGCAGCTGTCGCTGATTGGAAACGGAATGATTCCGGTGATGCCGATGGTGAAGCTGACGGGAGTGCAGCTGCTGACATCCATTGTTGCGTGTTTCTTATTTACGAAGATATATTTTCATCTTCATTCCAAGAAAAACATGGTGATGATTTACGGCACGGAAAATGCATTGAAGCTGCAATTCAAGGCCAACAATCGGCTGTCCCAATATCATGTTTCCAAGGCGATATCGGTGGATACGGATTTCATCGATATCCTATCGGAGATTAACCGATATGACGGAGTCATCATCAACGACCTTCCGGGGAAGAAGAGAAATAATATTTTGAAATACTGCTATTTTAACGGGATTGATGCTTACGTGGTTCCGAAGATTTCCGATATTATCATTCGTGGCGCGGATGACTTTAACCTTTTGGATACACCGATTGTAGTCACCCACGGAAAGGGGTTAACCCTAACTCAGAGAATGACGAAACGCATCATGGACGTGGTGCTCTGTCTCATTGCCATGGTTCCGGCATCGGTAATCATGTTGATTACGGCGCTGTTTATCAAGCTGGATGATGGCGGCCCGGTATTTTTCCGACAGGAACGGGTGACCCGTAACGGAAAGCACTTCGATGTAATCAAGTTCCGAAGCATGATTGTGGATGCGGAGAAGTACAACAAGCCAATCCCTGCGGTGGATCAGGATCCGAGAATCACAAAGGTGGGAAGAATTATTCGTGCCACACGAATCGACGAGCTCCCACAGCTCTTTAACATTCTGAAGGGCGATATGAGCATTGTCGGCCCTCGTCCGGAACGGGTGGAGCACGTGGAGAAGTATTCTCGCGAAATCCCGGAATTCATTTACCGCGAAAAGGTAAAGGGCGGATTGACCGGATATGCACAGATTTACGGCAGGTACAATACATCGGCTTATGATAAGCTGCGATTGGACTTGATGTACATCGAAGATTATTCTTTGGTGCTGGATATCAAGATGATTTTCCGAACCATTCGAATTCTCTTCCAGAAGGACAGTACCGAAGGCTTTGACAAGGCGGAGGAGCTGGAACAGCTGAAGGAAGATGAAGTGGAAAAGATTCGGAAGGCGTTGGATGATGACGAGTAGTGCAGGTTGTATTTGCATTAAAAGCATGCTTGTTATATAATATACGGGAGTTTTTTGATTATTCAGACTTCTGAGAGGAGATTTTATGGCAAAGAAGTTAAGCCCAAGAGCGCGCAGACGGAGACGTGGAAGACGAATCGTCAATACTCTGTTGATTGTTCTGATTATTGCGTTAATTGGCGCAATCGCTGCTGTAATGGCCGGTACAAAGATCCTGAATACCGTAAATCGTGCAGATTTAAAGAGTTCTGCAGATCTTTACCGACATGAAGTAGATGGATATACCAATATTTTGCTTTTGGGTGTCGATACCCGTGACTTGAGTGAAGTAAAGAATTCTCGTACGGATATGATTATGATTGCATCCATTAACAATTCTACCGATGAAATTACGTTAACGTCGGTATATCGTGACACCTATCTTCAGATGGGAGATACTTCTACATATGACAAGATTACTCATGCTCACTATTACGGAAGCACTGAGATGTCCATCGCATCCCTGAACCGGGCGATGGATTTGGACATCGATCAGTATGCGCTGGTGAACTTCAAGGGCGTTGCCGATGCGGTAGATGAAATGGGCGGTCTGGAGATTAACGTAGAAGACTACGAAATCGATGAATTAAACAAATACACCAAGGAAACGGCGAAGATTGTCGGAAAGAAATCTTACACAATCGTAAAGAAACCGGGCAAGCAGGTTTTGGATGGCTGTGCTTCGGTTTCCTATGGACGAATTCGAAAGGGTGTGGGAGACGACTACAAACGTACCGACCGTATGAGAATCGTGTTTAAGAAGATTCTGTCCAAGGCAAAGAGCATGGACGTAAAGACCTTGTATGAGGTGGCCGGTGCAATTCTGCCGGAGGTTCAGACGAACCTGTCCAACAAGGATATGATGAGCCTGGCACTGAAATTGAAAAAATTGAATGTAGGGGACAGCAAGGGCTTCCCGTACAATAAGACGGCCGGAATGGTGGATGGCGTGTCCTACGTACAGGCGACGGATTTGGCGAGCGATGTAAAGAAATTCCATCAGAAGGTATTCAATGAGCCGGACTATGAACCGAGTGCTACCGTGCAGGAAATCAGCCGAATTGCCAGCAGATATTAGCGCAGGGGCGATAAAAAAAGAATAGCATGAAGAATGGGACATCCGCAGTGAATTACTGTGGGTGTCCGTTTTGTATTCTGAAGGGGACGGGCAAATCGAATCCGTGCTATCTATTGAAGGCTTCATATGGTATAATAATATGAATTATTCTGTGAAGGAAAAAAGAGTATGACGGTGCTGAAATATTTATTTGCGGTTCTGGTGACCTTGCCGATTCTGTTTTTAGGAGTGTTCTTAATGAAAAGATACTCCATAGAACTTCGCAAAACAAATCAAAAGGCGGAAAGAAAATCGGAAGCGAATCGGAAAGGGAACAGGAAATAAACATGAGCAGAGGAATTTTTATCACATTGGAAGGTCCGGACGGTGCCGGAAAAACAACGCAGATTCAGATGATGAAGGAATACTTGGAAAGCCTGGGGAAAACCGTTCTTCTTACGAGAGAACCCGGCGGAACCGGGATATCCGAGAAGCTTCGGGAAATCCTTTTAGACAAAGAAAATGCGGAAATGTCCGATACCACCGAGATGATGATTTATGCGGCGGCCAGAGCACAGCACGTGGCGGAACGGATTCGCCCGGCATTGGAGCGCGGCGAGGTGGTGATTTGCGATCGTTTCGTGGATTCCAGCGTAGCGTATCAGGGATACGGAAGAGGCCTGGGGGATGCGGTTCAGGAAGTGAATCGATATGCCACGAATGGGCTGGAACCGGACAGAACTTTTTTCATGGATTTGGATCCGGCAGTGGGCCGCGGACGAATCGGGAAAGATGTACAGGACCGTATGGAGCGGGAGAAGTTGGATTTTCATTACAGAGTCTATGAAGGATATCTGAAAATCTGGCAGACCAATCCCCAGCGTGTGATTCGCCTGGATGCATCTCAGAGCATCGATGCCATACAGTCTGAAATTCGAAAGCATTTGCAGCAGATGCTGGATAGGGAGGAACAGTAGCGGATGAATGCCCTGGGGGAAATTAAGAAGAGTCTGTGGAACGGCCGAATGGCGCACGCATACATACTGGAAGCGCCGGCGGGAGAAACTCGGGATCGGCTGATGACTAACATTCTTCAGGAAATTCTGTGCCAGAATCCTAATTTGGAACAGCGTCCCTGCGGTCTCTGTGAGGCCTGCCGAAGGGTAGCCGCCGGAAGCCACGAGGATGTCATCTACATGAAGAAATCCAAGTTGGAAGAAGGAAAAACAAAAACAAACAAAGTGACCTATGTGATGAAGGATACCGAACCGTTCATGGATCGGCTGCGACTGAATCCGTACGGGGAACGAAATATCGGTGTGATTCCGGATGCGGACGACTTGAAGGAAGACGTTCAGAATAAGATTCTGAAGACTTTGGAGGAACCCTATCCGGGCACAGTGTTTTTTCTGGTGGCAGAAAACCGGAACAATCTTTTGCCGACAATTCAGTCCCGCTGCGTGCTGCTTCGGGAAACGGAAGAACCGGATGCGGCGGAAACCTCGGCACTGGAAGAAATCTGGAACCAGAAATATTTTTTTCAATACCGGAAGATGGTGGACAAAAAAATAAAGACTGCGGACGATGCATTGAAATTCTTGGATGTGATTGAAAGAGAGGCTCATGAAGAGCATCGCTTGGAAACGATTCTGCGAATCGAAGAGACCCGGAAGGATATTCTGGGAGAATTTCATATGGGGGGCATGAACTGGAGATATGCACTGAAAAGACTCTTTCTGGAAGTAAGGGAATAGAGAACAGAAACGGAGGAAAGAAATAGATGACAGAAATTGTCGGCGTAGGTTTTATCAAAGCGAGCAAAACCTACTACTTTGACCCGGAAGGGAAAGAATACAAAATGGGAGAGCTGGTTATCGTAGAGACCGCTCGCGGCCTGGAGATGGGCCATATTTCCATTGAAAACCGAGAGGTGGAGGACAGCGAAATCGTCGCACCTCTTAAAAAAATCGAACGTCGTGCCACAAAGGCCGACTTGGCAAAGTATCGGGAGAATTTGAACAAGCGGGAATCCGCCATGAAGGTCTGCGAAGAGAAAATTCGCAAGCATAAGCTGGAGATGAAATTGGTGGATGCGGAATATACCATTGACGGAAGCAAGGTGATATTCTATTTTTCTGCAGAGGGCAGAATCGATTTCCGAGAATTGGTAAAGGATTTGGCGGCACATTTCCGGATGCGGATTGAACTGCGCCAAATCGGTGTGCGAGACGAAGCACGCATGCTGGGCGGAATCGGCATTTGCGGAAGACCGTTCTGCTGCAGCCGATGGCTCCATGATTTTCAGCCGGTGTCCATCAAGATGGCAAAGCAGCAGAATTTGTCCCTGAATCCATCCAAAATCTCCGGATCTTGCGGACGCCTGATGTGCTGCCTGAATTTTGAAAACAAGACCTATCAGGAACTGCGGAAGGGCATGCCGAATGAGGGCGAACAGGTGGTAACGCCGGACGGTCCCGGAAAGGTGACGGCGGTCAACCTTTTTGAAGGCAGCGTCAATGTGCGTTTATTCGAAAAGTCCAAGGACAAGGATGCCAAGGAAACACCCCTTTCTCAGGAAGTACGCACTTACTTCAAACAGGAAGTGCGCAGAACGGATAAAAAATCCCACAAGAAATCCCGGAACGAACAGAACAACGTGGATCCGGAGACCATGCGGGAGCTGGAAAAGCTCACAAGAGATTGATGAATAAGGAATTGGAAACGATGGATTCCATCGGCTTCGGTGGAATGAAATTGATACAGGGAAACGGCTTTCGATACGGCGTGGATGCGGTTCTGTTGGCCGCCTTTACAGCGGGGGAAACCGGTGGCCGAGGAATGAAGCGGCGAAGAGCGCCGCGTATTCTGGAATTGGGATGCGGAAACGGAATTGTTTCGGTGATTCTGTCCCATAAGATTCCCGAAAGCACCCTGCTGGGCGTTGAAATCCAAGCCGAGGAGGCGGAGCGGGCTTGCCGAAATGTGAAGCTCAATTGTCTGGATAAGCGAATCCAAATTCGCGAAGCCGATGTGGCATCCCTTGGTGAAACCGTCCTACCCGAAAAATTCAATGCGGTGGTGACGAATCCGCCGTACTTCAGACGGGGCGGAGCCATTCCCAACGATGCATCCGCAAAATACATTGCAAGGCATGAAACCAGTGCGGATTTGGATGCTTTTATTCGAGCCGCAGCGGCACAGCTGGACCGTGACGGGGAACTTTTCATGGTGCATCGGCCGGACCGCCTGGTGGACATCTGCTGTTCCATGCGGGCCCAAGGGCTGGAGCCGAAGGAACTGCAGATGGTGATGCCATTTTCCGAAACAAAGCCGAACATCCTGCTGGTACATGGCGTAAAAGGAGGAAATTCGGAGCTTCGGGTTCTTCCGCCGATTCACGTTCGAGAAACGGATGGAAGATATTCAGATTTGATCCAACGGATTTACGAAAGAAATCGTGAAGACGAAAGGGAATCCAACTAATGATATAATTCAAAAGGAGGAATGTGGAATGAATATTTCGCTGAATCTCACAGATGCGCTGATAATCGGTCTGATTGTGGTGACCATTATTCTGGTGATTTATTTAATCGTTTTGGCGGCAAAGGCGAAGGAAACGCTTCGCAAGGTAGATGACATCCTGGAGGATGCCAATCGGATTTCAAAGATTGCCGCAGAGAAGACGGAAGTCATCGATGGGGTCATTGACAATGCAGCGGATACCATGATGGGAATTGTGGAAACGGTGCACGAGAATTCATCGCTGATCGGAAAGGTGGCCAGTGTGGGAACCGGGGCAGCGGCCATTCGGTCTCATCGGGCAAAAAAGCGTTCCCGAAAGGAAGAAGCGGCGTTAAGCCGTGCAAATGCCCGGAAGTCCCGGAAGAGATAGATTCCATCGGAAATTTCAGCGATACGAATAAATAATTTTGTAAAAACTATTTTTATAGATAAATCATTTTATACTAAAAATAAGGAGAAGAAATGGCAAAGATTCTTGTGAATGAAAGCGGTCCGCTCCACGGAACGGTGCAAATCAGCGGTGCGAAGAATGCGGTTCTTCCGCTGATGGCGGCAACCCTTTTGACCGGCGATACCTGCCGGATTGAGGATGTTCCGGATTTGGCGGATGTAAAAGTAATGCGGGAGATGCTCAAGAGCTTCGGTGCGGAAGTGGAAGAGCTGTCTCCGGGTGTGATTTCCGTTACGGCAAAAGAAATCAAGACCACGGTGGGAGATTCAGAGCTGGTGAGCGAAATGCGCGCTTCCACCATGGTGATGGGCCCGCTGCTGGCTCGCTGCGGCAAATGCGTCATGCCGATGCCGGGGGGATGTTCCATCGGAAAACGTCCGATCGATCTCCATCTGAAGGGTTTCCGTGCGCTGGGTGCCACGGTGGAATTCGATGAAGACAAAGAGCACGTAATTCTTACCGCAGGACCGGACGGTTTGGTGGGAGATGCCATTTATCTGGATTTTCCGAGCGTAGGAGCGACGGAAAACATCCTGATGGCAGCGACCCTGGCGAAAAACGTGACGATCATCGAGAATGCGGCGAAAGAGCCGGAAATCGTCGATTTGGCCAACCAGCTGAACAAGATGGGCGCGAAGATCAAGGGTGCCGGAACGGATACCATCCGAATTACCGGCGTGGAATCCCTGTCCGGGTCGATTCATACCGTTATTCCGGACCGAATTGAGACGGGTACCTTTATGCTGGCAGCAGCGATTACCCGCGGCGATGTGCTGGTACAGAATGCGATTCCGGGACACGTGCGTCCGATTATCGCAAAGCTGAAGGAGTGCGGCGTAAAAGTAGAAGTTCAGGATGACGGGATTTACGTAGATGCCAGAGAAGGGGAACTGGTGGCTACGGATATCAAGACACTTCCGTATCCGGGCTTCCCGACGGATATTCAATCCCCGTTCATGACATTCCTCACCACGGTACACGGACAGAGCATCGTGCGGGAGACGGTATTCGAGAACCGCTTCATGCACGTGGTGGAATTGAATCGAATGGGAGCGGATATTACCACGGAAAGCCGGGAGGCATTTGTGCCGGGCGGAAAGAAGCTTCATGGGGCAAAGGTTCGTGCAACCGATTTGAGAGCAGGGGCGGCTATGGTTTTGGCCGGATTGGTTGCGACGGGAACCACAGAGGTAAGCGAAATCTACCATATCGAAAGAGGATATGAGAATTTTGTACAGAAATTTAAGGGTATTGGCGGAGATCTCATGCGTGTGGAGGAAGACTAGTTTTCCTCAAAAGAAGTAGTGGAGGTTTAGATGACAGATAGTAAATACCTGCAGATGCTGGCAGAAAAATACCCGAATCACCGTTCGGTAAAGGCGGAAATAATCAATCTGAGAGCTATTCTGGCCCTTCCAAAGGGAACGGAATACTTCCTCAGTGACTTGCACGGAGAGTACGATGCGTTTCAGTACTTCGTTCGAAGCGCTTCCGGAACCATCAAGATGAAAATCGACGAGCACTTCTCCGGAATGCTCAGCGAGTCGGAGCGGGAGTCCCTCGCGGCGTTGATCTACGATCCGATTGCTGAAATCAATCGGAGGAAAAAATCTGAGAAGAATTTCGATTCCTGGTGCAAATCCGCAATTTATCGGCTGGTCATCATCTGCCGATCCGTATCCAGCAAATACACCCGGTCAAAAGTACGTCGGATTCTGCCGGACAACTCCGGATATTCCATGGACGAACTTCTTTTTGCAGACGATGACGAAAATCGGACCCATTATTACAATGAGATTATCGATTCCATCGTGGAGTATCACTCGGCGGAAACCATGATTGTGGAATTTGCCCGCACCATCAGTTCTTTGGCGGTGGACCATCTCCATATCATCGGCGATATTTTCGACCGTGGACCGAAGCCTCATCTGATTATGGACTTCCTGATGACTCATCGGAATGTGGATATCCAGTGGGGAAATCACGATGTGGTCTGGATGGGTGCCGCTTGCGGAAACTGGGCGTGCATTGCGAACATCATTCGAATGAATGTTAGCTACAACAACTTCGATATGCTGGAATACGGCTACGGCATCAACCTGCGTCCGCTGGCAACTCTGGCAGAGAAAATCTACAAAGACGACGAATGCAAGGCATTCTGGCCGCACGTTCTGGATAAAAACAGATTCGATCCGATTCCGGAAGACTTGGCGGCGAAGATGCATAAAATGATTGCCATCTGTCAATTCAAAATTGAAGGTCAGATCATCCAGGCACATCCGGAGATGCATTTGGAAAAGCGTCTCCTGCTGGATAAAATCGACTTTGAGAACGGTACGGTGGAAGTGGAAGGCGCTGTATATCCGCTGAAGGATACCAACCTTCCGACTATCGACCCGGCGAATCCGTACCGGCTGAGCCCGGAAGAGGAAGAGGTCATGATTGCCCTGGAGGCATCGATTCTCCGCTCGGACAAGCTGCAGGAGCACATCCAGTTCTTGTACAGCCACGGGGCGCTGTACAAAACCCTGAACGGAAACCTGATGTTCCACGGATGTATTCCTTTTACCGAGGATGGCGAATTCCGGGATGTGACCATCAACGGAGTTACCCAGCACGGCGCGAAATTGATGGAGCACTTGGATAAGGAACTTCGGGATGCGTATTTCAATCCGCCGAAGGGAAAGACCCGGGCGGAAGCGGCAAACCTCATGTGGTATCTGTGGCTGGGACCGGATTCACCGCTGTTCGGCAAGGATAAAATGACCACCTTTGAGCGGCTGTTCATCGCGGACAAAGCGACCCACAAAGAGCATGTCGTACCGTATTATCGCCTGATTAACCGGAAGGATATCTGCGTGAAGATGATTCGGAATTTTGGCCTGGATGCATCCCACGGAAAAATACTGAACGGTCACGTTCCGGTAAAAATCAAGGACGGCGAAAGCCCAATCAAGGGCGGCGGAATGCTGTACGTCATCGACGGCGGTATTTCCAAAGCGTACCAGAAGACCACCGGAATTGCGGGCTATACGTTTATCTTTAACTCCCGGTTCATGGCTCTGTCCGAGCATCAGCCGTATCAGCCGCTGCGTCCGGATGGCACTCAAGAATTCAACAATCCGGTTATCCAGACCGTATATACCCTTCCGCAGCGTATGCTGATTGTGGATACGGATAACGGAAAGGCGATTCGGGAGCAGATTGGCGACCTGGAGCAGCTGTTGCAGGCCTATCGAAAAGGCAGCATCAAGGAAGTTTATCCGAAAAAAGGCAAGTATTATTCAAAGAATTAGAGGTGAGCGAAATGGGTAAATTAACAACAGTGTTAGGCGGAGCACTCTTCGCAATGTGTATCTATTATTTTATGCTTTTGTACAAGAACAACAGAAATAAGCTGTAAATAAATTTGCTGAATAGCGACTTTCAAGCCGGGAGATAATCCCGGCTTTTTAATTTGCTTCCGCTATTGTACAAGGTTCGTATAATAAATGATTGTTGATTATTGCCGCCTTCATTTCTATGGGTACGCTTTGGTGGTTCGGTTCAAATATCAAAAAAATAAAAAAGCCGAGACATTCGTCTCGACTTGGTGCGCCCACAGGGACTCGAACCCCGAACCTTCACATTCGTAGTGTGCTACTCTATCCAATTGAGCTATGGGCGCTCAACCGACTCATTTAGTATATCGCAGTATGGGTAATATGTCAACATAAAAATCAGAAAAATATTAATAATCACATTTTGTTTAGAGAAAACCTATACCATTACTTATTGTGATAGATTTTTTCAATGTAACGAAGTGCTCCATGTGTGCTACTATATAACCGTAAGATAGAAAATTGAATGGAGGGTTTTTATTATGTCTATTACAGCAGAAACCGCAGCAGCGCACAAGAACGATCCGGCAGTACTGTGCTGCAGAGCAGAAGCAGGAACTAAATTGGAACCGGCAAACTTTGAAGATCCGGCAATCTTCCCGGATCTGATTGATACCGGTCTTCTGAGCGTAGATGGCGCTCTTAAGCTTGGCCAGGTTCTGAATGGTTCCACACTGACCAAGACGGTTGATTCTCTGACACCAATCACACCGGACATTGTTGATAAGTACGATGAGGTTGCAGATGAGGCAGAAGAGGAAGCAGAAGAAGAGGAAAGCACAGAAGTTGCTGCACCGGCTGTTGCTGGTTCTGTAAGCGGTGTAACAATGAGAGCGGTAGGCGGCGTTCTGAAGCTTTACATTGGAGAAGGTAAAGACATCGCAATTGAGTTCCCACTGTAAGAGGGGATTATTCGGGGTAATAACAAATGCGATATAACTCCTTAGGGCCGGCTGTGTGATTGCAGCCGGTTTTGCTTGCATGAGAAATATATTTTTATCGATAATCGTTGCAAAAGAAATCGGTCAGACTCGATAAGTCTGACCGATTTTGTTACGATTCTAAAATTGTTGCTTACTGAGGAACAACGAAGCCCTTGGTCATTGGATCTTCCGGATCGCAGAACCATGTTGCTTCACCGCAGAGGTAAGCAGCGCCCTTAACAGTTGGGATAACAGCGTCGTAATCGCCAACCTTGGTTTCCTTCAGGATTCTGCCGATGAACTTGGTGCTGATGAAGGATTCATAAGTGAATGGAACATCTACGTCCAGTTCGCCCAGGGAGTGCAGGAGAGCCTGCTTTGCAGAAGTACCGGTTCCGCATGGGGAACGATCCAGCTGAGGATCCTTAGGATCGCCGAATACTACCAGGTTTCTCAGAGTCAGCATATCCGGTTCCGGATTATCAACGGTGGAGTAGTTCTCAACCAGGTCCGCAGTGGTGATGTCCAGTTCAGGGTGCTGAATTTCAACAGTCTTGTTAACTTCCTGAAGAGCGTAGCTGGAGAAGTCCTTGAGGAACTTTGCAGTGTCCGGACCAACCTTGATGCCGAAGTTCTTCTCGGTGTCAACCATGATGAAGAAGGATCCGCCGAAGGACAGGTCATAAGTTACTTCCTTGCCCTGGTATTCCAGCTTCAGGTCTTTCTTATATACGAAAGCAGGTACGTTAGTCAGGGTAACGCCGGTAACCTTGCCGTCTTTGCAATCTGCTACCAGAGTGATTACGCCGGCAGGAGCATCCAACTTAACGGTTGTCTGTGGCTCCTTCATTTCCATGAGTCCGGCTTCCAGAATAACGGTTGCAGCACCGATGGAGCAGTGTCCGCACATGTTCAGCCAGCCGCCTGCATCCAGGAAGAAGATACCGAAGTCTGCTTCTTCGTGAATTGGCTCGCACAGAATAGCACCGAACATATCGTGATGTCCACGAGGCTCATGCATCAGCATGGTTCTGAAATCATCGTGGTGCTCCTCCAGATAGTGCTTCTTTTCAATCATTGTGTTTCCCTTCATTTCAGGGCAGTCAAGAGCAACTCTGCAGTACTCACCGGATGTGTGTGCTTCGATTGTTCTAACATGATCGGTATACAGATCGATGTTTACCTTAGGTTCAAATGCCATAGCTAAATACCTCCTTAGATTAGGTCGCTTGTAAATGATGTAGGTTAAATAATCTACAATTTATAATCTCATTATAGACGAGAATTTCACAATGTCAATATCACAATTTATAATGTCGGCATAACAATAACAAATGAATGCCATGATGAAACTTCATAATAAGAATCATAGGGATTATCTAACAGTTATTTAACAAACAAGGATAAAAATACGATGGAAAAGTTCGAAGTTACCGTCGGAAACCCTTTAAAATCAAGGAATAAAAAAGCAAAATGTGAAATGATGAATTATAGAGTTTTTCAATGATGGGATTTATTATATCGTTGATTTGAATAGAAATCTGTGATAATATTCATTATGTAAAAGGGCGATAATTTGTAATGAGATTCAAATCATTGCCAAATCAGGAAAAAATTTAAGGAGAGATTGTGTCATGGAAAATTTGCAAATTCTGTTAAGACAACATGTTGGTAAGCCTTGTGCACCGGTTGTCAAGAAGGGTGACAAAGTCAGAAGAGGTACTCTGATCGCTGAGCCAACAGGTCTTGGAGCAAACATTTTCTCCAGCGCTGACGGTGTTGTTGAAGATGTATTAGAAGACAGAATCATCATCAAACCAGATGAAGAGCAGAGCGAAGATTATGAGAAGATTCCGGAAGGAACACCGCTGGAAATGGTTAAGGCAGCCGGTGTTGTCGGAATGGGTGGAGCAGGATTCCCGACCGGAATTAAGCTGGACACTCACTTCGATGGAGACGGATACATTCTGGTTAACGCTTCCGAGTGTGAACCGGGACTGGCTCACAACATTGAGCAGCTTGACAGAGAGCCTGAGAAGGTAATCAAGGGTGTCAAGTATGCGATGGAAATCTCCGGAGCTGACAAAGCAATCATCGCTATTAAGAAGAAACATCACGATACTATTGTAAAGCTGGACGAGCTTCTTGCAGATGAACCGGCAATCTCGAGACACCTGCTTCCGGATATTTATCCGATGGGTGAAGAAAGAGCCGTTGTAAGAGAATGTCTTGGTATCGAACTGGAACCAAGCCAGCTTCCAAGTGCAGCAAAGGCTGTTGTAATCAACAGTGAGACTTGCGCAAGAGTAGCAGAAGCAATCGACGAAAGAAAGCCTTCTTTCCTGAAGAACCTGACTGTAAGAGGTAAGCTGAACGGCGGTCACGATGCTCACGTATTCGTAGACGTACCGGTTGGTACCAGCGTAGGTTCTCTGATTGAAAGAGCCGGCGGAATCGATGGCGACTACGGTGAAATCATCATGGGTGGTGCATTCACCGGAAGAGCTTGCACCGTTGACGAACCGATTTGCAAGAACACCGGAGCAATTCTGGTATCCATGCCGTTCCTGGATCTCCACGGAGCAAACCTGGGAATTCTGGTATGTGCATGCGGCGGAAACCTGGAAAGAATGCGTGACCTGGCAAAGAAGTACAATGCAAAAGAAGTATCTCTGTGCTACTGCAAGCAGGCTCAGGAACAGCCGAACGGATCCAGAAAGTGCGAGAGACCGGGTAACTGCCCGGGACAGGTTGCAAACAACCTGCAGTTCAAGAAGGATAAGTGCGAATACATTATCATCGGAAACTGCTCTGACTGCTCCAACACAGTTATGGCATCCGGTCCGAAGATGGGCCTGAAGGTTCTGCACATGACCGACCATGTTATGAGAGCGGTAGATCACCCGCTGTACAGAACTCTGAGAGTTTCCAAGCAGGTAGATCAGGATCTCAACGTTGTAGATAACGTAGAGAACAACTAATTTCTGAATAATTAGGGCAGTGTGAATGCTGCATTACCCTAGTTATATATAAAAGTAGATATTTATTTTCCTTTGCTGTGCCGGCAGACCCCGATTGTCGGTGCGGTGGAGTGAATAAATATATATTTGCAAATGCAAGGCAAAACATTTTAAGGAGGAAGATCGATATGTCAATCACAGCTGAAACAGCTAAACAACATGCGAACGACCCAGCAGTACTGTGCTGCAGAGCAGAAGAAGGCACAGTTCTGGAGCCTGCGAACTTTGAGGATCCGGCAATTTTCCCAGACCTCATCGATTCCGGACTTCTGAACACAGATGGCGCTCTTAAGCTTGGCCAGGTTCTGAATGGATCGAAATTAACTAAGACTGTAGATTCCCTGACACCAATCACTCCGGACATCGTTGATAAGTACGATGCAGCAGAGGAAGAGGCAGCAGAGGAAGAAGCTCCTGCAGAAGAAGCAGCAGCTGAAGTAGCAGCTCCGGTTGCAGCAGCTCCGGTTGCAGCAGCAGGCGGCACAATCAAACTCCACATCGGAGAAGGTAAGAACATCGACATCGAAATCCCGGCAGGCGTTGGTGCAGGCGCAGCAGCTCCGGCAGCAGCAGCAGTAGCAGCTCCGGCAGCAGTAGCAGCTCCGGCAGCAGCAGTAGCTGAAGAGGAAGAGGTTGTCGTAAGAGAGATGACCAGAAAGCACTACAAGATCGACAAGGTTGTTCTTGGTGACGAGACAAAGATTGAGGGTACTACCCTGTACATTCGTGAAGCAGCAGCTACCGAAGGTGCAGATGCTCAGGCTCTGGTTCAGAGCATGAAGGTTGAAATCATCAACCCGGATCAGTATCACACTTACTCTCAGACCGTAATGGACATTCAGCCAATCGCTTGTAAGGCAGATACCGAAATGGAGCTGGGCGAAGGTGAGACCATGGTTCTGGACGGCGTAGTTACCGTTGTAACCGGTGTTACCGAAGAAGGCGTTCAGGTTGGTGAGTTCGGTTCTTCCGAGGGTTACCTCGACGAGAACATGCAGTGGGGCCGTCCGGGTGCTGTAGATAAGGGCGAAATCATGATTAAGTATGAAGCCGTTATCGACAGAAAGAAGAACATGGAGAGACCGGGACCTATCGCAATCCACACTGCAGTTGACCACGTAACTGCTGAAATCAGAGAAGCTATGAGAAGAGACCTGACCGATGAGCAGGTTGTTGATACTCAGGTTCTGCAGCAGACCAGACACCCTGGTAAGAAGAAGATTGTAGTAGTTAAGGAAATCATGGGTCAGGGCGCAATGCACGATAACTTCCTGTTCCCAACTGAGCCGGTTGGCGTTCTGGGCGCTAAGCCAAACGTAGACCTGGGTAACGTTCCTGTAGCTGCTAACCCACTGGAAGTACTGGATGGTTGTATCCACGCTCTGACATGCATCGGACCGGCTTCCAAGGAAATGTCCAGACACTACTGGAGAGAGCCGCTGGTACTGGGCGCTGTACACGATGAAGACGTTGACTGCGTAGGCGTTATCTTCGTTGGTTCCCCACAGGCTAACACCGATAAGTTCTATGTATCCAGAAGACTGGGACAGATGGTTGAATCCATGAACGTTGACGGTGCTTTCGTTACAACCGAAGGATTCGGAAATAACCACGTTGACTTCACTTCCCACATCGAGCAGATTGGTAAGAGAGGAATTCCGGTTGTTGGATTCTCCTTCTGCGCTGTACAGGGTGCACTGGTAACCGGTAACAAGTACTGCGATGCAATGGTAGACAACAACAAGTCCATGTCCGGTATCGAGAACGAAGTACTGGCTTGCAACACTCTTTGCGAAGAGGATGCTATCCGTGGACTGGCTATGCTGAAGGCTAAGATGGCCGGCGAGGAAATCAAGGCTCCGGAAAGACACTACAACGCAAACGTTAAGCAGAACAACATCGAGCTGATTGAGAAGGCTACCGGCGAGAAGATCGAACTGGTTGAGAACGAGCAGAGCCTGCCAATGAGTGAGAAGAGAAAGGCTAAATACGACTAATCTATAGTAAGGAGATATACAGATGAAGTACGGTGATAAGATAATCAAGATGGAAGGAATAATCGTGGAGGTTCACGACGAAGGTGTTGGAATCGACCTCAAGGGACGACTTGGATACCTGCTGGTTCCGATGAGAATGATTATCTCCGATACGGAATTAAAAGTTGGGCAGACGGTAGCCTGGAACATGAGCTTCATTGAACAGGAAGGACCGGAAATCAACGAAAAGTATATCAGCAATATAGATGCGCGTAGAAGACGTCAATATGATTTGGCGCCAACAGAAAATATCGAGGAGGAATAATACAAATGAGTATGACAGTTGTAAAAGGTTTACAATCTGAAATCTTTGTACCTATTACACCGAAGTCGGTATGGGCTCCAGTAACAAAGCCACTCAATGAGATGGTAATTGCTCTGGCTACAGCTGCAGGTGTACATAGAACAGACCAGGAAAGATTCAATCTGGCTGGTGACTTCACTTTCAGAGAAATTCCAGATGACACACCGGAAGAAGAGCTGATGGTAACTCACGGTGGTTACGATAACTCTGACGTAAATAAGGACATCAACTGCATGTATCCGATCTCCAGACTGCATGAGCTGGCTGCAGAAGGATTCATCAAGGGAACTGCTCCTTACCACTATGGATTCATGGGTGGTGGTGGAAACATCGAAAGATTCACCAACTACACAGGTCCGGAAATTGCAAAGAGACTGAAGGATGAGAACGTTGACGCAGTTATGATGACTGCTGGATGAGGAACTTGCCACCGCTCTGCAACAATCGTGCAGAGAGCAATTGAGTCCATCGGCATCCCGACTGTAATCATCGCAGCACTGCCTCCTGTTGTAAGACAGGCTGGTACACCTCGTGCCGTAGCTCCTATGGTACCGATGGGTGCAAACGCTGGTGAACCACACAACGTTGAGATGCAGACTGGTATCGTAAAGGCAACTCTGGAACAGCTGGAGAAGATTCAGACTCCGGGAAAGATCGTTCCGCTGCCATTCGAATATCACGCAGTAATCTAGTCCAACTTAATAGGACATCGGAAACGAAGATGGGGCAGAATGTTTATTCTGCCCCATTTATCCTAAAATGAGGTATTGTTATGGCTGTTAAAGAAATTGATTTGAGAAGATTGGTGATTAAAGCATTCCATATGAATGAAGTGGAATTTGGAGATGCTTGCACAATGACAATGGACGGTAAGTTTACCGTTTCGAAAGATATGATTCCGGATTTGGTGAAAAAATACGATACCATCAATAAGATTGATATCCAGATTATCAAGCCGGGAGATCACGATCGTTGGACGAACACGATTATGGACATCGTTCCGATTTCAACGAAGGTACTGGGCAAATGCGGAGATGGAATCACCCATACGGTTACCGGCGTCTATATGATGCTTACCGGTGTGGATGTGAACGGAAAGCAAACCCACGAATTCGGATCGTCGGAAGGAAACCTTAAGGAGAAGTTGGTTCTGGGCAGAGCCGGAACTCCGGATGAAAATGACTATATCATTTCTTTTGATGTTACTTTTGAGGCTGCAATGGGTCAGGAACGAAAAGGTGCGTTCCAGGGACACGCAGCGTGTGATGATTTTATCCAGGTATACAGAGACATTCTTAAGAAATTTAACGGTAATAAATGCACCGAGCGTCACGAGTACCATGACACGGTACGCCCGGGTCAGAAGCGTGTACTGATTATCCGTCAGGTTGCCGGGCAGGGTGCGATGTACGATACTCACCTGTTCCCGAATGAACCTTCGGGCGTGGAAGGCGGAAAATCGATTATTGAAATGGGCAATATGCCGGTAATGCTGACACCGAATGAATATCGGGACGGCATTATAAGATCCATGCAGTAGGAGGTGCGATTATGGGAATTGGACCATCAACAAAAGAAACAAGTTTACATCATTTCAGAGATCCTTTGGTAGACATCGTCGGTTCTGATGAAGGTATCGATTTGATGGGTGTACTGCTGTTCGGAACAGCAGATGATAACGTGGATAAGATTCGAAACAGTACGCGTGCGGCAATCGTGGCAGAGTGTATGCGTGCCGATGGCGTTATCGTTAGCTCCGATGGCTGGGGAAACAGCGATGTGGACTACGTAAACTGCGTGAAAGAGCTGGGAGAACGGGATATCCCGCTTTCCGGTTTGAACTTCAGCGGAAGCATGGCTACTTTCGTAGTAGACGATCCGAATCTGAAGAATATCGTGGATATCTGCAAGAACCCGGAGGGCATCGAGTCGGATATCGTCGGTGAGAACAACATGACGGCGGAAGACGTTAAGAAGGCGCTCATGATTCTGAAGATTCGAATGAAAGAGAAAGAAATGCGCAGCAAGAAATAATTGACAGATGTAATCTTTCCTTTTTAAGCGGGAGTGTCGGATGGTTCGAAACCGTCCGACACTCTTGTTATATTCCGAGGAAGGATTGCACTTACCTTTTCTTCTATTGTATAATAATACTGATAGGCGTCTCTGGAGAAAGAGAAAGGCAGGGCCTTTATGAAGTGGATAAAGACTCGAAATTGGATAAAGAAGCGAATCGTTGTAATTCTGGGAATGGAGCTGATTCTGCTGACGGTGTGCTGCTATGCCATCGGAACAGAGACCACCGCATATAACCGGAAAATCGCCTTTGACGCAAAGAAAGTTGCTTTTACGATGAAGGATGCGGTGGGGCCGGTAAAGGCCACTGTAAAGGAAACAAAGGCCGTTATAGAGGTACAGGAAGACCAATCCTTGACGGAAGGAAAGACGGTTGTCTTTGCGGACCGATATTTGGGAAATCCGTACGTTCTCGGAGGCCGAGATATTGAGACGGGCGTGGATTGTGCCGGATTTGTGAACTATGTTTTTACCCATGGACCGGCGGGAAAACATTGGAAGAGCATGAATGTGGGCGGATTATATCATGAAATCGGCGGGAAATCCGTCAGCGTGGATAAGATGAAGCCGGGAGATATTATTTTCTTTGGTTCAGGATTGTCCCATGTGGCCATTTATGCGGGAAACGGACAGATTGTGCACGCAATGGATGAGGCAAACGGAATCCGTCGAACCAAACTATTCCGTTCCAATGGCAGTACGTACAGCGGGAAGAAAATCGTGGATGTACGCCGGGTTTTGTAAGAGAGGAAAGATAAGCGAATGAAGAATTTAAATCGAAAGGCGGAGGCCCGGAGGGCGGCTGCCGGAATGGAAAGGCGGGCAGATACTTTGGTGATTGTGGAAAGCAAACACGGCAGCGCACTGAAGTATGGAGAATGGATCAGTAATACGCTGAATACCGATATGATTCCGGCTACGCGAAAGCACTTGGGCTATGCCTCTCTGTATCGAAATGTAATTTATATCGGCTGGATTAAGGACGGCCGGATTGAGAAACTGAACCTGCTTCAGCAGAACTATGTAAATTTTAACATGGCCGGAAAGCACATCGCCGTAGTAGGGGTAGGAGTAGGAGATTCTACGGATTCTTATTTAAAGCGAATCATCGCCTACAATGCGCTGAATCAGTTCGGGGACAGCTTCCATTATCTGCCGGGTGCAGTGGACGAGAAGAAGCGAAAGGCAGGAGATATGAACAACATTCAGCACTGTCTGAAGAACCTTGGAAAGCTGTATGAGAAAGAGGATGCAGAACTGATTGGAAAGCGCTTGGTACAAGGATACGATGGGGTATCCAGGAATAAGATTGAGTACATAGTAGATGAAATTACGGCGGTTCGAAACAATACCTACCGGAAGGATGAGCCGGAGGATAGTGAAGAGGACGAATAGACGAAGTGAAGGGCGGGAAGCATCCCGCCTTTTGTAGTGCATTGTTTGGAAACATCACATCGACATATCGATTGGAGTGGAGAACGAGTCTCTTACATTGAATGTACATTAAAAGAGAGTGGCAATTGCCACTCTCTTTACGAATATTTAATAACTGAATATTCTGTAGTCTATACTGCAGATCCCTTCTTGATAGCATCGTGCAGGAACATTGCAGCGGTGAAGTATACTACGCATACTACGATGATGGTCAGAACCTTCAGCGGGATGGAGCTTACGAACTTGTAAGCGATGAATACACCGATAGCTCCGCCGAGTGCCTGCATCCAAGATGCTGCCATGTCGTATCTTCCTTCTTTGATGAACTTAGGGCCGTTACCGAATGCCATCAGGAATGCGCAGGATCCCATCATTACCGGGAATGCAGCGCCAACATTCAGTCCCAGCAGGGAGCAGAGAGCCATACAAGGTGCGTACAGTCCTACACCTACGCTCATCAGAGCGCCCAGAACGAAGTTTACAACAACTGCGATGATCAGCTTAATGCCGGTCAGCTTCAGAGCGGTACCGATAGAACCGAAAGGTCCAACTTCCAGTACTTTGCACAGCATTACAGTTCCGAGAATTGCCAGACCTACGAACATTGCGATACGAACGTGCTTTCTGTCCAGCTTGGATACTACGCCGGCCATCAGGATGGAACCGAGTACGGAAGCAACAATCATGGAAACCAGAGTGAGGGTATCCAGGTCTACGAATCCGAAGAACAGGAATGCCTCGCACAGTACCGGAACGGTGTCGCCTACGTTCAGTGTTCCAGGAATGTTGATATCGTCTACGGATTTACCAAGTTTGAAAGCAGCGGAAGATCCGGCGAAGGATCCGATACCCAGGGTATCACCGAAGTTCATGATAACTCCTACAATGAAGTTAAATACATTATGCTTTTTCTGCTGCTGCCAGAGCTCTTCACCGGTGAGTCCGAATACTTCATCCGGTTCGGTTACCGCACGCATTTCTTTCATCTTTTTGTACATCATGAATACGTTCAAAGCAATGCCGATTACGCAGAGTCCTTTCAGAATGTAAAGAGACATAACTACCTCCCTTTGAATTAATAATTCTAGTGATAATATAATAATATAATTGCTCTATCAGTGAGGTTAACCCCGATGTAACCCTGCTGATACTGTGATTATATCAGCACAATTTGAAATGTCAAATTGTTGACAAGCGAAAAATGACGTCCATGTGAGAAAAACCATCAATTTACTTCACACAGTATTTACATTCAAACGAATTATTGTTTTCAATTCGCGACAAAAATTAAAGGAAATAAAAGATTTTTCTAGCCTTTGAAAAAGAACCCTTTCCGGACGTGTGATTATCCGTGTGAGATTGTACTAATTCAAAAACAATTTTAAAGGTGAAAGGTTATCATAGAAAAAACGAATGGCTTGCATTTGAAACGGATATTTTTTAGACTACAGAAAAATATCCATGTAATATGTGATATAATTAATTCTGTATACATATAAACGGAAAAAGGGCAGCGCCCCTTTTTGCTCGACAGAAACAGAATGGAGTGACCACATTGGCTTTTACGCATCTTCACGTACATACTGAATACAGCCTTTTGGACGGATTATCTCGAATTCGGGAACTCCCCGCCTACGCCAAGGAATTGGGAATGAATTCCCTGGCCATAACGGATCACGGGGCCATGTTCGGGATTATTGACTTCTACAAGGAATGCAAAAAGCAGGATATCAAGCCCATTATCGGGTGTGAGGTGTACACTGCGGCCCGCACGATAAATGACCGAGATCCGGAGAAAGATCGGATGAGCGGTCATCTGATTTTATTGGCAGAGAATCAGAAGGGGTACGGGAATCTGGTAAAAATAGTATCCGCAGGGTATGTGGATGGTTTTTATTTTAAGCCAAGGGTGGACAAAAACGTGCTCCGGGAGCACAGCGAAGGAATCATCTGCCTTTCCGGCTGTTTGGCGGGAAATGTGCAGCGGATGCTGATGCGAAACGATTACAATGGGGCGCGGCGGGAAGCCATGGAATTGGAGCAGATTTTTGGAAAGGGCAATTTCTTTTTGGAGATTCAGAACCATTTTCTGACGGAGGACCGGCCGGTGATTGCCGGACTGGAACGCCTTTCTCAGGATTTGAATATTCCGCTGGCGGCCACCAACGATGCCCACTATATAAGAAAAGAAGATGCGAAGGCGCAAGATGTGCTGATGTGCATTCAAACCGGTTCGAAGGTGAACGACACCAACCGGATGAAATTCGAGAACGACGAGTTCTATCTGAAGTCCGAGGCGGAAATGCAGGAACTTTTTCCGGGACACCCGGAATACCTGGAAATCACCCAGGAAATCGCGGACCGATGCGAGGTGGAATTTACTTTTGGGGAATATCACCTGCCGGAATTTATTCCGCCGGAGGGTTTGACCAACGATGGGTACCTGCGGAAGCTCTGTTACGATGGGCTGCGGGAGCGATACGGCGATGCGGCCATGGAGGAGGACAACAGCTATCGAATCCGTCTGGAGAGTGAGCTGAACGTAATCGAGACCATGGGGTACGTGGAGTACTTCTTGATTGTATGGGATTTCATTCACTACGCAAAGACCCACGACATTGCCGTTGGGCCGGGAAGAGGTTCCGCCGCCGGCAGTATTGTGGCGTATACCTTGCACATCACGGAAATCGACCCGATTAAGTATAATTTGATTTTTGAGCGGTTCCTGAATCCGGAGCGGGTGAGCATGCCGGATATCGACGTGGACTTCTGTATCGAACACCGTCAGGACGTCATCGATTATGTGGTGCGAAAGTACGGGAAGGACAAGGTTTCGCAGATTATCACCTTCGGTACGCTAAAAGCAAAAGCGGCGGTGCGGGACGTGGCCCGGGTGCTGGACGCTTCCTATGCCGATGGGGATGCCATCGCCAAGGCCATTCCGAATGAGCTGGGAATGACCATTTCCAAGGCGCTGGAAATCAACCACAGCCTTCGGGAGCGGTACGATACAGAGCCTTTGGTCCGGGATATTTTGGACATGTCCATGGCGGTGGAAGGTCTGCCGAGACATGCGTCCACCCATGCGGCGGGCGTGGTAATCAGTAAGCTTCCACTGGATGAATACGTTCCGCTGTATTCATCGGATAAGGGGCCGGCGACCCAGTTCAACATGACCACGATTGAGGAACTGGGACTGTTAAAAATGGATTTTTTGGGGCTGCGAAATCTTACGCTGCTTCGAAATGCCTTGGACTTGATTCGGGAGAATCGGGGAATCGAAATTGATTTTTCCACAATGGATTACAACGATGCGGCCACCTATGAAATGATTGCAGAAGGCAATACGGAGGGTGTTTTTCAGCTGGAAAGCGGCGGAATGACGGATTTCATGAAGAATCTGAAGCCCACCTGCTTTGAAGATATCGTCGCGGGAATCTCCCTGTATCGGCCGGGCCCGATGGATTCCATCCCGAAATACATTGAAAATAAGAAGCATCCGGAGCAGATTCAGTATGTGGATCCGCATTTGGAGCCGATTCTGGGGGTTACCTACGGCTGCCTGGTGTACCAGGAGCAGGTAATGCAGATTGTACGAGACCTGGGCGGGTACTCCTACGGGCGGTCGGACCTGGTGCGCCGTGCCATGAGCAAAAAGAAAATGGCGGTGATGCTGGAGGAGAAGGAATATTTTATCAACGGAAAGAAGGCGGAGGACGGTTCCGTGGAGATTGCCGGCTGTGTGGCCAACGGAATTTCCAAGGAGGCGGCGGAGACCATCTTCGAGGATATGGTCAGCTTCGCCCAGTACGCCTTCAACAAATCCCATGCGGCGGCATATGCGGTGGTTTCTTACGAGACGGCATATCTGAAATGCCACTATCCGAAGGAATTTATGGCGGCGCTGATGTCCAGCGTGATGGGGCAGCCGGGTCATATTTCCGCATACATTCGAAACTGCAACGAAATGGGAATCGAGGTGCTTCCGCCGTCGGTTCTTCGAAGCGAAGAGAAATTCTCCGTGGAAGGAGACCGGATTCGGTACGGTCTGGCGGGAATCAAGAACGTGGGTACCGGAATCGTAGGGGCGATTATCGATGCCCGGAAGGACAATCCGGACCCGGCGGATATTTACGATTTCGTAGACGGCCTGGATGCCAAGGAGCTGAATCGAAAAGCCGTGGAATCCCTGATTAAAGCCGGCGCTTTAGATGAAATCAATCCGAACCGGGCGGTGATGATTGCGGTGTGCGACGATGCGGTTTCGCGGGCGCAGAAGCGGGCGCGGAATTCCGGGCAGAATCAGATTTCTTTTTTCCAGCTGGACGAAAGTTTAATCGAGGAGGTTCGCACCACGCCGGAGCTGCCGAAGATCGCCAATTTCGAGAAGGACCAGCTGTTGTCCATGGAAAAGGAAATGCTGGGGGTCTACCTTTCCGGCCATCCGCTGGATGATTACCGGGAGCTGATTGAAAAAAACACCACCGCTTCCGTGTCGGAGATTCTGGAAGTGTCTTCGATGGATATGGATGGCATGTCCGAGAACATGCCGGGCATGGAGTCCGCCTACGGACGGTATCGAGACGGAGACCGCGTGATAATGGCCGGAATGCTGGTATCGGTGAAAACCATGATTACGCGGAAAGCCCAGGAGATGGCCCGAATTCAGTTCGAGGATTTCAGCGGCATTATGGATGGAATTATCTTTCCGTCCGCCTATGAAAAATTCCGACATCTGGTGCAGACCGATCAGATTGTGGCAATTTCCGGCAAGCTGTCCATTAAAGAGGATTCCGCACCGGAGGTTCTGGTGGATAACCTGGCGGATATCCATCAGATTCAGGAATTCCGCCGGCGGGGAAATTTCCGCCCCGGCAGACCGAATCCGGCGGGCAGACAGAATCCGAATCCGTCCGGAAGGCCGACGGAGGATGTCGCTAACCTGGTGAAGCTTCGGGTTCCGCCGGAATACGTGGAACGGCTGGGAAGCCGGAATCTGGTGTTGGAAGAAATCATGGGTATTCTGAAAGAATATCCGGGGGATAGAGACGTAATGGTATTCCTTCCGGGAGGAAGGAATGTGAAAACCAGCAGTCAGTATCGGGTGGACTTTAGCGAGAAGCTGGAGCGCCGTCTGAAGGATCTGCTGGGAAACGATAATGTAAAGGGTTAAAAAACGAAAGGGGACAAAAGATGATGAAAATTGGAATACTGACCAGCGGCGGAGATTCGCCGGGAATGAATGCAGCGGTTCGGGCGGTGGTGCGTTTCGGCATCGCTCGCGGAATGAAGGTGTACGGAATCTATCGGGGATATGAGGGCCTGATAGACGGCGAACTGGAAGAGTTGGACCGCCGCGCCGTGGGGGACATCCTTCAGCGGGGCGGCACCATGCTGAAAACCGCCCGCAGCGAGCGTTTTATGACGGAGGCAGGACGTCGGAAAGCCGTGACCACCATTGAAACCTTCGGGTTGGATGCCGTTGTTGTGGTCGGCGGAAACGGTTCTTTTGCCGGCGCCTTGGAGCTGTCACGCCTGGGCGTGAACGTGATGTGCATTCCGGGAACCATCGACAACGATCTGGGATATACGGAAAGCACCATCGGCTTCGATACCGCGGTGAACACGGTGCTGGATGCCATCACTCGGATTCGGGACACTTCTTCGTCCCACGAACGAACCACCGTGGTGGAGGTTATGGGCCGTCACTGCGGCGACATCGCGCTGTACGCCGGAATCGCCGGCGGTGCGGAAGCGGTGCTCCTTCCGGAGGTGGACCGGGATGTGAATTCCGTCTGCCGGAAGATTATTGAAGGCTGCAATCAGGGGAAGCAGCACAGCATTATCATCAAGGCAGAGGGATATCCGATGGATTCCCAGGAGCTGGTAAAAGAAATTTCCGAACGTACGGGGCGTTCCGTGCGTCTGGTGGTGCTGTCATATCTCCAGCGAGGCGGATCGCCGACCCTTCAGGATCGGATGCTGGCCACCCGCTGCGGAGACAAGGCCATCGAGCTTCTGGATGCGGGATTGATGAACAAAGCAATCGGACTGGTGGACGGAAAAGTGCTGGGCTTTAATCTGGAAGAAGCGTTGGCGGAATCCCAGGATTTCGACCGTCACCTGTACGAATACGTGGATGTACTCAGCCAGTAGGCGGCATCCGATAGGAGAATGCGAGAATGAACAAAAAAGCGATTGTACTATATACCTCCAAGCGGGGCTCAACTCGGCAGTATGCGGAATGGATTGCACAGTCTTTGGAGTGCGAATGCGCAGCATTGAAGGATTTTGATAGAGAGACCATTCCGGAATACGATTTGATTATCTACGGTTCCTGGCTGCGGGGCAGCGGCATCGTGGATTTCGATAAAATTGAGCCCTATTTGGAAGGTTCGAAGGATCACACGATTCTCTTCGTGACCGGGGTTTCGGAATACAATCCGCAGAATTACCTTCAGATCTGTGAAATCAATTTCGACGGTCGGGAGAATATGGATCGGATGCAGCTGTTTTTCTGCCCGGGACGGTACGATCCGGCGCAGGTAAAGGGCCTGGATCGGATGCTGATGGCGGTTGCCAAAAAAGTGCTGAAGTCCGGACAGACGGCAGAGGATGGCGGCGCAGCCATGAAGATGATACGAAATATTGAAGAAGGGGTGGACCTGGTGGACCGAAAGTATATCGACCCGATTCTGAACGCGGCCCATCGGATTCAAAACCGGTAGAGCACAATGGACCGAAAGATTCTCCACTGCGATATGAATAGTTTCTACGCATCCGTAGAGCTTCTGGAACATCCGGAGCTGCGGGACGTACCGGTGGCGGTAGCGGGAAATCCGGAGAATCGTCACGGTATTGTGCTGGCCAAAAATGAGGCGGCCAAAAAATTCGGCGTCACCACGGCGGAGACGATTCAGCAGGCGCTGCGGAAATGCCCGGGGCTGACCTTTCTGCCGCCGCACCACGAGAAATATTCTTTTTACAGCAAGAAAATCAATGAGATCTATCGTTCCTATACGGATTTGGTGGAGCCCTACAGTATCGATGAATCCTGGCTGGACGTCACCGGCAGCGAGCGGCTGTTCGGACCGGCAGAGGAGATTGCGAATCAAATCCGGAATCGGGTTCGGGAGACGTACGGCCTCACCCTTTCGGTGGGCGTGTCCTATAACAAGATTTTTGCGAAGATGGGATCGGAATACCGAAAGCCGGATGCCACTACGGTGATTTCGCGGGAGAACTACCGGGAGATTCTGTGGCCGCAGCCGGTGGGCAATTTTTTCTACGTGGGAAGAGCTACGGCGGAAAAGCTGAAGAAGCTTCATATCTACACGATTGGGGAGTTGGCCCAGGCGGATGTGGGCTTTCTGAAGCGAAGTTTCGGCGTGCACGGAGAGGATCTTCACCGTTCGGCTAACGGGGAGGATGCATCGCCGGTTCGCCGCTGGGGCGATTGGGATGATGTGAAATCCGTGGGGCACGGAGTGACCTTCCGGCGCAATATTCGGGGAGAGGACGATGTGTCTTTGGCGGTAACGGAGCTTGCCGATTGGGTGAGTACGCGCCTTCGACTGTATGAGATGAAGGCGTACGGAGTGAAAGTGGAAATCACCACGCCGGAGTTTCGGCGAATCTCCCGGCAGCGGCGGGTGGAACGGTCCTTCGTCACAGCGCAGGCCATTCGCCGAATTGCCCTGAAGCTGATTCAGGAGGCGGGGTTCATGAATCGGGATATTCGGCTTCTGACGGTGACTGCGATTTACTTGGCAAGGGAAGATGCCCCGGAGCAGGTGTCGATTTTCGACATGGCAGAGATGCTTTCGCCGGAACCGAAGAGCGGTTCGAGTTCGGTGAATTCAAATTCGGTGCAGGAAGAGAAGATCGAACGCACCATGGATGCGATTCGAAAGAAATACGGTTCCAAATCCATCGGGTACGCCCATAGTCTGGGAAACGATCTGGGATTGAGCCGACGGGGCGAAGAAGAATCGGAAAAGTGAAGACCAAAAAACAAAAATCGGAGGATGCACCGTAACCCGTGCCGCCTCCGATTTGTTTTTACCGCAATGAATTAACCTTCGTATACGAAGCTGTCCATATATCTCAGCTTAAAGAGATTCCGCTCGTGCAGGGTGTCGATGCGCTCCTTGGTCTTCGGATCGTCGATCTCACCGGTGCGGATGTACCGGTCCAGCACCTCATAGGTGAATCCCAGTTTGTCCTCGTCGGTCTTGCCGCTGAGTCCGTCGGACGGAACCTTCTCGATAAGCACCTTCGGGACGCGCAGTTCGCGGCCCATGGCCCGAATCTCGGCGGTAGTGAAGCTGGAAATCGGACTGAAATCCCCGGCCGCGTCGCCGTAACGAGTGGAATATCCCACCCAGTCCTCGGAAAGATTGCAGGTGTTGGCAACCCGGCCGTTCATGGACTGCCCAACGGCGTAAAGGGTGGACATCCGAAGTCTCGGAGCCAGATTGATTTCGCTGTCCCGGCTCACTTCACCGATGGAATTTCGGATTTCCTCCATGAGTGCGTCGTAGCAGCTGCCGATATTTACGGTGTAATGGCGGATTCCCAGATGGTCCACCAGAAGCTGTGCCATGTCAATGTCCGACTGGGAGGTGTTCGGCATCAACACGCCGATGACCCGGTCTTTGCCCAGCGCTTCCACCAGCAGGGCGGCGGTGATGGAACTGTCTTTTCCACCGCTGATTCCGATAATTGCGTTGCAGTCGGGACCGTTCTTCCCGAACCAGTCTCGGATCCACTGAATCGTGGCTTGCGTTGCTTTCTTTGCATCAAATTCCATAAAGCTACCTCCTTACAATACTCTTCATCATAGCACATCACGGGTAAAAATAAAACTCGCTATGCCATAGTTTCTTGAAGGGGATTCCGGGATAATGTATAATAAACAAATGTATGAAGTGTAAAGGAGAATGCGAATGAAGCAGAATTATGTTCTTCAATTGAAGGCGGATATGGAATTTATGGATTTTTTCATGGTGAAGACCATTGCCATTCGGGTGGGGTCCAATCGGAAAAAATATCTGGATATGACTTTGGCGGACTGCACCGGAGAGATTTCAGCGAAGAAATGGGATATTTCCGATGAAGAACTGGATGGCATCAATCGAATCCAGGTGGGCGATATCATCAAGGTGAAAGCCGGAGTGACGGAGTGGAAGGGAACGAAGCAGCTGCGCGTGACCCGGATTCGCCACGCCAACCGGGATGACGGTCTGGTGCCTGCCGATTTCTACAAGTCGGCGCCGGAAGATTCGGAAAGCATGTATAGCTATATTGTAGGAAAGATTCGGGAATTTCAGGATGAGGAGCTGAAGCAGCTCTGCCTGACAATCTACGAAGAGAACCGGGAGAAGCTGATGTACTATCCAGCGGCCATGAGCAACCACCATGCGGAATACGGCGGACTGCTGTACCACGTGAAGCGGATGATGATGATGGGCGAACAGGCTTGTACCGTGTACACCAACCTCTCCAAGGACCTGCTTTTGGCGGGAGTAGTGCTCCACGATATCGAGAAATTGAATGAAATCCTGTCGGATACCCACGGGGTGTCGCCGGGGTATTCCTTCGAGGGCCAGATGCTGGGGCATTTGGTTCAGGGCGTGACACTAATCCACGATCGGTGCCGGGAACTGGGAATCGGAACGGAGAAGACCATTCTTCTGGAGCATATGATTCTCAGCCACCACTACGAACCGGAATTCGGCAGCCCGAGAAAGCCTCTTTTTCCGGAAGCGGAAATGCTCCACTACCTGGACATTGTGGATGCAAAGATGTTCGATATGGAGGAGAGCTTATCCAAGGTAGAGCCGGGAGAATTCGGCGAACGGGTATGGACCTTGGATAATCGAAAACTGTACCGACGGAAATTTTAGAATAAGAGAAAAATAAACATAGCAGAAGTGGAGAGCCATGGAAAAAATCGGGAAACTGGAGCGGGTAATTTTTCATAATAAAGATAATGGATACACGGTGGGCGTCTTCGAAACGGAAGACGAACAGTTTACGGTGACCGGAAGTTTTCATGATCCGAACCCCGGCGTGAAATATCGCATCGTTGGGGAATTTAAGATGCACCGGAAATACGGCGAGCAGTTCAACGCGGAATCCTACGAAGAGGTGATCCCGGACGATGCGGACGGAATCCGCGCCTTTCTGGTGGCGGGAAACGTGAAGGGCATCGGCCCGAAGATGGCCAATCTGATTGTGGATCGCTTCGGAAAATCCACTTTGGATGTGCTGGAGCAGAATCCGGAGAAGCTGCTGGAAATTCGGGGAATCGGACCGAAATCCCTGAAGGTAATCGCGGAATCCTTCGGCGAGACCATTGAATTTACGAAAATTTCTTTTTCCCTGAGAGAACTGGGAATTACCATGGCCCAGGCGGTTCGCATCTATAAGCTGTACGGCGGCGAATCCCTGGAAGTGGTGAAGGACAATCCGTACTGCCTGGTGGAGGATATTTACGGCATCAGCTTTCGGAAGGCCGATGAGATTGCCATGAAGCTGGGGTTTGAGGAAGACAGCGAATTCCGGCTGGAGAGCGGCGTGGCCTATGTGTTGGAAAGTTTTGCCCAGAACGGCAGCACCTACATGCCCAAGGATCGGCTGCTGGAATCCACGGTGAAGCTCCTGGATGTGGGATCGGAACAGGTGGAGGAATGCCTGGTTCAGATGATTTTCCAGGGGAAGCTTCAGACGGATACGATTGAGGAGACGCCGGTGGTGTACCTTTACGGGTATTATCTGGCGGAGCAGAGCGTGGCATGGCATCTGGCTCAGATCAAGGAGGCGCACATCGACCCCCTGCCGGCCGACTTGGGCAATCTGATTCAGGACGCGGAAAAAAACAGATCCGGTGGAATTCACCTTTCCGAAGAGCAGCGGGGGGCGGTTCGTCAGGCGCTGACGGAGAATGTGTGCATTATCACCGGCGGTCCGGGAACGGGAAAAACCACGATTATCAATACCATTGTCTATATACTGGAACAGCTGGACATCAAAGTGGCGCTGGCTGCGCCTACCGGGCGGGCGGCAAAGCGAATTACGGAGACCTCCGGCGTGGAGGCCATGACCATTCACCGAATGCTGGAATACGTCTACTCGGAAGATGAGCACGAGATGAATTTCGGCCGAAACGAAGAGAATCCCCTGGAGGAGAAAGCGGTAATCATCGACGAAGCCTCCATGGTGGATTTGATGCTGATGGAGGGACTGTTGAAGGCCATCAAGCCGGGAACGCGTCTGATTATCGTGGGCGATGCGGACCAGCTGCCTTCGGTGGGCGCCGGCAACGTGCTCCGAGATATGCTGCGCAGCGAATACATTCCTGCGGTTCGGCTTCACGAGATTTTCCGCCAGGCGGGAGAGAGCCTAATTGTAGTGAATGCCCATATGATTCAGCGGGGCGAGTATCCGTATGCCAACGAGAGCAACAAGGACTTCTTTGTAATGAGACGATCGCGGGAAGAGGATATCCTGAATACCGTGGAGGATCTCTTCCGGGGGCGTTTGCAGAATTATTATGATTTTATTCACAGCGGCTACGACATTCAGGTGCTGACCCCTACCAAAAAAGGCTTGCTGGGAACCATTCATCTGAACGAGGTTCTTCAGGGCGTGCTGAATCCGCCTTCCGAAGAGAAGAAGGAAAAGAAATCCGGAAGCCGGATTTTCCGGGAAGGGGACAAAGTGATGCAGCTCCGGAACAACTACATGATGGAATGGAAGCGAGACGGCGAGACCGAGAAGGGCAAGGGTGTCTTTAACGGCGATATGGGCCGAATTGAGGGCATCAATCCGGAATCCGGCCGGGTTTCCGTTCGATACGATGACCGAGTGGTGGTGTATGAGAACGAAGATCTGATGGAGCTGGAGCTGGCCTATGCCATCACGGTGCACAAGAGCCAGGGAAGCGAATTCCCGGCAGTGGTGATGCCCATGACCTGGTTCCCGCCGATGCTCATGACCCGGAACCTGCTGTATACGGCCGTGACCCGAGGCAAAAACCTGGTAGTGGTGGTGGGCTCCGAGGATCGGATGCACGCCATGGTGGACAACAACCGAATCGATGAGCGGTATACCGGACTGGAATATCGCCTTCGCCAGATCGACTTCGGAAATACCATCGGTTAGCTGCATCGGAAAATATTTATTTTTACCCAGATGCGTTCGGAAAGGATGCTTATGAATTTTCGAATGCTGAAAGAACAAGTATTGGATTTGGTCTACCCGGATGCTCTGTACTGCATCTGCTGCGGCAAGGTGATTGACGGCACCCGGCCCTATCGCCTGTGCAATGAATGCCGGCGGGAGATTCGCTGGGCGACGGGGAGGACCTGCCGGAAATGCGGAAAAATCCTATCCGAGAACAATCCGGGAGACACCTGCTTCAGCTGCCGGGAACATGCCCATACCTTCGATATGGGGTTCACCTGCTGCGAGTACGGGCAACTCCCCCGGTCCATTGTTTTTGCGCTGAAATACCATGGACGGACGGATATCGGCCGCACCGTCGGTACGGTGATGCACGACCGGATGGAGGCCCTTCGCCGGGAAACCGGACTGATGTACGATTTGATTTTGCCCGTGCCCATGCATTCGGAGAAGGAGCGGATTCGGGGTTATAACCAGGCGAGCGTAATCGGAAAGCATTTCGCCCGGCTGGAGGACATGCCTTTTCGCCCGGACGTGCTGCTGCGCAGCCGGAATACGGCACCGCTTCGGGGAATGACCCCGGAGGAACGGCGGCAGATTCTCTCCGGCGTGATGACTCTGCGGAATGCAGAGGCCATTCGGAATCGAGATGTGCTTCTTATCGACGATATCTATACCACCGGCGCGACGGTGGACGGCGCGGCGGAAGTGCTGCTGGCCGGCGGGGCGCGCCAGGTGTATGTGCTGACCTTTGCGGCAGGCGCAGATGTGGTGAAAAGTGAATAAGGCAAAGAGGATGAAGATAGCAGTTTTAAGCGGAGGTGAAAGTATGAATAAAAGAAAAAAGACAAGAGCTGTGGCGGCGATTGTCGTACTGGCGATCTTGCTTGCGATGTGCTCCACCGATATCATGCTGCGTCTGGCGGTATTCACATATTCACCGAAGAGTGCAGTCACAATGAAGTACAAAAAGGCCGACGACAGAAGTGCGGGCAAAGATTTATATGTTATCACCGAAAACGTTCCGGTTGAGAAGGCAACCCAGGGAATGTTGGAAACGTGGGAGGTATATCATTTTGGACCGCTGAAATTTGCTCACTATTACGGAGAGTGTTGATATAAGCCTTCATAATATGGTATACTACAAAACATAATGTTGCATAGAAATTCATCTCCACGGTATGTTTGTGGTTGAAAGTCCAAGCCAGCTGCGGGCAAAGGGATCCACGTAAGCCGTCAGCAGGAAGCGGCGGTGATCATGGCGTAGTTTAGAAGTAAGTCCTCCGGGAAACTCGGGTCAAGGCAAGTGTGGGGTCAAAGACCAGGTCAAGTGCCGAGGAGATGGATTTTCTATATATATGGTAAACGGAAAGCGACGCGGTCGCGTTTATTCGTTTTTTTTGAATTATTGATTGGAAACCGGGACAGGAGGAAAAGAGAGTATGGACAACAGAACATTGGCACTGCAGAAGCATAGTGAGTGGAGAGGAAAGCTGGATATCGCGCTGAAAGCGCCGATTGAGAACGATGAGGATCTGGCGATTGCCTACACACCGGGGGTTGCGGAGCCTTGCCTGGAAATCCGGAAAGACGAAGACCTGGCTTATGAATACACCGGAAAGGGCAACCTGGTAGCGGTAATCACCGACGGCACCGCCGTTCTGGGCCTGGGAGATATTGGTCCAAGCGCCGCAATGCCGGTAATGGAAGGAAAATGTGCACTGTTTAAGCGTTTCGGAAACGTGAACGCCATCCCGCTGTGCGTGGATACCAAAGATGTGGATGAAATCGTGGAGACCATCTATCGGATTTCCAAGAGCTTTGGCGGCATCAATCTGGAGGATATCGGCGCTCCGAGATGCTTTGAAATCGAGCGGAAGCTGGTAGAGAAGTGCGACATTCCGATTTTCCACGACGATCAGCACGGAACCGCCATCATCACCTGTGCGGCAATTCTGAACGCCCTGAAGGTGGTGGGAAAGAAGCGGGGAGATCTGAAGATTGTGGTGAACGGTGCCGGTGCAGCGGGCATCGCCATCACAGAGCTGATTCTGGACCTCCATCTGGGAAGCGTCATCCTCTGCGACAGCAAGGGTATCGTGATGGAAGGAAATCCGAGAAACAATGCGGTAAAAGAAGAAATCGCTCATCGCACCAATCCGATTCACCAGACCGGAACGCTGAAAGAGGCCATTCACAATGCGGACGTATTCGTGGGCGTATCCCAGGCGAATATGGTGACACCGGAAATGGTTCGCTCCATGGACCGGGATCCGATTATCTTCGCCATGGCAAATCCGGTGCCGGAAATCATGCCGGACGTGGCAAAAGAAGCCGGCGCTGTGGTTGTGGGAACCGGTCGATCCGATTTCCCGAACCAGGTGAACAACGTATTGGTATTCCCGGGATTCTTTAAGGGCCTGCTGCGAGTTGGCGCTACCAAGGTAACCCAGGAAATGAAGATTCGGGCGGCAGAAGCTCTGGCATCGGTAATTACCGACGAAGAGCTGAATGCGGACTACGTACTTCCGGATGCGTTTGACGAGCGGGTGGCAGATGCCATTGCGGATGCCGTATCGGCGGAAGCTATTGCTTCCGGTGTGTGCCGTCCGGTTCACCGTTAATTGTTGATAGAATCCTCAGATGGA
This sequence comes from uncultured Clostridia bacterium, assembly GCA_934234035.1. Lineage (GTDB taxonomy): Bacteria > Bacillota > Clostridia > Peptostreptococcales > Anaerovoracaceae > Mogibacterium_A. The sequence goes on along the minus strand of CAKQHH010000006.1, from coordinate 18,940 downwards.
AAGGCAAGGAAAGATGGAATACAGAATCGAAAAGGATACGATGGGAGAAATGAAGGTACCGGCAGACCGGTACTGGGGTGCACAGACGCAGCGGAGTTTTCAGAACTTCAAGGTGGGCGGAAAGATGCCGGTGGAAATCATCCACGCATTTGCCTATCTGAAGAACGCAGCGGCTTGCGCCAACATGGACTTGAAGGTGCTGCCGCCGGAGAAGGCGTCCTACATTTTCATCGTCTGCGATGAAATTCTCCAGGGCAAGCTGGACGATCATTTTCCGCTGGTGGTCTATCAGACCGGAAGCGGTACCCAGACCAATATGAACGTGAACGAGGTCATTGCCGGCCGTGCCGCAGATCTGGCAGGAAGCCGGGTGCTCCATCCAAACGATGATGTGAACAAATCCCAGAGCTCCAACGATACCTTTCCGACGGCCATGAGCATCGCATCGGTGTTCGCCATTGAGGAGAAGCTGATTCCGGCGGTGAACTGCATGATTCAGACCCTGGATCAGCTGGAAAAGAAATACATGAAGACCATCAAGACCGGAAGAACCCATCTGCAGGATGCGGTTCCGCTGACATTCGGTCAGGAGGTCAGCGGCTGGAAATCCATGATGGAGCACAGCCTGGAGAACGTGAAGAGAACCCTGCCGTCGCTGAAGGAAATCGCTCTGGGCGGTACGGCAGTGGGCACCGGCCTGAATGCACCGAAGGGATTTGCGGAGCAGGCCGTGATGAACCTGAACCGTTTGACGGGAAAGGATTTCGTCACCGCACCGAACAAGTTCCATGCCCTGTCCTCGAAGGATGCTTACGTGGCGGCTCACGGCGCACTGAAGGGATTGGCGGCCGATTTGATGAAGATGGCCAACGACATTCGCTGGCTGGCCAGCGGACCGAGATGCGGAATGGGAGAGATTACCATTCCATCCAACGAGCCGGGCAGCTCCATCATGCCGGGAAAGGTGAATCCAACCCAGACGGAATCCGCTACCATGGTTGCCGTTCGCGTAATGGGCAATGATACCGTAGTCGGCGTGGCCGCATCTCAGGGAAATTTCGAACTGAACGTGTACATGCCGGTAATGGCAGAGGCGTTCCTGGAATCGGTTAACTTGCTGGCAGAGTCCCTCACTTCTTTGGAAAAGAACTGCGTTCGAGGCATTGAGGTGAACGAAGACAAGATGACGGAAAATGCGGAGAAGTCGCTGATGGTGGCAACCGCGTTGAATACGCATATCGGATATGAGAAGGCGGCGCAGATTGCGAAGAAGGCTCACCGGGAGAACAGCACCCTGCGGGAAGCGGGAATCGATCTGGGAATGTACACCGGCGAGGAATACGATCAGTGGGTCAATCTCCTGCAGATGACCGGAGTGGAAGAATAACGAGGAATCAATGAGCGAACAGAACAAGAAAGAATTATACGTCGATCGAAATAACGATAAGTATCTGGGAGATTTAAATCTTCTGAACCGAAGAAAGAACGAATGGTATGCGGCGCATCCGAAGTACAAGCTGTACCGCCTGCTGACATTTGTGGTATTCGGAATCGGTGTTTTTGGCATTTACAAGGCTTATCTCTTTACACAGGGAGGCAGCACTGCCAAGGAGATGCTGCCGCTGCACGCATCTATCTGGGTAACCGGTCTGGTAACCCTTCTGGTGAACCGCTTGGGCAAGAAGGTATATGAGAAACCGTTCGGAGCCATTCATTCTGCTCGAATCGAGGCGGCGCCAAAGGGTCTGTACTACATCTATCAGCAGGGAATGATGATGATTACCTATTATATTAAGGATAAGGATCTCAAGGAAATCATTCGGGACGATGAAGTCAATTGCCTGTATTTCAAAGGAAAGGGCATGCTGGAAGTGAAGACCCCGAAAGAGGTTCGGCAGCATTCCATCAACGGAATATATGCGCTGATCGGGTTCGACGAATACGATTTGGATGATTTGCTGGAACCGTATGGTGAGTTGGTTCGCATACAGCCGGGAACCCTTCGCCGGAAGTATCTGGAAGAAGGTTCGGAACAGTAAGCATTGCCGGAAACGAAATAGTAACGAAATTGTGCTAAAAATTAATATTTTTAGCACAATTTTTTTATGTTTTTTTATAAAAACGAACCAAGAAAATTGACTTACAAAAAGCTCCGTGTTACAATGTTAGCGTGCTAAAGCATGAACACAACCGAAGAGGAGGGGATGGTTGGAATGAACGAAAAGGAAAAGAAGTATTACGATAATTTTGTGCGGGCCGTGTTATCTCTTCAAAATGAAGAGGAAGTGAAGGAATTCTTTGAGGATATCTGCACGATAAAGGAGATTCAGGATATTTGCCGTCGGCTGGAGGTGGCGAAGCTGCTGTCGGAGGGCATGGTGTTCAACGAAATCAGCAAGGAAACGGGAAGCAGTTCGGCGACCATCGGGCGGGTGAACAAATGCCTGATGTACGGGCCCGGCGGGTATAAAGCGGTATTGGAAAGGCTAAAAGACGAGAATGATTGATTACGACAGAATTTTGAGGAACAACGAGAAAGCGGTGTACCGGCTGCGGGAGCTTTTTGGAAGCTACGGATACCGGCGATTTAAGACCGGAAAGTTCGAAGAGTACGAGCTGTACGCCGAGAATAAGGATTTTCTGGGTGAGGATGGGATTCTCACCTTCACGGATGCGCGGGGCAAACTGATGGCGTTAAAACCGGACGTGACGCTGTCCATCGCCAAGATGGCGAATCCCCTGCCGGGGGAGGTGCAAAAGTTCTGCTACGACGATGAGGTCTACCGGCTTTCCGGAGAGTATGGGGATTTCCGGGAAATCACCCAGACCGGCATCGAGTGCATCGGGGACATCGGGTCCTATGATGTGTGCGAAGTGATTCTTTTGGCGGTGCGAAGCCTGGCGCTGATCGATGAGAATTACGTGATGGATCTTTCTCATATGGGAATCGTGCGGGCCCTGACCTCTCTGCTGAACTTGCCGAAAGAGGCGGAACAGAAAGTGCTCCATTGCATCGGAGAAAAAAACATTCACGGAGCGGCGGAAATCTGCCGGAAATACGAGGTTCCGGAGAAGATGATTCGGCGGCTTCGGAAGCTGATTACCACCTACGGCCCCATCGACGAAGTGGTGGGCGAGCTGGATCAGTTGGCGGTGAACAATACCATGCGCCGGTCGGTGGGCGAGCTGAAGGTGCTGGTATCCGCATTGAAGGCGCAGAAGCTGGAGAAGAACGTGCGCTTCGACTTCTCCGTGGTCAACGACATGGGATACTATAACGGCGTGATCTTCCAGGGCTTCATCAAGGGTATCGCTGCCCCGATTCTGGCAGGGGGGCGGTACGACAACTTGATGGAAGTGATGGGAAAAGCAAGTGCCGGCGCTGTCGGATTTTCCATTTCCATGGATTCCCTGGAGAAGCTGAACCGCGTTCGCCGGGACATCGATGTGGATGTGGTAATTCTGGATCAGCCGTGGGAAGATTTGAATCAGCTAAATCAGGTGGTTCGGGATTACACGGACCGGGGACTCAGCGTTTCCGTGCAGAAGCGGGTTCCGAAAAACCTTCGTTACCGGGAACTGGTACGACTTGAAAACGGGGAGGTGAAGACGGTTGAAAGAGACGATTAATGTAGCGCTTCCCAAAGGACGCCTGGGACGGAAGGTATATCAGATGTTCGCCGATGCGGGTTTTGAATGCCCGGAGCTCCTGGAAGAAAGCCGCAAGCTTATTTTTGAAAATGAAGAAAAGGGCATTCGGTATTTCTGGGTGAAGCCTTCGGATGTAGCAATCTACGTGGAACGCGGAGCCGCAGATGTGGGTGTTGTGGGAAAGGACATTCTCCTGGAAAGCAAGCCCGACGTATACGAGTTGCTGGACCTGAAGTGCGGCAAGTGCCGGATGATGGTGGCAGCGCCAAAGGACTGGTGGGACGACACGGGGCATACCCTTCGGGTCGCCACCAAATTTCCGGAAATCGCCCGAAAGTTCTACGGGGGTAAAAGCAGAGATATCGATATCATCAAATTAAACGGATCCATCGAGATTGCGCCGATTCTGGGGCTGTCCGATGTGATCGTGGATATTGTGGAGACCGGAAACACCCTCCGGGCCAACAACCTGGAGATTCAGGAAACCATCGTGGACATCAGTGCCCGGTTTATTTCCAACAAGTCCGCATTCAAATTCAAGACGCGGGAAATCGAAGCGGTGCTGGACGGACTGGCATCGGAAGTTTCCCGGAAGTAATGAAGCAGGGAAAGAAGGATAGAGATTACAGATTATGATTAGAAGTTACAAATACGGGGAAGTGGCCCCGGAAGATATTTTTGCCCGCACGGAGATGCCGGCAAACGTGGAGAACATTGTATCGGAAATTATTGACAGGGTTCGGAAGAACGGGGACGAAGCCCTTCGTCGGTACAATCTGGAATTCGATCGCTCCCGGGAACCCCTGGAAGTGACGCCGGAGGAAATCGACGAGGCGTACCGTTCCGTGGATCCGGAACTGATTGAAATACTGGAAGAGGCGGCGGCAAACATTCGGGAATTTCACAGCCGCCAGAAGCGGAACAGCTTTATTCTGAACGAGAAACCGGGAATTGTCATGGGACAGAAGGTGGTGCCGATTGAGAGAGCCGGTCTGTACGTGCCGGGAGGAACCGCAGCGTATCCGTCCACGGTATTGATGAACTGCATTCCGGCGCACATCGCCGGAGTATCGGAAATCATCATCACCACACCGGCCACGGATGGAAAGATCAGCCCGGTGCTGCTGGCAGCGGCAAAGATCGGCGGCGCAAATCGAATTTTTCGGGTGGGCGGCGCTCAAGCCGTTGCGGCGCTGGCATACGGAACGGAGACCATTCCGGCGGCAGACAAAATCGTAGGGCCGGGAAATGCCTTCGTGGCAGAGGCCAAGAAACAGGTCTACGGGAAGGTTTCCATCGATATGATTGCCGGTCCCAGCGAGATTCTCATCGTAGCGGACGGAACTTGTGTTCCGGAAGTGGTGGCGGCGGATATGCTGTCCCAGGCGGAACACGACCGCTTTGCAACCGCGGTGCTGGTGACGGACAGCCCGGAACTGGCGGAAGCGGTGCCGCAGGAATTGGAAAAGCAATTAAAGGTATTGCCGCGGGAGGAGATTGCCCGGGCATCCATTGACCATAACGGAAAAATTATTTTAACGGAAGATATCGAGACCGCAATCGATATCGCCAACGAGATTGCGCCGGAGCATTTTGAGCTCTGCGTGGACAATCCCTTTGATTATCTGGACCGAATCCGCAATGCCGGATCCATCTTCTTGGGAAAGAACTGCCCGGAGGCATTGGGCGACTATTTCGCGGGACCGAACCACACCCTGCCTACCGGCGGGACGGCGCGGTTCAACAGCCCGCTGTCGGTGGACGATTTCACCAAGAAGATGCAGTATTCCTACTATACGGAGGATGCACTGGCAAAGATTGCGGATAAGGTGGCGCGCTTCGCGGCGGAAGAGGGTTTGGATGCCCACGGAAGAAGCGTTCTGGTGAGAAAAAACAGGAAGGAGCGGTAGGCCATGAGTCGATATATCAGAGAACGGTATAAAGGGTTTCAATCATATACACCGGGGGAACAGCCGAAGGAAATGGAGTACATTAAGCTAAACACCAATGAATCTCCGTTTCCGCCGGCTCCGGGGGTCTGCCGGAAACTGAAAGAGGCGGACATGGAGCGGCTTCGTCTGTATCCGGATCCTACGGGACGCCAATTGAAGGCGAAGCTGGCGGACCGGTTCCGGGTGGAGCCGGAGAACGTGTTCCTGGCCAACGGTTCGGACGACATTCTGAACTTCGCCATGATGGCCTTTAATGACGATAAAGACACGCTGCTGTTTCCGGACATTTCCTACAGTTTCTACGAAGTCATCGCCAACCTTCACGGGGTGAATTACCGAAAGGTGCCCCTGCAGGAGGATATGACCATCGATTACCGAGATTACTGCCGGGACGACTGCAACGTCATCATTCCAAACCCTAACGCGCCGACGGGAATCGCCCTGTCGTTAGAGGTTATCGAGGAGATTGTAAAAGCAAATCCGAATCACGTCGTGCTGATCGATGAAGCATACGTGGATTTCGGGGCGGAGTCTGCCGTACCCCTTACCAAGAAGTACGACAATATTCTCATCTCCCAGACCTTCTCCAAATCCCGGAGCTTTGCCGGAGGGAGACTGGGATTCGCCATCGGAAATCGAGAGCTGATTCGAGATCTGATTACCCTTCAGTACTCCACCAATCCGTACAGCGTAAATACCCTGTCTTTGATTCTGGGAAGCGCGGCGTTGGAGGAAGAGGATTATTACCGAAAGAACGCCGATATCATTCAGGAAAACCGGAAGTATACGGCAGAAACGCTAACGTCCATGGGCTTCGAAGTACTTCCGTCCAAAGCGAATTTTGTTTTTGCCCGTCGTCCCGGAATGGATGGCGACAAGCTGTATCGGAAATTAAAGGAGAAAGGGGTTCTGGTTCGTCATTTCACCACAGAACGGATTCAAGATTATGTTAGAATTACAATAGGTACGAAAGAGCAGATGGATGTGCTCTTTGAAAAGCTGAGAGAAATTCTGCAGGAGGAATAGAAGATGAGAAAAGCCGAAGTGAACCGTTCCACGGGAGAGACGCAGGTGCAGCTTTACCTGGATCTGGACGGCAGCGGTTGGAGTGAAATCGATACGGGGATTGGATTCATGGATCACATGCTGGTGCTGCTGGCAAAGCACGCCGGATTCGACTTGAAGGTGAAGTGTCAGGGGGATGTGTACGTGGACGATCACCATTCGGTGGAGGATATCGGAATCAGCCTGGGACTGGCCTTTGCAAAAGCGCTGGGGGACAAGCAGGGCATCTGTCGCTACGGGGATACGACCTTGGCTATGGATGAAGCCTTGATTCTCACTTCTCTGGATATTTCAGGCCGGTCGTATTTGGATTACCGGATGGAGATTCCCACGGAGAAAGTGGGGACCTTCGACACGGAGCTTGCAGAGGAGTTCGTGACGGGTTTCGTTCGAAATGCCGGCGTGACCCTTCATATCCGGCAGCTGGCGGGAAGAAACAGCCATCACATCATTGAAGGTATGTTTAAATCACTGGCCCACACCTTGCGAAAAGCGGTGGCGGTGGATGAGCGCTTCCGGAATGAAATTCCTTCCACCAAAGGGCGACTGACGGAGACGGAAGAGGATGTGATTCCCATAGAGGACGAATACGATGATGTTCCCCGGGGACTGGGCAGCGACACCTATTCCAAGGGCATCGCTAAAGGCATGACCCAGCAGGTTTCTCGGGAACCGGCAGCCCCGGTTCGGAAGGAGCTGTCCTCCACGGAGGAACTGGAGAAAGAGCTTCTGAAGAAAGGATTACTGTAATGATCAGAATTATCGATTACGGGGTAGGGAACCTGTTTTCCCTGAGATCCTCGTTGAGAGCGATTGGAATCGATGCGGATTACACCGGGGATCCGGCGGAAATCCGGAAAGCGGATAAACTAATTCTTCCGGGTGTAGGTGCGTTCCGGGATGCCCGGGAAGCCCTTCGAAGCACCGGCCTGGATCGGGTGGTGCAGGAAGAAGCCGGAAAGGGAAAGCCTCTGATGGGCATCTGCCTGGGAATGCAGATGCTCTTCGATCGGAGCTATGAGTACGGTGAATACGAAGGCTTGGGATTGATTCCGGGGGAAATCGTTCCCATGGAGGGACGAATTCCAAAGGAGCTGCCCATTCCCCATATCGGATGGAATGAGCTGGCATTGAAACAGCCAAGCCCTTTGATGAAGAACACCGCCAATGGGGATTACGTCTACTTCGTGCATTCTTATTATGCGGAGACGCCGGCGGAATACGTCATCGCCACCACGGAGTACGGGGTGGAAATGACCGCGGCGGTTCAGAAAGATAACGTATACGGATGCCAATTCCATCCGGAGAAAAGCAGTGAGGTGGGACTTTCGATTCTGAAAGCTTTCTGTGAACTATAGGAGGTACGTCAATGAAAATTTTACCAGCCATCGATCTCTATGAAGGGAAAGCCGTTCGACTGTTCCGGGGAGATTACAATCAGATGACCGTCTACGATGAAAACCCGGTGAACACGGCGCTGAAATTCAAAGAAGCCGGTGCTCGCTGGATTCACGTGGTGGATCTGGAAGGTGCCCGAGACGGCGGAACACCGAATATGGGGGTGATTAAAGAAATCATCGATGCCACCGGTCTGAAGGTGGAAATCGGCGGCGGCATTCGAAATATGGAAACCATTGAGAAGTACATCGATATGGGTGCATCCCGGGTCATCCTGGGCACATCGGCCATTACCAACGAAAACCTGGTGGTGGAGGCCACACGCCTGCACGGAAACCGAATTGCGGTGGGTGCGGATGTGAAGGACGGCTATGTGGCCATTCGGGGTTGGACTCAGAAATCCATGTACACGCTCCATGACTTCTGCGAGAACATGCAGATGAAGGGCGTGAAATACATCATCTGCACCGATATTTCCAAGGACGGTGCGCTGGAGGGAACCAACCGGGCCATGTACGAAAAGCTGACCGCGAAGTACAAGATGCGCTTCATCGCTTCCGGCGGAATTTCGTCCATTGATGATATTCGGGCCCTAAAGGAAATCGGCCTCTACGGTGCGATTATCGGAAAAGCGTATTATCAGGGCGTGATCGATCTAAAGAGCGCGATTCAGGAGGAAGAATGATTACGAAACGAATCATCCCATGCCTGGATGTAAAAGATGGCAGAGTCGTGAAGGGCGTGAATTTTCAGGGCCTCAGCGATGTGAATTCCCCGGTGGAGCTGGCGGAATACTACACGAAAAACGGCGCGGATGAAATGGTGTTCTACGATATCACCGCATCCGCAGAGGGACGGAAGCTGTTCACCGAAGTGCTGACCGAAGTGGCCTCCAAAGTATTTATCCCCCTCACTGTGGGCGGCGGCATCAACAGCCTGGAGGATTTCGACCGGGTGCTGAAATGCGGTGCCGACAAGGTCAGCGTTAATTCCGGTGCCATCCGGAATCCGGAGCTGATTCGGCAGGCGGCGGAAAAATACGGAAACCAGTGCGTGGTCCTGTCCGTGGATGCGGCTCGGGTGGATGGAGTCTATCGGGTCTTCGCCAAGGGCGGCCGAGAGAACACGGGCATGGATGCGGTAGAATGGATCCGTGAAGGGGTGGAGAGAGGCGCCGGCGAAGTGGTGCTGAACTCCATCGATACCGACGGCGTGAAACAGGGATTCGACCTGCCGATGCTGAAGGCGGTGTGCGAGGTGGTGGATGTACCGGTCATCGCTTCCGGCGGTGCGGGCTGCATTCAGGATTTCGTCACCCTGTTCCAAGAGATTCCAACGGTAAGCGCCGGTCTGGCCGCGTCCATTTTCCATTTCGGAGAAGTGACGATTCCGGATTTGAAAAAAGAGCTAAAGCAAAACGATATTTCCGTTCGGCTGTAGAAACCGTACGGACAAAGGGGAGAGACGATGACAGAGATTGATCAGTTGAAATTTGATGAAAAAGGATTGATTCCGGCGGTAATCGTGGAAGCCGGAACCCACGAGCTGCTTATGGTGGCGTACATGAATCGGGAGAGCCTGAAGATTTCCATGGAAACGGGAAAAACCTGTTTCTGGAGCCGGTCCCGCCAAGAGCTGTGGACCAAAGGGGAGACCAGCGGCAACTATCAGCACATTGTGAGCATTACGGCGGACTGCGATCTGGACACCCTGAAGGTGGTAGTGGAAAAGGACGGACCGGCGTGCCATACCGGGGCGGAAACCTGTTTTTTCAACCCGGTATATCAGAACGAGGCGAAGTCTGATTTTACCCCGGACGCCCTGATGGAGCTCATTCGGGGACGGAAGACGAATCCGCAGGAGGGGTCCTACACCACCTACTTGTTTCAGAAGGGCCTGGACAAAATCCTGAAGAAAATCGGGGAGGAGTCCACGGAGGTCATCGTTGCGGCGAAGGACAACGATCCGAAGGAGACCATTTACGAGATTTCGGATCTGGTATACCACGTGATGGTGATGATGATCGAGCAGGGCATTTCGCTGGAGGACATTCGCAAAGAGCTGGCTTCCCGCCACGTAATCGATCACAAGGTAAAGCAGGAGAAGAGCAGAGCGGAGTAACCCATGGATTGGAAAAGAAATTATCACACCCATACCGATTTCTGCGACGGGCAGAACACACCGGAAGAGATGGCCGAGGCGGCGGCAAAAAAAGGATTCACCGCGCTGGGTTTTTCCGGGCATTCCTATACGGATTTCGACACGTTCTACTGCATGACGCCGGAGACTTTTCCCGAATACTGCCGGCGGGTGCGGGCCCTTCGGGAAAAATATGAGGGGCAGATGGAAATCCTGCTGGGGGTGGAACGGGACTTCTATTCGGATGTGGATTGCCGGGATTTGGACTATTACATCGGATCGGTGCACTACATCCGGTGGAAGGGAGAGTACATTCCGGTGGACGAGAGCGAGGAAGTGGTTCGAAAGACCATCGAGAAGTTCGGAAACGACCCATGCGCTTATGCGGAGACGTACTTCGATACGGTGGCCCGAGTGGTGGAACAGACGGATTGTGATTTCATCGGTCACTTTGATTTAATCAAGAAGTTCAACCGAAACGGGACAGTGCTTGTGGACGAGCATCATCCGCGGTATGTGGCAGCCTGGAAAAAGGCGCTGGAGCGGCTGGTGCCTCAGGGACGGCCTTTTGAAATCAACACCACACCCCTGAGCTGGCGAGAGGATGGAGAATGCTATCCGTCCCGGGAAATTCTGAAGGAAATCTGCCGGCTGGGCGGGCGGATTACAATTTCCAGCGATGCTCACAGCGCGGAAAATTTGAATCGAGGGTTTGATCAAGCCCTTGCTATTGCAAAGGAAGCCGGATTCCGGAGGGTGACGGTGTTCCACGGCGGCGGTGTGACGGAGGAAATTCCGATTGAATAGTTTACGAATGCCGGGGATGGAGCTTCCGTCCCCGGTTTTTGTTAGGTAATGAAGTGACGGAAATGTCACATGAAGCGGCGATTTTGTCACGAGATTCGATGTTTCGGAAAAAGACATTGAAGTATCATAGATTCAACAGATGAATGATAAATCAAAAGGAGGATACAGAAATGTCAATTCTGGAAGTGAAGAAAATACGAAAAACCTATCAAAGCCGATTCGGCGGAAACCGGGTGGAAGCATTGAGGGATGTGACCTTCTCGGTGGAGCCGGGAGAATATGTGGCAATTATGGGAGAATCCGGATCCGGCAAGACCACTCTGCTGAATATTCTGGCGGCACTGGATCAGCCGACCGGCGGAGAGGTGGTGTTGGATGGGATTTCGCTGAATTCCGTTTCCGATGCCGAACTGGCCAAGTTCCGACGAGAGAATTTGGGATTCGTATTCCAGGAATATAATCTGCTGGACACATTGAATCTGAGAGATAACATTCTCCTGCCATTGGTGTTGGACGGACAAGCGGTGAGTACGCTGAAGGAGAAACTCAAAGCGGTGGTTTCGGTCATCGGTATTCAGGACCTGATGCTGAAATATCCATTTGAGGTTTCCGGCGGACAGAAGCAGCGGGCGGCAGTGGCTCGGGCGCTGATTACCCATCCGTCTCTCATTCTGGCAGATGAACCGACGGGAGCGCTGGATTCCCAATCCACATCGGATCTTCTGGGGGTTTTTCGGCGAATCAATCAGAAAGGACAAACCATTCTGATGGTCACCCATTCCGTGAATGCGGCAGCCCATGCGGACCGAGTGATGTTCATCAAAGACGGGGTGGTATTCCACCAGCTGTACCGGGGTAAGAGCGACGACCAGGAATTGTATCAGAAAATTACGGATACCCTCTCCATGCTGCGGAGAGGAGGTGAGCGGTAATGTTCTCTTCATTGTATAGACGAATTGCCAAAAATAATCTTCAGAAGAATTATCGTTACTACGTTCCCCGGATTCTTACGGAAGCCGGATTGACCGCCTGCTTCTACATCATGCTGACCTTGGCGCTGGAACCCAAGATGAAGAACATTTACGGCGGGGAATACCTTCCCACCTTTATGATGCTGGGAACATTTATCCTGGCGATTCTTTCCGTCGTGCTGTTGATGTACACGGCCAAGTTCCTGATGAAACAGCGGATGCAGGAATACGGTCTGTACTACGCACTGGGGATGGAAAAAAAGCACGTCGCAAGGGTGCTCTGTTACGAAAGCGGAATGAGCAGTGCCGCGGGCATCGGCATTGGCATCGGTTCCGGGATTCTGTTCTATAAGCTAAGTCTGTTGATTCTGACGAAGATGATGGGGACCGAAACCATCCCAAAGGTAAGTCTGATTCTTCCGGCTGCACTGGGCGGGACCATTCTGTTTTTCGCCGCAGCAGATATAATGACCTATCTGGTGAATCGCATCCGCCTGTCCCGAATGAATACTACGGAATTGCTGCACAGCAGGGAAGCGGGCGAACGGGAACCGAAGACGAAAATTCTCTTGCTGATGGCGGGAATTGCCGCGCTGGCGTCAGGTTACTACATTGCCCTCACCACGGACAGACCGATGGATGCTTTGAACCTGTTTTTCATTGCGGCATTTCTGGTCATCTTGGGCACATATTTGCTGTTCGGAGCGGGAAGTATTTTTATCCTGAAGGCATTGAAGAAGAACAAGAAATTCTATTATAATAGAAACCATATGATTGGAATCTCCGGAATGCTGCACCGGATGAAACGAAATTCGGTGGGGTTGGCGTCCATTGCGATTCTGTCCACTTGCGTTCTGGTGATGGTGTCCACTTCCCTGAGCCTGTACACCGGAATGGACGACGTGGTGGAAAGTCGCTATCCGAAGCCGCTGTACGTATCGGAGCAGGGCGTGACAAAAGAGGATGCGGTGGTATCCCTGCCGGTATCGGCGCTGCGAAGAGCTCTTCAGGACGCATCGGAAAAAACCGGAATGAGAATAACCGAAATCGACGATATTCACTCGCTGGATGGAATGGTCCTTCCGAAAGACGGGGCATGGAATCCCGTGAATTCGGAGGGAACCGATTTGACTCGATGCATTTCCGTTGGTATTATCACGCAGCAGATGTATGAGGCGATGGGCGGCGAGAAGTTGAATTTGAAGGGAAATGAAATTGCCCTTTGCTCGCTTCGAACTTCGGTGGATTATTCCATGAAGACACTGAACCTGAACCATCAAAAGCTGAAGGTTCGGAAGTGGATCAATTACTTTCCGGTAAAGGAGAACGGGAGCAGTCTGTCCAATACCAAACGATACGGAATCGTTGTGGCAGAGGAAAGCGTCGCCCAACGCCTCAATCGAAATCACGCCTTCAGCACGGTAAACTGTCTGGGAGTGGGATTTAAGAATCCGGCACAGACGTATCGAGAGGGAAAGGAATTTACGCGAATTTTCCGTCAGCGGGTTACATCCATTCTGGCAGAGGATTACGGAATCCGCAGTGTTGTCCCGGCGGTGGATTCCGCATGGGATGTGAAGAGTGCGCTGAAATCCATGTACGGATCCTTCCTGTTTCTGGGAATCCTCTTGGGAATGGTGTTCCTCTTTGCTACGGTGCTGATTATCTATTACAAGCAGATTTCGGAAGGATATGAAGACCGGAAACGGTTTCAGATCATGGAAAAAGTGGGCATGAGTTCCGGAGAGGTGAAAAAGACCATTCAATCCCAAGTTCGGATGGTATTCTTCTTGCCGCTGATGGTCGCCGGCGTTCATACTGCGGTGGCATTTCCGATTCTCATCGAACTTCTGAAAGTTCTGATGCTTACCAACAAAGTCCTGTTTATCGGATGCGGCTTGGGAGCATACGGGATGTACGTGCTGGGATATGGGATTATTTACCGTCTCACGTCCCGAATCTATTATCGTATTGTGCGGTAGAAGGATGGGTGAATTGTATGTATCGAATTTTTCTCGTGGAGGACGATAAGAACCTGGCGGAGTTAATCGAAAACCAGTTGACGGGTTTTGGAAATGACGTTCGTACCGTTTCGAATTTTCGAAACGTAATGGAAGAATTTCAGGAGTACGATCCCCATCTGGTATTGATGGACATCGGATTGCCCTATCTGAACGGATTCCATTGGTGTGAAAAAATCCGTGAGATCTCGGGCGTTCCGGTACTCTTTCTGTCCTCCGCATCTGACAACATGAATATCGTGATGGCCATCAATATGGGTGGAGATGATTTTATCGCGAAACCCGTGGATCCCCTGGTGCTTTCCGCAAAAGTAAAAGCAATCCTCCGGAGGAGCTATGAAATCGAGGGCAATCCGAACATCATCGATTTTGAGGGTGCCCGGCTGAATTTGAATGATGGGATGCTGTCGGTAGACGGCACATCGGTGGAATTGACCCGGAATGAATTTCGAATTCTTCGAACCTTGCTGGAGAACAAGGGCCGAATCGTCAGCCGTCAGGATTTGATGCTGGCTTTGTGGCAGGATGACTGCTATGTAGAAGAAAACACGCTGACGGTGAATGTGGGAAGGCTTCGGAAGAAACTAGAGGAAGCCGGACTCCGAGATGTAATTGTTACAAAACCCGGACGAGGGTATCTCATTTCGTAAATCCGTGGAATAAACGTTGGGAGGAGGTGAACGCCCTTTGCTGAAAACATTTCTGAAAGAGAATCGGAGTTGGATTCTGCTGCCGGCAGCGGTGATTCTGTTGAATCTTGGAACGTTCTGGTTGTACCGGATGGAGATGGAACCGTTTATTTACGGAACGGTTCTTTCCGGTGTTGTGTGTGTGTCGGTGATTGGACTTCGTTTTCGAAAATTCGTTGACGGATGCAGAAAACGGGAACAGGTGATTTCGTCCGTGAAGCCGGACGCCCCGGACGTCTTTGGCCTCAATCCCGAAGTATTTTTGGGAGAAGAGGAGAGCCGCACGGAGAGGGACTACCGAGAAATGCTTCGATGCCTTCGAAATCGAGCGCTTCAGCAGGAACAGCAGTTCCTGGAGGAGCGGGAGGACATGGAGGATTATTACACGAAATGGGTCCATCAGATTAAAACACCGATTTCGGTCATGCGACTGGCGCTTCGGGAGGAGGATACGCCGGAGAATCGTCGGCTTCTCAGCGAACTCTTTCAAATCGAACAGTATGTGGAAATGGTGCTGCACTATATCCGGTTGGATTCGTCCGGCAACGATTTGATGATTCAGGAATATGCGTTAGATGATTTGATTCGGGAATCCATTCGGAAGTTTTCTTCTCTGTTCATCAACCGAAATGTGCGGCTGGAGTACCATAAGGTGGAGGGCGTTCGGGTGACGGACAAAAAGTATTTTTCCTGCGTTTTGGAACAGATTCTATCCAATGCGATTAAATATACCGATACCTATGTGCGAATTGAGGCCGATGACCGGGGAAGAATTCGAATTGAGGATGATGGACCGGGCATTGAGGCATCCGATATTCCGCGAATTTTTGAAAAGGGATACACCGGCTGCAACGGAAGACAGGAGATGAAATCTAGCGGGCTGGGACTGTATCTCTGCAGCCGGGCGGCGAAAAAGATCTCGGTGGAAATTGACGTGGACAGTGAACCGGGACGGGGAACTGTTTTCTCCTTAAAGCTGCCGGAGCAAATAAAAATACTTGACTGAGTTCCTCGGTGTGGTAAAATATGTTCCATTGTATCGATTTTACCGGAGGAAAAAGGATTGAATCAGGATAAAGAGTTTCTTGGCACGGAACCGGTGGGAAAGCTTCTTCGAAAGCTGGCGATTCCGACGGTTGCCGCACAGCTGATTAACATGCTGTACAATATTGTGGATCGAATCTATATCGGACATATACCGGGAGATGGAAATCTGGCGCTGACCGGCGTGGGAGTCTGTCTTCCGGTTATTATGATTGTATCGGCTTTCGCGGCGCTAATCAGTTCCGGCGGGGCGCCGAGGGCTTCCATCAGCATGGGGAAGGGGGATTACGATACGGCGGAAGGGATTCTGGGCGGTTGTTTTCTGCTGCAGGTTCTGATTTCTCTGGTGCTGACGGCGGGGCTCCTTCTCTTCGGTCGGGAGATGCTCCTTTCCTTCGGGGCCAGCGGAAACACTATCGATTATGCGGATTCGTATCTGAAAATCTATGCGCTGGGAACCATCTTTGTGCAGCTGACCCTGGGAATGAATTCCTTCATCACCGCCCAGGGCTTTGCCCAAATCGGAATGCGCACGGTGCTCATCGGGGCGGTGTGCAATATCTTGCTAGATCCGCTGTTCATCTTCCTCTGCGGCATGGGTGTCCGGGGAGCGGCGCTTGCCACGGTGATTTCCCAGGGAATTTCCGCAATCTGGTGCGTGCGGTTCCTTGCCGGAAAGAAAACTCACCTGCGGTTGAAGAAAGATAAAATAAGACTTCATGCGGCCATCCTGCTTCCGTGTGTGGCGTTGGGACTTTCGCCTTTCGTGATGCAGGCCAGCGAAAGCATTATCTCGGTGTGTTTTAATTCCTCTTTACTGAAATACGGAGGAGATGTGGCGGTGGGCGCTATGACCATCTGCACCAGCGTGATGCAGTTCGCCATGCTGCCGCTGCAGGGAATCGCCCAGGGTGCTCAGCCGATTTCCAGTTATAATTTCGGCGCCCGGAATGCCCCTCGAGTGCGGGAGACCTTCCGGTATCTCCTTCGAATCAGCGTGATGTATTCCGTGGGATTATGGCTGTTCATCATGGTGGCGCCGGGAGCATTCGGCAGCATGTTTACCTCTAATCCGGAACTGCTGATGTTTGCCAAGAAGGCGCTTCGCATCTACTGCGGCGCCATGTTCATCTTTGGCATTCAGATTGCCTGCCAGATGACCTTTATATCCACCGGAAATGCGGTGTGTTCCATCATCGTGGCGGTGGTGCGAAAGTTCGTGCTGCTGCTTCCGCTAATTTACATCGTGCCGCATCTGGTATCCAATCCGGTGTGGGGAGTCTACCTGGCGGAGCCGGTGGCGGATATTATTGCAGTAACATTTACGGCAGTGTTGTTCGGAAATCGATTCCGAAAGGCGCTGGATCAACTGTCGAAGGCGGCATAGCCGGAAGATGTGGCATGACGAAGCCCCCTGGGAAAACTGGCGAGAGCAGTTTTCCCAGGGGGCTTGTTTTTATGGGAAGATAGTTATTCTAGCTGAACCAGCCGAAGCCGAAGAAGGAATCCAGCTGTCCCAGAAGTACGAAGAAGGTGAATACCGGTGCAACCCAGCGGATGCAGAAACGGTAGAATTTCTCTGTCTTGAAGTTGGAACCCTGATGGATTTCCTTTGGGAGGATTTCCCGATCGATCCAGCCGAAGAAGATGGTGGCGAACAGGGAGCCCAGCGGCATCATGATGCCTTCCGCCATAAGGTCGAAACCGTCTACCCAGCAGAATTTGCCGAACATAGCCGGGAGGTTCTGTCCCAGGCCGTCGTAGGCAATCAGAGCACCCAGAATTGCGGAGAGAATTCCGAAGAACCAGCAATAGAATTTCCGCTTGTCGCCCTTGCCTTTGTTCATGGCGTCGTCGATAAAGGAGCCGGCGATGGCTTCCAGAATTGCAACGGAGGAGGTCAGCGCCGCGATTACAACCAGTCCGTAGAAGATAAATCCGATGAACGGACCGATGCCGCCCATGCCGTTGAATACGGTCTGCAGAGTCATGTACAGAAGTCCTACGCCGCCCTGCGGAGACTGACCGCTGGCAAATACGGCCGGCATGATTGCCAAACCTGCCAGAACGGCGATGACGGTGTCGGCCAGCGGGATGATGAAGCTGCTTCGTTCAATATTGGCATCCTTGGCCAGATGAGAGCCGTAGGTAACGGTGATGCCCATTCCGATGGAAAGGGACAGGAACATCTGACCGCCGGCTGCGGAAAGTACGGAAATCCAGCCGGTTCCGTGGAACACTTCGAAGTTCGGTTTGAACAGGAATGCAATTCCGGCGGAAGCACCCGGCAGGGTAACGCTTCGTGCGATTACCAGGACGAGCATTACGAACAGCGCCGGCATGGCGATTTTGCTGAACCGCTCGATGCCTTCCTCGATACCAAAGCTTACGATGACGATGGTAATCAGAAGGAATACCAGTGTATAGATGATGGACTGGGTGGTGTCCGCTGTCAGGTTGGAGAAGTAGGTGGCACCGTCTACGCCGCCAACGCCCCAGCTTGCACCGAACATGTCTCCCAGATTGGCCAGCATGTACTTGATGCAGTAGCCGCCCAGGTAGGAGTAGAATCCCAGAATCAGGAACGGCGAGAGCATGCCCAGCCATCCGACAAATGCGTACTGTTTGCGAATGGATTTGTATGCCAGAACGGTGGACTGGCCGGTGTAACGCCCCAAAGCCAGCTCGGTCATGGTGAGAATGTATCCGGCGAATACCGCCAGAAGCAGATACAGAATAAGGAAGGCAAATCCGCCGTTCATTCCCAACTTATAGGGAAACCCCCACATGTTTCCCAGGCCTACCGCAGAACCGATGGCGGCCATCAAAAAGCCGAAATTGCTGCTCCAGGTTCCTCTCTTGTGTTGTTGTTCTTTCATTGTTTTAATCTCCTGTGATGTTCTTATTGATGTTCTTTCTTGCGCTTTCATTCGAAAACTCGATTTAATATGCTTATTATAACCATCTTAAAATTACTTGTCAAGAAAAACAAATAAAATGCAAAAAATTGATGTCAATATACAATATTTGTGCAATTTAATCAAGTTTACGGGCTGATTTTTGATATATTTTTATATAAAGATCAAGCTTGCGGCGTAAAAGTGCTGTAGGCAGGAAAAGGCGCGAGGACTTGGTGCAAAGGAGACGGAAGGACAAGGGCTAGAGGGGATTTGTGCACCAAGTCAGAGCGCCCGGAAGGGGCA
>CAKQHH010000005.1 GCA_934234035.1 uncultured Clostridia bacterium | reverse complement strand
CGGCAAAGCCAATGAATTCGGTTTACGAGCGCGAACCCTGGAACGGAAAGAGGCGGAAAAGCAGCCCGCGCTCTGGTTCGGTTCGCGCACGCCAGCCGGCAAAGCCAATGAATTCGGTTTTCGAGCGCGAACCACCGGCCATGTTGGCGTCGCCCTCCATCAACTCCGTATTCCACCGTCGGGCCACGCCAACCTCGGCGCCTTTCCCGGACCTGCAGCCGAATTGTGTGAAGCAAAAAACACAGGAATTCCCATCCACTTCCTTGAACGAGTGATAGGACTCTGATAAAATTAAATACGTTGAACCAAAACCTTCGGGTTTGAGATATATAAGAAAGAAGGGATAGAAATGACGAAAGTAGATATTTTTTCCGGATTCCTGGGAGCCGGAAAGACGACGCTGATTCGGAAGCTGATTGAGGAAGCTTATGGGGACGAGAAAATCGTTCTGATCGAGAACGAATTTGGAGAGATCGGTGTGGATAAAGGATTCCTGAAGAATACCGGAATTCAGATTAACCAGATGAATGCCGGATGCATTTGCTGCACATTGGTAGGGGATTTCGGAAAGGCACTGAACGAGGTCATCGAGCAGTACCATCCGGACCGGATTCTCATCGAGCCGTCCGGCGTGGGCAAGCTTTCCGATGTTATCATCGCCGTTCAGGATCTGGAGAATGATGAGATTCAGCTGAACGGCTTCACCACCGTGGTAGATGCTAAGAAGGCGAAGATGTATCTGAAGAACTTTGGCGAATTCTACGTGAACCAGGTGGAGCACGCCAGCTCCATTATCCTGAGCCACGTACAGGGGCTGAGCCAGGAGAAAATCGATCAGGTCATCGGTCTGCTGAGAGAGCACAATACCGAGGCGTCCATTGTGACCACGGATTGGAAGGAAATCAGCGGCAAGAAGATTCTGGAGACCATGGAGCAGAAGAAGACTTTGTCCGCAGAGCTGGATCATCTGAGAGAGGAAGCGCATCGGGAGCAGGCAGAGCACGAGGCGGAACACCATCATCACGAGCACGACCATGATGAGCACGACCACGAGTGCGGCTGCGAGCACCACCATGACCACGAGGACCACGACCATGAGGAACACGGCTGCTGCGGCCATCACGAGCATCATCACGACCACGACCATGATGAGCATGAGCACCACCATGACCATGAGTGCGGATGCGGTCACCACCACCATCATCACCACCACGGCCACGATGCGGACGAAGTGTTCGATGAATTCGGTGTTACCACCGCTCACAAATACAGCAGAGAGCAGATTGAAGCTGCTCTGGAAGCCATCCAGAACGAAGAAAAATGCGGACAGGTGCTCCGTTCCAAGGGTATCCTGGAGGGCACCGACGGAAAGTGGTACCAGTTTGATTACGTTCCGGGCGAGCCGGAAGTGCGTGAGGGTGAGCCGGAAGCCACCGGCATGATTTGCGTCATCGGCGTGGGTCTGGCACAGGATCACATCAAGGAATTGTTCGGATTATAATAGCAGGGGAGAATTATGGCAGTAAGATTGGAAGATCGTCAAGCCCGAGAACTGCCGGTATATCTTTTTACCGGATTCCTGGGCGGCGGTAAAACTACTTTTATTCAAGATACACTGAACAGCCCGGACTTCGATCCGGAGGTGCCGACGCTGCTCTTGGTTTGCGAAGAGGGCGAGGTGGAATACGACATCAGCGCTTTCGCCGGCCCGGAAAACGTTTTCGTGGAATACATCGATGACGAGGCGGATTTGACCCGCATGGCGCTGCAGAAGATGGAGAGCAAATACCGATTCGACCGGATTTTGGTGGAGTACAACGGCATGTGGATGCTTCAGTCCCTGTTCGCCAACCTGCCGCCCAACTGGATTGTGGCGCAGGAGATGCTGTTCGTGGACGCCACCACGTTCCTGATGTACAACCAGAACATGCGGCAGCTGTGCTTCGACAAAATGCAGACCGCGGAGCTGGTGGTGTTCAACCGCTGCACCAAGGGGTTTGACAAAATGCCGTTCCACAAGGAGGTGCGGGTGGCGAACCGGAGATCTCAGATTCTCTACGAGTACGGTCCGTACGATGTGGAGCCGGATGATATTGAGGACCCGCTGCCCTTCGACAAGACCCAGTCCAAAATCACCATTTCCGATGATGATTACGCGGAGTGGTACCGGGATATCAACGAGAACGAGGACGATTACGAGGGCAAAACCCTGACATTGAAGGGTCGCGTGGCTATGGCGGAGGATTTGAGCACGAAGGGGCGTTTCGCCTTCGGTCGTCACGTGATGACCTGTTGCGTGGAGGATATCCAGTTCGCCGGACTGATGTGCATTTACGCCAACGCGGACGAGTTCAAAACCGGCGATTGGGTGGAAATCACCGCCAAAGTCCGGGTGGAATACGAGGAAGCCTACGGCGAGAAGGGCCCGGTGCTCTACGCCAAGTCGGTAAAAGCATGTGCGCCGGCGGATCCGGAGGTGGCCACGTTCTAGAAAAACAGGATGCGCTGTGGACTCAATGAGGGTGTCCGGCGGTGCTGACAGAAAAAACTAGGACGGCGTCGCCGTTCTGTTGAGGCCGTTCCGGCAGCATTTGAGAAAATAAGAAAAAAATAAGAAGATTAAAACAGCGGTGTGCTGCGGGGCAAAATGCCCTTCGGTGCACCGCTGTTTTTCGGAAGCGACTCTAATTTTAGCCCCCACACCAGAATTTACTTTTGCAAAGCGGAAAGCTTTTTTGCTGAACTGGAACTTACTTTTTCAATTCACCCAAGCCAAGGGCCTGTCGTCAATTCTTTTTCTTAGGAAAATATGAAAGGGTTTTCGTCCGGATGGACGTGGTGCGTCACAGCCGGCAAAGCCTTGATTCTTCGTCACGGGGCACCACGTCGCCGGACCCGGAAGGGTCTTCGTCCGGATGGACGTGGTGCGTCACAGCCGGCAAAGCCTTGATTCTTCGTCGCGGGGCACCACGTCGCCGGACCCGGAAGGGTCTTCGTCCGGATGGACGTGGTGCGTCACACCCGGCAAAGCCTTGATCTTTCGTCGCGGGGCACCACGTCGCCGGGCCCGAAAGGGTCTTCGTCCGAATGGACGTGGTGCGTCACAGCCGGCAAAGCCTTGATTCTTCGTCACGGGGCACCACGTCGTTGGACCCGGAAGGGTCTTCGTCCGGATGGACGTGGTGCGTCACAGCCGGCAAAGCCTTGATTCTTCGTCTCGGGGCACCACGTCGCCAGACCCGAAAGGGTCTTCGTCCGGATGGACGTGGTGCGTCACAGCCGGCAAAGCCTTGATTCTTCGTCGCGGGGCACCACGTCGTTGGACCCGGAAGGGTCTTCGTCTGGATGGACGTGGTGCGTCACAGCCGGCAAAGCCTTGATTCTTCGTCGCGGGGCACCACGTCGCCGGATCCGAAAGGGTCTTCGTCCGGATGGACGTGGTGCGTCATACCCGGCAAGGCCTTGATCTTTCGTCGCGGGGCACCACGTCGCCGGACCCGCGAGGCCTGTCGGCGCCGGCCCTTCCGGACCGCGCAGCGAAAAAACCTGCACCGATTCGCAATCTCCGCGTGACGATGAGATTGCGGATCGGTGCAGGTTCCTATTCCGCTACATGTTATTTGGCTTTCTTAGAGTTCTTCACAAGCGCAATTGCCGCAGCGGCCATGAGTGCTGCGCCCCCAATGATGAAGAGGTGCGTTCCCATGCCGCCGGTGGATGGCAGCGGGTCCGGATCTTTTGGAGTAAATTCCCAGGAGCCGGTGAACTTCACGTTTCCGGAGTCGTCGGCATTTTCCATCGTGGCTTTCAACGTGTCCTTGTCAAAGCCCTTGAAATTCCACGTACCGCCGTCCACCTTTACCTGGGTTTTGGTCGGCGCAATCGCCTTGATGTCGGTGTCCCGCCCGTAGCCGGCGGGATCCTTCGGCAGAAGAGCCGTCACCTCTTCCGGCAGTTCCTTGTCGGTGGTAAGACTTTTAAATTCGTATTGAACTTTAAACTGTTTAAATACCTTTTCAAACACGGCAGTGTACACCGTATCCTCCGTGGCATCTTTGATGGCCGGACTCCACCCCTTGAAAATATAATCGTATTTTTCGTCCGATTCCTTTGAGGCGTCCGGCAAGATGATATCTTTTGCGGCGGTGCCCAGTGGGTAGAATGATTCTTTATACACCTGGGAGCCGTCTTCGTTGGTGAACTTAATCTTTACCAGGGACGGATTTGCGGCGGCAATCAGAGCCACCTCTTCGGAGCCGTCGATATTGGCGTAGTCCGTATATTCCTTATGCGACTCTTTCGTCTGTTCGGTGTACCGAGAATTTGTTTTATCTTCATACCAGCCGTCAATCTTCTGATTGCGAACATCTTCCGGCGCTCCGAGATAGATGGAATTCATGCCGGGAGCGGATGGCAGCACCAGCGGAGACTTTTTGAGATATACATCGGATCCGGCGGTATCGGCAATGTTGTTGCACAAGACCGTTTCGGTGATTGTCGTTTTTCCGCCGCCCGTATTGCTCTCTACAGAAAAGCCGCCGCCGTATTTTTGCGCGGTGTTCTCGGTGACGGTGCACCCGCGGATGCTCAGATTCGTCCAGGATTCATAAGATGCAATTCCGGCCCCGGTCACCGCCTTGTTCCCCTTAACCGTCGTGTTTTCGAGGGAAGCTGTTGCCGGCGACTTCAGCGCGACCACCAGAACGCCGCCGCCTCGCCCCTCGTCGGTGTCGGTGGCGGTGTTGTTCAATATTTGGGTATCTTTAACATGCAGTCCCGGATTTTCCGTGGCTCCTGCGGCAGGGGTATCGGCGCAAATCGCATCCGCAAACGCATAGTAATAACCGGATGCAAAGAGGCCGGCGCCTTTCTTTGCTCGGTTCTCATCCACTTTTCCGCCCAGGATTTCGACGGAACTTTTTAGATTTCCGAGGCCGCCGGAAATCTCTTCATAGGAAGCCGCAACGGCAACTCCGCCGCCCATATTGGTGGCAGAATTGTTTGAGACAGATCCTCCGTTCATGACAAAAGAAGATCCGCCGGAGACGAATACTCCGCCGCCCATGGCCGTAAAGCATCTGGTGGGATCGAAATAATCCACATAATCGGATGCTGCATAACATTCTTTAATCGTTCCGTTGTCCATAATAAACTGACCGCCGTAGACCACCGCTACACCGCCGCCGTAGCAAACGGAGCCGCCCTTAATGCCGCATTTTTCAATGGTTCCGCCGTACATGTGGAAGGTGCCGCCGGAAACGGTAACGCCGCCGCCGAAGTAGTTATTACCCACTCTGCCCGAAAGCGTCACGCCGGAGTACATATTGCAAGTTCCCTCAATATTCAGCATGCCCGGCGCATCGTTCGTGTTCTCGGTGCTGCGGATATTCAGGACGTTGCCGTTCGCCGCACCCAACGTCAATTTCGCCCCCTTGCTCACGCTGACGGAACCGCCCACAGCCATTGTCAGCGTATGGCCGCTTCCAAGAATGGTCGCTTTGTGAGGTGAGTTGATGGAAAAGCCGGTAATCGAAAAATCGGCGGTCAGCTCTATGGTATATTCGCTGTCGGAATCCTTGTTAACCCGAGCAATCGCTTCCTCGAATTCATTTTGGTTCGATACGCGGATGACGGTGGAGTCTGCGGCAGACGCGGACATCGGCACGAAGCAGAATATCGTGATCAGCGTAAGGATAAGGATTGCAGTTCTTTTTTTCATTTATACCCCCAGAAGATGTAGCGTTAATTTTTCGAAACTTAGATCCACCCGTGACTCTTCAAGATGAACAGCCAGAAGGTGAGAGAAAAAGCGGAAAGCAGGGTGGTGAGCATCACCGTGCTGATGGTAAGGTCCCCCTTGTGACCCATGCCCTTTGCCATGACAAAGCAGCTGATGGTACTGGAGGAACCGCACATCACCAGGGCCGCCACCAACAGGTCCTTCCGGAACCCCAGATGAACCCCTAAAGGCAGGAACAGGGCGCATAGCCCGAACAGCTTGATAAAAGTACTGATCAACGCGGGTCCGGCAGATTGCCGAGCTTTTTCCCATTGAAAGGACGCTCCCATGGCGATGATGCCCAGCGGGGTGGCGCAGCGGCCCACGTAGTCCAGGGTGGTATCACCGATGGTCGGCAGCGGGATGCGCAGCATGGACCAGGCAAAACCCAACAGAATGGATAAGATGATGGGATTGGTGAGAATTCCGTGGAGGGTTTTGCGGAGGAGCGCCACATCCAATTTCCCCCGGTCCGGCCGATACATCTCCAGGATGATGACCGCCGCGATGTTGTAGATGGGCACAGCGCCGATGACCATCAAGGGCGCCATCCCCACGTTGTGATACAGATTTTGGACCACCGCAATGCCCAGAATGGTGGCACTGCTGCGGTAAGAAGTCTGGATGAACTCCCCCTGAACGCTCCGGTCCTTCAGAAGATAGGAAATTCCGGTGCAGATCAGGATGCTTGCCAGAGTGGCCAGGGCGCAGTACACCACGTAGGCGGTATTCCAGTTTGTCCGATAGTCCGTCCGGTACATGTCGTGAAAGAGCAGCGCCGGAAGGCAAACCCGGAACACCAGCGTGTTGAGTCGTGCCGTAAAAGCATCATCCACCAGCTGAATTTTCCGGAGAAACATCCCCAGAAGAATCAGAAAAAAGATGGGCACCGTCGCGTTAAGACAAAAAATCAGATTATTCAGCATGCGTTAAAAACTCTAGTCCTTCCATACAAAATGGGCGTCTCCGGCCTCCCCGCCGTCAATCAGCAGGTTCTGCCCGGTCATGAAGCGATTCCGTACCCCGACGAAATAAATCCATTCCGCGATTTCCTCCGGCGTCGCCCAGCGCCGAAGCGGCGTCAGCGCCATGATTTGATCCCAAAGCTCCGGATCCTCCATCACCGGCCGGTTCAAATCCGTCAGGACCCCGCCGGGATCGATGCTGTTGCACACCGCCCGAGGCGCCAGCCGAAGCGCTGCGTTCTTCGTATAGGTGAGAAGTCCGCCCTTGCTGGCCGCATACTCCGGAAACTCCGATCCCGTATGGGCGCTGGCGGATCCCACCATCACCACCGCCCGAATCCGCGGGTTGGCGATGGCATATTTTTCCGTCATTCGAATCGTCCCCATCAGGTTGATTTCGATATCCCGGCCGCTGTCCTGCACTCCCGCATTGTTGACGAGAATCTCCGGCTGCACATCCTCCGGGTAGGAATCCGTATCGCAGATATCCAGAATCTCATGGCGATAATGGGGATGACAAATGGCGGACGGTTTCCGGTCAAAACCCACCACCCGGTGACCCCGCTCCAGAAAATATTCCGCCGTAGCCCGCCCGATGCCGTCGGACGTGCCGGTAATCAGAATGTCCATGACAAACTCCTTTTATTCCATTCTCCTAAAAACAATCTACGCGGACTGCGCCGTTTTCCGGCAATACTGCAGGTACGGCTCGCCCACTTTTTCCGCTTCCCACTGCAGGCTCACCCGATAGCCGAACGGGCTGAACACCACTTCGCACAGCAGTTCCATTACGGCGCCGGTGAGGGAGCAGAAGAACACCTGCACCGGGGTCCAGCCGAAGAAGTGGTAGGACACCACCAGCGCGAAGGTGAGGTTGTCGATGAACTGGGCGATCATCGTGGAGGTGAAAGAGCGGATGGCAAAATCCCGGTAGCTCGTGTTCCGGAGCCTTTTGCCCAGGAACGAGTTGATGCCGGCGTTGCAGATGGATGACAGGAACATGGCCAGGCTGCTGCCCAGAACCACGTACCAAGCCCCGCCGATGGTGGCGTTCAGGGCGTCGTTCACCTGCATGCTGCCGGTGGAATAGTATTCCCCCCACATGCCCGGCGTCAGGGTCAGAAGCTTGAAAATCAGGCTGGCGCCCAGGTTGATTACCAGTGCCAGAATGGCGATTTTCGCCGCCGCCTTTCCGCCGAAGCGCTTGCACAGCATATCCATGCATAAGAAAGATACCCAGCTCAGTGCGAAACCGCAGTCCAGTGCCAGGTATTTAAACGAAAACAGCTCTTTGTTGGCCAGAAGGTTCATCATGATGACGCTGACCACGAAAAGAGATGTTACGAGACTGGGAACGTTGCGAAGAAGGATTCGGTAATCCTCCAGTTCCCCTTTGATCCATTTTTTCATAATAGTACTCCTTTGGTTTTGATATTTTACAAGCAGGATATCGGACCCGAACTGCTTGATGAGAATGTCTTCCGGCCGAGAGGTTCCCCGCCGAAAATACGTACGCTCTATTGTAATCCCAAGGGCGCCGGATTGCAAGGGTGAGAGGATTGAGATATAATAAAAATAGTTTAACGTAACGCAAAAGCGCCCGGAAAGGAAGGCAAAAAAGTGAAAATCTTTGTATATACTCTGAGAGAGTTCGACGAACTCCCTTTCTTTGAAAAATTTTCGAAACAGTACGGTGTGGAATTCGGCTACACCACCCAGTCCCCGGGACCGGAGAACTACCATCTGGCAAAGGGCTATGATGCCATTTCCATCATCACCACCCCGACCCCGGCAGAGATGATCGATGCCATGAAGGAAAACGGCGTAAAGGTCATCTCCACCCGAACCATCGGCTACGACCACATCGACGTGAAGCACGCCTTTGAGGTGGGAATGGGAGTCACCAACGTCACCTATGACCCGGCTTCCGTGGCGGATTACACCATCATGCTGATGCTCATCGCCTGCCGGAAGCTGCGGTACATCATGGATAAAGCCAACGTGCAGGATTACACCCTGAAGGGCAAGCTGGGCCGGGAGATTTCCAAGAGCACCGTGGGCGTCATCGGCACCGGCCGAATCGGTCAGACGGTCATCGAGCACCTGTCCGGATTCGGATGCCGGATTCTGGCCTACGACATTTTCCCGAAGGATGCGGTTCGGCAGCACGCGGAGTACGTGGACCTGGATACCCTGTACGCCGAAAGCGACATCATCACCCTCCACGCACCGGCGCTGGAGGACAACTACCACATGATTGATGAAACCGCCTTCTCAAAAATGAAGGACGGGGTCATCCTGGTGAACTGCGCTCGGGGCCAGCTGGTGGACACGGAGGCCATGATTCGCAGCCTGTCCAACGGCAAAATCGGTTTTGCCGCCCTGGATGTTATCGAGAAGGAGCTGGGCATCTACTACAAGGACCTGTCCGGCACCATCATCGACAATCCGGAGATGGCCATCCTCCGCAGTTTCTACAACGTCTTCTTCTCCCCACACACGGCCTTCTACACGGAAGAAGCGGTGGCCAACATGGTGGAGAATTCCATTCTGGGAATTCAGGCCTACCTGAAGGGCGAGGATCATCCGTTTATTGTAAAGAAGTACTAATCGGTTAATCGTTTCTGTAAAAGGAGTTTGCGATGAACATCATTGAAGCGATACAGCGGAGACATTCCGTCCGTCAGTATCTGGAAAAAGAAATTCCGGAGGAAATCGTGGAACGCCTGCTGGCGGCCATGCGGGCCTGCAATCAGGTAGGCGGACTGCACATGCACCTGGTGCTCAATGAGCCGGAGGCCTTTTCCGGACTCCGGTCCAAAGCCATGCGGTTTCGCGGCGTGAACAACTACATCATTCTGGCGGGGGAGAAAGACGATACCTTGGAAGAACGGTGCGGCTATTACGGCGAAAAAGTGGTTTTATTGGCCCAACAGCTGGGACTGAATACCTGCTGGGTGGGTTCCACCTTCAAGAAAAAACCGGAATGCTACAACTTAGCGCCGGGGGAGAAGGTGGTGGCGGCCATCGCCATCGGCTACGGCGCCAACCAAGGGAAGAGCCGGAAGAGCAAGTCCATGTGCGACGTGAGCGACGGCACGGAGGTGAGCCTCAGCGTTCCGGAATGGTACAAGAACGGCGTGCTGGCGGCCATGTTGGCACCCACGGCCATGAATCGGCAGAGCTTCTACTTCGAGCGGTTCGGAAATGTGGTTTCCGTGGAAGCGGGAAAGGGCCCGTTCACCAAGGTGGACCTGGGCATCGTGAAATGCCATTTTGAAATCGGCGCCGGAAAGGACAACTTCCAATGGATGCCGGAAGAGTAGCGGCATAAAGAACACAGGAGAACGACGTGGAGACAACGAACAAGAAGAAAAAAGGAATAATCAAGCTCATCGCCTTCATTCTGATTGTATTGCTGATTGTGGCGCTGAATTACTACTACGGGTGGTCGGATATCTTTGCCGGGGATGACTGGTATGGAAAACTGCAGCAGATGGTGAAGACCAATTTCCTGCAGGCGGCCCTGATCTACATCGTGGTGATGGTGATTGCCAGCGTGGTGCTGGCGGTGCCGGGGGTGACCTTTGCCATCATCGCCGGGGCGATTTTCGGCCCCTGGTGGGGCACGCTGCTCTGCGTCCTGTCGGCCACCTTGGGGGCGATTGCCGCCTTCCTGGTAGGGCGGTTCTTTTTGCAGGACAGCCTGCGGGATCAGATTGCAAAGAATCGCTACATCAGTCGATTGCTCTTCGACAAGAGCACGAAGAATGAAATGATGGTGCTGATGATTACCCGGTTGGTGCCGCTGTTTCCGTACAACCTGCAGAATTTCGCCTATGGAATTACGGATATCAGTCTGGGCAAGTATTCCCTGGGTACCTTCGTGTTCATGATTCCGGGGGTGGCCATGTACACCGTGGGAACTTACGCTCTCACCGGTGCGTCCAACAAGCTGCTGTATATCGGTCTGACGGCGGCCATCGTGGCAGCGGTAATGGTGCTGAGCAAAACCCTGCGGAAGAAATACGTGCCGGAAGAGGAGGCCTCCGATGAGTAAATTCGAAAAATGGGACGAGAATTGCTCGTTGGAATCCCTGCAGAACATCGCGGATGTCTGCGTGCACTGCGGAAAATGCCGGGAGAACTGCGCATTCCTGGACAAGTACGAGATGGATCTGGGGGATGTGACGAAATTACAAGAACATATTTACGGATGTTTTCTCTGCGGTAACTGCGACCGGGTGTGCCCGGCGGGAATTTCCGGGCGGCAGCTGTTTCAAAATCTGCGGCGGATGCAGGTGCGGGACGGAAAGCTGGAGGAGAAGCCCTATTCCTTCGTGCTCAAGGAAAAGAAGGATTACAAATTCCGGAATTACCGAAATGCCACGACAGGCCGGGTGCTGTTCCCGGGCTGCAATTTTCCTTCCATGTTCCCGAAGACCAACCGAAAAATTTCGGACCTGTGCAAGGCCAAGGGAATCGGAACGGTGTACGACTGCTGCGGAAAGCCCATTGCGGAGCTGGGGCTTTATCGGGATGAGGAACGAATCGTGAACCGCATCAGCAGTGAACTGGAGAGCCGGGGCATCGACGAGGTGATTACCACTTGCCCGAATTGTTACTACTTCCTAAAGGAGCGGATTCCTCAGAAGGTGCGGTCCATCTACGAGGTGCTGCCGGAACTGGTCCCGGAAATTTTCGTGCCGGAGGGCATCGAGATTCAGATTCCGTGCCCGGACCGGACCCATCGGGAATGGTACAACGGCATCTGCAACCTGCTGGGATATGAACCGGCGGTGACGGCGGCGGAACAGTGCTGCGGCCTGGGGGGCATGGCATCGGCAGAGGAGCCGGCGCTGGCAAAAAAATTCGGCGAAGGGCTGACTTCTTCCGGACTTCGGAATACCACGTTCTGCGCTTCCTGTGCCGGGCAGTACGCTCGAAACGGCAAGGAAATTCGCCACGTGCTGTCTTTGCTCCTGGGAATGGACGAGGCGCCGGCGACGAAGACCTCGTATCTCAACCGGGTTAAGACGAAATACAAATAGAGATGAAAAATGGGAAGAATGCGGCGATAATGCATTCTTCCCATTTTGATTTCCTGTTGGCTGTTGCGCCGGCTATTTTCTTTTCTTAAACTCCCGCCACATGTCAATCGCAAAGGCGATGGCAATGCCCGCGAAGAGAATTTCTCTTACGTGGCTCTTTCCGCCGGTCGCCGCAAAAGTGCATACCGGAACGGCAGCCATTACCAGTGCCATGGTGAGAAGCGTCAGGATATGAGTAAATTGCTTTTTCATAATAATCCACCTTTCGTATACTATTATGTATCATATAGGTGATTCGCAAAGAAGTCAACCGAAAGACCTCCGCGAGGACGAAAATAAAATCAAAAAAGAAAAACAGAAGCGATAAGAACGGGGGCGCTTCTGTTTTTGTCTTATATGGTTATTTTGTAGAGGCTTGTTTGTTACAAGTAGATAATACTACATGGGGAATGTTTTGTAAAATTAATAGTTATAAATCTAACAATAAAAAATGCTAAATAATTTACGAAAAGCAAATGGGATATTCAGAAATTCAAATATCTTCCCAAATTCAAGCATATCAACATTTTCAACGGTCTATTGAATTCTAGGTTTGTTTCTGATATTATAAATTTTGAAAGGTATAAGGAGAACGTTTATGGAAATTCGTAATATAGTAACATTTGTCAAAGCGACGGAAATGCAGAGCTTTACCAAGACGGCGGCACAGCTGGGGTACTCTCAGGCGGCGGTGACGGTGCAGATCAAGCAGCTGGAAGATGAGCTGGGCACGCAGCTGTTCGATCGAATCGGCCGAAGCGTAAAGCTGACCCATTCCGGCGAGAAATTCATGCCATATGCACTGCGGCTGCTGAAGTCGGTGGAAGAGGCGGCCACGTTCATGAAGGAAGACGACGAGCCTTCCGGCACGCTTCGCGTAGGTGCCAGTTCGTCCTTTTCGGCCGGAATTCTTCCGGGAATCCTCCCGGGTTTTCACGAGAAATATCCGAAAATCGACGTGGTAATCAAGACATCCGATATGCTGACCTCCACTTTTGATCTTCTTCGGCAGAACGATTTGGATTTCATCTTTACCCTGGAGCGGAAACTGATTTCCGCGGACTTCGTCAGCGTGGCGGAGCGGAAAGAGGACATCGTGTTCGTCACGAATCCGGATAACCCGCTGGCTGCCATGAAGAACGTGCCGCTGGAACGGGTGGTTCGGGATAACTTCATCACTTCCGACCGAGAAGTCAGCTACGGCCTCTACATGGAAGAGGCACTGGCCGAGCGAGGAATCAGCTACCACCCGACCCTGGAAATCGGTTCCACTTCCGCTATTATCAACATGATCTGCCAGGGGAAGGGCGTGTCATTCCTGCCGAAATTCTTGGCGGACGATCCGATCAATCACGGCGCATTGGCTATCATTGATACGGAGAAGCTGGAGATGCAGATGTGGACCCAACTGATTCGCCTGAAGAACAAGTGGATGAACCCGGTGATGAAGGCGTTCGTGGACTACCTTCGGGAGAACTTTCATCAGCTGACGTAGCGTCGGGATGATGCAAGGAGGGGATTTCATGGCTTCTGTAGAAGATTATATTATGCTTTTGAAGCAAGCATTGTATGAACTTGCTGATAGTGTGGGAGATTCAAGAATTGAACCAAGATCTTTCAGTTTGTTATGCTTGGAATTCGAAATACCTTGGGAGGCACAAAGCAAGATAATAGGGCTGTTTGAAGAAATAGCAAAGGCGGACTATTCAGAAATGAGTAGTAAGGAAATATTGAATGTCCTCAGAGAGAGATTGTCAAATATAGTGCCGCAAGCAATCGAGTTCAGTGATCTTACAGTTTATTCGTTCCTTAGAGTTGTAAGCCGGTGCTACGTCGAGGAATTATATCCTTTATCATGTTTGCTAAAAGAAGACTTCATGCCTACCGCTGATTTGGAGTAATCTGTATCATGCCACACCAACACCCAAAAACATAGACCGAAATCTATGCAATACAAAACGAGAGGAAAACGGCTTTGCCGCTTCCCTCTCGCTCTTTTTTTTTACAAAAATTCGTTTGCGCCGAAATTACTCAGCGATAACGGTACCAACGCAAGCTCTGCCGGTGCATGCAGCGTTGCCTTCGTCTGTGTCCAGATGAACAACGGAAACCGGTCCGCCGATTCTTACGATAACGTCGCCGAATACCAGAGCTCTCTTCTTGCCGGTGTCGATCTTCAGATCAACATTCTGGTTCTGCTCAACGCCCAGCTTAGCAGCGTCTTCCTCGGAGAGGTGAACGTGTCTCTGAGCAACGATGCAGCCTGCTTCGGTCTCAACGGAATTTCCGTTCTCAGCAGTCAGCTTGATTCCCGGTGTGCCTGCCAGATCTCCGGACAGTCTAATCGGAGCATCTACGCCCAGGGAACGAGCGTCTGTAGCAGCCAGCTCGATCTGAGTACCTCTTCTAGCCGGTCCCAGAATTGCAACTCTCTCCATGGATCTCTTCGGTCCGGTAATGGTCAGTCTTTCTTCTGCAACGAAACCGCCGGCGATTTCCTTCTTAACCTTCAGCTCATAACCTGCACCGAACAGTTTCTCGATGTCCTCCTGGGACAGGTGCACGTGGCGAGCGCTTACTTCAACATTTACATCTAATGTAGCCATTGGGATAACCCTCCTTTATCTTAACAAAATTTACCTACTCCATTATATGCAATGGCGAAACCTTTGTCTAGATTGTTAGATGAGACTAACCAAAAGTTTTTCTTAAAGAAGGGGCATAAAAAAAGTTTTCTCCGCGCAAAGGTGTCCGAGGCCATCCGTGCCGGTGCGGTTTGAAGTCCGCGGCGATTGGAAGAAATATTTTACGCGGAAAAATTCCCGAAATTTCGGGCATAATCTGCAAAAAAACTTGTATTGAAACCCCGGCTATGATAGAATTATTCGGCTATGGATATAAATGAGATGTATATGCGAGAGGCACTGCATCAAGCGGAAGCGGCGGCAGAAATCGGAGAAGTCCCGGTGGGCGCGGTTGTGGTGCGAGATGGAGAAATTATCGCAAAAGCATATAACCATGTAGAGACCGACCGAAATTCGTCCGGACATGCGGAGATGCTGGCCATCCGGGAGGCGGAACGGGTGCTGGGAAGCAAGTGGCTGACCGGCTGCGAACTGTACGTCACTTTGGAGCCCTGTGCCATGTGCGCCGGCGCCATGGTTTTGGCACGGTTGGATCGCTTGTGGATTGGTGCGATGGATCCGAAGAACGGAGCCTGCGGCTCGGTATTCAATGTAGTACAGGAGGAACGGCTGAACCACCGAATGGAGGTGGAGACGGGAATCCTGGAGGCGGAGTGCGGACAGATCCTGTCGGACTTCTTTCGGAACATGCGCGCGGTGAAAGCACAGAAGCGAAAACTTTTCCGGCAGAGAATGGTATCGCCGGATAATACTGATGGAGGAAACAATTAATGAAGAGAAAAGGCCTGATTGCACTGCTGGCAGCGGTGCTGGTAACAATGAGCATGGCATTCGTTTCGGCGGATGAGAGCGATTTTAAGTTGGTGAATTCTTATCCGAAGGATGGACAGACCAATACATCCATTGAGAACGTCGGCGTAAAGCTGCGTTTTAACCGGGACATGGCCAGCGCAAAGGCACAGAAGAACAACGCGAAGTGCGTGAAGATTGTGGACCCGAACGGCAAGGAAATTCCGATTAAGGTGATGAGCAGCAAGGAGGACAAGGGCCTTCTGTTGGTTCTGGGTGACAGCAACAATAAGAAGTTCAAGGTTGAGAACAACGCGAAATACAAATTGGTAATTTCCGAGAATCTGATGGACGATCAGGGTGACCGCCTGGGTAAGGAGACCACCCTCTCTTTCACGACCTTCAATCAGCGCCTGAATATGATGATCAACATGGGTATGATGTTCCTGATTTTTGGTGGTATTACCGTGATGACCATTCGAAATGCCAACCAACAGCAGGAAAAGAAGAACAAGAAGGACGAGAAGGAAGAGGCCGCTTTCAATCCGTACCACGAAGCAAAGCGCACCGGCAAGACCGTGGAAGAGGTAATTGCCGAGAACAAGAAGAAGGAAGAAAAAGCCGCAAAGAAGGCAAAGCGGAAGAACAAAGACGGAGAAGCCGAGTACGTGAAGGATTACCAGCTGAAGCTGAGTGAGATTCTCCCGAACGTGTACAGCGTTTCCGCACCGCGTCCGATTTCCGCAGCGGGCGGTAAATATATTTCCTCGCACGGTCCGACGGCAAAGGCAGCGAAAGCCGCAAAGAAGTCCGGCAATCGGAACCAGAGATAGTATTTTTTGAAAGGAATGCCCTCGGCATTCCTTTTTTGTAAGCAGATTCCGAATCAGGAGGGAAAAGCATGAATTCATCCATCACCATGAACGCCTATGCGAAGATCAATCTTTCGCTGGAAGTGCTCCGGAGACGTCCGGACGGGTATCACGATATTTTGTCCTTTATGCAAGATCTGGGACTTCACGATGTTGTAACCATGGGAGTTACGGAAGAATCTTTGGGTATTTGCATGCAAAAATTTCCATCAAACAATTGCTTTATCCGGGGGGTTCGTGTAAAATTTTGTATGAATTACAGTGCAATCTCCCTGGGACCGGACAACCTGGCATACCGGGGTGTGGAAGCGGTGCTGAAAGCGCTGCCGGAAGGCGGAGCGCGTCCGGAAGAACTGTACCTCTTTGTGGATAAAAAACTGCCGGTAGCGGCAGGCATTGCCGGGGGAAGCGGCAATGCGGCAGGCTGCATGCTGGCGACCAATGCCCTTTGCGGAAATCCGTTCTCGCTGCGGGAACTGATGGAACTGGGCGCCTCGGTGGGGGCGGATGTTCCGTTCTCATTGATGATGAATGCGCGAAAGAACCAGGAAGTCTTTTCGGATTTGCCGGGAATCGAAGAAGCTTCGGTAGCTGCAGAAATTGAGGGGATCGGCGAAATCGTTCGGCCGACGGAGCCGAAACCATACGGAGTCATTCTGATGAATCCGGGAATCGGAGTATCCACGCGAGAAGTGTACGAGGCCTTGGATGCTCAGGCCGGACGTTCGGTGGAAGAGAAACTTTTTTTTAACCGAATGGAAGAATACACCCTGAAGCAGTATCCGGAAGCGAAGGCGCTGAAGGACGCCATGGAGGCAAATCTCCGGGCGGACCGGGTGCTGATGAGCGGCAGCGGACCCACAATGGTTGCATACTATAATTCGATGGCACAAGCCGAATCCGATTACCGAATGGCGAAAGATGCCCCATGGATTCGGGACAACTGGAAGATATGGTACACAGAAAGTGGAGAGATGTATGATGGACGTTGATTTGCAGATTCAGAAACCGTTGCGAGAACTAGTATATCTGGAACTCAAACACAAGATCCTTACCGGCGAGATTAAGGCCAGAACGCGTTTGATGGAAATCGATCTGGCGGAGAGAATGAATGTCAGCCGAACACCGATCCGGGAGGCTATTCGAGAGTTGGCGACGGATGGACTGGTGGTAATCGAGCCGAGACGGGGAGCCTACGTGTCGGACATTTCGGTCCAGAACATGCTGGACATTTTTGAGGTGCGGGAAGACCTGGAAGGGTTGGCGGCCGGGCTGGCAGCACAGCGGATTACGGAGGAAGAGAAGCTGGCGCTGAGCAAGATGCACCGGCTGTATGAGATGGCAGTGGAAGCCAGAGATAAAGAGGAAATCGTAGAATACGATGAGAAGTTCCACAACTTCATCGTTCGGTGCAGCCGGAACAACGTGCTGATTGAGCTGAGCCGACAGGTGCAGGATTTGTCCATGCGGTTCCGGTACCTCTATTACGATGACGGAAGCGTATTCGAACGGATTCCGAAGGAACACAAGCATGTTATGGAAGCCATTGTTGCCGGTGATGCGGAGAAGGCGCGCCGGGAAGCGGAAGAGCATATCAAAGACCTGAAGCAGTTCATTGTTGGACTGGATAAGGTCACAAGATAGATTAAAAGAAAGAGAAAGGTCGCTATTTCAGGGGAATTTTGCAGGAGGTGATGAGATAGGTTAATTTCGCAAGGGTTATGAAACGTATGAAATGATGGTTTTTTGAAAGGAGATTACTTTGAATAAGGATAAGAAAGGCTATCTGATACTGGCGGATGGCACGATTCTGGAAGGTAGAAGGTTCGGAGCGGAACGGGATTCTATCGGCGAACTGGTCTTCACCACCGGCGTGGAAGGCTATGTGGAAACGCTGACAGACCCGAGCTACTGCGGACAAATTGTCATGCAGACATTTCCGTTGATTGGAAATTACGGGATGATGGAAGAAGATTACGAGGGCAAATGCGCCCTGAAGGGATATGTGGTTCGGGAATACTGCGATACCCCATCCAACTTCCGCTCGGAATACGATCTGGATACATTTTTGAAAAACAACGATGTGCCGGGAATTTGGGGCATCGACACCCGTGCGCTGACCCGGAAAATTCGGGAGCACGGCGTAATGAACGCAATCATCTGCTCCGAGATTCCGGAAAATCTGGATGCAGTAAAAGAATATACAATCGTCGACGCCGTAAAATCCGTCACCTGTGATGAGGCGTACACCGTTTCTCCGGAAGGAGAAGCGAAGTATCACGTCACCCTGATCGACTACGGCGCAAAAAGAAATATCATCCGCAAACTGAACCGGTACGGATGTGAAGTTCGGGTGGTACCGAGCTCCACTTCCGCCGAGGAGATTCTGGCAGACCGTCCGGACGGCGTAATGCTGTCCAACGGCCCGGGAGACCCGGCGGAAAATACCGGATGCATCGAAGAAATCCGGAAGCTGATGAACCGAGTTCCGATTTTCGGAATCTGTCTGGGACACCAGCTGCTGGCGCTGTCCCAGGGCGGCGAGACCTTTAAGCTGAAGTACGGCCACCGGGGCGGAAATCAGCCGGCTACGGTCACCTTCGGCGAGAATTGCGGTCATACTTTTATCACCACCCAGAACCATGGCTATGCGGTTCGCCCGGAAAGCCTGGAAGGAAAAGGGGAGGTCAGCTTCGTGAACGCCAACGACCGGACCTGCGAAGGAATGACCTATCCGGACAAGCATGCATTTTCTGTACAATTTCATCCGGAGGCCCATGCGGGTCCTCACGATACGAGTTTTCTGTTTAAACAGTTCATTGAGTTGATGGAGGAGTACAAAAATGCCTAAGGATAAAAGTATTAAGAAAGTTCTAGTAATCGGTTCCGGACCGATTGTCATCGGCCAGGCGGCGGAGTTTGACTATGCCGGCGCCCAGGCCTGCCGGGTGCTGAAAGAGGAGGGCATCGATACGGTGCTGGTGAACTCCAACCCGGCCACCATCATGACGGATAAACACCTGGCGGACGAGATCTACCTGGAGCCGCTGACGGTGGAAACCGTAAAAAGAATCATCGAGAAAGAGAAACCGGACGGCCTGCTGGCCGGACTGGGCGGACAGACCGGACTGACCATTGCCATGCAGCTCTCCAAGGAGAACTGGCTGGAAGAGCACAACGTGCGCCTGCTGGGATCC
The DNA here is from genome assembly GCA_934234035.1 of uncultured Clostridia bacterium. Classification (GTDB taxonomy): domain Bacteria; phylum Bacillota; class Clostridia; order Peptostreptococcales; family Anaerovoracaceae; genus Mogibacterium_A. The sequence continues at coordinate 75,732 of CAKQHH010000005.1, read as the reverse complement.
AACGTGGATGCCATCGATAAAGCGGAAGACCGGGAGCTGTTCCGCGAGGTGATGGAAGAGATCGGCGAGCCTTGCGTGCCTTCCGGAATTGCGGAAGACCTGCAGACGGCGTTGGACACTGCGAAGGAAATCGGTTACCCGGTCATCGTGCGGCCTGCTTTTACCCTAGGCGGCAGCGGCGGCGGAATCGCGGAGACGGAAGAGGAACTGCGCATCATCGCGCAGAATGGATTGGATCAGTCCCCGATTACCCAGATTCTGGTGGAGAAGAGCATCGCCGGATGGAAGGAAATCGAGTTTGAGACCATGCGAGACTCCATGGGCAACGTGATTCAAATCTGCCCGATGGAGAACCTGGATCCGGTGGGCGTGCACACGGGCGACTCCATCGTCGTGGCACCGACCCTGACTTTGGCGGACAAAGAGTTCCAGATGCTCCGTTCCGCAGCGCTGAGAATCATTTCGGCACTGGGCATTGAAGGCGGATGCAACTGCCAGTTTGCCTTGAACCCGGACAGCTTTGAGTATGCGGTAATCGAGGTAAATCCGAGAGTGTCCCGTTCCTCGGCCCTGGCGTCCAAAGCCACCGGCTATCCGATCGCCAAGGTAACCACCCGAATCGCTTTGGGATACACCCTGGACGAAATCGTGAACGACGTAACCGGAAAGACCTGCGCTTGCTTCGAGCCGACGGTGGACTACGTGGCGCTGAAGGTGCCGAAGTGGCCGTTTGACAAATTCGCCGGCTCCAGCCGGAAGCTGGGCACCCGGATGAAGGCCACCGGTGAGGTCATGTCCATCGCCAACTCCTTCGAGGCGGCATTGATGAAGGCCATCCGCGGTGCGGAAATTTCCCTGGACACTCTGAACTTCGAGTACCAGGGCGACAAAACCCTGCCGGAACGGATCGGCACGCAGGACGATCACCGCATCTTCGCGATTTTCGAGGGCTTCAAGACGGGACAGGTTACCGTAGATCAGGTACACGACATCACGAAGATCGACCGCTGGTTCCTGAACAAGATCAAACATCTGGCGGATTTCGAACTGGAGCTGGCAGATTCGGCCAAAAATAAAAAACTTCCGGCAGAGATGTACGAGGAAGCGAAGAAGCTGGGCTATACCGACGAAGCGATTTGCCGGATTGCCGAAGTGGAAGAAGTTCCGGGCATGGACTTCAGCTATAAGATGGTAGACACCTGTGCCGCAGAATTCGATGCCATGACTCCGTATTTCTATTCCACAACGGACAAGGAATGCGAGTCCAGAAGCTTCCGCCGCAGCGGAAAGCCGGTCATCATGGTACTGGGTTCCGGCCCGATTCGAATCGGTCAGGGAATCGAGTTCGACTACTCGTCGGTACACTGCGTGTGGACGCTGCGGGAGATGGGCTACGACGTAGTTATCGTCAACAATAACCCGGAAACCGTATCCACGGACTACGACACGGCGAACCGCCTGTACTTCGAGCCGCTCCATCCGGAAGACGTGATGAACATCATCAAGGTAGAGAAACCAATCGGCGTCGTTGTGGCCTTCGGTGGTCAGACCGCCATCAAGCTGACCCAGTTCCTGCACGACAACGGAATTCAAATTCTGGGTACCTCCGCAGAAGGAATCGATCTGGCGGAAGACAGAGGTAAGTTTGACGCCCTTCTGGAAAAATTCGGCATCAGCCGTCCGAAGGGGCAGAGTGTCACCGACCTGGAGGGCGCACTTCGGGCGGCAGAAGAAATCGGCTATCCGGTGCTTCTGAGACCGTCCTATGTCATCGGCGGCCAGAACATGACCATTGCCGGGGACGAAGAGGATACCCGGAAGTACATGGAACGAATTCTGGAAAACTCCGACGACAACACGGTGCTGGTGGACAAATACATGCCGGGCATCGAGCTGGAAGTGGATGTTATTTCCGACGGAGAGGATGTGCTGATTCCGGGAATCATGGAGCATATCGAGAAAGCTGGAATTCACTCCGGTGACTCCATCGCGGTATATCCTCCGTTCAATCTGTCGGATCGTCAGCTGAGACGAATTGTGGATATTTCCGAGAAACTGGCGCTGGCGTTGGGCACCAAGGGTCTGGTCAATATTCAGTATCTCCAGTACAACGGAGAGCTGTACGTCATCGAGGTGAACCCGAGAGCCTCCCGGACGGTACCGTACATCAGCAAGGTGTCCGGCGTACCGATGGTGGATCTGGCATCCCAGGTAATGCTGGGGGCAAAGCTGGAAGATCTGGGATACGGAACGGGATTGTACCGCACTCCGGCCTACGTGGCCGTTAAGGTTCCGGTATTCTCCTTTGAGAAGCTCACCGATGCCAACTCCATCCTGGGACCGGAAATGAAGTCCACGGGAGAAGTTCTGGGACTGGGCCGGACCATGAACGAAGCCCTGTTCAAGGGGCTGACCGCCGCCGGATTCACCGTGCCGCCGAGAAAATACGGAGAGGAGCACGGCGTGATGATTTCCGTTCAGAAACGGGACTATCCGGAAATTCTGCCGATTGCCATGAAACTGCACACCCTGGGAATGAAGCTCTATGCCACAAGAGGGACGGCAGAAGCCATCCGCACCATGGGTATCGAAGTAACTCAGGTGCAGAAGGCGCAGAAGAGCACGGACATCATCGACCTGATGGAAAGCGGAAAAACCAGCTATATCATCTTTACCGGTCAGGCCAACGATGCGGCGCTAGGCGACTACACCGCCGTGCACAAACGGGCGATGCAGCTGGGCATCCCTTGCCTCACCAGTGTGGATACCGCCGGTGCCCTGGTCAATATGATCGAATCCAGATATTCGGAACAGAACACCGAGCTGGTGGACATCAACCACATGAGAGCGACCCACCGAAATGTGTACTTCACCAAGCTCCACAGCTGCGGAAATGACTACATCGTACTGGACAACTTCGACGGAAGAATCGAGGGACCGGAGTCCCTGTGCATCAGTTTGTGCGACCGCCACCGTTCCATCGGCGGCGACGGCATCGTCCTGGTGGAGAAGTCCCGAAAGGCCGATGTGAAGATGAGAGTCTTCTACAGCGATGGCACGGAAGGAGATGCCTGCGGAAACGGCATTCGCTGCGGTGCGAAATACGCCTATGAGCAGGGCCTAATCGGTCGGGATATGATGACGGTGGAAACCGTCAACGGTATCCAGAAGCTGAAGCTGTTCATGAGAGACGGATGGGTGACATCGGTAATCATGTACGTGCCGGAAGATCAGTTCTTGTATGACCGCGATATGGAAAAGGCAGCCGATGCGGATGCGTGCGTTCAGGAGAAGCTGGCGGCCGCCGGAGCAACGGCTCTGAAAACCAGCCGGATTGCCGGAGGCGGACTCCACTGCCAGGTTTTCTGCGACTCCATCGATACCTTTGATATCGAGAAGCTGGGGCCGGAAATCGAATATTCCGACATCTTCAATGCACCGGCATGCTTCGAGTTCATCAAGGTGGTGGATGCGTCCACCATCCGTCTGAAGATCTGGGACGGCGCCAACGGTGCGGTGCTCTCCAGTGCCAGTGCGGCATTCTGTGCCGCTCGCATGGCAGTGGAAGAGGGCTACTGCAGAGGAGATAAGGAAATTACCGTGGAAACACCGGGAGGCGATATTCTGGTGAACTTCTTGGAAGGCCAGATCAGCCTGACGGCCGAGGTGTCCTTCGCGTTCAGCGGTAAATTCTGGTATTAATACAATAATTAGAAAACGGGGAGAAATCGCAGAGATGGAAAAACAACCGTGCAGTATTTTCAATGACGTTATCGGACCGGTGATGCGGGGACCGTCCAGTTCCCACGTCGCCGGCGCCGCCCGGATTGCGGATCTGGTTCGCCAGGCCATGCCGGGCAAAATCACCCATGTCCTCTGCGATTTCGACCCCACCGGTGCCCTGGCGGCATCCCATACCGGCCACGGAACGGATATGGGGTTCGCCTGCGGTTTGCTGGGCATCCCGCTGTCCAACCCGCAGGTGGATCGGTACGAGGAGCTGGCAAAAGAAGCGGGCCTCTCCATCGAATACCGCATCCTGGAATACGGTGCGGTTCATCCGGGAAACTACCGGATTCAGGCCACCGATGACCGGGGCAACTGCAGGCATTTCGAGGCGGTCGCTCTGGGAGGCGGCATGATTGAGATGCAGAAATACGAAGGTCACCCGGTGCAGGTGGGCGGCGACTATTACGAGGTTCTGATTCTGTCGGAGGCGGGCCTGGAGGAGAAGAAATTCTCCCGGCCGCGGACGGAGTCGGAACTTCGTGCGTTTCGGGAACGGGCCGGCGTAAAAGAAGTGGTCTATCTGGAGCCGGTACTGCCGACGCTTTCCGGGGAAGATGTGAAGGTTCCGTACCGAACGGCGGCGGAGCTGCTGGCCTATGCGGAAGAGCATCCCATGGAACCCTGGGAATATGCGGCGTACTACGAAAGCTGCCGGGGCGGCAAAACCGTAGAAGAGGTCTTCCGCCAGATGGAAGAAGTCCTGGATGTGATGGAAGCAGCGGTGGAAAACGGCCTGGCGGGGACTCAGTATGAGGACCGGATTCTGGGTGCCCAGTCTCCGCTGGTGGCGAAGGCAGAGAAGGCGGGGCGGCTCCTGCCGGATGCGCCGCTGAACAGCGTGATTCGGTGCATCTCCGCGGTAATGGAATCCAAGAGTTCCATGGGGCTGATTGTGGCGGCGCCAACCTGCGGATCCTGCGGATGCCTGCCGGGAACAATTATCGGGCTGGCGAAGGTACTGGAATTCTCTCGAGAGGACTGCGTGAAGGCTTTGTTGGTGGCAGGACTGATTGGCGTGTTCTTCGGGGAGCAGGCCACGTTTTCAGCGGAAGTCGGAGGATGCCAGGTGGAATGCGGAGCCGCGTCGGGACTGGCGGCGGCGGGTATCGTTCAGCTCGTAGGAGGCACGGTTCGGGAATGCGTGGATGCCGCTTCCGTGGCGCTTCAGAACATTACGGGTCTGGCCTGCGATCCGGTGGGGAACCGCGTGGAGGTTCCTTGTCTGGGCAAAAACATCATGGCGGGAAGCAATGCCATCGCCAGCGCCAACATGATTCTATCGGGATTCGACAAAGTCGTGCCGTTGGATGAGACCATTCAGGCCATTTACGACATCGGATTGTCCCTTCCTCTGGAACTTCGGTGCACCTACGGCGGTCTGGGAAAAACCAAAACCGGTCAGCGTCTTTGGGAAAAAATGAACAAATAATGTGATAATTACTAAACAAACAACAAGAAGTTATTATATTAACACAAAAATCCATAGAAATCCTTTCAGAAATGGTTTATACTATACTCGATGAAAAGATGATTGTATAGGGCAGAATTGTCCGGGAAGGAGTAATCTATGGGTTTTTTAGTTGGAAAAACAGCGATTATTACGGGAGGCGGCCGCGCCACACTCAGTGACGGAAGCTGCGGCTCTATTGGATATGGAATTGCAACCGCATATGCGAAGGAAGGGGCGAACCTGGTTATCACCGGCAGAAATGTGAAAAAGCTGGAGGCAGCCAAGGAAGAGCTGGAAAGACTGTACGGCATCAAGGTGCTTCCGGTTCAGGCCGATGTCAGTGCCGGTGCCGATAATGAGGCGACGGTTCAGAATGTAGTCGATAAGGCTATGGAAGAATTCGGCAGAATCGACGTGCTGATTAACAATGCACAGGCCTCCGCTTCCGGCGTTACTTTGGCCGATCACACCACGGAGCAGTTTGATCTGGCACTGTATTCCGGACTGTATGCCGCATTCTATTATATGAAGGCCTGCCATCCGCACCTGAAAGAAACCAAGGGCTCGGTCATCAACTTTGCTTCCGGCGCCGGTCTGTTCGGCAACTACGGACAGTGTGCATATGCAGCGGCAAAAGAAGGCATTCGGGGGTTGACCCGCGTGGCCGCAACGGAATGGGGTCCGGACGGAATCAACGTAAATATCGTGTGCCCGCTGGCATGGACGGCTCAGCTGGAGAAGTTCAAAGAGACCTATCCGGAAGCGTTCGAAGCAAATGTGAAGATGCCGCCGGCAGGTCACTACGGCGACGTGGAGAAGGAAATCGGCCGTGCCTGCGTACAGCTGGCTTCGCCGGACTTCAAGTTCATGAGTGGCGAGACCATCACCCTGGAAGGCGGAATGGGCCTGAGACCGTAAAGGAAAAGGAAAACAAAGACAGAATAAACGGGAGAGCTGCAGTTCAGCTCTCCCGTTTTCTTCATGAAAACCTATATTTTATTAGTTCTTCAAGCTCTGCAGCGGAGCCGGAATCCGTCCGCCGCGGCGAATCATTTTTGCCGGGGAAGGATTTTTCAGATCCATTACCGGACCGTAACCCAGCAGACCGCCGAAGTTCAGCTCCTCGCCGCCCTTCAGGCCGATGGCCGGGATGACACGAACGGCAGTGGTTTTGCTGTTCACCATACCGATGGCCGCTTCGTCAGCGATGATGGCGGAAATGGTTTCCGGAGTGGTATCGCCCGGAATGACGATCATGTCCAGACCCACGGAGCATACCGCAGTCATGGCTTCCAGCTTCTCCAGAACCAGGTTGCCGCTACGAGCGGCGGCAATCATGCCCTCGTCTTCGCTCACCGGAATAAATGCGCCGGAGAGTCCGCCCACGCTGGAGGAGGCCATTACGCCGCCTTTTTTAACCGCATCGTTGAGCATGGCCAGTGCAGCGGTGGTACCGTGAGTACCGCACTGCTCCAGACCGATTTCTTCCAGAATACGGGCAACGGAATCCCCGATGGCCGGGGTCGGAGCCAGGGATAGGTCTACGATTCCGAACGGCACGCCCAGCATGGCAGCAGCTTCGGAACCCACCAGCTGACCCACACGGGTGATTTTGAAAGCGGTTTTCTTAATGGTTTCTGCCACCTCGTTCAGCGGAGCATCGTCCGGAAGGTCGTGCAGCACGGACCGAACCACGCCCGGGCCGGATACGCCGACGCTGAGGACGGAATCCGCTTCGCCCACGCCGTGGAATGCACCGGCCATGAACGGGTTATCCTCTACCGCGTTGCAGAATACCACCAGCTTTGCAGCGCCCATGCACTGGTTGTCTTTGGTGAGGAGCGCAGCTTTCTGAACCTGCCGGCCCATCAGGGCAACGGCGTCCATGTTGATGCCGGCCTTGGTGGAGCCGATGTTTACCGAGGAGCACACCAGCTGGGTTTCGGCCAAAGCCTGTGGGATGGATTCAATCAGTTCCCGGTCGCCGGCGCTGAAGCCCTTCTGGACCAGTGCGGAATATCCGCCGATAAAATCAATTCCGACAGTATGGGCTGCCCGATCCAGCGTACGTGCGTATTTGACCGGGTCGCCGCCGGATACACCGGCCAGCATGGCAATCGGTGTAACGGAAACTCGCTTGTTTACAATTGGAATGCCGTACTTTCCGGTAATCTTTTCGCCGGTTTCCACCAGGTGTTCTGCTTTTCGGCAGATCTTTTCGTAGATCTTCTCACAGGAGCGGTCGATGTCGCTGTCGGCACAGTCCAGCAGAGAGATGCCCATGGTGGTGGTACGGACATCCAGGTTTTTGTCTCGAATCATGGAAATGGTTTCCAAGATATCGCCAATATCGTTATACATGCTTGTTCTCCCTTCTGCTAAATCCGATGCATGGAATTGAAAATATTTTCATGCATTACGTGAACGTCCATTGTCGGGAGTTCCTTCAGAATTGCATCCTGGAGCTCAGCAATTGTTACATTCATGTGTTCGACGCTGATCACCATCATCATAGTGAAGAAGTCCTGCTTTACGGACTGGGTCATCTCGATGACGCTGGCGTTGGCGTTGGCGCAGCAAGCAGAGACGGAGGCCAGAATACCTACTTCATCTCTGCCGGTGACGGTTACCACAGCTTTCTCTCTATCCATTTTTCTCCTCCTTTGCACACACCCGGAACTGTCCGTCGGCCAGGTCATCGTCCCGGCGAAATCGGAAATTGAACTCCGGAAATTTATGGGCGAAATATTTTTTGTTGTCGGCTTTGTTACCTACCATATTAGAATACCATTTTCCGTTGGAAAATACATCAATTTTTCGTTTGTTTTCTGTCAAAGAATCGCCGGAAGCTTTGTGATTTAATTCATTCAGAAGCAGCTCGATGCGTTCGCGGGCAATCGCCCCTTCCACCAGCTGGCGAAAGGCCGGGTGGTAGGTGCCGCCGTTAATGGCGCCGCCGTCGCCGATGAGATCCGTGCTCTTCAGACCCACCCGCATGATGGTGATGCCGGACGCCTCCAGAATTTTGTACATTTCTTTTGTGCGAAGAACGGCCTCCTCCCGGCTCAGCGGGATGTACGTGCCCTGCCGATATTCCTCATAGAGATCCGTCTCGTCCAGAACGATGGTGGGATACAGGCGCGCCAGCTGTGGCCGCAGGCGAGCGGTTTCCCGTGCGGAATAGAGGCACTTCTCCATCGTATCGCCGGGCAGTCCGATCATCAGCTGAATCCCCAGCTCGAAGCCGTAGTCTTGAATCTGCGCAACGGCATCATAGACCTGCTGCACCGTGTGACCTCGGCGGCTTTGGCGGAGTACATCCTCGTCGAAGGACTGCACGCCCAGCTCGATGGTATCCACGGAGTATTCTTTCAGGTTATCCAAAATCTCCGGGGTGATGTAGTCCGGCCGGGTGGACAGGTGAATCTTCTGAATGGCACCATTCTCTTTGTACTCCCGCGCCACTTCCAGATAGGCCCGCTGTTCTTCCAGTGGAATCCCCGTAAAACTTCCGCCGTAGAATGCGGCTTCCACCACCGGAACGTCCTGCAATGTGGTGAGCCAGGTGCGGATGGTGGTTCGCACGTCCTCCGGGGTGACTGCCGCCGAGCGTGCGGTGATTTTCCGCTGGTTGCAGAAGATGCAGTCGTTGGGACATCCTTTGTGAGGGATAAAAATAGGAATAATGGCGTGCTTCTTGTTCCGGCTAGCCAATGGTCAGCTCTCCCCGCAGGTCCGATTCTATCCAGTCCCGAACCTCGCTGGCGGTGAAGCCCTTGCTGAACAGGTACTGGAGCTTGGTGACCGTGGCCTCGGTGGTCATATTGCTGCCGCTGGCGGCACCGGCCCGGGCCAATTCGGAGCTGGTCTCATAGGTACCCAGACGAACGGTGCCCTGCATGCACTGCGTGCATACCACCACGGCGGTATCGTTTTCGATGGCCTTGCTGATGAGCGGCGGAAGTTCCGAATCGTAGTTCGGAATGTTTCCGGTGCCGAAGGTTTCCAGAACCAGGGCCCGAAGGTCCTTGTTAACGATTGGCGCAAAGAGATCGAAGTGAATTCCCGGGAACAATTTGATGACACCGATGGATGTGGGTTTCATCTCCGTTACCCGGAACGGTTCCTTTGGTTCCGGCAGGAAGCGGTTCGGGAAGTATTCGATGTCGATGCCGGCTTTGGCCAGTACCGGGTAGTTCGGGGAGGAGAATGCAATCAGTCCGTCCGCAGAGGTTTTGACCGCACGGTTTCCTCGAATCAGATGGTTGCCGAAATACAGGCATACCTCGTGGATATCGCTGTTGGCCGCAATCATCAGAGAGGTGATCAGATTGTCCCGTCCGTCGGAACGGAGCTCATACAGGGGAATCTGCGAGCCGGTGAAGATGACCGGTTTCTTCAGACCTTCCAGCATGAAGGACAGGGCAGAGGCGCTGTAGGCCATGGTGTCGGTGCCGTGGAGAATGACGAAGCCGTCGTAGCGCTCGTAGTTCTCCTTAATGGTGTTGGCCATCCGGTTCCACTGCACGTAGGTGATGTTGGACGAATCCAGAAGCGGATCGTATTCGATGAGATCCCACTTCGGCATGGCAGCGGAATACAGATCCCGAATCTTCTTCAGTTCGCCGGAAAAATATCCTTCCTTCGGCTGGTAGCCGTCCTGGGTCGGAACCATGCCGATGGTGCCGCCGGTGTAAATAATGCAGACTCTTTTGTTCATACATTCCTCCAAATGTTTTACATAATTAATAAATCGAATGAAAATAGCAGTGTGAATTATACACGGTAAAAATCTCTGCCCGGGTTCTGCACCGGACAGAGATTGAGTTATTATCCATGGGTTTTATTTTTTGCCTTCGGCATCCGTCGGTTTTTTCACCGTATCCATTTCAAACCAGAAGTCGCTGCCCTGGCCGACCTTGCTTTTTACCCCGTAATTGGCATTGTGGAGTACCAGAATACCTTTGACGATGGAAAGACCCAGGCCGGATCCTTCGATGGTGCGGTTCCGGTTGGCACTGGTGCGGTAATACCGTTCCCATACGTGGGACAGCTCGTCGGAGGCGATGCCGTCGCCGTGGTCGATGACATCCACCCGGACCTTTTTGCCGATTCGCTTGACGTCCACGTTCACCACCCGGTCTTCGCCGCAATACTTAATGGCATTGGAGACGAAGTTGGACAACACCTGCTTGATTTTCTCCTTGTCGCCGTAGACGTAGGTCGCTTTGCACTTGTTCAGGCGGATGTGGTATCCGTCCTGTTCGTTCAGCACTTTATAGGTGGCCACGATTTCCTCCGTTACTGCCACCAGATCGAAGATTTCCTTGTCCAGCTCCAGATTGTTGGACTGAATCTTGGAGGCGGAAAGCATATCGGAAACCAGCTTGTTCAGCCGATCCGCTTCGGTGATGATGACCTTCAGGTGCTCCTTCCGCTTCTCCGGATTGTCGCCGGAGATGTCGTTGATCATTTCCGCGTAGGATTTGATCATGGTGAGCGGGGTCTTCAGGTCGTGGGACACATTGGCAATCAAATCCCGCTGATAGAAGTCCGTCTTCTGCATTTCGTAGGAAGCGGTGTTCAGCGTGCGAGCCAATTCGTTGGTCTCCGTGAACATGCCGCCGTTGAACTTCACGTTGTAATTGCCGTGGGAAAGCTCCATGGCCGATTTGGTGATGTCCTTAATCGGTCGGGACAGCCTCCGGGCGATGAACAGTGCCAGCAGTGCGGCCACAATCAGAGCGATGAAGCTGATGTATTTCAGCTGCAGCCGGAGGATGGAAATGGTGGATTTCACCGGATACAGGGGGGCTACAATGAACAAAATGTTATTGCTTGGTGTATCCCCGATGTAGGTGGCATAAATCAGTTTCCGGCTGTCCTTCTTCGTATCGTTGGCCACCAGTGAAACGGAATTCTTATTGCTCTTCTCCAAGCGGTCTCGCGCCGTGGATGTTTCGTAATCGTAGGCGATGGAAGAAGGCCGGAAATACGAACCGTTGTCAAAGACACTGGTGCCGTCCGGGGTATCCACTCGGATGAAAATATCACTGGATGCAGAGGCGTTGAGTGCCAGATTCTTGAACTGCCCGTCGTCCTGCAGAAATTCATTCTTCAGAAGAGCGGCGGTGTGCTCCGTTTCCTGCACCTTCATCTGCTCGAAATAGTGAGTCATAAAGAAGCTCTGGAGCGACCAAATCAGCATAATCAACACGGCTGCAAAAGTGAAGAAGTACAGCAGCATGACGGTTCGGATGCTGTTAAGATCAAACTTACTCTGCGGATTCTTTTCCTTTCTTGCTGTCGTCGTACTCAAATTTGTATCCTACTCCTCTCAACGTTACAATGAAATTCCGATACGGTCCCAGGTTGTTCCGCAGATTCTTGATATGGGTATCGATGGTACGGTCGTCTCCAAAGAAGTCGTATCCCCAGATGTCGGAAAGAAGCTTGTCTCTGGACAAAGCGATATTCTTGTTCTGAATCAGATAGAAGAGAAGGTCGTATTCCTTCGGGGTCAGGTTGACCCGTTCACCGTCTACGGTAATGGTGCGGGCAGCGAAGTTCACTTCCAGTCCGTCGAACTTCATCACCTGGGCGCTGTTGTTCTCGGAACCGCTCTTCCGCTGCAGTACCGCATTCACCCGGGCCATCAGTTCCTTCGGGCTGAATGGCTTAACCACATAATCGTCGATGCCCAGCTCGAAGCCGAACAGCTTGTCGTATTCTTCCCCCCTGGCGGAGAGCATGATTACCGGGATGTCCTTGATCTTCTTGATTTCCTTCACGGAGCTGAACCCATCCAGCTTCGGCATCATCACATCCATGATAATCAAATCGTAATCATTGAGTTTGCAAAGACCGATGGCGCTCATGCCGTCGGCGGCTTCGGTCACCTCATATCCGCTGAATTCAGCGTATTCCTTGATGACCTCCCGGATCTTATCTTCGTCGTCTACTACGAGTAATTTCTTCATTCAAAGTTCTCCTTTCAGTATTCCGGCAGTCCCTTTTATTATAAGAGATTGCACCATTGAAAAACTGTAAAGATTATATCACAGAAATGTGAAAGATGATAGAATAACAACTGATAAGCATATGTTTCCCCGTCCCGAAAAGTGCCGATTGCGGCAATAAAAAGCGAGAAATGCAGTTGACATATATACAGCATGATGGTAAAATAATTAATTTTTACTTGCAAATAATTTTGCCTCGGGATATAATAACAGTGTGTCAAAAAAAGGAGAGGCGATATGTTTCAGGTTGGCGAGAAAATAGCATATCCGATGTACGGAGCCGGAACGATTACAGATATTGTCGAAAAAGAAGTGCTGGGCGAAATTCACAAATATTACGATGTGAATCTGCCTCACAGCAAGATGACGGTCCTGATTCCGGTGGAAAGTTCTGCGCGGGTTGGCGTGCGCAAAATTATTACTGCGGAAGATTTTCCGGCAGTCTTTAAGCTGCTGGGCGAAGAGGCAGAAGCGATGCCGGCGAATTGGAATCGCCGATACCGCTTGAATATGGATCGGCTGAAAACCGGAGAAATCGAGGAGGTCGCTTCGGTTGTTCGGAATTTAGTGCGAAGCGATCGAAAGAAGGCCCTCTCCACCGGAGAGAAAAAGCTCCTGGGCACGGCAAAGCAGATTCTGGAGAGCGAGCTGATGCTGGCGGGAAATTATACAATGGAAGAAGCAGATGAACTGGTCGAATCCCACATATAACCGAGAACGGTATATGGCCGGAAACGACCGGTTTTTATATATGATTACTTTTAGAAGAATACCTTGAGGGAGAAAACGATGAACATTGGAATCGTAGTTGCGGCGGGAAAAGGAACCCGCATGAACGCGGAGGTGCCGAAGCAGATGCTGCCGTATCGGGACAGCACCGTGTTGGAGTGCGCCGCGCGGCCGTTTGCGGAACATCCGGATATCGACGGAATCGTCATCGTCACGCCGGCGGACGGCACGAATGCGGATTTTTACCTAAAAACAGCCCGCGCCCTGCAGGAGGTTTCCGGCAAGGAGGTACGGCTGACGAAGGGCGGAAAGGAACGGGGAGACTCCGTTCAAGCCGGTCTGGATGTGTGCGGAAATATTTGCAGAGAGAAAGGAATTTCGGAAAATTCCGTAAAGGTGCTGATTCACGACGGCGCCCGCGCGGACCTGACGACCGGAATCATTGACCGAAACTTAAAGGGTTTGGACCGGTGGGATGCGGTATGTACCGCGGTTCCGTCGGTGGATTCCATGCGGATTATTCCGGATACCGACTTGAACTCGTTATTTATTTATCCTATAATGGACAGTAAAGTTATTGAGAGAAGGCGCATGTTTTGCGTTCAGACGCCTCAAAGCTTTCGGCTGGATGTGATTCGCCGGGCCTACGATGTTGCGAGACAGAAGGGGTATGCCGGTACCGATGATGCATCCGTCGCGGAATTGGCGGGCATCTCCGTGGCCCTTGTGGAGGGAGAGTACGCCAACCGAAAAATAACGACCAAAGAGGACATTTCTATGGAAATCAGAACAGGAAACGGTTACGATGTACACCGCCTTGTCCCGGACAGAAGCCTGATATTGTGCGGGACCCCGGTCCCCAGCAAAATGGGACTTCTGGGACATTCCGATGCGGATGTGGCAACGCACGCATTGATGGATGCCCTGCTGGGAGCTGCGGGAAAAGGAGATATTGGAAAATATTTTCCGGATACCGATGAGAAATATCGGGGAGCGGACAGCATAGAACTGCTCCGGGAGGTAATCCGGATTATCGGCGATTACCGTATTGTCAACGCAGATGTGACAATTATCTGTGAGAAGCCGAAGCTGGCACCTCATATAGAAACCATGAAAGAAAATCTCGCCCGGGCGATGAATGTTTCCGAGGGGCAGGTGAATGTAAAAGCCACCACCACGGAGAAGCTGGGCTTTACGGGACGAGAAGAAGGCATTGCGGCAATCGCAAGCTGCACAATTGAAGGGAGACAATAGAAATGAAATTATCCAAGAGACATCTGAAGACATTGAGAGAAGCACCGAAGGAAGCGGAACTGGTCAGCCATCAGCTGCTGATTCGTGCCAACCTGGTTCGAAAGGTCGCAGCGGGAATCTATGAATTCATGCCGCTGGGATATCGTTCCCTGCGGAAGGTAGAGAATATTGTCCGGGAGGAACTGGACCGCATCGGCGACCAGGAAATCCTGATGCCGGGACCGAATCCGGCCGAACTGTGGAAGGAATCCGGCAGATGGTATGCATACGGACCGGAACTGTGGAGAATCAAGGACAGAAACGGAAGAGACTTCTGCCTTGGACCGACGCATGAGGAGACCGTAACAGATATCGCGCGGAACGAATTCTCTTCCTACAGAGAACTTCCGCAGACCCTGTACCAGATTCAGTGGAAGTATAGAGACGAGGCTCGTCCAAGATACGGACTGCTGCGTTCCAGAGAGTTCTTGATGAGCGACGGATATTCCTTCGACAGAGATGAAGCGGGAATGGATGTCAGCTACATGAACGAGTACGGTGCCTACGAGAGAATCTTCACTCGCTGCGGACTGGACTACAGAATTGTAGAAGCGGATAACGGTCCGATTGGCGGAAGCCGTTCTCACGAATTCTCCGCACTGTCTAACGTGGGAGAGAGTGAACTGGCACACTGTCCGGAATGCGGATATGCGGCAACGCTGGAGAGAGCGGAATGCGTGGATGACGAACCGGTTCAGGAAGAAATGGAAGAACTGAAGAGCGTATATACTCCGGGAACCAAGACCATCGAGGATGTATGCAACTACCTCCACATGGATGTGAAGAAGTCCATCAAGGCGCTGATGTTCGTTACTTACGACGATGAGCTGAATCCGGCGGAATACGTATGCGCTTTCGTTCGCGGTGACCGCGAAGTGAATATGATTAAGCTCGTAAACGCACTGGGCATTCCGGAACACTACATCGAATTCGCTAATGAGGATGAGATGGGTGCGACCACCGGCTGTGTCGGCGGATTCACCGGCCCGGTAGGACTGCAGAACTGCAAGATTGTCGTGGACAGCGAACTGGTTGGAACCGTGAACATGTGTGCCGGTGCAAACCAGGAAAACCACCACATGACCGGCGTATGCTACGGAAGAGATTACAAGGGCGATATCGTGACGGACATCAAGGTCCTGAAAGAAGGCGAGCGTTGCCCGAAGTGCGGAAAGCCGATCATCGAGCACAGCAGAGGTATCGAGGTTGGACAGATCTTCAAGTTGGGAACCAAGTACTCCGAATCCATGAAGGCGTTCTACAAGGATGAGAACGGAAACGACTGCGTATACCAGATGGGCTGCTACGGCATCGGCATCACCCGTACCCTGCAGGCAATCATCGAGCAGCACAACGACGAAAACGGCATCATCTGGCCGATTTCCGTTGCGCCGTATCACGTAATGATTACCGTAATCAATCCGCAGGATGAGACTCAGATGAATCTGGCCAACAAGATTGAGGAAGAACTGGAAAAAGCCGGAGTGGAAGTTCTGTGCGACGATCGTGACGAGAGACCGGGCGTGAAGTTCAAGGATGCGGATCTGCTGGGAATGCCGATTCGAATCACCGTCGGAAAGAAAGCCGGTGAGGGTATTGTGGAGTATAAGCTGAGAAGAGAAGGGGAGATGAGCCTGAAGTCTGCAGAGGATGCAACGAAGGATGCCATTGACCTGGTAAATGCGGAGAGATTTGGACTGTAATTGTGTTAGAGCTTTTTATAACATTCTTTAAACTGGGATTATTCACGATTGGCGGCGGTGTGGCGATGATACCGATTCTCCAGAACATCGCCGTCAACGAAAAAAAGTGGTTCACGGCAGAGGAAGCGCTGGATGTTATATCCGTTTGCCAGAGCCTCCCCGGTGTTATTGCAATTAACATGGCAACGTACGTGGGATTCAAGCGAAAGGGTTTGCTTGGATCCCTTGTTTCGACTGTGGGGGTTGTGCTTCCTTCCTTCGTCGTGATTATTCTGGTGGCCAAAGGCCTGTCCGCCTTCGGAGACAATCCGTACGTGATGGGTGCGCTGGGCGGCCTTCGGGCAGCCGCCATGGGACTGGTACTGATTGCGGTATATTCCATTGCCAAGGGCGTCATCAAGGATTGGTTCTCCGGAATTGCCTCACTGGTGGGCATTCTGCTGATTGAATTTACGAATATGAGCGTGGTGCTGATTGTGCTCCTGTTTCTGGTGACCGGAATTCTGCGGGCTCTTTGGAACACCCGCCGGGAAGGAGGCCTGAAATGATTTTCATGAAACTTTTCTGGGCGTTCTTCAAAATCGGCGCTGTGGGATTCGGCGGCGGCATGGCCATCGTGGGTATGATTTACGATACCATCCGAGGGTTTGTGTCCATGACCCCGTCCCAATATGCGGACATCGTGGCGATTGCGCAGGTCACGCCGGGACCGGTGGCGGTGAATACGGCCACCTACGTGGGATACCAGACGGCGGGAATGCTGGGGTCCCTCGTAGCCACGCTGGGAGTTGCCACACCTGCTTTTATCCTGGTGGCCATCGTCGCCGGCATGATCGATCGTTACAAGCAGAGCCGAATCGTTCAAGGAGCGCTGGAGGGCATTCGGCCCGCAACAGTGGGCATGATCTTTACCGCGGCCCTTACCATCTGCCGTCCGGCCATTGAAGCGGAACATCCTTTGGGTGGGAGCATCGCCGCCCTTTCCGGAATTCTGCCGGGGCATATTGACGGAATTGCCATCCTGATGTGCGCCGCCACCGTCCTGCTGATCAAGAAGTTCCACGTAAACCCAATGTACGTATTGCTGATTATGGGATGCATTGGCGCAGTAGTTGGTGTATAATCTATTGGACTGGACTTTTGAATCGGGCGATGGAGACCGCCCGAAATTGTTTTTAACCGAATGGGAACCGCCGGAGGAATTTGGCGGGGAAAGGGGAACCGATGAAGATATACAATACCATGACCGGCCGCAAGGAAGAATTCGTACCGCTGGAAGAGGGGAAGGTTCGGATTTACGTCTGCGGACCGACCGTATACAATTTCTTCCACATTGGAAATGCCAGACCTTTCGTGGTGTTCGATACGCTGCGCCGGTATTTTAAATACAGAGGATACGATGTGAAGTTCGTGCAGAATTTCACCGATGTGGACGACAAAATCATCCGCCGGGCCAAGGAAGAGGGCATCACCGCACCGGAGGTATCCGAGAAGTACATAAAAGAATACTTCGAAGATGCCAAGGCGCTGAACGTGATTCCGGCGGACGTGCATCCGAAGGTGTCCGAGCATATTCCGGAAATCATTGATTTCATTCAGACGCTGATTGATAAGGGCTACGCCTATGAGGCAGACGGGGATGTGTACTACAGTACCCGGAAGTTCAAGGATTACGGAAAGCTGTCCGGACAGAATATCGACGACCTGGAGTCCGGTGCCCGGATTGCAATCGGCGAAGTGAAGAAGGATCCGCTGGATTTCGCACTGTGGAAGGCGCAGAAAGAACCGGACGAAATTGCCTGGGATTCCCCGTGGGGAAAAGGCCGTCCAGGCTGGCACATCGAGTGCTCCACCATGGCGAAGAAGCATCTGGGCGAGACCATCGATATCCACGGAGGCGGACAGGACCTGCAGTTCCCGCACCATGAGAATGAAATTGCGCAGTCCGAGGCCTGCAACGGCGTGCCGTTCGCAAAGTACTGGATGCATAACGGTTACATCACCGTGGACGGCGTGAAGATGTCCAAATCCCTGAACAACTTCTTTACGGTTCGGGACATCAGAAAGGATTTTACCGGAGATTTCATTCGGTTCTTCCTGCTGTCGGGACACTATCGGAGCCCGATTAACTTCAGCGATACGGAGATGAACAGCGTAAAACAAGGCTACGATCGTATCGTGACCGCCGTAGAGACGCTGGAGTTCCTGACGAAGAACGGTACGGATGAGATGTCCGCTTCCGAAAGGGAAACCCTGGAGAAGCTGAATGGACATTATAAAGAAGAATTTATCGCCGCACTGGAGGACGACCTGAATACGGCGCTGGCGATTTCCGTCATCTTTGAAATGGTAACTGCCGTGAACCAGGCGGTACATGAAAGCGGTTCGAAGGAATTTGCAGAAAAGGCGCTGAAGCAGATTCACGAGCTGACCGATGTGCTGGGAATTCTGCAGGATGCGGAGGAGGATGCCATCGGCGAGGATATTCAGGCGCTGGTGGACGAACGTCAGCAGGCGCGGAAAGAGAAGAATTGGGCCAGAGCGGATGAAATCCGGGATGCTTTGGCAGAGAAAGGATATACGCTGAAGGATACACCTCAAGGGGTGCAGATCATCAGAAACAACTAGGAATGGATCAGGAAATACAGAACATTAACACGACAACCCTGGCGTACATGGGCGATGCGGTGTACGAGGTTCGCGTCCGGGAGATGCTGATTGAGCACGACCCCCACGATGTGGGAAAACTCCACAAGATGGCGGTTCGCTACGTTTCGGCGGAAGGTCAGGCGAAAGCCATGCGGAAGCTGGTGAACGGATTTCTGACAGAGGATGAAATCCGTCTCTACAAAAGAGCTCGAAATCATCGGACGCTGTCCCGGTCCAAGAATACGGACCCTCGCACCTACAAGGTGGCCACGGGATTTGAAGCCTTAATTGGATATCTTTTTCTGGCAGAGGAAGCAGACCGGCTGGACGAAGTCATCGAGGAAGCCATCCGGATTATTGAAGAGGAGTAACATATGAGCAAAGCGGATCAGCTGTTCGTGACCATGTGTCAGGACATTATCGAGAACGGTTTCAGTACGGAGGGACAGAAGGTGCGCCCGCACTGGCCGGACGGAACGCCGGCCCACACCATCAAGAATTTCGGTGTGGTGAATCGGTACAACCTGCAGGAAGAATTTCCCACACTGACCCTGCGCCCGACCGCCATCAAATTGGCCTTCGATGAGCTCCTGTGGATCTGGCAGAAGAAATCCAACAACGTTCACGACCTGAACAGCCATATCTGGGATGAATGGGCGGACGAGAACGGATCCATCGGCAAAGCCTACGGCTACCAGCTGGGAAAGAAGTACACCTTCAAGCAGGGCGAAATGGACCAGGTGGACAACGTGCTGTGGCAGCTGAAGAACGACCGGTACTCCCGGCGGATTCTGACCAACATGTACAACTTTGACGATCTTTCGGAGATGAACCTGGAGCCTTGCGCGTACAGCGTCACCTTCAATGTCAAAGGGGATACGCTGAACGCCATTCTGAACCAGCGGTCGCAGGACATCCTGACGGCCAATAACTGGAACGTGGTGCAGTACTCCCTGCTCCTGATGATGATGGCCAACGTCAGCGGCCTCAAAGCCGGCGAGCTGGTGCACGTCATTTCCGACGCCCACATCTACGACCGCCATGTGGACATCGTAAAAGAACTGATCGCCCGGCCTCAGTATCCGGCACCGAAGGTGACCCTGAATCCGGAGGTGAAGAACTTCTACGATTATACGGTGGATGATTTGACGGTGGAAAACTACGAGCACAATCCTCAGGTGAAGAATATTCCGGTTGCAATTTAACGGAAAACAGTGTAGATTAAACGGTGCGGCAGACTGCCGTATGCTGACCCGGTGAGGAAAGCCTTGCCGGGTTTCTTTTATAAATAGATGAAAACCGAAGAGATTCGGAAGGAGGAAATATGAATCTGATTGTGGCAGTGGACTCGGAATGGGGCATCGGCTGCGGCGGAGAGCTGCTGGCCCACATCCCGGGAGACCTGAAGTACTTTAAGGAGACCACCATGGATAAGGTGGTGGTGATGGGCCGGAAGACGCTGGAAAGCCTGCCGGGAAAGAAAGGGCTTCCGAAACGGGTGAATTTCGTGCTCACCGGAAATCCGGATTTCGAGGCGGAACGGTGTCGGGTGGTTCATTCGGAAGAGGAACTGACCGAGGCGCTGAAGGAATACAAGACGGAGGATGTTTTTATCATCGGCGGAGAGAGCATTTACCGTCGGTTCTACGAACAGTGCGACAAGCTGTATGTGACGAAGATGCATGCGAACTTGAATGCGGATCGGTTCATGGTGAACCTGGACGAGGATGCTCGGTTTCGGGTGACTTGGGAGAGCGAACTGCAGAATGAAAACGGGATTGAATATCAATTCGTTCTATATGAAAGGAGTTAAGGATGGCCGGAAAGAAGAAAAACGGAAAGAATCGCCGGGATGCCCACGGGGTGTATGAGAGAAGAGAAGCCAGAGGCAAGAGCAGCTACGGCGGAAACCGTTCCAACGAGCGGAGTGACGGAAGCCGAAGAGGCGGCCGGGACGGCAGCCGGGAGAACAATTCCCGCCCGATATACGATTACGGCGGTGCGGGAAGCCGGCCGAGCAGCCGCCGTGCACCGCGGACGGAGGGATTCCGGGGCGGAAATTCGGAGCGCAAAGGCGTGAGAACTTTTGAGCAGGAAGAATCTGCGGAGAACCTGCTGGTGGGAAGAAACCCGGTAATTGAAGCTCTGCGGGCGGGCCACGATGTGGAACGCATCTATATGGCGGAAGGTGCCGGCGGATCCATTTCCATCATTCGGGCTTTGGCAAAGGAACAGGGCGTGTCCATCAGCATGGTGGATCGGTTTAAGCTGGACCACATGGCGCCGGGACAGAAGCACCAGGGTGTGATTGCGGAAATTCCGGCATATCATTATTCCAAGATGCAGGATATTTTCGCCCGGGCGGCGGCGATGGATGAGGAACCGTTCATCGTCATCCTGGACGAAATCACCGACCCACACAATGTGGGGGCCATCATCCGAAGCGCGGAGTGCATGGGCGCCCACGGCATCATCATTCCGAACCGGAGAGCCTGCGGCCTCACCAGCACCGTTGCGAAGAGTGCGGCAGGCGCCATCGAACAGATTCCGGTGGTGCGGGTGACCAATATCGGAAGAACCATCGAGGAACTTCAGAGTAAGGGCATCTGGATTGCGGCCTGCGATATGGACGGCGAAGCGTATTACTCTGCGGCAGGGCTGAACGGTGCAGTGGCGATTGTCATCGGCAACGAAGGCCGGGGAATCGGAAAACTGGTTCGGGAGAAATGCGATTTTGTCGTTTCCATTCCGATGAAGGGTAAAATCAATTCGTTGAATGCGTCCAATGCGGCAGCCATCGTGCTGGCGGAAATCCGCAGACGCCGGGAGTGCCGGTAAACTGGTTTTTTTCAACAGGAAAAACGAGAAAATTTTAGGGGCAAAAACAGTTTCAAACCCTTGAAACGTAAGGCTTTGAATGGATTACAAAAAGTAAATTGTTCCATATTTTTCAACAAGGAAATTCATGTTTCGATTTCGAAACAAAGGTTAACATTCTGACAATCTTCATATAATATTCACTTAAAGAAAGATGTTGTCTCGGACAACGAAAGTGAGGTTTGTGATGAATAAGAAACAGATGATTTCCAATGGGATGTTGGCAACAATAGCAATGATGATTCTCAGCGTAATCTTTGTCGTATTGGTATGCCGTGAGGCGATTATCACTCAGGCGGTGGTTTCCGTAGTGTGCTTCGTGCTGGCAGCGATGGCGATGAGCCACGTGAAAGTGCACGTCGGCAGATAGAGAAACGCTTCAAAGCCGGCTCTTGCCGGATAATCTCAGAAAAAGTGAATAAAACGCGTAAAGCAGCAAAAATATTTACAAAATCTCTTGACATTGACGAGGTATCAGAGTAATATTATTGAGCGACTTTATGAAATAACAAACAGAGCAGTGAGATACCTGCTCTGATTTTGGAGTGAATAAGGATTTTTGCAAGATAATGGCAGTATAAGGAGGAAACTACTGTGAGAAACAAAATCATCCTGGCATGCACCGAGTGCAAGCAGAGAAACTACAACACCATGAAGAACAAGAAGAACAATCCGGACAGAATTGAGCTGAGAAAGTATTGCAAGTTCTGCGGAAAAGAGACTCTTCACAAGGAGACAAAGTAATTACTGCATTGTAAACAACGGAGTGCAATCATGGTTAATGAAAAAGAAACTGGGAAGAAGAGCCGCGGCGAAAAGCGCGGAATCCTGGGATATCTTGCCGGCGTAAAGGAAGAGTTCGGCAAGGTAGTATGGCCGACGAAGAACGAGCTGGGCAGCAGTACACTGGTTGTATTTGCAGTGTGCGCATTCTTTGCTCTGGGCTTCTGGCTGGTGGATACCGGATTCCTTGCGTTGCTGCGTAAAGTGCTTGGAATTACACTTTCCTAGTATATAGGAGCAATTGAATATGGCGGACATGACAGAGAATTTGAATGCGAACAGCACTTCCGTGTCGCCGCTGGAAGGCGAAGGACTTCGTGGTGACGGTACCTCGAAGTGGTATGTGGTGCATACGTATTCTGGCTATGAGAACAAGGTAAAGAGCAACATCGAGAAGATGGTGGAATATCGTGGCATGCAGGACCTGATTGAAGAAGTCGTAATCCCAACCGAAGAGATTATGGAACTCAAGAACGGTCAGCGGAAAATCAAAACCCGCAAGCTGTATCCGGGATATGTCGTTATCAAGATGATTGTAAATAATGAAACTTGGTACCTGGTTCGCAACACAGAGGGTGTTACGGGCTTTGTTGGACACGGTTCGGATCCGATTCCTTTGAGCAAGGAAGAAGTGGTACGAATGGGTGTCGAGAAAATGCGAATCGACCTGGACGTTGAAGTCGGCGATACAATCCGCGTTATCGGGGGCCCTTTTGAAGGACAACTGGGCATCGTAGAAGAGATCAGCCCAGAAAAGCAGATTGTTAAAGCCAGAGTTTCGATGTTCGGTAGAGATACTCCTGTGGAACTTGAATTTTCGCAGGTTGGAAAAATTCAATAACTAATTGAAGAAAGGAGAAGACGATGGCAAAGAAAATTGATGGCTACATCAAATTACAGATTCCTGCCGGGGGAGCAACTCCTGCGCCACCTGTTGGTCCTGCACTGGGTCAGAAGAGCGTGAACATCATGGACTTCTGTAAGCAGTTCAATGCAAGAACAGCAGATCAGAGCGGAATGGTTATTCCGGTTGTTATCACTGTTTATGCAGACAGAAGCTTCAGCTTCGTGTGCAAGACACCGCCAGCAGCAGTTCTGCTGAAGAAGGCTGCAGGAATCGAGAGTGCATCCGGAGAACCGAACAAGCGCAAGGTCGCTACCATTACTCTGGAGCAGGCTCAGGAAATCGCTAAGACTAAGATGCCGGACCTGAATGCAGCATCCCTTGAAGCCGCAACGGACATGATTAAGGGAACCGCAAGAAGCATGGGCATCATCGTAGAAGGCTAAGACAGTGGGAGGCGGAAGCCGTTAGTACCACAAGGAGGAAAAAATGCCAAAGAGAAGCAGAAGATACAGCGAAGCTGCGAAAAACTTCGATAAGACTCAGACTTACGAAGTAGCAGAAGCTGTACAGCACGTAAAGGAACTTGCGACTGCAAAGTTCGATGAGACCATCGAAATGCACATCCGTCTCGGTGTAGATGGAAGACACGCAGATCAGCAGGTAAGAGGAGCTACTGTACTGCCGCACGGAACCGGTAAATCCAAGAAGGTTCTGGTTTTCGCTAAGGGCGCAAAGGCAGAAGAGGCAGAGGCAGCCGGTGCGGATTATGTCGGTGCTGAGGATATGGCACAGAAGATCCAGCAGGAAAACTGGTTCGACTTCGATGCAGTAGTAGCAACCCCGGATATGATGGGCGTTGTAGGTCGTCTGGGTAGAGTTCTGGGACCGAAGGGCTTGATGCCAAACCCGAAGTCCGGCACCGTAACCATGGACGTAACAAAAGCACTGGAAGAGATTAAAGCCGGTAAGGTGGAGTATCGTCTGGATAAGGCAAACATCATCCACGTAATCATCGGAAAGAAATCTTTCACCAACGAGCAGCTGGCAGAGAATGCAAACGCACTGCTGAACGCAATTGCGAAGGCAAAGCCATCCGCAGCAAAGGGTCAGTACTTCAAGAGCGTAACCATCGCTTCCACAATGAGCCCTGGCGTTAAAGTGAACAACGCATCCTTAGGCTAAATCGTTATCTTTTAAAAATCGAATATCAACCGTAGACAGCGGGTGCGAAAGCTTAATTTCCCGCCGAGGTACAATATAAATTGAACCCCGCTGTCTCCATAGCGGGGTATTTTGTACCGTGTGTGACATTCGGAACAAAACTATGACCGCCCGGCGGTCAGGAAAGGAGAACAAATGTCTGTAGAAGCAAAAAAAGCAAAACAGGTAGTAATTGACGAAATCAAAGAACGTTTTGAACAGGCTCAGTCTGTTGTTGTTGTAGATTATCTCGGTCTGACTGTAGCAGAAGCGGATGAGATGAGAAAGAACCTCAGAGAAGGCGGCGTTGGCTTCACCGTATACAAGAACACTCTTGTAAAGCGTGCCATCGAAGGAACTCCGTACGAAGCTCTGGGCGAAGCCCTGAAGGGTTCCAGCGCATTCGCATTCAGCAACGAAGACGCAACTGCAGGTGCAAGAATCCTGAACAAGTCCATCAAGCAGTACAAGAAGATGGCGTTCAAGGGTGCTGTAGTAGAAGGCCAGGTATATGACGCAAAGCAGGTAGAAGAGCTGGCTGAAATTCCGTCCAGAGAAGAGCTCATCGCTCGTTTCATGGGAAGCATCCAGTCCCCTCTGTCTCAGCTTGTTAGAACCTTCAAGGCAATTGCTGACAAGGACGACGAGGAAGCTGCAGAAGCTTAATCGAAATCATAATTTTATAAAGCGGGCCATTGCGGCCTAACCAACACTCATAAAAATCAGAAAAGGAGAACTTATAATGGATAAGGATCAGATCATCGAGGCTCTGAAGGGAATGAGCATTCTCGAAATCAACGAACTCGTTAAGGCTTGTGAAGAAGAATTCGGCGTATCCGCTGCTGCTGCTGTTGTAGCTGCTCCGGGAGCTGCAGGTGGTGCTGCTGCTGAAGAAGAACAGACTGAATTCACTGTTGTTCTGAAGGAAGTTGGCGACAACAAGATCAAGGTTATCAAGGCTGTAAGAGAAGCTACCGGTCTTGGCCTGAAGGAAGCAAAGGCTCTGGTTGACGGTGCTCCGGCTAACGTTAAGGAAAACGTTGAGAAGGCTGAAGCAGACGCACTCAAGGCTGCTCTGGAAGAAGTTGGCGCAGTAGCTGAGCTGAAGTAGTTCAGATACGAAGTCAGAAATTGGGCCCTGATTGTCTCAGGGCCCATATTGTTGTTTGCATATATCTATCTCGCCTGGGAGTATTGAGATCCGAAGTGAGCGAGAAAAAAATCACTGAAAACACTCAAAATTCACATAAGTTCTATGCAATTGTGCCATATACTTGTTAGTTGCAATAGAATCGATTTTTTCTTGAACAATAAGGAGTGATAACATGCCAAGACCTGTAAAAGTTGGTAGGAAAGAACGCATGACCTTTGCCAAGATCAATGAAGTTTGCGAGATGCCGAACCTCATTGATGTGCAGACACAGTCCTATAAATGGTTTGTGGAAGAAGGTCTGTCAGAGGTTCTGGAGGACGTTTCCCCAATTCGGGATACAACGAATACCCTCAGTCTCGAGTTCGCCGACTACCATTTTTCCGAAGAAACCAAATATAGTCAGGAAGAATGTAAAGAACGGGAGACCACGTATGCAACATCTCTTACGGTAAAGGTACGGCTGATTAACCGCGAGACCGGCGAGATCAAAGAGCAGGATGTCTTCATGGGCGAGTTTCCTCTGATGACAGAAAAGGGCACATTCATCTACAACGGTGCAGAGAGAGCCATCGTCACACAGCTGGTTCGTTCTCCGGGACCGTATTTTGAAGTATTAGTGGACAAGTCCAATCAGAATCTGTTCTCTTCTACGATTATTCCGAACCGTGGTGCATGGTTGGAATATGAAACGGATTCTGCTGGCATCATATATGTAAGAGTAGACCGAACAAGAAAATTACCGATTACCGCCTTCCTGAGAGCACTGGGTCTGGATTCTAATCAGGACATTCTGGACACCTTTGGCGATGACGACAGACTGATTCGTACGCTGGAAAAGGATAATACCAAGAACAGCGATGAAGGCGTAAAGGAAATATATAGAAGATTAAGACCGGGAGATCCGCCAACCGTTGAGAATGCGCGTTCCATGCTGAACTCCCTTCTCTTCGATGCAAGACGCTACGACCTGGCAAAAGTCGGAAGATATAAATACAATAAGAAGCTGGGAATTCACAACAGACTGGTGAACGCCTATGCGGCAGAAGATATTATCGATCCGAACACCGGAGAAATCCTGGTGGAAAAGGATGGATTCATTTCCCGTGCAAAGGCATATGAAATCGAGAATGCCGGTGTACTGAGCGCACTGATCCGGAGCAAGAACGAGAACGATGATTCTGTCGCTAAGGTTATCGGAAACCAGTTCGTGGATCCGACCGGATACGTGGACATCGACCTGGCACCGTACAAGCTGTCCGAGCTGGTGTACTATCCGGTGCTGAAGGATATCATTGACAATGCGGAGACCGAGGATGATCTGAAGGCGGCAATTGCCAGCCGGAAGCACGAGCTTTCTCCGAAGCACGTCATCCTTGCGGACATCATCGCATCTGTCAGCTACCTGTTGAACCTGAACTACGGTCTGGGTGAAGTGGACGATATCGACCACCTGGGCAATCGTCGTCTGAAGACCGTGGGTGAATTGCTGCAGAACCAGTTCCGTATCGGATTCTCCAGAATGGAACGTTCTGTACGGGAACGCATGACCAACGAAAATGCGACACCGCAGCAGCTGATTAACATCCGTCCGGTAACCGCAGCGGTAAGAGAGTTCTTCGGAAGCTCTCAGCTGTCTCAGTTCATGGACCAGAACAATCCGCTGGCAGAGCTGACTCATAAGAGAAGACTTTCCGCACTGGGACCGGGTGGTCTGTCCAGAGAAAGAGCCGGAATGGAAGTTCGAGACGTACATTATTCTCACTACGGAAGAATGTGCCCAATCGAGACTCCGGAAGGTCCGAACATCGGACTGATCGGTTCCCTGACAACTTATGCAATCATTAACGAATATGGTTTTATCGAAACACCGTATCGTAAGGTAGATAAAGAAACCGGCATCGTTACCAAGACGGTGGAATACCTGTCTGCAGACGATGAGGAACTGATGGTTGTGGCTCAGGCCAACGAACCGTTGGATGAAGACGGAAGATTCCTGAACAAGAAGGTTGCCGTTCGAGGCGTCAAGGGTGAAGTAACCATGGCGATGCGAGGCGAAGTGGACTACATGGACGTATCTCCGAAGCAGGTAGTGTCCGTATCCACCGCAATGATTCCGTTCCTGGAAAACGACGATGCGAACCGTGCCCTGATGGGTTGTAACATGCAGCGTCAGGCGGTTCCGCTGTTGGTGACTCAGGCTCCGTATGTCGGAACCGGTATCGAGTACAAGGCCGCTTGCGACTCCGGCGCAGTTGTTCTGGCCAAAAACACCGGAACGGTTGAATTCGTGGATGCAAAGACCATCCGAATTCGCCGCGACGAGGACAACGGTGTAGACAACTACAAGCTGCTGAAGTTCAAGCGTTCCAACCAGGGTACCTGCATTAATCAGAGACCGATCGTTTCCTTTGGGGAACACATCGAGGCCGGCGAAGTAATCGCCGACGGTCCATCCACCAATCTGGGTGAGATTTCTCTGGGCAAGAACCTGCTGATCGGTTACATGACCTGGGAAGGCTACAACTACGAGGATGCGATCATCCTGAACGAGCGCCTGCTTATGGATGACGTGCTCACCTCGATCCATATTGAGAAATATGAGTGCGAAGCGAGAGAGACCAAGCTGGGTGCCGAAGAGATCACCCGGGATATCCCGAACGTCAGCGAAGATATGCTGAAGGAACTGGATGAAGAAGGTATCATTCGCGTAGGTGCCAGCGTAAAATCCTCCGACATTCTGGTCGGAAAGCTGACGCCGAAGAGCGAAACCGATCTCACCGCAGAAGTTCGGATGCTCCGTGCTATTTTTGGAGAGAAATCCAAAGAAGTAAGAGATACATCGCTGAGAGTTCCTCACGGTGAAGCCGGTATCGTCGTAGACGTGCAGGTATTCAGCAGAGAGAACGGAGACAGCGAGCTGCCGCCGGGTGTAAACAAGGTGGTACGTGTCTACATTGCGACAAAAAGAAAGATTAACGTGGGCGATAAGATGTCCGGACGTCACGGTAACAAGGGTGTCATCTCCCGGATTTTGCCGGAAGAGGATATGCCGTTCAAGGATGATGGCGAGACCCTGCAGGTCATGCTGAATCCGTTGGGCGTACCTTCCCGAATGAACGTCGGACAGGTATTGGAAGTTCACCTGGGACTGGCTGCAAAGACCAAGGGCTGGTATATCGCGACACCGGTATTCGACGGTGCACACGAGAGCGATGTCGTTCAGCTGCTGGACGAATGCGGATATTCCAAGACCGGTAAGCTGCCGCTGAGAGACGGACGTACCGGTGAATACTTCGACCACAACGTAACGGTGGGCTACATGTACATGCTGAAGCTGCACCATCTGGTAGATGATAAGATCCATGCGAGAAGTACGGGCCCGTACTCTCTGGTAACACAGCAGCCATTGGGCGGTAAAGCTCAGTTCGGCGGACAGCGTTTCGGAGAGATGGAAGTATGGGCACTGGAAGCATACGGTGCCGCTTACACATTGCAGGAAATCCTCACCGTGAAGTCCGATGATATCATCGGTCGTGTAAAGACCTACGAAGCAATCGTCAAGGGCGAGAACATTCCGGAACCGGGAATTCCGGAATCCTTCAAGGTATTGATTAAGGAGCTCCAGGCTCTGGCACTGGATGTTCGCGCGATGACCGGTGACAATAAGGAAATCAAGCTGAAGAATACATCCGAATACGATGATCCGGCAACGGTAGACAGCATGCTGAAGCAGGCAGACCGGAAGTCGGAAGCAGAACACGAACGGGAAGAACGCAAGCGGGAAAGAATGAGAATGGAAGAGGAATCGGACGACGCATTCGGCCTGCAGGACCCGGACGATGAAGAGATGGATGATGATGCTTTTGCGGCAGAAGCGGAAGCACAAGCAGCTGCCGGAATCGAGGCAGAGGCAGACGACTCGTTCGAGGATGACGATGACATGTCGGATAACAGTGACATCAGCAGTCTTCTCGGAAACGATGACGAGGCCGGTTACGAGATTTAAGAGGTAAGGGAGGAAATATGAATAACGAGAATAATTACGAACTTAGAAATTTTGAATCCCTGCAGATCAAACTGGCATCCACAGAGAAAATGAAGGAATGGTCTTACGGCGAGGTTACCAAGCCGGAGACCATCAACTACAGAACCCTGAAGCCGGAAAGAGACGGACTGTTCTGCGAAAGAATTTTTGGACCGACCAAGGACTGGACCTGCAGCTGCGGTAAGTTCAACAAAATCCGTTTCAAAGGACAGATCTGTCCGAGCTGCGGCGTTGAGGTTACCAAATCCAAGGTTCGTAGAGAGAGAATGGGACATATCGAGCTGGTTGCACCGGTATCCCACATCTGGTACTTCAAGGGAATCCCGTCCAGAATCGGTCTGGTTCTGGATATTACCCCGAAGAATCTGGAGAGAGTGCTCTATTTTGCTTCCTACATCGTAACGGATCCGGGAGATACTCCGTTTGAATACAAGCAGATTATCGAGGAAACCCAGTACAATGAGGCAAGAGAAATCTACGGAAAGAACTTCAAGGCGGCAATGGGTGCGGAAGCAATCAAGCAGCTGCTGATGGATATCGACGTAGACGAGCTGGCCGAAGAACTTCGGGAACAGCTCATGAAGGCGTCCGGTCAGAAGCGGATTCGTCTGGTAAAAAGACTGGAAGTCATCGAGGCCTTCAAGCAGTCCGGCAATAGACCGGAGTGGATGATTCTGGACGTTGTTCCGGTAATTCCGCCGGATCTCCGTCCGATGGTACAGCTGGAAGGCGGACGTTTCGCAACGTCCGACCTGAACGATCTGTACCGCCGGGTAATCAACAGAAACAACAGACTGAAGAAGCTGTTGGAGCTGGGTGCCCCGGACATTATCGTTCGAAACGAGAAGAGAATGCTGCAGGAATCTGTAGACTCTCTGATTGACAACGGCAGAAGAGGCAGACCGGTAACAGGCGTTGCCGGAAGAGCCCTGAAATCTCTGTCGGATATGCTCAAAGGTAAGCAGGGACGTTTCCGTCAGAACCTGCTGGGTAAGCGTGTTGACTACTCCGGCCGTTCCGTAATCGTTGTCGGCCCTGGACTGAAGTTCTATCAGTGCGGTCTGCCAAAGACCATGGCACTGGAACTGTTCAAGCCGTTCATCATGAAGGAACTGGTGGCACAGGAGAAGGCACACAACATCAAGAGCGCAAAGACCATGGTAGAGAAGATGAAGCCGGAAGTCTGGGATGTCCTGGACTACGTCATTAAGGATCATCCGGTTCTTCTGAACCGTGCCCCGACACTGCACAGACTGGGAATTCAGGCATTCGAGCCGGTACTGGTAGAAGGTAAGGCAATCAAGCTGCACCCGCTGGTTTGTACCGCGTTCAACGCCGACTTCGACGGAGACCAGATGGCGGTTCACGTACCGCTGTCCGTAGAGGCTCAGGCAGAAGCCAGATTCCTGATGCTGTCCGTGAACAACATCCTGGCACCGAAGGATGGTTCTCCAATTACCATCCCGACTCAGGATATGATTCTGGGAAGTTACTACCTGACTCACCCGGGTACCGAAGAGAGAAACCTGGACAACGAAAAGGGCGACGGCAAGTGCTTTACGGATATGGACGAGATGATGATGGCGTACCAGAACGGCACCATCGGCATTCACGCGAAGGTCAAGGTACGGATGAAGGCATATCCGGAAGATCCGGGCAAGCTGGTAGAATCCACTGTCGGTCGATTCATCTTCAACCAGGGATTGCCGCAGGATATGGGCTTTGTCGACCGCGAGAAGGATCCGTATTCGCTGGAAGTAGACTTCCTGTGCGGAAAGAAACAGCTGGGTACCATTATCGACAAGTGCTTCAAGAAGCACGGAAATACAGAAACCGTTCTGATGCTGGATTACGTGAAGAGCATTGGCTATCACTATTCCACCATCGGTGCAGTAACCATCTCCATCTCCGACATGGAAATTCCGGAAGAGAAGGCAGAAATCGTTGCTGCGGCAGAGCGTGACGTAGATAAATTCGAAACCTTTTACAGACGTGGACTGATGTCCGACCGTGAGAGATATGACCGCGTTATCGGCGTATGGAGAGAAGCAACCGGAAAGGTTGCGGATGCCCTGATGGAATCCCTGGGATCCTTGAACAACCTGTTCATCATGGCCAACTCCGGAGCCAGAGGTAACAAGAGCCAGATCAGTCAGGTCGGCGGAATGCGTGGACTGATGGCCAACGCTGCCGGACATACGGTAGAGATTCCAATCAAGTCCAACTTCCGTGAAGGTCTGTCCATACTGGAGTACTTCATTTCATCCAACGGTGCTCGTAAGGGTCTGACGGATACCGCGCTGCGTACGGCCGATTCCGGATATCTGACCCGTCGTCTGGTAGATATTTCCCACAGCGTTATCGTAAACGACTGGGATTGCGGTTCTACCGAAGGCGTAGAGGTTCAGGCATTCAAGGATGGCAAGGACGTCATCGAACCGCTGAATCAGCGTATCGCAGGACGTTTCGCGGCGGAGGATATCGTAGATCCGACCACCGGTGAAGTTCTGGTAAAAACAAACGACGAGATTTCCGACGCAATGGCAGAGCACATCGAAGCAATCGGTATCGAAACCGTCAAGATCCGTTCCGTAATGACCTGCCGTGCGGAGAGAGGTGTCTGCGTAAAATGCTACGGCAGAAACCTGGCAACGGGAACTCAGGTACTTCCGGGCGAAGCGGTTGGTATTATCGCCGCACAGTCCATCGGAGAACCGGGTACTCAGCTGACCATGAGAACGTTCCATACCGGTGGTGTCGCAGGAAGCGATATCACACAGGGTCTTCCGAGAGTCGAGGAGCTGTTCGAAGCTAGAAAGCCAAAGGGTCTTGCAGAGATCTGCGAGGCAGACGGCGTAGTGGAAAGCATCGCGCTCCGAGACGACAACAAGACCGAGGTCATCGTTCGCGAGGAAGGCGGAAATCGGGAATACATCATCCCGTACGGTGCACGTCTGCTGGTTAGCGAGGGCGATAAAGTCCATGCCGGCCACCAGCTCACCAAGGGACCGCTGGATCCGAAGGATATCATGAGAATTCTGGGTGTATCCGGAGTATACGAATATCTCCTGTCCGAAGTACAGAGAGTATACAGACAGCAGGGTGTAGATATCAACGATAAGCACATCGAAGTTATCGTAAGCCAGATGCTGTCCAAGTACAAGATTGAGAAGTCCGGTGACACCGATCTGCTGCCGGGTGGAATGTACAGCCGCTTCGAACTGGAGAAGGCCAACGAGGCTGCAGCAGAGAAAGACGGAGAGCCGGCAACGGCAGAACGTCAGCTGCTGGGCATCACCAAGGCCGCGCTGGCAACCAACTCCTTCCTGTCGGCGGCATCCTTCCAGGAGACCACGCGTGTCCTGACCGATGCAGCGGTAAAGGGAAAGACCGACCACCTGAGAGGTCTGAAGGAGAACGTTATGATCGGAAAGCTCATCCCGGCAGGTACCGGTATGAAGCAGTATCGTAACATCGAGGTAGACTACGGAGAAAACGAACCTTTAATGAGAAGCTCCTACGAAGAAAATGAAGAGGGGAATGCTTCCGAAGCCGTTTCCGACAGAAACGCGAAGATGGAAGGTTTGAACGAAGATCTGGAAAGTCTCGCAAATTAATAATTTAGCATTGACAAAATATCAGTATTGCTGATATAATCATCAATGTTCGTTATCACTGAAAAGACCTGGCGCACCAGGTCTTTTCAGTTTGATTTACGATAAATGCTGCAGCCTATCGCTGCAGTGGCATAAATTCTAGAGGAAAGGAGACAATAATGCCTACTATTAACCAATTAGTTCGTCAGGGTAGAACCAGCTCGGTAAAGAAGTCTAATGCACCTGCGCTCGGTAAGAACATGAACACACTGAAGAAGAGTCTTACCAACGTTAACTCACCACAGAAGAGAGGCGTGTGCGTAGCGGTTAAGACTGTTACTCCTAAGAAGCCAAATTCAGCTCTGAGAAAAGTTGCAAGAGTTCGTTTGACTAACGGAATCGAAGTTACCGCTTACATTCCGGGTATCGGCCACAATCTGCAGGAGCACTCCGTTGTTCTGATCAGAGGCGGAAGAGTTAAGGACCTCCCGGGTGTTAGATATCACATCGTAAGAGGTACCCTGGATACCGCTGGCGTATCCGACCGTGGTCAGGCGCGTTCCAAGTACGGAGCAAAGAGACCTAAGAAGAAGTAGTTGATTCGGGATATTGTCTTAATATTGTAATATATTAAGGCGCCGCGGCCGGCGTTAGAAGTTCGGTCGAGTACCCCGTGGTAACAAGGAGGGAAGAGAAGTGCCAAGAAAAGGTAACACACCAAAGAGAGATGTACTTCCAGATCCAGTATACGGTAGTGTCGTAGTTGCAAAGCTCATCAACAGCATCATGCTGGACGGTAAGAAGGGCGTTGCTCAGAGCATCGTATATGATGCTTTCAATCAGATTCAGGAAGCTACCGGCAATGAACCACTGGAAGTATTTGAAGAGGCAATGAACAACATCATGCCGAAACTGGAAGTTAAAGCAAGAAGAATCGGTGGTGCGAACTACCAGGTTCCGATTGAAGTAAGACCGGAAAGACGTCAGACTCTGGCTCTGCGTTGGCTCACCCTGTACACAAGAAACAGAGGCGAGAAGACCATGGCAGAGAGACTGGCAAAAGAGCTCATCGATGCGTCCAACAATACAGGTGCGTCTGTAAAGAAGAAGGAAGATACGCATAAGATGGCTGAGGCAAACAAAGCGTTTGCACACTTCAGATGGTAATCTGAAAAAGACAGAAAGAGAAAACGAGTATTATAGAGAGGAGATAGAATGCCAAGAGAATTTTCTTTGGAGAAAACAAGAAACGTTGGTATCATGGCTCATATCGATGCCGGTAAGACCACAACAACAGAACGTATTCTGTTTTACACAGGAAAAACGCACAAGATCGGTGAAACACACGACGGTGCAGCTACCATGGACTACATGGCCCAGGAGCAGGAACGTGGTATTACCATCACCTCTGCGGCTACTACCGCTCAGTGGAAAGACACTCGTATCAATATTATCGACACCCCGGGACACGTGGACTTTACCGTTGAGGTAGAGAGATCTCTTCGTGTACTGGACGGTGCGGTAATGGTACTCAGTGCGAAAGAGGGTGTAGAGCCTCAGTCAGAAACAGTTTGGAGACAGGCTGAGAAGTACAACGTACCGAGAATGATCTTCGTTAACAAGATGGACGTTCTGGGTGCGGATTTCTTCCACGTTCTCGACACAATTCATGATAGATTAAGAGCGAATGCCGTTCCGGTTCAGATGCCAATCGGTGCAGAGAACCAGTTCGTAGGTATCATCGACCTGATCACCATGAAGGCAGAGGTATATGACAAGGACGTTCTTGGAACTGAATTTGATATCGTAGATATTCCGGAAGACATGCTGGAAGAGGCTCAGGTATGGCACGATAAGCTGGTTGAGTCTGTTGCAGAATGCGACGAGGAACTCATGATGAAGTATCTTGAGGGTGAAGAAATCACCATCGACGAGATCAAGACCACAATCCGTAAGGAAACACTGAAGGGCGAGATGTTCCCGATGTTCTGCGGATCCGCATACAAGAACAAGGGTGTTCAGATGATGCTGGACGGTATTGTAGATTACATGCCATCCCCACTGGACATTCCGGCTATCAAGGGTATTGACCCGGATACCGGAGAAGAAGATGAAAGACACTCCAGCGATAAGGCTCCGTTTGCCGCACTTGCATTCAAGATTGTTGCTGACCCGTTTGTTGGTAAGCTGGCATTCTTCCGTGTATATTCCGGAACGCTTAAGGCAGGTTCCTACGTATACAACGCAACCAAGGGCAAGAAGGAGAGAATCGGCCGTATCATGCAGATGCATGCGAACCACAGACAGGAAATCGAGATGGTATACTCCGGTGACCTGGCTGCCGCTGTTGGTCTGAAGCAGACCACCACCGGTGACACTCTGTGCGACGAGGATCATCCGATCATTCTGGAATCCATGGAATTCCCGGATCCGGTAATCGAGATCGCAATTGAGCCGAAGACCAAGGCAGGTCAGGAAAAGATGGGTATCGCTCTGGCAAAGCTGGCAGAAGAAGACCCAACCTTCAAGACCTACACCAACGCCGATACCGGTCAGACCATCATCGCCGGCATGGGTGAGCTTCACCTGGAAATCATCGTCGACAGACTGCTGAGAGAGTTCAAAGTAGAAGCGAACGTTGGTAAGCCTCAGGTATCCTACAAGGAGACCATCACCAAGGAAGTGGACGAGGATTACAAGCACAAGAAACAGACCGGTGGTTCCGGACAGTACGGACACGTTCGTTTCAAGATGTATCCGAGAGAAGCCGGTTCCGGATTCGAATTCAAGAACTCCATCGTGGGTGGTGCGATTCCGAAGGAATACATCCCGAAGATCGAGGAAGGATTCGTCAGCGCAATGGAAACCGGTCCGGTTGCAGGCTATCAGATGGTAGACATCGGTATCGAGCTGTATGACGGTTCTTACCACGAAGTCGACTCTTCCGAGATGGCCTTCAAGATTGCAGCAACCATGGGATTCAAGGATGCCTGCAAGAAGGCAGCACCGGTTCTTCTGGAGCCGATCTTCAAGGTTGAGGTAACCGTTCCGGAGAACAACATGGGTGACATCATCGGTGATATCAGTTCCAGAAGAGGAAGAATCGAAGGATCTGACATCAGAGGCGGTGCCGCAATCGTACGTGGATTCGTTCCGCTGTCCGAGATGTTCGGTTACGCTACCGACCTGCGTTCCAAGACACAGGGAAGAGGTACCTATGTAATGCAGTTCGACCATTTCGACAAGCTCCCGGAGAGCCTGCTGGAAAAGGTAACGAAGTAGTATAAATAATTATTTTTACCATATTAGGAGGAAAGATATGGCTAAGCAGAAATATGAGAGAACCAAACCGCATATTAATATCGGTACAATTGGCCACGTTGACCACGGTAAGACCACTCTGACTGCAGCAATCACAAAGACACTGCACGCAAGATACGGTCTGGGTGCTGACGTAGCATTCGACGAAATCGATAAGGCGCCGGAAGAAAAGGCAAGAGGAATCACGATCTCTTCCGCACACGTAGAGTACGAGACTCCGAACAGACACTACGCTCACGTAGACTGCCCGGGACACGCCGACTACGTAAAGAACATGATCACCGGAGCTGCTCAGATGGATGGTGCTATCCTGGTAGTAGCTGCAACCGATGGTCCGATGCCTCAGACCAGAGAGCACATCCTGCTCTCCAGACAGGTAGGCGTACCTTACATCATCGTATTCCTGAACAAGTGTGATATGGTTGATGACGAGGAGCTGCTCGACCTGGTTGAGATGGAAGTAAGAGAACTTCTGGACGAGTATGAATTCCCTGGCGACGACACACCGATCATCAGAGGATCCGCTCTGAAGGCTCTGGAAGATCCAAGCAGCGAGTGGGGAGACAAGATCTGTGAGCTGATGGAAGCAGTAGACAGCTACATTCCGGAACCACAGAGAGCAAACGACCAGCCGTTCATCATGCCGGTTGAGGACGTATTCTCCATCACCGGTCGTGGTACTGTAGCTACCGGAAGAGTAGAGAGAGGTATGCTGAAGGTTGGCGACGAAGTAGAAATCGTTGGTCTGAGCGATGAGAAGAGAAAGGTTGTTGTAACCGGAGTTGAGATGTTCAAGAAGACTCTGGACGAGGCTGAAACCGGAGACAACATCGGAGCTCTGCTGAGAGGTGTTCAGAGAGACGAGATCGAAAGAGGACAGGTACTGGCTAAGCCGGGCACAATTCACCCGCACACCAAGTTCAAGGGTCAGGTATACGTACTGAAGAAGGAAGAGGGTGGAAGACACACTCCGTTCTTCAACGGATACAGACCGCAGTTCTATTTCAGAACAACTGACGTAACCGGAGATCTGCAGCTGCCGGAAGGTACTGAGATGTGCATGCCTGGAGATAACGTAGTAATGAATATCTCCCTGATCACTCCGATTGCTATCGAAGAAGGACTGAGATTCGCTATCAGAGAAGGCGGCAGAACCGTAGGTTCCGGCGTTGTAACTGAGATCATCGAGTAATTTCAGATACCGCTTTAATAAAGCTATAGAAAGGATGCCCTTTGCGGCATCCTTTTTGTTGTTGGGAATTCTCACGAAAACACCCCGAACCGCCCGGAAAACATGATATAATGAATTCATCTTTTTATCAGGAGATTTACCATGAATATTCAATTCAGTTTGGGAAAGAACATCCCATATACAGCCATCGAAATATTCGATGAGATGACGGCGGAAGAATTGGCGGAGCACTATCGGGAAGAGACGCCGTGGCCGGTGGTGGCGGCCATCGTCAACCACGAGGTGAAGCCGCTGACCACGCCGATTCATGAAAACGATACCGTGCAGCTGTTGGACATCCGGAACAAGCAGGCCTATCTGATTTTTCAGAACAGCTTGATTCTGCTGTTTATCTGTTCGGTGCGGCAGATTCTGGGGAACGTGCACGTAGAGGTGATGACGTCCCTGAATGACGGTCTGTTCCTGCAGGTGATGCGCCGCGGCGAAGACGGCGAAATTCAGGTGGTGGACATGTCGGAAGATGACGTGGCGCGAACTTATTTTTATATGAAGAAAATGGTGCAGGAGAATCATCCCATTGAGGTGAAGATGTTTCGGCGAAAAGAAGCCATGGAGATTCTGAAGGAGACCGGCCTGACGGAGAAGTATCGGAGCCTGCAGCGGGTGAAGGTAGATGAGACGGTACGGATCTATACGCTGGAGGGATACAGCGACTTTTTCTACAACTACATGGTGCCGTCCACCGGGTATGTATCCAAATTTGAGCTGATGAAGTATCGGGAGGGGCTTTTGCTTCGGCATCCGTCGGCACAGAACCCGGGGGTAATTCCGGATTACGTGGATGAATATCGGGTGTACAATGCCCTGAAGGAGCAGCGCCAGTGGAATCATCTGCTGGGGGTGCAGTATCAGGCGGATATCAACGATCGGATTGAGTCCGGGGAGTATCGGACGCTGATTAAGTTGAGCGAGGCGCTGCATGACAAGAAAATCGTGGAGATTGCGGATCGGATTTCCAAGGAGGAGAAGAAGGTGGTGCTGATTCTGGGGCCGTCTTCTTCCGGAAAGACCACGTTTGCCCATCGGCTGATCATTCAGCTGATGGTGAACGGTCTGAAACCGCTGTACATCGGAACGGACGATTATTTTGTGGAACGGGAGGACACGCCGCTGGATGCGGATGGCCAGAAAAATTACGAGAACATCGATGCCCTGGATCTGCCTCTGTTTAATCGCCAGATGAAGGAACTTCTGGAGGGACAGGAAGTGGATATGCCGGTGTTTAACTTCAAGACGGGACATAAGGAGTTCGGAAAGCGGAAGACCCGGTTGGATTGGAACGGAGTGATTGTTATTGAGGGAATTCACGCCTTCAACCACCTGCTGACCCGGCAGCTGCCGGAGGAGTCCAAATTCCGAATTTACATCAGCCCGCTGACCCAGATTAACCTGGATTCCCACAACCGGATTCCAACAACGGATACTCGGGTGATTCGGCGAATTGTTCGGGATAACCGAAACCGGGCCCATACCGCCGCCATGACTTTGCGTCTCTGGCCGAAGGTACGGGAGGGAGAGAATAAAAACATCTTCCCGCTGAGCAACGAGGCGGACGTGTTCTTCAATACGGTGCACATCTACGAGATGGCGGCGCTGAAGAAGTATGCGGTTCCGCTACTGAAGGAAGTTCGGCAGGAGGAAGAAGAATATGCGGAGGCCCAGCGGCTTCTGCGGCTGTTCCGTTACGTGGACAGTCTGGACGATGAGAGCATTATCGCCGGCGACTCCATTCTGAGGGAGTTCATCGGCGGCAGTATTTACACGGATTAGATGGAGTAACAGAATGATAAAGATCGCATTCCATACCCTTGGGTGCAAAGTAAATCAATACGAAAGCGAAGCCCTGATGGAGGCTTTTGCAAAAAGAGGAGCGGAGATTGTCCCGGAGACCGAGATTGCGGACGTGTATCTGGTGAATACCTGTTCGGTCACCAGCATCGCGGATCGGAAGTCCCGGCAATTTATCCGTCGCATGAAGAAAAAGAATCCCCACGCCTTGATGGTGGTTACCGGCTGCTATGCCCAGGTTTCCTCGGAGGAGCTGGAGGCCATGCCGGACGTGGATCTGATTATGGGCAATAACCTGAAATCCGAGATTCCGGACCGGGTATACGAACTCCTTCAGGCGCGGGAGGACAGCGAGGAGGATGTGCCGCAGAAGCGGAAGGAAGTACTGGCATACCGCGACCTTCGGGGATACGAGGATATGGGCATCGTCACCGCCAGCGAGTCGGAAATGAGCCGGGCGTATATCAAGATTCAGGAGGGGTGCAACCGTTTCTGTTCCTACTGCCTTATTCCGTATGCCCGGGGCGTGGTTCGGAGCCGCCCGCTGGAAGAAGTGCTGGAGGAGGCCCAAATGCTCCTGAACAAGGGATTCCGGGAACTGGTGCTCACGGGCATCAACACCGCCC
Organism: uncultured Clostridia bacterium; assembly: GCA_934234035.1. Taxonomy (GTDB): domain Bacteria; phylum Bacillota; class Clostridia; order Peptostreptococcales; family Anaerovoracaceae; genus Mogibacterium_A. Next base: position 35,612 of record CAKQHH010000005.1, on the reverse strand, counting down.
TGTACGGCGCGGAACCGGAATTCGATTTCCAAAGAGAGCCGGGGGAGGAAGGCCTGAATGGGCTGGAAGCGGTGATTCGGCGCCTGGATGCCATGGAGGGGGATTTTCGGATTCGCCTCAGCTCCCTGGAGCCGACAGTGGTGGACATCGAACACATCGAACGCATCGTGCAGTACGACAAGCTGTGCCATCACCTGCATCTGTCCCTTCAGAGCGGCAGCGATGCCATTCTGGAATCCATGAACCGCCATTACGACCGGGAGGATTATTTCAAGATTGTACGGTCGCTGCGGGATTTCGATCCTTATTTTGGCATTACCACGGACATCATCGTGGGATTTCCGGGGGAAACCGAGGCGGACTTTGAGGACACGTTGGATGCGGTTCGCAAAAGCAATTTCGGCAAGGTCCACGCCTTCCGCTATTCCGCTCGGAAAGGCACCAAGGCGGCGGGCTTCAAAGACATGATTTCGGGACGCGTGAAGAGCCGACGGGCCGGCGCCCTGGAGCAGCAGGCGGATGAGATCTCCAAAGAGTTCTTCCGCCGGAACCTGAACCGGGAAGACCGGGTGCTGGTGGAGCGTCACGAGGATGGCATGGCCACCGGATACACCGGGAACTATATTAAAGTCTATATTCCGGATGAAGAGGAAACCCTGGATGCCGGCGGTTTCGTATCCGTCCGGCTGATAGAGCTATACGAGGACGGCTGTCTGGCTGAGATAACCGGGAAAAGGAGGTAAATCATGAGTGACTGCATTTTCTGTTCACTGGCGAACGGCGAGATCCCAACCGATATGGTCTATGAAGACGACCGCATCGCGTGCTTCCGGGATGCGGACCCGCAGGCTCCGGTTCACGTGCTGATGGTTCCGAAGGAACACATCGCATCCCTGGACGAGTTGGATGAGAGCTATCGGGATCTGATGGGCTACATGATGGTGAAGATTCACGAAATCGCCGCTTCAGAAGGTCTGGAGAACGGGTACCGTGTGGTAATCAACACGGGCGAAGACGGTCAGCAGACGGTAAAACATCTGCACATCCATCTTCTGGGAAAAAGAAAAATGACCTGGCCACCGGGCTAAACCGGGACAATTCGGACGCGTTGACCGAGGCGAGGGAACCGCAAGCAGGGGCTGCGGTTCCCTTTTTTTATGGAGAATTATGGAGAAAATAAAAGAAAAAACTTTGATTTTGTAAGCAAAAACGAAAAAATAGAAGTCGGTGAAGCGCAGGTACAAAACAATCGGGAAACTCCAGAGACAGTGTACAACGGTGCCGCCGTGTAAGGCTTGAAAACAAAGGGTAATGCTCAGAAAAAAGTTGAAAAAATCCGAAAAAAATTTATAAAAAAAGCTTGCGTTATAGGATGATATCCGTTATACTAATAGAGCTTGTTTAAGGCGATGAAGCAGGAAGTTGCTGAGCTATCAGGTAATTTCTGCCGAGAATTGTCCTCGCGAGACGGGGGCGAAGGGGTTCGCTACTTTTGTTTTGAGCATTCATTTGGGAAACGCTCGAAAGAGTGTAGGAGCAAAACGAAAGCCCGGGGCGAATGAAGTGAAGTCCTGTACAAGCATAGCGAAAACAGTACAAATTATAGGAGGATCTACAATGAGTGAATTACAGAAAATCAGAATCAGACTGAAGGCGTACGATCACGCACTGCTGGACAAGTCCGCTGCGAAGATCGTAGAGACCGCACAGAGAACAGGCGCTGTTGTATCGGGACCAATTCCGCTGCCAACACAGAAGGAAGTGGTAACCATCATCAGAGCGGTCCACAAGTATAAGGACAGCAGAGAGCAGTTCGAGCAGAGAACTCACAAGAGACTGATCGACATCACGAACGCAACCACTAAGACGACTGATGCGCTCGCTAAGCTGGACATGCCTGCAGGCGTTGATATTGAGATCAAGCTCTAAGCTAGATTAGGAAGATCACATGAGAGGGCAATCCGGCCAAACCAGAGTGATCCGCTGTAAGAAAGTAGGAGGAGAAATATGAAGACACTGCTTGGAAAGAAAATCGGAATGACACAGATTTTCACCGAAGACGGCCAAGTTGTACCGGTAACCGTTGTTGAGGCGGGACCTGAAGTCGTAACACAGATCAAGACTGTTGAGACTGATGGATACAATGCGGTACAGGTTGGTTACGAAGACCAGAAAGCTCACAGAGTGAACAAGCCGATGACCGGACATTACGAGAAGGCCGGCGTTGCTCCAAAGAAGCACCTCGCTGAGTTCAAAATCGAAGACGGCGAGACTTATGAGCTGGGTCAGGAAATCACAGTAGCTGATTTCGAAGAGGGAATGAAGATTGACATCACTGGCATTTCCAAAGGTAAGGGAACTCAGGGTAACATCAAGAGACACGGACATCACAGAGGTCCGATGAGCCACGGTTCCAAGCATAAGAGACTGGCCGGCGCACTGGCAGCCGGAACTTATCCGTCCAGAGTATTCAAGGGCAACAAGGCTCCGGGAAGAATGGGAAGAGATAAGATCACCGTACAGAACGTAGTTCTGGTTAAAGTTATTGCTGACCGCAACCTCATGCTGGTTAAGGGCGCTGTTCCTGGAAAGAAGGGCGGAGTCGTAAGAATCAGACCGGCAATCAAAGGTCAGGATAAGTAAGAAGGCAGAAAGGAGGAAACAAAATGGCAAACATTAAAATGCTGAACATGGCCGGCGCTGAAGTTGGCGAAATCACATTGAACGATGCGATCTTCGGTATCGAGCCTAACGAGTATGCTGTACACGCTACCGTTAAAAACTATCTGGCAAACCAGAGACAGGGAACTCAATCTGCCAAGACAAGAAGCGAAGTAAGAGGAGGCGGACGCAAGCCTTTCAGACAGAAGGGAACCGGTCGTCACAGACAGGGAAGCACAACGGATCCATCCCAGATCGGTGGTGGTATCGTATTTGCACCGAAGCCAAGAGATTACAGCTATGCAATTCCGAAGAAGGTAAAAAGACTGGCACTGAAGTCTGCACTTTCCGCAAAGGTTGCTGAAAACGAGCTGATCGTTCTGGACGAGCTGAAGTTCGAAGCTCCGAAGACAAAAGAGATGGTTAAGGTCCTGGAGAATGTCAAGGCTGAGAAGAAGGCACTGATCGTACTCGCTGAGAAGGATGAGAACGTAATCCGTTCCGCTTCCAACCTGCAGGGCGTAAGAACTGCTCTTGTCAGCACGATGAATGTATATGAGATCGTTAATCATTACAGCCTGATTCTCACTAAGGCAGCCGCTGAGAAAATTGAGGAGGTATATGCGTAATGAAGACAGAATATCAGACAATCATCAAGCCGATCATCACTGAAGAGACGATGGATCTGGCAAGCGACAAGAAATATGTTTTCCAGGTTGCTAAGGAAGCAAACAAGACTGAAGTAAGACAGGCTGTTGAGAAGATCTTCGGCGTGAACGTTGCGAAAGTCAACATTATGAATGTAAACGGTAAAACAAAGAGAATGGGAAGATATGTCGGTAAGACAGCAGACTACAAGAAAGCTGTTATTACTCTTACTGCAGACAGCAAAGAGATCGAAATCTTCCAGGGACTGTAATATAGGAGGTATGTAAGAATGGGAATCAAGAAATACAATCCAACATCTCCGGGCCTCAGAGGAATGACGGTTTCGACATTCGAGGAAATCACCACTGATAAGCCTGAGAAAGCTCTTACAGTCACCCTCAAGAAGCACGCAGGAAGAAACGTAAGAGGTAAGATCACCGTTAGACACAGAGGCGGCGGCACAAGAGCAAAGTACAGAATCATCGATTTCAAGAGAAACAAAGATGACATTCCGGCAACTGTAAAGACCATCGAGTATGATCCGAACAGATCCGCAAACATCGCTCTGGTATGCTACGCAGACGGTGAGAAGAGATACATTATCGCTCCGAACAAGCTGAAAGTCGGCGATGTAATCGTATCCGGTCCGGATTCGGATATCAAGGTTGGAAATGCACTTCCAATCGCAAACATTCCGGTTGGTACCATTATCCACAACATCGAGCTGAAGCCGGGCAAGGGTGCTCAGATGGTAAGATCTGCCGGCAACGGTGCTCAGCTGATGGCGAAGGAAGGTAACTATGCACAGGTTAGACTGCCATCCGGCGAAGTTCGTATGGTAAGAATCAACTGCAGAGCTACCATCGGCGAAGTTGGAAACATCGAGCATGCGAACATCCAGATTGGTAAGGCAGGACGTAAGAGACACATGGGTTGGAGACCGACCGTAAGAGGTTCCGTAATGAACCCGAACGACCACCCACACGGCGGTGGTGAAGGCAGAGCTCCGATCGGACGTAAGGGTCCGGTTACTCCATGGGGTAAGCCTGCACTGGGTTACAAGACACGTAACAAGCATAAGGATTCCAACAAGTACATCGTTAGAAGAAGAAATGCCAAATAGGGAAGGAGCATATAATGGGAAGATCGCTTAAGAAAGGCCCTTTCGTTGACAAGAAACTCCTCAAGAGAATCGTTGAGATGAATGAGGCAAATGAAAAAGAAGTAATCAAGACATGGTCGAGACCATCGACGATTTTTCCGCAGATGGTAGGACACACAATTGCTGTTCATGACGGACGCAAGCATGTTCCGGTATACATCACGGAAGATATGGTTGGACACAGACTGGGAGAGTTCGCTCCGACCAGAACATACAAAGGCCATGCCGGTGACAAGTCAAAGTAGTAGAAAGGAGAAATTGACATGGAAGCAAAAGCAACTGCGAAATATGTAAGAATGTCTCCAAGCAAACTCAAGCCTGTTACCGACCTGGTAAGAGGAAAGGATTTGAACGAGGCACTGACCATCCTGAAGTTCACATCCGGTAAGGGTGCTGAGCTGGTGGAGAAGGTTGTACAGTCTGCTGCAGCAAACGCAGAGAACAACCACGATATGAATCCAGATGAACTGTATGTTGCAGAAATCTATGCAAACCAGGGTCCGACAATGAAGCGGTTCAGAGCCGGTGCTCAGGGAAGAGCATCCATGATTCTGAAGAGAACCAGCCACATTGCTGTGACTTTAAGAAGCAGAGAAGATGCAGAACAGAAGGTAGAAGGAGGTTCGCCAGATGGGTCAGAAAGTTAATCCACACGGTCTGAGAGTCGGAGTTAACAAGGATTGGAACTCCAAGTGGTATGCAGGAAAGAACGATTTCGCGGACTTCCTGATTGAAGACCAGCAGATCAGAAATTATGTAAAGAAGACTCTCTACGCAGCAGGCGTTGCAAGCGTTGTTGTTGAGAGACCGGCAGCAGACAAGGTAAGAGTTGTTATCCTGGCTGCAAGACCGGGAATGGTAATCGGCAGAGCAGGAGATGGCGTTGAAGAGCTGAAGAAGTCCATCGTAAAGATGACCGGCAAGACCGTAGAAATCTCCATCGAAGAAGTTCGCAGATCCGAGCTGGACGCACAGCTGACTGCTGAGAGCATTGCACAGGCACTGGAGAGAAGAGTTTCCTTCAGAAGAGCCATGAAGCAGGCAATTCAGAGAACCATGAAAGCCAATGCAAAGGGTATTAAGGTTCTGTGCTCCGGAAGACTGGGTGGTGCGGAAATCGCAAGAAGCGAGAAGTACAGCGAAGGAAACGTTCCGCTGCACACTCTGAGAGCAGATATCGATTATGGTTTTGCAGAAGCAGACACCACTTACGGAAAGATTGGTGTTAAGGTTTGGATCAACCATGGCGAGATTCTCGACAAGGGTCTCAAGGATGCAATTCCGGAATCCACCAAGAACGACAGAAGAGACAGAAAGTCCAGAAGAAACGAGAAGAGAGATCGTAAGAAATCCTTCGGAAATCGTAGAAGGGACAGCCGCGAGGCTAGACCTGAGGTAAAGCCAGCTACAACAAGAGTCAGAAAGGCTCCGAAGGTAGAGGCTCCGGCTCCGGAAGCTGTAACTGAAGAGGTTCAGACAGAGAGCACAGAAGCATAGTATTAGAGAAAGGAGAGACTTGCCATGTTAATGCCAAAGCGCGTTAAACGCAGAAGAGTCCACAGAGGCAGAATGAAGGGCGTTGCAACTAAGGGCAACACCATTACATATGGAAGCTACGGTCTGATTGCGGAAGAGTGTGCATGGATCGATTCCAAACAGATCGAGGCTGCCAGAATTGCGATGACCAGATCCATCAAGAGAGGCGGAAAGGTTTACATCAAAATTTTCCCGCATAAGCCAATCACAAAGAAGCCTGCAGAAGTTCGAATGGGTTCCGGTAAAGGTAGTCCGGAGTACTGGGTTGCAGTAGTTAAGCCGGGCAGAGTAATGTTCGAAATTGAAGGCGTAACAGAAGCACAGGCAAGAGAAGCTATGAGACTTGCTGCTCATAAGCTGCCGATCAAGTGCAAATTCGCTGTAAAGAAAAAGGGTGGTGACGAATAATGGATCTGAATAAAATTAGAAAAATGACGGACCAGGAAAGAACCGCTGAGCTTGAAAAAATGCAGCAGGAGCTGTTCAACCTGAGATTCCAGCACGTTACCGGCCAGCTTGAGAATCCGGTTCGTATGAGAGAAGTGAAGAGAGATATCGCTCGGGTAAAGACGATTATCCGGGAAAAAGAGCTTGAAGGACCACAGGCATAACGGAAAGGAGGATGGACAATGGAAAGAAATAGAAGAAAGACAAGAGTTGGCATCGTTGTCAGCGACAAGATGGATAAGACTGTTGTCGTTGCTACAGAAGAAATCGTCAGACATTCTCTTTACGGTAAGGGTGTGAAGAGAACGAAGAAGTTCAAGGCACACGATGAGAATAACACATGTGGTATCGGCGATACAGTAAGAATTATGGAGACAAAGCCTCTGTCCAAGGATAAGAGATGGAGAGTTGTCGAAATCGTTGAGAAGGCTAAATAAGGAGGCGACAAATGATTCAGACAGAAACTAGACTGAGAGTTGCCGACAATTCCGGAGCAAAGGAACTTCTTTGCATCAGCATCCTCGGCGGAACAGGCCGTAAATATGCAAACATCGGTGATGTCATCGTTTGCGCAGTTAAGGATGCAACTCCTGGTGGAGTTGTCAAGAAGGGCGACGTTGTAAAGGCTGTTATCGTTAGAAGCAAGACCGGCGCTAGAAGAGATGACGGCAGCTATGTAAAGTTCGACCAGAACGCTGCAGTTATCATCAAGGACAGAACCGACAAGAATCCGGTTGGAACCCGTATCTTCGGACCTGTAGCTAGAGAGCTGAGAGATAACGGCTTCATGAAGATCGTGTCATTGGCACCGGAAGTACTGTAGGAGGTGTAACAATGCAGATTAAGAAGAATGATACAGTAGTAGTAATCGCAGGAAAGGACAAGGGCAAGACCGGAACCGTACTGCGCGTACTGCCGAAGAAGAATAAGGTTGTTGTTGAAGGCGTTAACGTTCAGACCAAGCACGCAAGAGCAACCAGAACATCCAATTCCGAGATTAAGCACATCGAAGGACCGATCGATGCATCCAACGTTATGTTCTATGACAAGGAAGCAAAGGCCGGAACCAGAGTTGGCTACAAGGAAGAGAATGGAAAGAAAGTACGTTACTCCAAGAAGACCGGTAACGTTATAGACTAGTGAAAGGAGGAGAGACAGTGGCAAACAGACTGAAAGAAAAATACAGAACAGAAGTATTTGAAGCACTGAAGGATAAGTTCAATTATTCCAATCCGATGGAAGTTCCGAAGCTGGAGAAGATTACCATTAACATGGGTCTGGGCGAAGCAAAGGACAACTCCAAGATCATGGAAAGCGCTGTTAAGGAAATCGCTCTGATCGCTGGACAGAAGCCGGTTGTTACAAAGGCTAGAAAGTCCATCGCTAACTTCAAGGTTAGACAGGGTATGCCGGTTGGTGCAAAGGTTACACTGAGAGGCGACAGAATGTATGCATTCGCAGACAAGCTGTTCAACATTTCTCTTCCGAGAGTAAGAGACTTCAAGGGTGTAAACAGAAACTCTTTTGACGGCAGAGGAAACTATTCCATGGGCGTTAAAGAACAGCTCATCTTCCCTGAAATTGTGTATGATGATGTTGAAACCGTAAAGGGAATGAACATCGTGTTCACGACAACGGCTAAGACCGACGAAGAAGCTCAGGCACTTCTTGAGCTGATGGGCATGCCGTTCGCAAAGTAATTTAGGAGGAGAAAATGGCTAAGACATCGCTAAAGGTTAAACAGCAGAGAAAGCCTAAGTATAAGACTCGGGCTTACACAAGATGCAGAGTATGCGGCAGACCGCACTCTGTTCTGAAGAAATACGGTATCTGCCGTATCTGCTTCAGAGAGCTTGCTTACAAGGGCGAAATTCCGGGCGTAAGAAAAGCAAGCTGGTAGGTTTAAGTTGCGAAGGCCCGTCACTGAATTGCAGTGCGGGAACCGCGTGAGGAAAGGAGAATTACTGTTATGGCAATGACAGACCCAATAGCAGATATGCTGACAAGAATCAGAAATGCCAACACAGCTGGACACAAGACAGTAGATATTCCGGCATCCAAGATGAAGAAATCTATTGCTGAAATCCTGAAGAACGAGGGATTCATCAACAGCTACGAGGTTGTTTCTGACAGTGCACAGGGCACTATCAAAGTTGAACTCAAGTATGGTCCGAACAGAGAGAAGACCATTTATGGAATCAAGAAAATTTCCAAGCCAGGACTGAGAGTATATGCGAAAGCAGATCAGGTTCCGAAGGTTCTGGGTGGACTCGGTATCGCAATCCTCTCCACATCCAACGGTGTGATCACTGATAAGCAGGCTCGTAAGCTGGGTGTTGGCGGAGAAGTTATTTGTTACGTTTGGTAGGAGGTATAGAAAATGTCAAGAATTGGTGTTAGACCTATTACTATCCCTGCCGGCGTAGAAGTAACGGTAGACGATAATAATCTGGTAAAAGTAAAGGGTCCGAAGGGTGAGCTGGAGAACAGCGTAAACCAGGATCTGGAAATCAAGATTGAAGACGGTGTGCTGACCGTTGTTAGACCGACCGATGACAGAACTCACAGAGCACAGCACGGTCTGGCTAGAACTTTGATTCACAACATGGTTGTCGGTGTAACCGACGGCTTCCAGAAGAAGATGACCATCAACGGTGTAGGTTACTCTGCATCCAAGAAGGGCAACACTCTGGTTCTGAAACTCGGATTCTCCCATCCGGTAGAGATGGTTGATCCGGAAGGTATTGAAACAGAAGTTCCGGACGCTACAACTGTAATCGTCAAGGGTGCTGATAAGGCTGCAGTAGGAAACTACGCTGCAAACATCAGAGCATGGAGAAAGCCTGAACCTTACAAGGGCAAGGGAATCATCATGGAAGGCGAAGTTGTTCAGAAGAAGGAAGGAAAGAGCGGAGCTAAATAAGAAGGGAGGATTTGAAAAATGGCAAAAGCTAGCAGAAATGATAGAAGACTCAAAAGACACGAAAGAGTCAGAAAAAACGTTTTCGGAACTCCCGAGAAGCCAAGACTTTGCGTTTATAGATCGAACAGCAATATTTCGGCTCAGATTATCGATGATGTTAACGGAAACACTCTGGTTTCCGCATCTTCTCTCGATAAGGAGCTCAAGGCTCAGCTGGAGAACGGTGGAAACAAGGATGCAGCAAAGGCTGTAGGCAAAGCAGTTGGTGAAAAAGCAGTCGCTAAGGGCATCAAGGTAGTTGCTTTCGATAGAGGCGGATACCTGTACCACGGCAGAGTTAAGGAACTCGCTGACGGTGCTCGCGAAGCTGGATTAGAATTCTAAGGGAGGACAAGGAATGCGTAGCAAGATTGATGCATCCAAGCTGGAACTCACTGAGACCATCGTAAATATCAGACGTGTTGCTAAGACCGTAAAGGGCGGTAGAAACATGAGATTCAGTGTTACTATCGTTGTCGGCGATGGCGAAGGTCACGTTGGTATCGGACTCGGTAAGGCTCAGGAAATCCCTGAAGCAGTAAGAAAAGCTACTGAGGATGCGAAGAAGAAACTGATTTATGTACCGACAGTAGGAACAACCGTTCCTCACGAAACACTGGGAATCTTCGGCGCAGGAAAGGTTCTGATTATGCCTTCCGCACCGGGAACCGGAGTTATCGCTGGTTCTTCCGTACGTACCGTACTGGAAGCTGCCGGAATTAAGGACGTTAGAGCGAAATCGCTCGGATCAAGCAATACCGGAAACATGGCACTGGCAACTATCGAAGGTCTGAGAAACCTCACTACCATCGATGAAGTTGCAAAGCGTCGTGGCAAGACACCGGAAGAAATTTTAGGATAGGAGGCAAAGATATGGCAAAGACATTAAAGATTACTTTAGTCAAGAGCACCATCGGCGCATCCCCTAAACAGAAGAAGACCGTGGAAGCACTGGGCCTGAAGAAGCTGCACCACTCCGTAGAACTGGCAGATTCCGCTGCAGTTCGTGGTGCAATCGCAAAGGTTTCCCATCTTCTGAGCGTTGAAGAACTATAAGGAGGAATGTGACCATGAGACTTCATGAATTAAAAGCAGCTGAGGGCTCCACAAAGGCTCCAAAGAGAAGAGGTCGTGGTACCGCTACCGGTCAGGGTAAAACCGGCGGCAGAGGTATGAACGGTCAGAAATCTCGTAGCGGCGGCGGAGTAAGACTCGGCTTCGAGGGTGGCCAGATGCCACTGTACAGAAGACTTCCGAAGAGAGGATTCACCAATCCGTTCACAAAGGAGTATTCTGAAGTAAACGTACAGGATCTGAACCGTTTCGAAGACGGTGCGGTTGTAGATTGCGCAGCTCTTGTTGAGGCAGGAGTTGTTAAGCAGGTCAAGGACGGCGTTAAAGTCCTGGGCAACGGCGAAATCACCAAGAAGATCACTGTAAAAGCTGAAAAGTTCAGCAAGAGTGCTGTAGAAAAGATTGAAGCAGCAGGAGGAAAGGTAGAGGTGCTCTAAATGGAGTTACTGAAGACTCTCTCACAGGCATGGAAAGTAGAAGAACTTCGCAAGAAGATTCTCTTCACGCTCATGATGTTGGTTGTATATCGAATCGGATCCAATATTCCGGTTCCGGGAATTAACAGAACATACTTATCACAGATGTTCTCTGGGGAGACAGGTCTTCTGGATCTTTTCGATCTGTTTTCTGGTGGATCGTTCAGTAATTTTACAATTTTCGCGCTGAGTATCACACCATATGTTACAGCATCTATTATCGTACAACTTCTGACAATTGCGCTTCCTTATTTTGAAAGACTTTCGAAAGAAGGGAACGAGGGCCACAAGAAGATGGCGACAATCACCCGATACATGACGGTTGTCCTGGGACTGATCCAGGCAATCGGATTGACGGTGGGGCTCTTCAAGAATGCGGTCGTTGATAAGAGCGCATTTGCATCCATTACGATAATTATGGTATTGACAGCAGGTACAGTGTTCCTGATGTGGCTGGGTGAGCAGATTAACGAATATGGTATCGGCAACGGAATCTCATTGATTATCTTTGCCGGTATCGTGGATCGCTTCCCGACATTTGTCAGAAATACTTACGCTCAGGTATCTGAGGGTGCGATTAGCGGAGTTGCTGTATTAACATTATTGATTGTATCTGTTATGCTTGTAATGGTAATCATACTGTTCGAGCAAGGCGTTCGAAAGATTCCGGTGCAGTATGCAAAGCGAGTTGTGGGACGTAAAATGTATGGGGGACAGTCAACACACATTCCGATGAAGGTGAATCAGGCCGGAGTAATTCCGATCATCTTCTCGTTATCACTGTTACAGTTCCCGCTGATTGTTACATACTTCGCTCCGAAATCAGCATATGCGGACTTTGTCAACAAGTACATATCACCGTCCGGGGACCCGGGTCTCTGGATTTATGTAGTATTAAACGTTGTTCTCACAATGTTCTTCACTTACTTCTACACCGCGATTACATTTAATCCGACAGAAGTAGCAGAGAATATGCGTCAGAGTGGCGGCTTTGTTCCCGGTATTCGTCCGGGAACGGCAACAGTGGAATACCTTTCCCGTGTAATGTCCAGACTGTGCTTCTCCGGAGGCCTGTTCCTGGCAGCGGTATCGGTGATTCCAACTATCGTCAGCAATTTTACACCGTTTGAAATGACATTCGGAGGTACTTCCCTCCTGATTGCCGTAGGTGTTGCAACCGACACGGTGAAACAGATTCAGAATCAGATGCTGATGAGAAACTATCAGGGATTCCTGAAATAAATATTGCTTCGTGGAACACAGAGGAGAGATGAAATGCTTAGAGCTGTTTTGCTGGGACCTCCGGGAGCCGGAAAGGGAACCCAGGCCGTAAGACTGGTAGAAAAGTATGAGATTCCGCACATTTCCACCGGCGATATCTTCCGGAAGAATATTAAGGAAGGTACCGAACTGGGGAAAAAAGCGCAGGAGTACATGAATGCAGGTGCGCTTGTACCGGATGAACTGGTTGTTGATCTGGTAAAGGACAGACTGCAGCAGGATGATTGTAAGAACGGATTCCTGTTGGATGGATTCCCAAGAACGATTTTCCAGGCAGAAAAGCTGGATGAATTCCTTTCGGAATCCAATCAGAAAATGGATATCGTAATCAACCTCAAGGTTGAGAAGGAAGCTTTGATTAAGCGTCTGACCGGCAGAAGAGTCTGCAAGGACTGCGGTGCAAGCTATCATATCGTCAACATTCCTCCGAAGAAGGAAGGTGTCTGCGATATCTGTGGCGGCGAGCTGATTCAGAGAAAAGACGACAACATTGAGACTGTGGAAAACAGAATCAACGTTTACGAAGATCAGACCGCTCCGCTTATTGGATATTATAAGGAAGCAGGTTCGCTGGTTGACTTTGACGGAGAAGCTTCCCTGGATGAAGTTTTCGATGCAATCGTTCAGGCAATCGGTGAGCAGGAATAATTCCTGACGTTATAATTAAAGGAGACTGATATTATGGCGAAAAAGAATGCCATCGAGGTTATGGGCACAGTCGTGGATGCTCAGCCTAACGCAATGTTCAAGGTAAAGCTGGAAAACGGTTTTGAAGTCCTTGCACACATTTCCGGAAAGATTCGTATGAACTACATTCGAATTCTCCCGGGCGACCGCGTTAGAGTAGAGCTTTCTCCGTATGACTTGACTCGTGGACGCATTACCTGGCGTGATAAGAACAATAACAACTAAGTATAAGGAGGAACTAACATGAAGGTAAGAGCTTCAGTTAAGCCTATGTGTGAGAAGTGCAAAGTAATCAAGAGACACGGTAGAGTCATGGTTATTTGTGAGAACCCTAAGCACAAGCAGAGACAAGGCTAGTTTTATCAGATATTAATAAAAACATATTAATATAAGGCGCCGTTTTGCCGGGAAAGCGGTGCGACTATTCAAAATTGCAACCCCTGTCTATATCGCCCCCGGAGTGGTGATGGAAGATGGGAAAGGAGGAAGAAATGGCAAGAATTGCCGGAGTTGACCTGCCAAGAGATAAGAGAATCGAAATCGGTCTGACTTATATTTATGGTATTGGTCTGAAATCGTCTAAGGATATCCTCGCTAAAGCGAACGTAAATCCAGACATCAGAGTTAAGGATCTGTCCGAAGAAGATGCCGGAAAGATCAGAAAGGTAATCGAAAACGATTACATCGTAGAAGGTGACCTGAGAAGAGAGACTTCCCTCAACATCAAGAGACTGATGGAGATCGGAAGCTACAGAGGCATCAGACACAGAAGAGGTCTTCCAGTAAGAGGACAGAAAACCAAGACGAACGCTAGAACTCGTAAAGGACCTAAGCGTCTGGCTGGTAAGAAGAAATAAGGTGAGGAGGTAGAGAAATATGGCTGCTAAAAAGCAAGTTAGAAAGAAAAAAAGAGAACGTAAACACGTTGAAAGAGGCCAAGCTCATATCCAGTCCACCTTTAACAACACACTGATTACTCTGACTGATATGGACGGTAATGCTCTTTCTTGGTCCAGTGCAGGATCCAATGGTTTCAAGGGCTCCAGAAAGTCCACACCATTCGCTGCACAGAGTGCTGCAGAAGTAGCTGCAAAGGCTGCTATGGAGCACGGTCTGAAATCCGTAGAAGTATTTGTAAAGGGACCGGGTTCCGGTAGAGAAGCTGCTATCAGAGCACTGGAAACTGCAGGCCTGAAGGTTGTATCCATCAAGGATATTACACCGATTCCGCACAACGGATGCAGACCGCCTAAGAAGAGAAGAGTCTAATCGGAAGGAGGAGTAATACATGGCTAGAAATAGAGAACCGGTACTGAAGAGAGCAAAGGCACTTGGCATTGAGCCTCAGTACCTGGGAATTAATAAGAAATCGAAGAGACAGGTTCAGCAGAGCAGAAGAAAGAAGAGCGAGTACGGTATTCAGCTGACTGAGAAACAGAAGGTTAAGTTCTACTACGGACTTCAGGAAACTCAGTTCAGAAACACCTACGAGAAGGCTACCAAGAGAGCCGGCGGTGCCGGTGAAAACCTTCTGATTATGCTGGAGAGCAGATTCGACAATGTAGTATTCAGAATGGGATTTGCTGCAACAAGAAGAGAAGCCAGACAGTTGGTTTCCCACGGACACTTCCTGGTAAACGGAAAGAAAGCAAACATTCCTTCCATGGAACTGAAGGCTGGAGACGTTATCTCCGTAAAGGAAAAGTCCAAGTCCTCTCCGAAGTTCAAGGAGCTGAGAGACATGGTTATCACCACTCCACAGTGGCTGGACATTGACCTGGACAAGCTGGAAGGCAAGATCCTGACTGCTCCAACTCGTGCTGACATCGATTTACCAATCGAAGAGCGTTACATCGTAGAGTTCTACTCTAGATAATGCGTTTAATGTTTTTACATTTTGCTGGTAAATTAATGGGAGGAAGAGAATGATCGAGATAGTAAAGCCAACAATCACTAAAGAAATCGATGAGAATGGCCACTATGGTAAGTTTGTCGTAGAACCTCTGGAAAGAGGATACGGCACAACATTAGGTAACTGTATGAGAAGAATTCTCCTGAGTTCCCTGCCAGGCGCTGCTATCACTTCGGTAAAGATCGATGGAATTCTTCACGAGTTCTCGACGATTCCTGGCGTTAAAGAAGATGTGACGGAAATTATCCTCAATCTGAAAAGACTGGCAGTTCGCATCAACGGAGATGAGAACAAGAGAGCCATCATTAACGCAGTGGGTCCGAAAGAAGTAACAGCTGCCGACATCATTGTGGATGCGGATACGGAAATTTTCAACCCGGATCTGCACATTGCAACGCTCGCAGATAATGCGACACTTGTAATGGAGATGAACCTGACTTCGGGAAGAGGTTATGTTCCGGCGGAACAGAACAAAAAGGAAAATACTCCGATCGCAGAAATTCCAGTGGATTCTATTTTTACTCCTGTGAAGAAAGTAAACTTCACGGTAGACAATACGAGAGTCGGCCAGGTTACAGACTTTGACAAGCTGACCCTGGAACTCTGGACAGATGGATCGATTACACCGGAAGAAGGCGTTTCAATTGGTGCGAAAATCATGCAGGAACATCTCAACCTGTTCATCGGACTGGGTTCCGATGTGGATGAGATGGAATTCATGATCGAGAAAGACGAAGACCGCAAGGTTAAAGCACTTGAAATGACAATTGAGGACCTTGAATTGTCGGTTCGTTCATTCAACTGCCTCAAGAGAGCATCCATCAACACCGTTGAGGAATTGACTCAGCGGTCCGAGGAAGACATGATGAAGGTCAGAAACCTCGGAATGAAGTCACTTGTAGAAGTGAAGAACAAGCTGGCTGAGCTCGGATTGAGCCTCAAGCCAAACGACGATAACTAAGCGAAAGGAGCATACTGATGAAGGGTTACAGAAAGCTGGGCAGAAATTCTGCACACAGAAAATCCATGCTGAGAAACCTGGTAACCGATCTCTTCAGAGAGGGTAGAATCACTACCACTGAGATGAGAGCGAAAGAAGCCGGCCGTATCGCTGAAAAGATGATTACAAAGGCAAAGAAGGGTGATCTTCACGCACGGAGACAGGTACTCGAATATATCTTTGACGAGGACGTTGTAACAAAGCTGTTTGAAGAAATCGCTCCGGGATATGAAGATAGAAATGGTGGTTACACCAGAATTCTCAAGCTCGGACCGAGACAGGGAGACAACGCAGAAGTCGTATATCTGGAACTGGTATAAGATATGATTTGACAGGCGGAGCGGGCTGTGCCCGCTTCCGCTGCGTATAATTGAATAAGTGAGACGAAACGTCTTTAGATAACCTGCGGTTTCAAGGGGTCCTGCGCAATGGACGCCCGTGAACCTTGTCAGGACCGAGAGGGAGCAGCAATAAGCGGTTCCGTCCGTGTGCCGCAGATCCACCTCTTGATGGACTGCAGGTTATCTAAGGGCGTTTTTTTATTTTTTTGAACAGAAAAACAGAGATGAATTTATAAAAATACTTATATTTTATTGACAAAAGAACCGACCTTTGGTATTATAACACTATCACATTAGTACTTTAACACGATAAAGTGATAAAACAAAAACCGCCGGAGCAAAGGGATCCGGCGAGAAAAAATGAAAAAATGAAAAAAGGACGAGGGAAGGAAAATGAAGAAATTTATCTATCTGATTACAACAGTTGCATTGGTTGCCGGAATGGCACTGCTGAGCGGATGCGGAAGCTCCAAGGAAGCCTCGGATTATGCGTATATTGAAGACAAGGGTACGCTGACGGTAGGACTGGATGATACTTTTGCACCGATGGGTTTCCGGGATAAGGACGATAACCTGGTGGGCGTAGACATCGATCTGGCGAAGGCTGTTGGAAAGAAGCTGGGCATCAAGGTGGAATTCCAGCCAATCGACTGGGATGCCAAGGAAGCGGAGCTGAAATCCAAGAACATCGATTGCGTGTGGAACGGAATGTCGGCGACGAAGGATCGTCAGAAGAGCATGACACTGTCCAACAAGTACTTTAACAATAAGATTTTGGTTATGTCCCTGGACAAGGGCATCAACATCAAGAGCAGTGCGGATCTGAAGAACTACAAGGTGGGTACGCAGGCGGATTCGGCAGCGCTGGAATCCATTAAGGCGGATAAGAATTATGATTCTTTTGCGGATAACGTATCGGAATATCCAACCTACGATGAAGCGATTCTGGATATGAAAGCGGGCCGCATCGATGTTATCGTCATCGACGAAGTATACGCACTGTACAACAACAAGAATAAAACCAAACTGTATCAGTCGGATTTCGATTTCGGATCGGATAAGTACGCGGTAGGCTTCCGTAAGGGAGACAAGGAATTGGCTGCAAAGGTGAACGATGCGATTCAGGAATGCATCGATGACGGAACGGCAGACAAGATTTGCGAGAAATGGTTTGGCAAAGGCAGCAGCCTGATTATCAACGAGGGGTATGACAACTAGGGATTTGACGACAAGGATACGACAACTAGGGATTTGACAACTTTGGATATGACAGCATGGGACGATAAGGTGAATGACTGCACTTTGCTTTATCATATGAATCTATAAGGAGTTTGATGGGTCAGCGGGTCTTCGGACCCGCTGACGGATTGTGAGGAGTTATATGAGCTACATACAGACAATTACACCGGCACTTTTGCAAGGGGCGATTATTTCACTGGAATTATTTGCCTTGACATTGATTTTCTCCTTGCCGCTGGGACTGCCCATCGCATTGGGGGAGAATTCGAATCTGCCGCCTCTTCGGTGGTTCTGTAAAGTGTACGTACTTGTTTTTAGGGGAACGCCGCTGATGCTGCAATTGTTCTTCTTCTACTACTTCTTCCCGATTTGCCTGAACATCCGCATGGATGCGTTTCCGACGGCGGTGATTACCTTTGCGCTGAACTATGCGGCGTATTTTGCGGAGATCTATCGGGGCGGCATGAAGAGCATCGACGCGGGCCAGTACGAGGCGGCGCATTCGCTGGGACTGAGCCGGAGCCAGACGCTGTTCGGTATCGTTTTGCCCCAGACATTTCGCATCGTGATTCCGCCGATTTCCAACGAGATCATCGTCCTGGTGAAGGACACGGCGCTGGCGTCGGCAATTGCCCTGGCGGATATTATGAAAGTGTCCAAAAGCATCGTGAACAGAGACGGTTCCCTGATGGCGTACGTAATCGCGGCGGCGATGTATCTGGTGTTCTCCTTCCTGGTGACCTGCCTGCTGGAGAGATTGGAAAAGAAGACGTCCCTGTACGATGGAAAGGAGGCCTAGAATGGCACTGCTGGAAATGAAGAATATCGTGAAGGATTTTGCCGGTTGCCGGGCTCTGGACGACGTGAGTCTATCGGTGGAAAAGGGCGAAACCGTGGCCATTATCGGACCGTCCGGCTCCGGGAAGAGCACCCTCCTTCGCTGCATCAACGCCTTGACCCGAATCACTCAAGGAAGCATCGCTCTGAACGGGGAGGTTTTCGTGGATTCGGAAAAAGGACAGGTACAGAATAAGAACGGACAGCCGGAGGCGGTGTATCCGACGGAGAAAGAACTGAAGCGCATCTGCTGCGAAACGGGAATGGTGTTCCAGCACTTCAACCTTTTCCCGCACATGAACTGCCTGAAGAATATCACCTACGCGCCGGTAAAAGTAAAAGGCGTGAATCCGGCCGATGCGGAGGCGCGGGGGCTGGAGCTCCTGAAGCTGGTAGGGCTCCAGGACAAGAGAAATGAGTTTCCGGGTCGTCTCTCCGGCGGACAGAAGCAGCGGGTGGCCATTGCGAGGGCGCTGGCCATGGAGCCGAAAATCATGCTGTTCGACGAACCCACGTCCGCCCTGGACCCGGAGATTACGGGAGAAGTGCTGAACGTAATGAAGACGCTGTCTGCCCGAAATACCACCATGGTGGTGGTGACTCACGAGATGGGCTTTGCCCGGGAAGTGGCGGACCGAGTGGTGTTCATGAACAAGGGCAAAATTGTGGAGGAAGGAACGCCGGAGGAAATCTTCGAACATCCGAAGAGCGAGCGGCTTCAGGAATTCCTGGGCGCCATGCTGCAGGTGAAGAAATAGAAGAAAACAGAATAAACAATAGGGACACTTTAGGGGCGGTGCGGCCGGAAATGGGGCGCACCGCCTCTTTCTGTGGCGCGAATCCCGCGGCGGAAATCCACGATGCCATAGAGAGATTGACAATAAAATTTTTAAATTATATAATAAGCACTGAGTTTATGTGAGAATCGAGCGCTCTTAGATTACCTGCAGGTCGAGGGGACCCTGCGCAAGGGTGAGCCGTGAATCTTGTCAGGTCCGAGAGGAAGCAGCAATAAGCGGTCCTTACCCTGTGCCGCAGACCCGTCTTCTCCAATCTGCAGGTAATCTAAGAGCGTTGTCTATATTATGGGAGGAAAGATGCATCTAGCTTTGTATCGGTCGGAGCGGCCGGAGCGTTTCAATGAAATCATCGGACAGAAGCACATCGTGCGGATTCTGCAGCATCAGCTGGAAACGGACAATGTGAGCCAGGCCTACCTGTTCACCGGCACGCGGGGAACGGGAAAGACCACCACGGCCCGAATTCTGGCGAAGGCCTTGAACTGCACCGGCGATCCGGCGGACGGACAGCTTCCCTGCGGCGAATGCGAGAGCTGCAAAGCCATTAAGGAAGGCCGTTTTCTGGATGTCATCGAGATGGATGCCGCATCCAACAACGGTGTGGATGATATGCGGGACTTAATCGACCGGGTGAACTATCCGCCGATGGTGGGCCGGTATAAGGTCTACATCATCGACGAGGTGCACATGCTTTCCACCAGTGCGGAGAATGCCTTCCTGAAAACCCTGGAAGAACCGCCGGAGCATGTGATTTTCATCCTGGCTACCACCAATCCGGAGAAGGTGCGGGAAACCATCCGTTCCCGGTGCATGCGGCTGGATTTCCGCCGAGTGTCCGAAGAGGACCTGATTGAAGGAATGGCTCGAATCTGCCGGCGAAAACAAGTGAACATCACCCGGGATGCCCTGGCACTGGTGGCGCAGAAGGCCGACGGATCCGTGCGGGACGGACTCAGCATTCTGGAGCAGTGCATCAGCGGCGGCGATGAACTGGTGGACTTAGAGACGGTGGAAGACTACCTGGGCAGTGCCGGACTGGACTTCTATCTGGGATTGACCCAGAACGTAATCGAACACAATATGGCGGAAGCGCTGAAGCGGGTGGGCGATGCCCTCCGCACCGGCTGCGACGCGAAACAGATATTCAGCGATTGGCTGGAGCATTACCGGAACCTGATGGTGGTGCGGTATGTGGACGATGCTAAGCGGCTGATCAATGCATCGGAGGAGAACATCGGCCGCATGCGGCTGCAGGCAAGTCAGATGGATGCGGATTCTTTGGAGATGAGCATTCGCCTTCTTTCGGAATACATCAACCTGGCACGCTATTCCACCCAGCCGCGAATTCTTCTGGAAACGGCCGCGCTGCACCTGATGAACGGCAAGGCGGTGCCGTCGTCCAAAGTCGCGGAGATGCTTCAGCTGGCAAAAGCAGAACTCAAGAAGGTGCCGCTGGTACCGGCGGTGCAGGCGGCAGCGGCAGAGCCCCAAAAAGCAGCAGAGCCAAAAGAAGCGGCGGAGCCGGCCGCAACGGT
The DNA here is from genome assembly GCA_934234035.1 of uncultured Clostridia bacterium. Classification (GTDB taxonomy): domain Bacteria; phylum Bacillota; class Clostridia; order Peptostreptococcales; family Anaerovoracaceae; genus Mogibacterium_A. Next base: position 15,014 of record CAKQHH010000005.1, on the reverse strand, counting down.
ATCGGAACCTGCGGCACCGGCCGCAGCTATTCCGGAAACCCCGGAAGCAGTTCCAACGCCGGCCAAAGAAGCGGCACCGACCGTACCGGAAACCTCCGACGCGGCGGAAGATTCTTTTTATGAGGCCGGATTCGATCCGGAAGCGGTATGGGATCGGATTGTGGATATCGTGGCGCAGGATGCGGGTGCCAGCTTCCGGATTATGGTGGGAAGCACCAGCCGAATCGAATCCTACCGGAACGGGGAACTGTCGATTTTGGTAAAGGCGAATAAGATCGGCTTGGCCAACGACTGTAAGGCGGAGATTCAGGCGGCGGCTCGGCAGATTTTGGGCGAGCACGCGGTAGTAACCTTGCGGTCCGACGACGGAAAGGGAGCACCGACCGGGACAGCGCCGGCGCGGGCCGTGAAACCGGCTGCAGCAGCGAAGCCTTCTACCCCACCGGCAGCGACGCCAATACCGCCCACACCGGAAGTGCCGGCATACCCGGCGGAAGCGGAGTTCGGCATCGGCGATGAAGGGGTGGATGAAATCGTTCCCTCCGACTACAATATGATGGGGGGCGTGGATTACCCAACCCAGATGCAGCAGAAGGACGATATCGTTACCGAAATTGCGGAGGAAGCCGGGAACCTTTTCGGCACGTCCGTGGAAATAATTGACTAACATTAAGAACTACAGAGGAGGAAAAGAAAAATGGGCAAAGGTATGAGAGCAGGAAAGAGAAAGACCAAGATGGGCGGCGGCGACATGCAGAAGCAGCTGAAGCAGATGCAGGCAATGCAGCGGGAGATGGAGCAGAGCCAGGCAGAACTGGCGGAGAGAGAATTCACCTCTACAGCCGGCGGCGGTGCGGTTGAAGTGGTAATCAACGGCAACAAGGAAATCACCAAGCTGAATATCGACAAGGATGTAGTGGATCCGGATGATGTGGAAATGCTGCAGGATCTGCTGATTGCCGCAGTGAACGAAGGCATGAGACAGGTAGATACCGTTGTGGAGCAGGAAATGAGCAAGATTACCGGAGGACTGGGAATCCCGGGACTCTAGGAGGCGCAGAATGAGGCAGTATCCAAAACCGCTGAATCGATTAATCAATGAGTTTTCAAAGCTGCCGGGAATCGGCGGAAAGACAGCACAGAGACTGGCGTTTCATGTGCTGTCTTTGAGTACGCCGGAAGTGGAGAACCTGGCGAACGCCATTCGGGATGCGAAGCAGAACCTTCGCTACTGCTCCGTGTGCGGAAATCTGACGGATCAAGATCCCTGTTCCATCTGTTCGGATCCCCAGCGGGACCCGAAGGTCATTTGCGTGGTGGAATCCCCGCAAGACGTGCTGGCCATGGAGCGGATTCGGGAGTTCAACGGGCGGTATCACGTTCTTCACGGCACCATTTCGCCGGTGGAGGGAATCGGTCCCGGGGACATCAATCTGAAGTCCCTGATTGTTCGGCTGCAGAAGGAGCCGGAGGTGGAAGAGGTGATCATCGCCACCAATCCCAACATCGAGGGGGAAGCCACCGCCATGTACATTTCCCGTCTGCTGAAGCCGTCCGGAATTCGAGTGACGCGAATTGCCCACGGCATTCCGGTGGGCGGCGACCTGGAGTATGCCGACGAAGTCACCTTGCTGAAGGCGATGGAAGGCCGCCGGGAGATTTAATCGAATTCAAAAGCGAACGCATTTACGGAAACCTTTAGGGGGGAAGGAGAAATCATGTCGATTGAGAAGGTAAAAGAATATTTGGAGCAGTTTGAGGCAGCGGACCGGGTGATGGAGTTCGACGCATCCAGCGCCACCGTGGATCTGGCGGCAGAGGCCCTGCACGTAGACGGTGCCCGCATTTGCAAAACCCTGTCTTTCCGCAACAAGGAAGAGGGTGCGATTGTGGTGCAGATGGCGGGGGACGCCAAAGTGGACAACCACAAATACAAGCACACCTTCGGGGTAAAAGCAAAATTCCTTACGCCGGATGAAGTATTGGATTTTACCGGGCATCCCATCGGCGGCGTCTGTGCTTTTGCCATCGATAGAGAAGATGTGAAGGTGTACTGCGACGAATCCCTTCGCCGGTTCGACACGGTTTTTCCGGCCTGCGGCACGGCCAACAGCGCCATCGAAGTGACTTGCGATGAGCTCTTCCGGTTCTCCCGAGCACTGGAGTGGGTGGATGTGACCAAATTGCCGGAGATATCCGAATAAAGCATAAATAAATGAAATTTAATTAAAATTCAGATATTCAGAAAAAAGGCTTGCGTCGATGGAATTATTGTGGTAATATAAACAATGTAATCGACGTCGGGATGTGGCCCAGCTTGGTAGGGCGTCTCGTTCGGGACGAGAAGGTCGTGAGTTCGAATCTCGCCATCCCGACCAATAGAAACAGAAGTTCAGCAATTGAACTTCTGTTTTGCTATATGCGGATTATTTTTTTGATCAAAGGGAGGGAATACAGATGGCAGTAATCGAATCGAAGAAAAAGCTGGGATTCGGAATGATGCGTCTTCCGAAGAGAACGGACGCAGAGAACGGAGAGCTGGACAACATCGATGTGGAGCAGGTAAAGGAAATGGTGGATACTTTTATCGAGAGGGGTTTTACCTATTTCGACACCGCATGGATGTATCACAACAAGAACAGTGAGCAGGTGGTGAAGCTGGCCCTGACCGACCGGTACTCCCACGACCGCTACACCCTGGCGGATAAATATCACCTGGCCTACGTGAAGGACGGCACGCCGGAAGAGGTGTTCCTGGCACAGCTAGAGCGCTGCGGTGTGGAGTATTTTGACTACTATCTCCTCCACGATATGGGCCACGACAACTACGGCAAATTTCAAGAAGTGGGTGCTTTCGATATGGTGGCAAAGATGAAGGCAGAGGGAAAAATCCGTCACGTGGGCTTTTCCTGCCACGACAAAGCACCGTTCCTGGATCGGGTGCTGACGGAGCATCCGGAGCTGGAGTTCGTCCAGATTCAGCTGAACTACCTGGATTGGGACAGCCCGGGAATTCAGGCACGGGAAGCCTATGAGACAATCACAAAGCACAACAAGCCGGTCATCGTAATGGAACCGGTAAAAGGAGGTATGCTGGCGAACCGGATTCCGGAGAGCGTAGAGGCGGCATTCAAGGCATACGATCCGGATCTGTCCATCCCATCCTGGGCCATCCGCTATGCGGCCGGTCATGACAATGTGGCCGTGGTGCTGTCCGGCATGAGCAGCATGGAGCAGCTGCTGGATAACACGGGATACATGGAAGACTTTAAGCCGCTGGACGAAAAGGAGCAGGAACTGATCCGGCAGGCGGTGACGAAGATTAACGAGGGCATTGAGATTCAGTGCACCGGATGTTCCTATTGCACGGCAGGATGTCCGATGAACATTCCGATTCCGGAATACTTCTCTCTGTACAACGCGGACCAGAACGAGACGCGGACGGACTGGACCACTCAGCGGGAGTTCTACAGCAGAACGGCGCTGAACAGCGGCAAAGCCAGCGACTGCATCGGCTGCGGCCAGTGTGAGGCAATTTGCCCGCAGCACCTGCCGATTATCGAGAACCTGAAGAAGGTGGCCGCTTACTTCGAGGGAGACGGGGATAAATAGAAAAAAAGAAGAACTAAAAAAGGGCTGCGACATGGCGTCGCGGCCCTTCTTTTAAGTGTAAGCTATATTATTGCTATTTGGTCTCGTTTGCCTTTTTCGAGTTCTTTACGAAAGCAACTGCCGCAAATGCCATGATGGCTGCGCCGACAATCAGGAAGATGTAAGTTCCCATGCCGCCGGTGGACGGCAGTCCGGACATTCTGTTGTTTTTGATGAACAGAGTTTCGGAATTGTCTGCTACAGTTACCTGATTCAGGCTGTCACCGTCCGTGTACGTTGCGTTGTAAGTGGAGGTGTAAGTCTTTTTGTTCGCATCCGTGATGTTCACCGTGTAGCTCTTCAGCGTACCGTTGTCGTTGTAGAGTGCGGAGATTTTAACCGTGTATACATCGCTGAGCGGTGCATATCCATTCGGTGCGGCGGTCTCCTTCAGGTAATAAGTTCCTTCCTTGAGTCCCTTCATTTCCATGTAACCGTTATCTGTGGTCGTTGTCTCCGTTACCTTTGTATTATCGGCGCAGGACTTATCGTTGTAGAGCGTGAAGGTTGCTCCGGCCAGAGCGTTCTCGCCGTTTTCTTCCTTGCCGGATTCCGAGGTGTAGCCCAGATTCTGTGCTTTGCCGTCCTCATTCAGCTTAATGATTTCGTGCGTCTTCTTGTTGTTGGTAGTTGCAGTTCCGTTTAAAGTTGCATCCAGACCGAATGTGTAAACCTTGGAATTATCGGTTTTTGTATCGGTAGCTGCTTCGTTCTTGCTGTATGTGATGGTGGCTTTGTTCTTATTCGGTACGAAGTTCCAGGTTGCTTTATCGTTAACCAAGGCACCGTACTTGATTACCACTTTTCTCTCGTTATCTGTTTTAGAAGCTAAGCTGCGGACATAAGCGCTGTCGAATGCAACTTCGAATCCATCCGCTTTCTTTGTAACCGTACACTTTCCGTCCGGAATCGCTTTTCCGCCGACGGTTACATTCACATCCTTTGCTTCCGGTGGAGTGAGACCCGAATCCATCTTGTCGGTGACTTTGAATGTAGGATTTTCGTAATGTGCACTGTAGGACGGAATAATCGTCTCGATAGTGAAATTCGCTGTTCCGTTCACCTGTACCGAGGTGCCTTTGTTGGTTGTCGGCTTCGCCTCAACACCGGTATTTCCGGTCTTATCGTTGGTCTTCTTTACTTCCGGAGTGCTGCTCTTTGCGTATGCATTGTTTGAAAAATTGGATTTTGCGTCGACACTGTCGGCTACTTTATCATAATCCACGCTGACAATCATCGGATTGTACACGGTTGCACCGGTACCATAGACCTCAATCAGGTACATTCCGGCCGCTTCTCCGGCTTTGGAGTACACACCGTCCGGCCCCTGTGTTAACGGGATTGGTTTGAGTTCATTTACGTTAATCATTGTAATCTCATTTGCAGTCGGATTGGTCGGATCTTTGATATTTACGCCATCGACCGGTTTCCATTCACCTTTTACTTCCTTTACAATTTGGTATGCCGTAACAGTGGCACCCTTCTCCACATTGTAAACCTTCATTACATCTTCCGTATCCGGCGTCGCTGCAAAAGATGCTGTGGACATGCCCATCGTAAATGCTGCCACAAATGCCAGACACATGGTACATAGACGTTTAAACGTTCTCCTCTTCATAAATATTTCTCCTCCCCAAAATTGATGCAATATATTGATGTAATTATAGAAAATAATTGTTGTTCATACTCCGGTGGAGCGTCATCTCACCTCCTTTTGCATTTTCTTGCGTTCTTTTTGTTTTATCCATACAACCACTGCCAGCGCAATGATTCCAATGACGAATATAATAATCCAATACATCTCGAAAGAGTCCATCATGGTCCGGGTGGCGTTGTCCTTCGGAACGTACGGTACGCGATGCCCCCGCACCAACAGCCGATGGGTATTCACAGCATACGGCGTGCACGTAAATAGGGTCACGTAATCCTTTCCTTTTACAATCTGCAGGTCATCTAAATTATCCGGTTTTACCGTTTTAATTTGATCCACCTTATAGGCCAGGGTTCGGTTCAGTACAAACACGTAGAATTCATCCCCTTCATTTAACCGGTCGAGATCGGTGAAAAGCTTGGCGCTGGGCAAGCCTCGATGAGCGGCAAGCACGGAATGCGTGCTTTTGCCCCCTACCGGAAGGCTGGTTCCGGCAATGTGACCGCAGCCCTTTTGGAGCACCTCATCGTCGGTTCCGTGGTAGATTGCCAGTCGCTGGTGAATCTCGGGAATTTCGATATATCCCATCATTCCGTTTCCGGACAGATTCAGGAGAGACATGTATTCATCCCGCACCGGGGAGTCTTGATTGAATATGTCCACAATTGTGTTTACCGTATGATTTCGGTTGTACGCTCGTGCTTTCCGAAAGGCTTCCGTCAGCTTTCGCTGCGAAGTCTTGTCCACATCTCCGTTGTACACACCAATCAGATTCTCCGTTCTCATCCGGTTCCGGAAGTTGCTTATAAACGGATACAGCATTATTAGCAATCCAATAAGAAAAACCAGCAGAATTGCTAGGGTTTTGGCTTTCTTTTTCATTCACGTTCCTTGCCTTATTAGGGTTAATGAAATAAAGCGTTTTAAAGAAATCTATTAAATATAGACACAGGAATGCATTCTAGCACACTTGACTCGGAAAGTAAACTTAAGTATAAGTATAAAAACAAGGGCTGCGGCGCCATGCCGCAGCCCTCGTTTCATCTCATGAGCAAGTAATTCTATTTCATCAAGTTGCAGATTCGGTTGCTGAAGGCGACCGGGTCGTCAATCGGCAGACCTTCAATAATCAGAGCCTGATCGTACAGAAGCTGAGCGTAATCCGAAACCTTTTCTTTGTTGTCGGATTCCACTGCGGCCTTCAGGGCCGCGAAGAACAGATGGTCTCCGTTCAGCTCCAGGATTTTGTCCGCCTTGATGGCGCCCACTTCCTTGTTGCCGGTAATTTCCGCCTGGGCCTTCAGTACTTTTTCCATCTCCAGGGAGAGGCCATCGCCGGAGGCAAAGCATACCGGATGATCCTTCAGTCGAGTGGAGAGAATGACGGACGCCACCTTGTCCCCCAACGCTTCTTTTACCGCGGAGAGAACGTCCTTAGCTTCCTCCTGCTTCTCTTCCTGCGCCTTCTTCTCTTCGTCGCTCATCTCGAAGCCCAGATCCTTATCGGAAATGCTCTTGAACTCCTTATCGTCGTAGTTCTGCAGAATCTTCAGGGCGAACTCGTCAATCTCGTCGGTGCAGTACAGAACCTCATAGCCCTTCTCCTTGAAGAGATCCATCTGCGGCATTTTGGCAATCTTTTCCTTGGATTCGCCGGTTGCGTAGTAGATGTATTTCTGATCGTCCCTCATGCGGCTCACGTATTCCTTGAAGGTGGCAAGCTCGTCGGTGGTGCTGCTGTAGAATTCGATAAAGTCCTTCAGCTTATCTTTGTGCACGCCGTACTGGTCGTAGACGCCGTACTTCAGCTGCATGCCGAAGGCTTCGAACATTTTGTCGTAGCTCTCCCGATCTTTCTCCTGCATCTCCAGAAGGGTGCTTGAAATCTTCTTCTCCAGACGCTGGGCGATGGCCTTCAGCTGGCGGTCCTGCTGCAGCATTTCACGGGAAATGTTCAGGGACAGGTCCGGAGAATCCACCAGACCCTTGACGAAGCTGAAGTAATCCGGCAGCAGGTCCTCGCAGTGGTCCATAATCATGACGCCGCTGGAGTAGAGCTGCAGCCCCTTCTTAAAGTCCTTGGTGTAGTAGTTGAACGGCACCTGGCTCGGGATGAACAGCAGGGCATCGTAGGAAATCACGCCCTCCACGTTGGTGTGGATGACCTTCAGCGGATCGTTCCAGTCGAAGAATTTGGACTTGTAGAACTCGTTGTACTCCTCCGCGGTGATCTCGCTCTTCTTCTTTTTCCAGATCGGCACCATGCTGTTGAGGCGCTCGTCCTCCCGGTAGGTCTCGTACTCCGGCTGATAATCCTCCTTGGCCTTCTCTTCCTCCGACGCTTCCTTCATCTTGGATTTCTCCACGTTCATCACGATCGGGTAGCGGATGTAATCGGAGTATTTGGTAACCAGGCTGCGCAGGCGATACTCCTCCAGGAACTCATCGTATTTGTCCTCCTCGGTATCATCCCGCAGGGTCAGCTGAACGGTGGTGCCCACCTCGTCCCGGCTGCCATCCTCCACGGAATAACCGTCGGCGCCGTCACTGATCCATACGTGAGCCTGCTCCTCTCCCAGCTTGCGGGAAGTTACCTCGATGTGTTTTGCCACCATAAAAGCACTGTAGAATCCCACGCCGAATTGTCCGATGATGTCGGTATCTTTGGCGGCCTCTTCGTTCTCCGCCTTAAAGCCCAGGGAACCGCTCTTCGCGATGATTCCCAGATTCTCTTCCAGCTCCTCCGCGGACATTCCGATGCCGTTATCAGAAATGGTCAGTGTGCGGGCATCCTTGTTCGGCTCAATCCGAATCTCAAAATTCTCCCGGGAAAGTCCGGTCTTGCCGCTCTTGGCCTCTTCGTAATACCGCTTGTCAATGGCGTCGCTGGCGTTGCTGATAATCTCCCGCAGGAAAATCTCCCGGTTGGTGTAAATGGAGTTAATCATCAGATCCAGCATCCGCTTGGATTCTGCTTTGAACTGTTTCTTGCTCATCTTGTCATACCTTCCTTCTATTCATATTTATTTCATTCTCATAAAAACAGGATCGGGGAGGTTAGCACTCACCGAGTCCGTTTGCTAATAAACATAATACTCTTTCGGCCGGGGGATTTCAACCGCCGAAAATAAATATCACAGAAAAATCATATTGCCACCCCGGAAAGAAACGACTATACTCAAGATATGCACTTTAGAAGTCGGTATACTGTATATAATAAGAAGAAATTTAGCAACGTACCGAGAGGATGCAAGGAGTGATAATGATGAATGAAAAATATGATGTAGTAATTGTGGGCGGCGGCCCGGCGGGACTGACGGCGGGAATCTACGCCGGCCGTGCGGGAAAGACCGTAGCCCTCTTCGAGAAAGAGATGATTGGCGGACAGATTACCTACACCGATGAGATTGACAACTTCCCGGCAGCGCCGGGAATGGGCGGTGCGGAATACGCCATGAAGCTGCAGCAGCAGGCGGCGGATTGCGGCACCGAGATTTTCATGGATGGCGTAACGGAAATCCTGCCGAAGGAAGACGGAAGCTATGAAGTAAGGACGGCGGACGAATCGGTGGAATGCACCGCTGTGATTCTGGCCACCGGACTGCAGCGGCGGAAGATGAACGTACCGGGGGAAGAAGATTTCATCGGCCGGGGACTTTCCTTCTGTGCCGTGTGCGACGGCGCCTTTTTCCGGAACCGGGATGTGGCGGTCTACGGCGGCGGCAACACCGCGGTGGAGGATGCCATCTACCTGTCGGGCATCTGCCGGAAGGTGACCATCATCCATCGCCGAGACCGTTTCCGCGCGGAAGAGGGGTTGGTTCGGGAACTGGAGTCCAAAGACAATGTTGTTTTTGCCATGGAGAAGACCGTATCCGCCGTGCAGGGCGAGAAGATTATTCAGAGCGTGACCCTGCGGGATGGGAAGACCGGAGAAGAGACGGAACTTCCGGTGGACGGATTTTTTGTGGCCATCGGACAGGTGCCGAACGGGGAGCCTTTCCGTGGACTGGTGGAGATGGACGACGCCGGATACTATCAAATTGATGAAAACTGCGGCGGCAAGCGGGACGGCGTGTTCGTAGCGGGAGACGGCCGGAGCAAATCCGTGCGCCAGCTCACCACGGCGGTGGGCGACGGTGCGGTGGCGGCCACCCACGCGTGTCAATACGTGGACCGGGTGAACGGCAACGAATATATCTAATAGTAGAGAATAAATTTAATAGTGGAATGCATACAGTGCATTCGGGATGAGAATATGGTATAATCACCTGGTGCGAATGTATATTGTGTAATGTATAGGAGGAAATAAAATGGCAGAATTTGAAGAAAACTGCACTCATTCTTGCGAAACATGCAGCGCAGATTGTGCGTCCAGACAGGGGGAACAGAAGGATCCTCACGAAAAGATGCATGAGGGATGCAGTGTCAAAAAAGTCATTGGCGTAGTCAGCGGAAAGGGCGGCGTGGGCAAATCCATGGTCACCGCATTGTCTGCAATCGCTGCAAATAGAAACGGTCTGAAGACTGGTATCCTGGATGCGGATATCACCGGACCATCCATTCCGAAGATGTTTGGAATTCACGAGAAGGCAGAGGTGTCCAACATGGGACTGCTTCCGGCTTCCACACCGACGGAGATGGAGATTATGTCGCTGAACCTGCTGACGGATAACGAGACGGATCCGGTTATCTGGAGAGGACCGGTAATCGCCGGTGCGGTTACCCAGTTCTGGACCGATGTAATCTGGGGCGATTTGGATGTAATGTTCATCGATATGCCGCCGGGCACCGGCGACGTTCCGCTCACCATCTTCCAGTCCATTCCGGTGGATGGCATCATCATCGTAACCTCTCCGCAGGAACTGGTATCCATGATCGTAGAGAAGGCCATGAAGATGGCGCAGATGATGAACATTCCGATTCTGGGAATGGTGGAGAACATGAGCTACCTGGAATGCCCGGACTGCGGAAAGAAAATCGAAGTATTCGGACCGAGCTCTGCGGATGCCATCGGTGCGGAATACGGCATTCCGGTCATCGCAAAGCTGCCAATCGATCCGAAGCTGGCAATGCTCAGTGACGCCGGAAGAATCGAGTTCCACGAGAACAAGGAAATGGATGCCATGGTGGACGTTCTGGCAGAGATGGGCCTGGAAATTTAAAGAATAATATACAAAAAATGTACTTGACTTCTTTGCGGGGTCAAGTATAATTTTTAGTGTTTGAGTTTACAAATACTAAACTTCATTTTTAGTATTCTGTGTTTTTAGAAAAAGAGGTTATCATGGAAATCGGAGAGAAAATCCGTCGAATCCGGATCGAACGAGGCCTGACCCAGGAGGAGCTGGCAGACCGGGCAGAGCTGTCCAAAGGGTTTATTTCGCAGATTGAACGGGATCTCACTTCCCCGTCCATCGCCACCCTGGAGGATATTCTCACCTGTTTGGGAACGGACTGCGGAGAATTCTTTGCCAACCGGACCCGCCCCCAGGTGGTGTTCTCGGCGGAAGATTATTTTGTGAAAGAAGATTCGGCAAGGAAGAGCCGCATCGAATGGATTGTCCCCAACGCCCAGCGAAACGAGATGGAACCCATCCGGCTGACCCTGGAGAAGGGGGGATCCACCATACCGGACAATCCTCATGAGGGCGAGGAGTTCGGATACGTTATTTCCGGAAGTGTGGAAGTCCACATCGGGAAAGAGAAATATGCCGTGGGAGAAGGAGAGAGCTTCTATCTCTACCCGGACGAAGAACATTACATCAGCTCACCGGCGGGAGCCGAGCTGATCTGGGTGAGCACACCCCCAAGCTTTTAAAGAAATGACATCGGGAAAGAACAAAGGAGGAAGAAAGCATTGGCGGAACTGATTAGATTGGAGAACATTCGGAAATCCTACGGGGAGAACGAAGTCCTGAAGAACATTACCATTTCCATTCAGGAAAAAGAATTTGTCACGCTGCTGGGACCGTCCGGCTGCGGAAAGACCACGACGCTGCGGATTCTGGGGGGCTTCGAAAACCCGGACAGCGGCCGGGTTCTTTTTGACGGAAAGGATATCACCAACGTGCCGTCCAACCAGCGAAACCTGAATACGGTATTCCAGAACTACGCCCTCTTCCCGCACATGACCGTGGGAGACAACGTGGCCTTCGGTCTTCGGGTAAAAGGAATGAACGAATCGGACGTCAAGGAGAAGGTGCATTACGGCCTGAAGCTGGTGAACCTGGAGGGCTACGAGAACCGGAAAATCTCCCAGATGTCCGGCGGACAGCAGCAGCGGGTGGCCATGGCCCGGGCCATCGTGAATGAGCCGAAGGTGCTCCTTCTGGACGAGCCGCTGGGAGCGCTGGACCTGAAGCTGAGACAGGAGATGCAGTACGAGCTGGTGCGGCTGAAGCACGAGCTGGGCATCACCTTTATCTACGTCACCCACGACCAGGAAGAGGCGCTGACCATGTCGGATAAGGTCATCGTCATGAACAGCGGACGGATTCAGCAGGAAGGAACGCCGGAGGAAATCTACAACGAGCCGGAGAACGCATTCGTGGCGGATTTCATCGGTGACAGCAACATCCTTTCCGGCAAAATGGTTCGGGATCGCCTGGTTCGAATCAACGGCGTGGATTTCCCGTGCATCGACGGCAGCGAGAACGGATTCGCTCCGGGACTGGATGTGGACGTGCTGATTCGGCCGGAGGATCTGGAAATACATCCGGCGGGAAAAGGCATTCTGGATGCCAAGATTACCAGCAAGCTGTTCATCGGCATGCACTACGAGATGCTGGCCCAGGCGGATACGGAAGGAGATTTTGAGTGGCTCCTGCAGAACTACGATTCCTACGAAGTGGGAAGTACGGTAGGACTGTACGTTCGTCCGGAGAATATTCAGATCATGCACAAACCGAAGACACATGAAGAGGAGGCGATTGAAATTGACATTTAGCAAGAAATGGTCGGCACCGTTCATCGTCTTTGTGATTGCCGGAACGGTTATTCCCATCCTCTCCATTGCCTACTACGGATTCACGTCCCGAGACGGAGGGATTACTTTGGATAACATCACCGCCATGTTCAGCGCCAACCACATGCAGGCGCTGGGGCTGTCCCTGCTGCTGGCGCTGGTGAGCACGCTGGTGTGCCTGATTGTGGCATTCCCGATGGCGATGGTGCTTCGGGACAGCAAGTTCGGAAAGCAGGGCTTTACGATTTTCGTGCTGATTCTGCCGATGTGGATGAACTTCCTGCTCCGGACCATGGCATGGCAGGTGCTGCTGGAACGGGCAGGGGTGATTAACGGAATCCTGCAGGCGTTGGGACTTCCGAGACAGGAAATGATGAACACGCCGGGCGCGGTAGTACTGGGCATGGTATATGACTTCCTGCCGTTTATGATTCTGCCGATTTACAATGCGGTGATGAAGATCGACAGCCATCTGATCGAGGCTGCGTACGACCTGGGAGCCGGTAAAGCCTATGTGTACCGCAAAGTGATTTTACCCCTGTGCGTGCCGGGCATCGTCAGCGGAATCACCATGGCATTTATTCCGGCTCTCACCACCTTCGTTATTTCCAACATGCTGGGCGGCGGAAAGGTGAACCTGATCGGAAACATCATCGAGCAGGAGTTCACGGTGAACTCCAACTGGTATCTGGGGTCGGGACTGTCCCTGGTGATGATGGTGTTCATTATTATCAGCATGGTGCTGCTGGAGAAATTCGATAAAACCGGGGAGGGAACGTTCATATGAAGAAATTCTTTGGAAATCTGTACATTGTAATTATCATGCTGTTCCTGTATCTCCCGATACTGACGCTGATCGTGCTGTCGTTCAACGAGGCGAAGTCCATGTCGGTGTTTACCCGGTTCAGCCTGAAGTGGTACGCGGAAATGTTTCACAGCAAGCTGATTCTGGGTGCGCTGGTGAACACCTTCTCCATCGCGCTGCTGGCGGCGCTGATTGCCACGATTATCGGAACCATGGCGGTTATCGGAATCGATGGGATGAAGCAGAACACCCAGACGGTGCTGATGGGGTGCAACAACATTCCGATGCTGAATGCGGACATCGTGACGGGAATCGCGCTGATGCTGTCCTTCCTGATGTTCGGAATCTCTTTGGGATACTGCACGATTCTTTTTTCCCACATCACGTTCTGCATTCCATACGTGATTCTGTCGGTGCGGCCGAGGATGAACAAGGCGACGGACACCCTGTTCGAAGCGGCGCTGGACCTGGGCGCTTCCCGGGGATACGCCTTCCGCAAAGTGGTGCTGCCGGAGCTTTTGCCGGGAATCGCATCGGGATTCCTGCTTTCTTTTACCATGTCCATCGATGATTTCATCATCACCCACTTTACCAGAGGGGCGGGCATCAACACCATCTCCACGCTGATCTACAGCGAGGTGAAAATCGGAATTCGTCCATCCCTGTACGCTCTGTCCACCGTAATCTTCCTGATTGCGCTGGTGGTGCTGCTGGTGGTGAACTGGAACAATATTAAGAATGAAAGGACGGCTGCGTAGATGAAGAAAATCAAATGGGTGCTTGCGGCGGTGGTCGTGCTGGGAATGATGCTCTGCACCGGCTGCCGAAGCGGCGAGAACGGCGAGGTCTACGTCTACAGCTACGGAGACTATTTCGACCAGGAGGCGATTGCGGACTTCGAGGATGAGACGGGAATCCGGGTCATTCAGGATACCTACGATACCGCAGAGGAAATGTATCCGGTCATCGAGAAGGGAACCGCGGACTACGACGTCATCATCACTTCCGACTACATGATCGAGAAGATGATTCACAACAAAATGCTCCTGGAGGTGGACAAGAAGAACCTCCCGGCCCTGAAGAACATCGATTCCCGCTACCTGAAGAAGTCGGAATCCTTCGACCCGGGCAATAAATACTCCGTGCCGTACATGGTGGGCGTTTCCGGAATCATCTATAACAAGAAGATGGTGGGGGATGTAAAAATAGATTCTTGGGGAGACCTGTGGAATCCGAAGTTCAAGGACAGCATCGTGATGCCGGACAGCGTCCGGGACGACTTCATGATCGCCCTGCGGCTGCTGGGATACGACCAGAACACCTCCAACGAGAAGGAAATCAAGGCGGCGGCGGAACTGCTGAAGAAGCAGAAGCCGCTGGTGTACAAATACGCCAACGATTCCGCCCGGGATCTGCTGGCCGACGGCTCCGCAGCCATCGGCGTGGTGTGGAACGGCGAGTACATCTACACCAAGGACCTGAACCCGGATGTGGAATTCGTCATTCCGAAGGAAGGCACGGAATTCTTCGTAGATTCCTGGGCCATCCCGAAAACCTCCAAGAACAAGGCCAACGCGGAGAAGTTCATCAACTACATGTGCAAGGCGAAGGTGGCAAAAAAGAATTTCGATTACCTCTACTACACCACTCCGAACGAGGCGGCGATGAAGTTCATCGAAAAGAAGTACCGGAACGAGGAAGCCATCTTCCCGACGGATGAGACCCTGGCCATGTGCGATACGCTGAAAACGCTGGATACGAAAACCACGGATTTGTACAGCAAGTACTGGAAAGAAGTGAAGGCGAAATAGGGATATTATATAGACCGTATTATGAAGGAACCGGCGGATGTGCCGGTTCCTTTCGTGAATTGAAAAAGTAAGTTCTGCTTTTGTTCCGGCGGAACTGGATTTTAAATTTGCAAATTCAGACAGGAAGTT